>CAIFEB010000011.1 GCA_903789375.1 uncultured Eggerthellaceae bacterium | reverse complement strand
ACGCCGCGGCGGCATAGGTGCTCGATGACGCGCGCGCGGCAGGGCCGGCCGCGATGGCGCGCACGCTTTCCCAGCTGCTCGGCGCGGTCGTCGTTCTCAAAGGCCCTGACACCTACGTGTCCGACGGCGTGCGCACCGTCGCCGTCACGACGGGAACGCCTGCGCTTGCGAAGGCCGGCACGGGCGACGTGCTCGCCGGCATGACGGCGAGCCTGCTCGCGCAGGGGTTGGAGCCGCTCGATGCCGGCGTGCTCGCGGCGGAGCTCCATGCGCGCGCGGGTCGCGACGCAGCGGAACGGTTGGGTGACATCAGCGTTTCCGCCGAAGACGTCGTCGGCTCCCTGCCCGCCGCTGTGAGAGAATTGTCTTCGTGCGAAGGCTAGTGAAAGGGGACCCTATGGCACGCTATGACGGATTGCAGCCGATCAAACACGAACGCGATTGGAAGGTCGTCGGCGCTGGCGCCCTCCTCTCGGTGGTGGCAATCGTCTTCCTCGTGTGGCCGCAGGGCTCGCTCGTGACGCTCACTGCCATTGCGGGCATCGTGCTCATCGTGTCGGGCATCGTCGATCTGGTGACGACGGGACAGATGCGCGGGTCGGTCGTCGTCGCTCCGTGGCTGACCACGTACGGCGTGCTCGACCTGATCGTGGGCCTGCTGCTCATCGTGTTCCCCCGTGCGCTGTCGGTCGTGCTTCCGTGGCTCATCGGCATCGCGTTCATCGTGTTCGGCATCTTCGAGCTGTCCAGCGCGCAGGCGATGCGCAAGGTGCATGGTTCTTTCGGTTCGCTCAGCGTGGCATCCGGCGTCGTCGGCATCCTCTGCGGTATCATGCTGTTCGTCGCGCCGTCGACCATCGTCGTTCTGATGGGCATCTACCTTCTCGTCCGCGGAGTCTCGATGATCGTGCGCGGCTACAACGAGGACCGCTTTTTCGCATAGGCGCTCCTGGCCCGGCGCTTCGGCCGAGCGCGCTGCGTGCGATGCAAGGAGAAGCTTATGACCGGGGAAAACGCAAGCGAAACGGCACGTACGGACAATCCGGTGACGCAGACGTGGGCAACGGCTGTGCGGCCGGCGCCCGCACCCGCTGAGCAGGCGGCCAAGGGGCCGGCTGCAGGCGTCGCGGCCGGGGAAGACGTTGCCAACGCCGCAGACGCCACGGCTGATGGGAACACCGCCGCAGACCCTTCATCCGCAACATCTGCGCCCGCTTCGGCAGACTCCGTGTCCGCAACGCAGGCGCCCGCCGCTGTCGGCCCCGCGTCCGCATCCCAGCCGAGCCTGTTCGACGGAACCGCGGATGAGGACGTCGTCGCGCGCGTCGAGGCTCTTCGCCGCGAAATCGAGCACAACTCGTACCTGTACTACGCCAAGGACGCGCCGGTTATCTCCGACGCGGCGTTCGACTCCCTTATGGAGGAGCTGCGCGCGCTCGAAGCCGCGCATCCAGAGCTCATCGTGCCCACATCGCCCACCCAGCGCGTGGGCGGCTACGTGGGCGACCAGTTTTCGCCCGTGCGCCACGAGCAGCGCATGTACTCGCTCGACGACGCCATGGACCTGGGCGAACTCGATGCGTGGATGGACCGTGTCGTCGAGTTCTTCGGCGAATTCCCCGAGATGGACTGCGAGCTGAAGATCGACGGGTCGGGCATCGCGCTCACGTACGAGAACGGCGTGCTCGTGCGCGCGGCCACCCGCGGCGACGGCACCACCGGCGAGGACGTGACCGTCAACATCCGCACGATCAAGGACGTGCCGCTGCACATGCGCGAGGAGGGCCTGCCCGGCTTGGCGCGCGAGGGCGCGCTCGAGCTGCGCGGCGAGGTCTACATGCCCAAATCGAGCTTCGAGGCGCTCAACGCCGCCGCCGAGCGCAACGGCAAGCAGCCCTTCGCCAACCCGCGCAACGCCGCCGCCGGCAGTCTGCGCCAGAAGGACCCCGCCATCACGGCAGGGCGCGACCTGTCCACGTTCATCTACGCCATCGCTGACGACGCGTCGATCACCGCGCCGGGCCAGTTCGAGCTGCTCGAATGGCTGCGTGAGGCCGGATTCCACGTGAACCCCGACGTCATCCGCGCGCATTCGCGCGAGGAGGTGCGCGCCTTCTGCGAGGAGGCCATCCGCCGGCGCGAGTCGCTGGCCTACGACATCGACGGCGTCGTGGTGAAGGTCAACTCGTTCGACCAGCAGCGCGCCATGGGCTTCACGGCACGCGCGCCGCGCTGGGCCATCGCGTTCAAATTCCCACCCGAAGAGCAGGAGACCATCCTTACCGACATCACGGTGCAGGTGGGCCGCACGGGCAAGCTGACGCCGGTCGCCGAGCTCAAGCCGGTGGTCGTGGCGGGCTCCACGGTGTCGCGCGCTACGCTGCACAACGAGGACGAGGTGCGCCGCAAGAACGTCCGCGTCGGCGACACGGTCATCGTGCGCAAGGCGGGCGACGTCATCCCCGAGATCTTGGGCCCGGTGCTGGGCATGCGCCCCGCCGATTCCCAGCCGTGGAAGATGCCGGATACGTGCCCGAGCTGCGGAAGCCCCGTCATCCGCGAGGAAGGCGAGGTGGACTACCGCTGCATTTCCATCGATTGTCCTGCTCAGGCGCTTGAACGACTCGTGCATTGGGCGAGCCGCGACGCCATGGACATCGACGGCATGGGCGACGAGATCGTGGGGCGCCTCGTGGACACGGGCCGGCTCACCGACGTGGCGGACTTCTACACGCTCGACGCCGTTGAGCTGTCGCTGCTCGACATGGGCCGCGTGAACAAAGAGGGCGCGCCCATCCGCCTGGGCGAGGTTACGGCGAAGAAGATCATGGCGCAGATCGAGGAGAGCAAGACACGTCCGTTCGCACGCGTGCTGTTCGGCATCGGCATCCGCCACGTGGGCAAGACGATGGCCCAGGGCATCGCGGCGGCGTACCCGTCCATGGACGCGCTGCGCCAGGCGGACGAGGAGGCGCTGTCGGCCATCGACGGCGTGGGCCCCAAGATCGCGCACAGCATCTACGTGTTCTTGCGGACGCCGCAGAACATCGAGGTCATCGAGCGGTTGCAGAAGCACGGCGTGCACATGGCCGACGAGGCGCCGTCGACGGAAGACGCGCTGCCTCAGACGCTTGCGGGGCTGACGTTCGTGCTGACCGGTGCGCTCGTGCAGAGCGGCATGACGCGCGACCAGGCGTCCGACGCGCTCAAGGCGCGCGGGGCGAAGGTGTCGGGCAGCGTGTCCAAGCGCACGAGCTACGTGGTGGCCGGCGAATCGGCGGGGTCGAAGTACGACAAGGCGGTCGCGCTCGGCGTGCCGGTGCTCGACGAACAGCAGCTGCTCCAGATTCTCGAGACGGGCGAGGCGCCTGCTGCGGAGTAGGCGCACGGCCCGTTCGTCCCCTTGGAGCATTCGCGCCGAAAACGAGGCCGTTCGGGGCCGTTCTGCCAACTTTCTTAATCTGCGAACAGTGAACAAGCCGCGGGCGCAAACGCGGCTTCGGGGCGGTTGTGCGCTGCGTTATCCCAGTTCAAAAGCCTGTTAATCCCATGTATCCTCACCTGGCATTTATTTGGCCAAGAGTCTCTATCCGTTAACAAATCAACGGAGGGTAGAATATTTGGAATTGACGATAATTCCGTAAAGAAATAGAATCGTCAACGTCTTTGCAAGAAAGACCGGGCATCGCATGCGCGGGCGCCGATAGGAGGATCGGTGCGCTGCAAGAAGGCGACGTCAGGGAAGGGCTCACAAGGGTCATCCAACAGGGGAGGAATCACCATGAAGCACCGCACCAAGGCACTCGTGGCGGTCGTGTGCGCGCTGGCTCTCACCGGTGCGTTCGCGCTCGTCGGCTGTTCAGGCAGCTCCAGCTCGAGTTCTAGCTCGAGCTCGGCGGCGTCCAGCTCGCAGGCGGCATCGTCGTCGTCGCAGAAGGTCGAACTGCAGATCTTCGCGGCCAACTCGCTCGAGAAGGCGCTGCCCGAAGTTCAGGCGCTCTACACGCAGAAGCACCCGAACGTCACGTTCTCCGACACGCAGTTCAAGGCTTCCGGCGACCTGGTCGCCCAGCTGCAGTCCGGCGCGTCCGCCGACGCGTTCATCGCCGCATCCACGTCGTCGATGGACTCCGCGTCCAAGAACGGCTCGATCGACGATTCCACGCGTGCCGACATGTTCCTGAACGACCTGGTCGTGTGCGCGTCGCAGAACAGCGGCATCACGATTTCGTCGGTTGAGGACCTGGGCACCAGCTCCGACATCAACTCCATCGCCATCGGCGAGCCCAACACGGTTCCCGCCGGCAAGTACGCCGTCCAGTCGCTCGAGACGGCCGGCCTGTGCACCACCACCACCGATGCTGACGGCAAGATCTCCGTCACGTACAACGATTCCGTCGCCAACAAGATGAACGATGGCGCCGACAAGGTGGGCACCGTCGCGTCCTACGTCAAGCAGGGCCAGTGCGATGTCGGCTTCGTGTACTCCTCCGACATCTACCGCTATGACGGCATCCAGGCCATCCTGACCGTCCCGGCCAACTACCACAAGGCTATCAAGTACCCCGGCGCCGTCTGCACCAGCAGCAAGAACGCCGAGACCGCGAAGGACTTCCTGAACTTCTGCACGACCGATCCGGAAGCTCAGCAGATCTTCGCCAAGTACGGCTTCGAGCTGGCCTAACACCGGAATAGAACAGGCGCCCCGCAGGGGGTGCGCGCATTGCTGATGAGCGTCGGCGCGAAGGGAGAAGCGCTGGCGCTCATCTTGCGCGTGAGAGGGGCACGGCAACGGGATTGGGACCCGCTGCCTCGATGGGAGGGTTCGCGTGACGCAGGACACTTTGAGGATGCGCTTCGGCGCGGTGCTCGGAAACGAGCGGCGTGCTCGCAAGGGGATCGTGATGATGCTCGTGTGCGCATGCGTGGTCGCGCTGCTCGCAGGAATGGCCGCGCCGCACCAGGCGCTTGCCGCAACCACGGGCACGCTGCTCGCTTCCGATGGCACGCCGCTGGTCGCATCGACGGTCAGCGCGGACACCGACGGCAACGTCGCGTTGGCGGAGAAGAGCGATGCTGCGCTGCTTTCGAGCGCGTCGTACGGCATCGATTCGTTCATCCGCCAGAACAAGGGAACGAACAAGACGTACAACGATGCGTACTACGGCTACCGCTGGACCGAGGCGGGCGAGGGCGCGTTCAGCGTCGTCGTGGGCGACAGCTTCGCCATCGTCCACATCCCGCAGGCGACGGCGGACGCGCTCGGCATCGACATCGCCGATGCGAAGTTCCAACAGGACTTCCTCACTACGCTGGTCGCCATCGACCGCGCCGCCGCCGATGGCGGCAAGGAGCTCGGCAAGCTGTCGCTTACGTACTACTTCACCACGTCCGACACCGTGACGCACGGCGATTACACCTACCAGTTCGACGTGCAGCTGGAGCCGGGCTACTACTACACCACCTGCACGCTCGCCGAGTCCGACGACGGTCGCACCGGTGCCCAGTACATGGAATCCGGCCAGGTCAAGCTTGCGGCGG
The DNA here is from genome assembly GCA_903789375.1 of uncultured Eggerthellaceae bacterium. Taxonomy (GTDB): domain Bacteria; phylum Actinomycetota; class Coriobacteriia; order Coriobacteriales; family Eggerthellaceae; genus CAIFEB01. The sequence goes on along the minus strand of CAIFEB010000011.1, from coordinate 46,974 downwards.
ACACGGTCGTCAAGGAAAAGGCCACGGGGCTTGCAGCGCTCGGCGCGTTCTTCCAGAAGCTCGACTGGTCGCCTCTGTGGGTGTCGCTGCGCACGACCCTCGTGGCCATCGCCGTCATCTTCATCCTGGGCCTGTTCGCCGCCTGGTGGACGATGCGCGTGAACGACCGCGTGAAAGGCATCCTCGACACCATCTTCACCATCCCGATGGTGCTGCCGCCGACGGTCTGCGGCTTTCTGCTGCTGTTGCTGTTCGGCTCGTCGACCGCGGTCGGTCGCTGGTTCATCGCGCACGGCCTGAACATCGTGTTCACCTGGCCCGCCGCCGTCATCGCCTGCATCGTCGTCGGCTTTCCGCTCATGTACCGCACGGTGCGCGGCGCGTTCGAGGCGCTCGACCCGATGATGCTCGACGCCGCCCGCACGCTCGGCTGGAGCGAGGGCAAGATCTTCGGGCGGCTCATGATGCCGCTCGCCTGGCCGTCCATCGCCGCGGGCACGGTGCTCGCGTTCGCGCGCGCCATGGGCGAGTTCGGCTGCACCCTGTTCTTCGCCGGCAACTACGTGGGCATCACGCAGACCATCCCGATCGCCATCTACTTCGACTGGATGGGCGGTCAGACCGACGTCGCGCTGTTCTGGGTGATCGTGGTCATCCTCATCTCGTTCGCCGTCATCCTGTTCATCAACGTGTACTCCTCGCATTCGCAGCGCTATCGCAAAAGGCTGGGTGAATAGATGAGCCTGCATATCGACATCAAGAAGAAGCTCGCCGCCTTCACGTTGGAGGTGGCGCTCGATGCGGAGGACGAAACGCTCGGCTTTCTCGGCGAAAGCGGTTGCGGCAAGTCCATGACGCTGCGCTGCATCGCCGGCATCGAGCGGCCTGACGAGGGCGTCATCCAGGTCAACGGCACGACGTACTTCGACTCCGCGGCGCGCATCAACCTGTCGCCGCAGCAGCGCAAGACGGCGCTACTGTTCCAGAACTACATGCTGTTCCCGCACATGACGGTTGAGGCCAACATCGCCGCGGGCATCGACAGCGCGGTTGCCAAGGAAGAGCGGCGGGGCATCGTCGCTCGCGAGCTCGAGCGGTTCGGCCTGAAGGGCTTTGAAAAGCGCTATCCGCTGCAGCTGTCAGGCGGCCAGCAGCAACGCGTGGCGCTCGCGCGCATGCTGGCGGCGCGGCCGGGCATCCTCATGCTGGACGAGCCGTTCTCGGCGCTCGACGCGCATCTGAAGGACGTGCTGCAGCAGAACCTGTTCAGCCTGTTCGAGGCGTTCTCGGGGACCATCCTGTACGTGAGCCACGACATCGACGAGGCCGTGCGCCTGTGCGACCGCATCGCCGTGGTGGACGCGGGGCACGTGATGGAAATCGCCGAGCCTGACGTTCTCATCAACAACCCGCAGTCCGAGGCGGGCATGAAGCTGTCGGGCGTGAAGAACGTGACCGAGGTCGTGCGCACGGGCGACCATCGCGTCCACGCGCCGCGGTGGGGCGTGGACATCGACCTGGCGTGCGACGTGCCCGACGACATCAAGTACGTGGGCATCCGCGCGTTCTACCTGGAGCGGGCGGACGGGCCGGGGCCCAACACGTACCGCATGCGCTGCGACGGGGTGACCGACGCGCGCTTCGACCGCTCGGTCATGCTGCAGTTCCTCGACCGCTCCGCCGACGCCGAGCCGCTCGTCGCCGCAGACGAGAACGAGATGAAGTACCTGCACCAGCATCTCGCTTGGCGCGTCGACAAGCTCAAAGTGAAGCCGGAGGACCTGCCGCAGACGGGCGACGAGGTGTGGATTCGCTTCCCGGAGGACCGGCTGTACGTGGTCTGCCGGTAGGGGTGCGCATCGGCATGCGGGTCGCCGGTAGGCAGCATCGCGGGGTCGGCGGCTGGTGCTGCGGCGGGGCCGGCAGCCAGCGTGCTGTGGCCGGCGGGCGGTTGCTGCGGGGCCGGCGGCTGGCGCTGCGACGGTCGGAAGATCGATGCCGGCTGGCGTCCTGTGTCGTGCCTGCCGCCGTCGCCCGCGTCATGCGGACGACGGTCCCTGGCGTGCGCCGCGGTTGCGTGCGACGGCATGTGCTGCAGACGCCGGCGGCCGACGACTCCCTCTTTTCTGTCAAGTCTCGCCCTAAATAGTGACGAACAGTGACGAACCGTTACGGTAAAATATAGTTCGCTTGCATTTATTCACAGGGAAGAAGTAAAGTCGCATCCGATTCAATATAATCGTGTGCCAACGCTTGAGAACAGGGACACCCAACCGCTCGGGTTTGGCCGCTCGGCCGCTTCGAACATCGCTCGGCCGCAACCGCCTGGCTGCCTCGAGCATCGCTCGGTCGTCGTGGCCGCCGGACGGCGTTCGGTTGCGAAGCCGTTCGGTCGCGTGACCAACCGGTCGCTCGGCCGCTTGGGCGGGTAGAGGGGTTCTTGCCATCGGGACACGTGGAGTGAGGAGGACCGATGAAAGACGGACACGGTCGCACCATCGACTATCTGCGCATTTCGCTAACCGACCGCTGCAATCTGCGCTGCATCTACTGCATGCCCGCCGAGGGCGTCAAACTCATGTCGCACGACGAGATCCTGCGCATCGAGGAAATCGCCCGCATCGCGCGCGTGGCGACGCGCATCGGCATTCGGAGCGTACGTCTGACGGGCGGCGAGCCTCTCGTGCGCCTGGGCGTGACGGACCTCGTGCGCGACCTTGCCAACATGCCGGGCATCGAGAACATCTCGATGACGACGAACGGCGTGCTGTTGCCGCGCATGGCCGACGGGCTGAAGGAGGCGGGGCTGTCGCGCGTCAACATATCGCTCGACACGCTCGATCCGGAGCAGTTCACCAAGATCACGCGTCTGGGCAGCATCCAGACCACGCTCGACGGCATCGATGCGGCGCTCGAAGCCGGGTTCAATCCCGTCAAAATCAACTCGGTGGTCGTGCGGCAGCTCAACCAGGACTATCTGGGATTCGCCAAGCTGTCGATCGACCAGCCGCTGCACGTGCGGTTCATCGAGTACATGCCCGTCGGCGAAAGCGAGGGCATTGACGGCCATGGCTGGGGCCCCGAGGACGTCGTTCCCAGCGAGGAGCTGCTCGACATCATCAACGAGCGCGCCAAGGCCGAGGGTCTGGCGCCGCTAGAGCCCATCGGCGGCGATGACGCTCCGCTCGGCTGGGGGCCGGCGCGCTACTTCGCGTTCCCGGGAGCCAAGGGCACGGTGGGATTCATCTCGCCGTTGTCGCGCCACTTCTGCGGCGACTGCAACCGCCTGCGCCTGACGGCCGACGGCAAGCTGCGTCCGTGTTTGTTCTCCGATCGTGAGATCGACGTGCGCACGGCGCTGCGCGAAGGTGGAGACGAGGCGGTGTACGAGTGCTTCCTCGAAGCGCTCGACATGAAGCCCGACGAACATCACGACCGGGTGGGCACCGAACGCCGCATGAGCCAGATCGGCGGATAATGCGAGGCGCGTCCGTGCAGGCGGGCGCGCTTTCGTTTAGTCTGGGGACGGCTTTGGTTTCAGGAAATTTCAGGGTAGGCGGGCATACTGTGTTCGCGTACGAACCGAGGAGCAACGATGAGTGACGAAAAGCATCTGACGCATATCGACGAGAACGGCGACGTCCGTATGGTGGACGTTTCAGAGAAGGCGGTGACGAAGCGCATCGCCGTGGCCGAGGGGTTCATCTCCATGCACCGCTCGACCCTCGATATGATCGTCGAAGGGAAGGCGGCGAAGGGCGACGTGCTCGCATGCGCGCGCGTGGCGGGTATCATGGGCGCCAAGCGGACGAGCGACATCATCCCGATGTGCCATCCGCTTCCCATCACCAAGGCGAAGGTCGAGTGCGCGCCGGTGTTCGAGGGCGAGCGCGAAGACGGCCGCGTCGGCATTCACGTGACCACGACGACGGGCGTGACCGGCAAGACCGGCATCGAGATGGAGGCGCTCACGGCGGCGAGCATCGCATGCCTGACCATCTACGACATGTGCAAGGCGGTCGACCGCGGCATGGAAATCACCGACGTGCGGCTACTGCTCAAGGACGGCGGCAAGACCGGACTGTGGGAGCGCAAGGACCAATGAGCTATATAGCTGACAACACGCCGCTTTCGCATGGGGGAAAGCGGTCGGATGACGAAGTCGCAACCGGTGCGGCAGAGCCCGACAAGATGACGCTCGCGACGCCCAGCTATTCTCAGGTGGAGCTCGATCCCACGTGCCGGCTCTCGCCGTACGCGTCGATCATCGGCGACGTGGCGGTTGGTTCCGAATCGTCGGTGTTCGCCGGCGCGCATATCCGCGGCGACGCGGACTCCATCCGCATCGGCGCACGCACGAACATCCAGGAGAACTGCTCGCTGCACACGAGCGGCGGGTCTCCGCTTGCTATCGGCGATGGCGTGACGGTCGGTCACGGCGCCATCGTGCACGGTTGCACCATCGACGACAACGTGCTCATCGGCATGGGGTCCATCGTGATGGACCATGCGCATATCGGCGAGTACTCCCTGGTGGGAGCGGGCGCCCTCGTCACCGAGCACAAGGAGTTTCCGCCGCGCAGCCTCATCATCGGCGCGCCTGCGCGCGCGGTGCGCACGCTTTCGGATGCCGAAATCGACGAGCTGGTCGTCAAGGCGGCCGCTGGCTACGTCGATGTGACGGCCGAGATGGTGCGCGAGGGCGTTCTGACCTACCCGGATGCAGGCGAGCGCATCTGGAGCACGCCGGCGTTCGGCCAGAACACGGGCGTGAAGCTTCTGGAGCAGCTGGGACTCGACCGCACGACGGCGATGGCGCTGCTGCGTCAGCTTATGTAGCCGTCGGATGACGCTGCGGATGCCTGAGCGCGCAGCGGCGACGGCCGCACACGGCAGGGGACGGCGCAGTGCCATCCCCGTCTGGTTGAACGAGCAGGGGAGATTCCGCCGGGCTGGCATCGCCGTGCCGGCGAAGGCGGCGTACGTGGTGCCGATTCTTCTGGGCGTGCAGTTCGGCTGCTGCTCGGCCGTGGCGTTGTCGCTCGGCACGCTCAACCTGGCCAACCCGATTGCCTATGTGCTGTCCGTCCTGTTCAGCATCGTGTTCTGCGTTGTGTATGCGTGGGTGTACGCAGCGCTGGAGAAGCGGCGCTGCGCGAACGCGCACGCCCAGAGGGCGCAGGTGCGCGAGGGCGGGAGTGCGCACGCGAATGCACAGGCTGCGCGCGAGGGCGGAAGCGCAAGCGTGCGGCGGTCATGCGTTGGCGCTGATGCCTCATCGACCCCCGCGCGCGCAAACTCCGGCGGTGCTCGACCTGCTGTGCGACGCCGCACCTCCGGCAAGGCCGCGTCGTGCTCGCGGTCGGCGAGGGCGCGCCGTCGCGGTTCGCGCAGCGCGTTCGGGCGGTTCTTCCTGTCCTCGTCCTCGCCGCTTCTTCGCTGGGACGCGCTTGGCATCGTGCTCACCGGAACGCTCATCTTCGCCTGCTGGCTTCCGTGGCTATTGGCCATGTGCCCGGGCGTGTTCTGGGCCGACACCGCTAATCAGGTTGCGTGGGCGCTCAACGACTACTGGAAGATTCTCGCGCAGCATCCGCTGTTCGACACCCTGGTCATGGGGTGGTTCGCGCAACTGGGCCTCGATGGGTCCGGCAACGCGTTCACCGGCATCTACGCGCTCGTACTCATCCAAAGCGCCGCATGCGCGTTCTCTCTCGGGGCTCTGTGCTGCTACCTGAACGGAAAGCTGCGGCTGCCGCGCGCGGCCGCTGCCGTGGCGTTCGCGTTCTGCGCGCTGTTCTATCCGCTGCCGACGTTCATGGGAACCTTGGCGAAGGACACGCTGTCGCTTCCGTTCTTCATCCTGTTCGCGCTTGCGTATGTCGAATGCATGCGCATGCGCGGCGCGTCGCTGCGCCATCCCGGTTGGCTCGTCCTTCTGTGCGCGAGCGCATTGCTGTTGGCGCTCACGAAGAAACCGGGGCTCTACATCGTGTGCCTGTGCGCCGTGTTCGCGATCGCATCGGTGCGCGGCTGGCGTGCGAAGACTGTGTGGCCTGCGCTTTCGATCGTCATCGTGCTGTGCGCCAATCTGCTCATGCCCGCCATCGTGACCGGGCCGCTCAATCGCCAGATCGTGCCGGACGGTCGCGAGGAGGCGCTGGCGCTACCGATGCAGCAGCTCGCCAACGCGGTGCGCCATAACCCCCAGTCGTTTGACACGGCGGATCGGGCGATCGTCGACCAGACGTACTTCATGGGTTTCGCCGGAATCCCCGATGCGTACAACTGGATGTGCGCGGATGGCGTCAAGCGCTACAGCGAGCCCGAAGGCGCCGACTACGGGGCGTTTCTGAAGCTGTGGGCGGAAGAGGCCCCTGCGAATGCGCTTTCCTACGTGGAGGCATGGGACGGGCTCGTCGCCGACTGGTTCACGTTCGGACCCACGCCCGACCTGGTGTTCAACTTCTATTCGGGCGAAATCAACGAGGAATTCATGGCGCTGCCGGGCTACGAGCCCGAAGCGGCGGCGGCGGGAGCGCTCGAGGCTATCACCGGCGTGCTGGGGTACGTCCCCGGCATGAGCATCTTCGTGGGCAAGGCGCTGTGGGCGAGCGTCGTGCCGGGGTTCTGCCTATTCGCCATCCTGGCCCGCGGGCGCGGCGAGAGGGGCAGGCGGTTTTCGCTGCTCATGCCGTTCGTGGGAACATTCCTGTTCCTGCTGGTGGGACCGGTGTCGATTTGGAACGAGGGCATCCGCTACGTCATGCCGCTCGTGGCGACGGCTCCGCTGTCCCTCGCCATCGCGTTCTGGACGCCGCGCGGAGAAGACGGGCAGGCGGCGAAAGCCGGGGGCTATCAATGCCGGCCGCATGATTAGGATTACCGCCAGCGTTCCCGCAGCTGCGGCATGGCAGGCTCCGGAAGCGTCCAGTTGCGCATAGAACAAGGACGCTCTCGTCAAGACGCATGTCGGGCGGCATAGCAAGTCCTGGAAACGTTCAGTTGCGTATGTTACCGGTGGAAATGATGAGCGGAAAAGCGCGCGTCCTGTGATTTAGTTCTGGCACCATTTGTGTAGATATGAAAATGAAACGGCGAACTATGAAAATAGCAACGTTACGCAACGCATGGTGATGTCCTGTGTCGCATTCCGGCAACGGGCAACGTCGATGCGTTCGCGACAACGACGATCACCAGCACCGTCGCGCCGACAACAGGCGGCGAAGAGGTGCTTGCGGTCTTGACGATGAGCAACGCTGAATCGCTGCTGATTCCGGCAAGGGGCAATGCAAACGCGCCTGATCAGCCGATGCGCCAGCGCTAAGGGGGATGAATGGCCGACAAGCATGAAGGGCGGAAACCGCGGCGGCAATTTCTCTTGCGCCGCAACCCCGAATACCTTGTGCCGATTTTCCTTGGGTTCATGTTCGCGTGCGGCACGTCGGTGTACGTGAACGAAGGCGTGCTCGACTACACGGGCGGCGCGCTGTACATCATGATGGTGCTGTTCGTCCTGCTGTTCTGCGTGGTGTTCAAGTACGGGTACGCGTTTCTGGCGAAGTTCCAGGCGAGTCGCCCGTTCTCGCTGCGCATAGGCAAGCGAACGGTGAAGGCCGACGGGCCAGCGTCAGGGGAGACCATATCGGCATTGGACGCGGAGGGGTCCGCAACCGCAACGTCTGCGCCGTCCGAAACCTCGGCAGCGTCTGCGACGGTCGTCGTCGCTGAGCCGACGGCTGCTATGGCCGCCGCCAAAGGCGATACCGCGTTCGATGCGCGGGCGGTGCGCACACGACGTCCGCGCACGACGTTCGGCGCGTGGCTGCGCTACATCTTCCTGTCGGACGACACGCCGCTGTTCCGCTGGAATGCGCGCAGCGTGCTTCTGATGACGCTCATCATCTTCCTGTGCTGGATGCCGTGGGTGCTCTCGATGTTTCCCGGCGTGTACTGGTGCGATACACAGGACGAGATCATGTGGATGCTCCAGCCGCAGGAGACGGCGCTGTCCGCGCACCATCCGCTCACCGTCACGATGCTGCTGTGGGCGTTCGCCAATCTGGGGCTCGATGTCCTCGGCGGCAATATGTTTCGCGGACTGTTCGTGCTGATACTTCTGCAGGACGCGCTCGCGGCGCTGTCCTGCAGTCTGATGGTCGCGTACCTCGTGCGCTTGCGCGTGCGCCGCATGGTGCGCCTCGTCGTCTTTTTGTTCTTCGCTTTGTTCCCGGCGATTCCGTGGTTCATGGCATCGCTCGTGAAGGATACGCTGTCCATACCGTTCTTCGTCATGTTCTCGATCGCGTACGCCGAGATCATCCGCACGCGCGGTGGTTGCCTGCGCAGCAGCAAGGTGTGGGTGGTGCTGCTCATCGTCAGCGCGATCTGCGTGTCGCTCACCAAGAAGCCGACGCTCTACGTTGTGGTCATCTCGCTTGTCGTAGCGTTCCTGGTCACCCGCCGGAGAAGCACCCGAGTACTGCTTGCAGGCACGGCGTTGGCGACGTACCTCATCGTGAACACGATTGTCCCGGCGGCGGTGAGCGCGGGCGTCGGGCGCGCGATCCTTCCCGATGGACGCCAGGAGATTCTCGCGGTGCCGCTTCAGCAGCTCGGCATCGTTGTGGTCAACGATCCAGCCGTCATCGATGCCGAAGGCCGCGCGATTATCGACGACACCTACCTCATGGGCTTCGAGCACATCCCCGACGACTACACCTGGGATGCGGCGGACGGCGTGAAGGGCTACGTCGAGGCGCCGAATGCGCGCTACGGAGACTTCCTCGAGCTGTGGGCAGAGACCGGATTGCGCAAGCCGGCAGCGTACTTCACCGCGTGGACCGGCCTTGTTGACAACTGGTTCACGTTTGCCACGGGGCCGAACCTCGCCTACGGATTCGATTCGCAGCATTCGCTCGAAGGCTTTCTGCAGTTGCCGCGCAACTGGCAGTACACGTTGTTCGATGAGCAGGTGACGGCGCTGTCGGATGCGCTCATGACGGTGCCCGTCGTCGACCTGCTGATGATGAAGTCGTTCTGGGCGAGCATTTTGCCGGCGTTCTGCCTGTTCGGCGTATGGCGCACGCGCGATGGCGACCGCCGTCAGCGGTTTGAGACGATGATTCCGATGCTGTTCTCGGTCGCCGTGCTTCTGGTGGGACCCGTGTCCCTGTGGAACGAATCGGTGCGCTACGTCATGCCGCTCGTTCTGACGGCACCGCTCAACATGTTGCTGGCGTTCAGCCCGCGTGCCCATATCGACGTGCGCTTCGAATCCGAGGCGGCAGAAGTGGTGCCCGCGTAATGGGGTCGTGCCTGTGAGTGAGGCCGCACCCGCGGAACGAGGCCGTGCCTGCATAACGAAGCAGCTCCTGCATGACGAGGGCCGTACGCGCTGACGAGGCCGCACCCGCGCAACGAAGCTGTGCGCATGAGTGAGGCTGTGCCCGCGCAACGAGAGCCGCGCTTGCGTGAGGGGGCGCTCGTCTGCACGACCTGCGTTTGCTGTTACTGCGAAGGAGGCCGGCGCACGGGCGCGCTGTGCTAGAATGCCACGTTAGTATTTTGTTTCAGGAAGGGAAGTCTATGTCTGGGCATTCAAAATGGGCCACTACAAAGCACCGCAAAGCGGCTCAGGACGCGAAGCGCTCTGCTTTGTTCTCCAAGCTTGCGCGTAACATCACCGTTGCTGCAAAGGAGGGCGGTGACCCGAACCCCGAGAACAACGCTTCCTTGGCTGCTGCTATCGAGAAGGCGAAGGGTTACTCGCTTCCGAAGGACAAGATCAAGACCGCTATCGACAAGGCGTTCGGTTCCGGCAAGGATGCCGCGAACTACGAGACCGTCGTGTACGAGGGCTACGGCCCGGCTGGCATCGCCATCTACTGCGAGGCCCTGACGGATAACCGCAACCGTACCGCCGCCGATGTCCGTTCCACGTTCACGCATCATGGTGGAAACCTTGGCACCTCTGGTTCCGTTGCGTTCCAGTTCGAGCGCAAGGGCAAGGTCATGGTCCCGAAGGTCATCGAGAGCGGCGAGAAGAAGGTTCCCGACAAGCAGAACGCGACGGACGAGGACGAGTTCATGCTCGCCGTTGCCGAGGCTGGCGGAGCGGATTACGACGATGATGACGATCAGTGGATCGTGTGGACGTCGCCGACCGACCTCATGGCGGTGAAGAAGGGCCTCGAGGATCAGGGCATTGAGACGCACGGCGCCGAACTGACCATGGTTCCGACCACCCCGACCGACGTGTCGGTGTCTGACGCGATGAAGGTCATGCGTCTGGTTGACGCGCTCGACGAGCTCGAGGACCTGCAGAACGTGTACCACACCATGAACATCACCGACGAGATCGCCGAAGCGCTCGACGCTGCTGAGTAAACGGCGGTGCAGGCCGTCTCACTGGAGCTGTTTACGGAAGCTCTTGATAGGACGTTCGCTTGAGTTGGGGCGGTGTTGAACCGGTCCCAACTCGAATTCGCCAGAGGCCCAGCGAGCATGGGCTAGGAACTCCGGTGGGCATGGGCAAAGAGTACGGAGGGCGTAGGTCAAGAACCCAGCGAGTCCAGGCCAGAGTTCCGGTGAGCTAGATTGGCATGCTTTTGGATGTCGATCTTTGAACTGCCAGTGAGCATATTTGTTCTCAAGAGGACGCTGCGTGAGAAATCGCGCAGCGTCCTCTTTCGTTTGTCAAGGTGCGGGGAACCGGTTGAGGTGCGGGCTCTCTAAGGCGCGAGGAGCAGACCAAGGTTAAACGACTGACCAAGGTGCGAGAAGTCGTCGGCTGGGTCGACCTGCATTCCAGCTGCTTGTAGCGCAGTGGCTGCTATGAAACGGATGCGCTTCCTGGCCTAGGCCGATAGGCCGTAAGATGCACATGTTGGCCCATAACCCTGAGTGCTTGCGAAGCTGCGAGGTGCCGGTCAAGGCGCAAAGAGCCGTCAAGGTGTGAGAGAGCCGGTCGGTGTGCCAGGGGGCTCGGCTATGCGCCGAAAAGCTCTGTTGCAACGCGCGCCGAGGCGGCGGCGTCCTTCGTGTAGTAGTCGGCGCCGACCATCTTCGCATACTCCTCGTTGAGAACGGCGCCTCCTACGAACACCTTCGTGTCGGGGAATTCCTTGTGGATGAGGCCGATAGTCACCTTCATGTTGTGCACGGTCGTCGTCATGAGCGCGGACAGACCGACGAGCTTCACATCGTGGTCACGGATGCAGTCAAGTACGGCGGAGGGGTCCACGTCGCGGCCGAGGTCGTACACCTTGAACCCGTAGTTCTCGAGCAGCATCTTCACGATGTTCTTGCCGATGTCGTGGATGTCGCCTTTGACAGTGGCGAGTGCGACCGGTCCCTTGTCCGCCTTGGTCGTACCTTCGCTGGCTAGCTGCGATTTTACGACGTCGAATCCCGCCTTTGCGGCTTCTGCGGACGCCATGAGCTGCGGCAGGAAGAACGTGCCTGCTTCGAAGCGATCGCCGACGACGTCGAGTGCGGGAATCAGGCATTCGTTGATGGCGTACAGCGGATCGTGTGCGGCGATGACGCGCTTCGTCGCTTCGCCAGCAGCGCCTTTGCGCCCGGAAATGACGAGCTCGCGCAGCTCGGTGGATGCGGCGTCGAGCGTACTGGATGCGGGGATATCGCTCGCTGCGCTGTCGGCGGCAGCGCCGTTTGTGCTCACATCAGAAGCGCTATCAGTGTTTTCTGCGACTGCGCCTACATCGCCCCTGGACGCATTCGTGACAGGGAAGACGGCGCCAGCCGCAGCTGCGGGCGCCGTCGCCTGTGCAGACGCTGCGGAGGGCGCAAACGCCCGCGCAGCTGCAGCGCCCAGGGAACTTGAGACGGCGGACGGTGCGCTTTTCGGCGCTCCGCCTACGGGGATGCCTTGGGCAATCAACGCGGCGGCATTCGTCGCAGCTGCGGCAACGTCGGCTGCCGCCTGCGCGGACGCTTGAGCAGCCGCTGTCCTCGCAGCCTCCGCGCGCGTTTCCTCGATGCGCTTCGTCATGGGCTTGTACGAGCTGAAGTTCTCGACGAACGCGGTGGCTCCTTCGTCCTGTCCGCATAGGAGCTTCCAGGCGGCCACGGTTTCGGCGAACCGTTCGTTCATCGGGTTGAGGATGGGCATGTCGAGCCCGGCCGCAAACGCTGCGGCGAGGAATGCGGAGTTGACGACCTCGCGTGCAGGCAGGCCGAAGCTGATGTTGGACACGCCGAGAACGGTACGTACGCCCAAGTGCTCCTTCACCATGCGCAACGTGCGGAGGATTTCGATGACCTCCGATTGATTGGTCGATGCCGCCATGGTCAGACAGTCGATGTACACGTCTTCACGAGGAATGCCGTACCGATTGGCTTCGTTGACAATGCGCTCAGCGATGGCGAACCGCTTTTCGGCGGTTGAGGGGATACCTCCTTCGTCGAGCGTGAGTCCGACGACGGCACATCCGTAGTGCGCGGCAATCGGGAGGACGGCGGCGAGGTTGTCGGCTTTGCCGTTCACGGAGTTGATGAGCGCCTTGCCCGCGTAATGGCGCACGGCGCCTTCGACGGCCGCGGGGTCGGAGGAGTCGATCTGGAGCGGAAGTCCGCAGACGCTCTGAATCTGCTTGACCAGCTCGATGAGCGTGGCCCCTTCGTCGATTTCCGGGAGGCCGGCGTTCACATCGAGTAGGTCAGACCCTGCTTCGGCCTGGTCAAGAGCCATGTTGATGACATAATCGTAATCCTTGTCACGCAGCGCCTGCTTGAGCTTCTTCTTGCCGGTGGGGTTGATGCGCTCGCCGATGACGGCGATGTCGCGGCCGTGCAGCTCTACGAGGTTCTGCGCGGACGTCAGTCGCGGTGCCTGCTCAATAGAACGCGGAGCGGGGGTTTCGCGCTTTTCCAGAACATCTGCGAGAAGCCGAATATAGGTAGGGTCGGTTCCGCAGCAGCCGCCGATGATGCTTGCGCCGGCGTCTACGATGCGTGCTATCGATTGCGCGTACGATTGCGGGTCAATGGAGTAAACGGTCCGTCCGTCGACGATCGAGGGCAGGCCAGCGTTCGCCTGTACGATGACGGGGCAGGTCGCGACGGAAAGCATTTCGGTGACGAGTGGGGCCAGGGCATCCGGACCGAGCGAGCAGTTGACGCCGAGCGCGTTGACGCCGAGCGCGTCGAGCGCGGCGACGGCGACGGCGGGACTCGTTCCCAAAAACGTGCGTCCGTCCTCGCCGAACGTCATGGTGGCGAAGATGGGCAGGTCGCTGTTCTCCTTCGCCGCGAGCACGGCAGCCTTCATTTCGAGCAGATCGGTCATGGTTTCGATGATGAACAGATCGGCTCCAGCGGCGTCGGCGGCTTTGACCTCGCGTGCGAACAGGTCGTAGGCGCGGTCGAACGAAAGCGTGCCAAGCGGCTCAAGCAGAGCGCCGGTCGGGCCGATGTCGGCGGCGACATATGCGGCTCCGGACGCACGGGCGCAGGACACGGCATGTGCGAACACGTCTTCGACGGCTGCACGATTGCCGAGCTTCAGCTCGTTCGCCCCGAACGTGTTGGTGGTGGCGACGAGACTGCCCGCTTCGACGTATGCGCGGTGGATAGCCGTTATCTCGTCCGGATTCGTGATGCAGAGCAGTTCGGGCAACTCGCCGGCGTCGAGACCGCGCTGCTGCAGCATGGTGCCCATGGCGCCGTCGAACAACAGGAACGACGTACCGTCGAGAACGGCGCGCAGGCGGTCATCTTTGATGCGGACATCGTTGCGCAAGCGCGTGTGTACGGTGCCGTCGGTTATCGGTAGCATGGGGTACCTTGCTTTCTCAGGGTGCAGTGCGACTTGCAGGGGCACTGCGCACAGGATTGTTTAACTGATGAGACGAGATGGTCGCTGTCGAACAGCCCAATGAAGGCGGTCGTGCTCTTCGTGGGGATGAGCAGGTTCGAATCGTTGGCGATGACGCCGAGCCGACGAGGGGCGTCGAGCACATCGAGGATGAGCGGTTGCAGCGTCAGCGGCAAGTCGCCGTATCCCGGGCTGAATCGCGTGTTCGTGCGCAACCCCGCCGCTGCGGCCTTGGCAACGATGGCGGTTTCGCAGATGTCCGCGACGCTTTCGACGAGCGACGATCCGGCGGTTCCAAACAGCAGGCCGTCCAGCTCGTTGCGGCGGTTGAGCTGCTGGAGCTCGCGTTCGTACGAAAGCCCGAGCGTGCATACCAGCACGCCGCAGGCGCTCGCCCCGTCCAGATGGCGGGCGATGTCGCTGCCTGTCAGGGTGAGCGTGCTCCCGACCAGGTGCATGCCTTCATCGGTGCGCTCGAGCGGCATGATGCGGTACGCGTACGACGGGCTAGCGACTTGCTCGCAGTGCTCGATGACGCGGTCGAAGCGCGCAGACAGCACGTCGTCGATCTGCTGGCCGGCATAGCCGATGTAGCGCAACGCCTCAGCGCGATCGACGCGTGCATCGGGAACCGTTCGCTCGATATGCAGCTGCTCTGTCGGGCCCATGGCGAATCAGCCTTTGCGGTAGGGAGCCAGCGCCTCGGTTGCGGCGCGGGCGATCTGGGGTTTGTTCATCGTGTAGACATGCACGCCGTCGACGCCGTGTTCGGCCAGGTCGACGAGCTGTTTGCAGGCGTAGTCGATGCCGGCGGCCTGCAGGGCGGCACGGTCGTTTTCGTACCGTGCGAGCAGCTTAACGATGGGCGAAGGCAGGCTGGCACCGCACATGAACACCATGCGCGAGATCTGCTGCTTCGACAGGAAGGGCATGATGCCGAACGTGATGGGCACGGTGATGCCCGCCGCGCGCGCAGCTTCGAGAAAGCGATACGCGTACTGGTTGTCGAAGAACAGCTGCGTGACGAAGAAATCCGCTCCGGCATCCTGCTTCTGCTTGAGGTGCTCGATATTGGCGTTGAAATCAAGGCAGTCGATATGGCCCTCGGGATAGGCGGCGGCGCCGACGCAGAATCCGGCATCCTTCACGCGCGGGATAAGATCCTTCGCATACTTGAAATCGAGCGGCTCACGTCCGGCGACCGGGTCGCCGCGCAAGGCGAGCACGTTTTCCACCCCGGTCATCTTGAGGGCGCGCAGATAGGTGTCGACGTCGGCCTCGCGTGCGCCCATGCAGGTCAGATGCGCCATTGTTGTCAGGTTGAAGTCGCGTTTGGCAACGCTTGCCACGTCGATGGTTCGGCTGGAATTGCTCGATCCGCCGGCGGAGTACGTCACCGATACGAACGAGGGCGCAAGCGGTGCCAGCTGCGAGATGACCATGCGCGCCTCCTCGGTTGCCAGCTCGCCGCGGGGAGGGAAGATCTCGAACGAGACCGGGAGCCCCTCCTGGGCGAAAAGATCTGCGATATGCATGGGTTCCTGCCTTTCGTCGTCTGTCCGAGTCCGCCGCGCGCTTTTTTACGGTGCGAACCGAGATGCGCGCTTGGTCCAAGTGGACGGACGTCGATGATCGGGGCGCGCGGCATCGTTCATTCTAGAAGCAAAAGCGATTGCCCGGTTATATGCCTTATCGTGCGCAAAGGCACGCTTCAGGCGATAGGCAAGCCGCCGTGCGCCTACGGATGGGAGTAACCGCAAAAGGCGCTTCGCCTCATCCGTTGCCGCAATGGTGACACGAAACGGAGAAAGATTGTAGTATTGAAAAACACAAACATTTGTTCTATACTTTCACGCGATATCGAACGTGATCGCATGATGTGCGTACGGCGCCCCGAATCTGATGTGCATCGAACTCGTGGCGCATCGGGTGCGCCCGTCGTCGTGCTGTGTGTGGATCGTCCGTCGTGGTAGAAGGGAGATGGTTGTCGTGGCGTCCGCCTCTGACCGGGTCATACTGGGAATCGATCCTGGGCTTGCCCATACGGGGTGGGGCGTCGTGCACCAACGCGGTCCGCGTATCGTCTGCCAGGCGTACGGATGCGTCACCACCACGCCGAACCAGGATCTCGCACAGCGTCTGAAGAAGATTCACGAGCAGATTCAAGCGGTCATCGCATATTACCATCCCGTTGCGGTCGGCATCGAAACGGTATGGTTCGGCCAGAACATCACAGCGGCGTTTGCGACGGGACAGGCGCGTGGCGCTGCTCTCGTAGCGTGCGCCGAGGGCGATCTGGACGTGGGCGAGTTCACGCCGCGCCAGATCAAGCTCGCCGTCGTCGGCACCGGCACGGCGGACAAAGCGCAGATTCAGTACATGGTTAGAAAGCTACTTCGCTTGGATGACATCCCCAAACCCGATCACGCGGCGGACGCGTTGGCGGCTGCCATCTGCTACACCACCCATGAAGGATTCGAAGGAAAGGGGAGCGCGCGATGATTGCATTCCTCAAAGGCATATTCGTCGGCAGGACGGTTGGAAGCGCGTTCATCGACGTGGGCGGCGTCGGCTACGAAGTGGGCATGTCGCAGAACAGCCTGTCGAAGCTGCCCTCCGTAGGCGAGAAGGTCGAGGTGTTCACCTACTTGCAGGTGCGCGATGATGGCGTGTCCCTGTACGGTTTCTCGTCGATGGAGGAGAAGGCGCTGTTCGAGAAGCTGATCACCGTAAGCGGTGTCGGCCCGAAGGTCGCTTTGGCGGCGTTGTCGTCGTTCACGCCCGAAGGATTCGCGCAAGCCGTCGCCGATCAGGACGTCGCGCGCGTGCAGAAGATTCCGGGCGTGGGCAAAAAGACCGCATCGCGCATCATCCTGGAGCTCAAAGGCTCGCTCGACCAGGGGTTGCAGAACCTGTTCACCGCCGAGGAGGCCGGTAGCGCGGCAGCAGAGGACGAGGCGCTCGCAACGGCGCGCGAAGCGTTGCTGTCGATGGGATTCACCTCGACGGAAGTGGAGCTTTCGCTCAAGGGCGCACCCGAGGGGGCGTCCGACAGCGCGCTGCTACAATACGCACTGAAACGATTGGGCGAATAGTCCGGGCAACAGAGATGCGCGCCGGAGAAAAGTCCCTGACGCCCGTCGGTGAGTCGGAGAAGACGGAGCCGATTCAACGGTAGCAGACCGACGGGAGGAATACAGGCCGCTCGAATGCGAGCCCGGCGGAGGAAAGCATGAATGCAAACGTTAAAATCGAGGGCTTGGTATTCGATGCGGATGCAGCCGACCAGGGGGGTCGGGGCGCATCGAGCCATGGCGCCTCGGGAGGGTCGTCGAAGGATGCGTCTGACACCGCCGACGCCCGCGAGCGAGCGGTGTCGTCCGAGCTTCAGGAAGACGACCTTGCTCTCGATCGCAGCTTACGCCCCCGTTATCTGAAGGACTATCTCGGCCAGACGAAGATCAAGGAATCGCTGGCCATCATGCTCGAGGCGGCCAAAGAGCGCGGCGAGACACCCGACCACATCCTGTTCTCAGGCCCTCCGGGCTTGGGCAAGACGACGCTTGCGACGGTGGTCGCAAACGAACTGGGCACCAACATCAAGACGACGAGCGGTCCCGCTATCGAGCGCACGGGCGACTTGGCTGCTATCCTCACCAACTTGGAGGAGGGCGACGTCCTGTTCATCGACGAGATCCACCGTCTCAACCGTATGGTCGAAGAGGTGCTGTACCCGGCTTTGGAGGACTATGCGCTCGACATCGTCGTGGGCAAGGGTCCGGCTGCCCGCTCGATCAGGCTCGATCTGCCCCATTTCACGCTCATCGGCGCCACTACGCGAACAGGGCTCCTCACCGGTCCTCTGCGCGACCGCTTCGGCATCGTGTTCAGGCTTCTGTACTACACGCCCGAAGAGCTGGCGGCCATCGTCTCGCGGTCGGCGTCTATCTTGGACGTGCCCATCACGCCCGACGGCGCGCTCGAAATCGCACGTCGCAGCCGCGGAACGCCGCGTCTTGCAAACCGCCTGCTCAAACGCGTGCGAGACTGGGCGCAAGTGCGGGGCGACGGTACGATCGACGAGGACATCGCGGCTCAGGCGCTCAGCTTCTTCGAAGTCGATTCCCTCGGTCTCGATGCGATGGACAACCGCGTGCTCCAGGTGCTGGCTGTGCAGTTCGGCGGCAGGCCGGTCGGGCTTACCACCATCGCAAGTGCGCTGTCGGAGGACCCCGATACCATCGAAGACGTATATGAGCCGTTTCTGATGCAGCAGGGGCTTATGATTCGCACGCCGAAGGGGCGGCAGGCAACGCGGCGGGCATACGAGCATCTGGGAATCACACCACCGGAGGGAATCTGATGCTTGAGCAGGATTATCTGATGCGCATGATATTGGTCTTCTTCGAATCCATCCGGAAAAGCTGGGAGGAGAAGGAGAAAGAGAAGGATCCGCTTGCGGCGGCGGATACGCTCGAAGCGGCGGTCGGCACGGCGACGGACATGGACGGCGATCTATTGCTTTCGCTTGCTCCCGAATCGATTGCGCAGGTCATGCAGGTATCGGGCGTCGACCCGCGCGTGACCGAGTACATCGCACGCGGTCTGCTGCTCGAATCCTCCTACCTGGAGGACGGCGGCGACATGCAGCGCGCGGAGCTGCGTGCCGACCAGGCGCGTGCCATCGCCGCTGCCTACGGCTTCGACCTGCCCGCATCGTTCTCGACGGCGGACGAGGCGGTGGCGGGCATGGAAACGCCCGCCTCGCTGTCCGAAGACGACGGGACGGGCGCAAGCAGCGTCGGCTGACGTGCAGATAGCCGCGTGACAGAGCGCATGCCGGGCAACAGGAACGGCGAGAGGCGCAGGGAACGTTGGCTGACGTGCAGATAGCCGCTGCCGTTTCCGTCGCTAGTGAACCTGCACGAGCGACAGCAGCGGCACGTCGGTCACTTTCGCCAGCTCAGCGCGCGGGTTCAAAAACGCCAGTTCGATCAGGCAGGCGATGCCCACCAGCTCGCCGCCAAGCTTTTTGACCAAATCGATCTGCGCGGAGATGGTGCCGCCGGTTGCGATCAGGTCATCGACGATGAGCACTTTGTCGTCGGCGTCCAGGGCGTCGCGGTGCATCTCCAGGGTTTCGGTACCGTATTCGAGCGTGTATGATTCCGAAACCGTCTCGCGCGGAAGCTTGCCGGGCTTGCGCGCCGGCACGAAGCCGGCATCCAGGCGCAGCGCGATGGGAGCGCCGAACATGAAGCCGCGCGACTCGGAACCCACGACCTTCGTCACGCCCTTGCCGATGTAGGGCTCGGACATGGCGTCGATGGCTGCATTGAACGCAGCGGCGTCGGCCAGAAGCGGGGTAATGTCCTTGAAGACCACGCCCGGCTTGGGGTAGTCCGGAATGCTGGCGATGTACTTTTCGAAATCAATCGATGCCATGGGCTCTCCTCAGTATCCTTTGCGCAGATCGGTGTTTGCTGTCAGGGATGTATTCATCCGCATGTGATTGCGGGCGTCTCTGCAAACGCCGCCGACCATGGTACTACGGAAACGTTTCGCACGGCTTCGCGGAAGCGATACGTGCAGCCGAAATGGACAGGGAAGCCGCCGAAGGATGCCGGCTGCGCATCGATCAAGGTGCGCATTGGGAGTCATGCTGCTTCCCTTCGGCGCCTATTCCTCAATCTTGCTCGGTCAATACCAGAATCTCGCGCGGCGGATGATGAACATAGCGTATGATGTGTACCGTTGCCTGCGAGGTGCGGGCGAGTGTTGTCGCCATACAACACGAGTGTTACCTCACGAGAAATCGTGAGGAGAAAAGAGGATTGCAAGATGGCGGAAGGTACTGTGAAGTGGTTCAACCCGGAAAAAGGCTACGGCTTCATTTCCCAGGAGGGTGGAGAGGACCTGTTCGTTCATTGGTCTGAGATCCAGATGGACGGCTACAAGACTCTCGACGAGGGTGCTCGCGTGTCGTTCGACATCACCGAGGGTGAGAACGGCAAGCTTCAGGCCAGCAACGTCGTGAAGCTGTAAGTTTATTTATCTGAAATAGACTTGCGTCGTCACAGGCGACTCCGCGATAGTGCGGGGTCGCTTTCTTTGTCTTCAGGGGAGTTTCCGTGCAGGGGCGCTTTCTGCGACCGGGCACTTTTCGCGGCCCGGCGAATCCCGCAGCGAGCTATTCCATCGTCTTCTTCGCCTTCCGCTCGCGCATGGGCAGCACGATTTCGGTCAGGTGCTCGGCAGGGTCGGGGGTCATGCCCTCGTCGATGAGCGTGATTTCGCGCGAGAACCCGGATGGCTCGCAACCTTGTGCGCGAACGAAATCGAGCAGCGCGCGGTACCGCTCCTGCGCCTGTGCATGACCACCGCGGAACCGTATCCGCGCACAGCGCTGGGAGGGAATCGCAACGGTTTCGCCGGCAAACGCTTCGTCTTCGTCCAGCACCAAGAACACCACTTCGTACCGGTCGAACCGCCCCGCTTCGAGCGTTGCGCTCGAGATGCCCACGCCAACCTCTCCCAGAAACGTTCCCGCACCGTTTCGCCCCTGCTCAAGCTTCCGGATGGGCGCCTCAAGGTCGAGGTAGTGCTTCGGGGCGACCAGCGTTTTCAGCACGCCGAGGCGCATGCGCGCGGTGTCTGCCGCTTCGACGACGTCGAGCGCGCTGCCTTGCGCCTCGTCGATGAGCGCAAGGTGCCGGTCGATTCTCCGCTCCATGCGCGCGAGCTCGCTGCGCCTGCATTCAAGCTCGGCGCGCTGCGAGACGAACAGGTCCCGCGCCGCATCGACGCTTCGGTTGGCGAAGAACGCCTCGATCTGGTCGAGCGGCATGTCGAGCGCGCGCAAGAACCGTACGGTGTTCAGGAATTCGAACTGTCCGGGCCCGTAGTAGCGATAGTCGGTTGCGGGGTCGACCCAGGCGGGCTTCACGATGCCGATGCGCTCGTAGTGGCGCAGCGTTCCCGTGCTCACGCCGAACAGGCGCGCGACCTGGCCGATCTTCAGCAATCCATCCGGTTTCATCGTTCGTTCCTCTCTGGTTCGTGCCGAATCTGCACCAATCGTTCGCTGTGCAATCGCAGATTGCCGTGGTTTCATACGGGAACGCAGTGCCAGCGTTCGCATCGCGTGCCGGCGGACAGCTCAGCGCCTGCATCGCACCCGCTCCGCACGAGCGTCAGCGCTGGCGCTGCGCCAGCGCCAAGCCTTGCAGCGGAGCTCCCTTCCTGCCCGCATCAGCTCCAGCCCGCGTCCCTATTCCTTCCAGCTATCGTCGTCGAACCCCGTTGCGCCGCGCAGGGTGAAACCGCCGCGCAGCAGAACGACCCACGCGATGCCGGCAATAGCCATCCCCGCGAACATGAGCGCGCCCACGGCGGTGATGAAGTCGGGGAAGGGGAGCACCACCAGGCACATGCCCAGCGCGCCGATGAACGTACGGCCGAAGTTCGCAAGCGCCGCCGCCGATCCTGTATCGCCGTCTTGCTGGAGCAGCAGGATGTTCACGTTGTAGGGTTTCACCGCCGTGTCGAAGAACGTGAACGCCAAGATCAGCCCGCAGAACAGAAACGCGTTGGCGTGCCCGATGGTAGCGATGCCGATGCCGAGCGCGGCGGACATGATGATCGCCCAGGTGGTGAAGCGCTTCACGGTCGTATGGCGCGCGTGCCACACCCAGAACGCCGGTCCGACGGCGCACATGAGCGATCCGGTGGCGAAGAACAGACTGAAACCGAACGGGCTGAATCCGAACGTGTCGACGTAGATGTACGATCCGACCGATACGTACGCCATGTAGCCGATTTCGAACGCGCTGCCGACGATGAGGAACAGCAGAAACGACGGATTGCGTCCGACGACGACGAGCCGCCCGAGCGTCGCGGGTATAGAGCTGGTGCTGCGCTTCCGGGCCGGAAGCGTCTCGCGGAATCGCAGGGTCAGCACGAGCTCGACCGCCGCGATGCCGGCGAGCGTCCAGAACGTCGCGCGCCAGTCGGCGATGGCGAGGATGCCCGCGCCGATGAGCGGAGCTGCCGCCGGTCCCACGACGAACATGATCTGGATGACGGCGAGAATGCGTTCGCGCTGGTCAGCGGCCACCGCGTCCTTCACGACCGCGGTGCAGACGGCGCCCATCGCGCCCGAGCCAAGCGCCTGCGCCACGCGCGCGACGATGAGCATCCAGACGTTGACGGACAGCGCGCATACGACGCTCGCCGCCAGATACGCAACGATGCCGCCGATGAGCACCGGTCGGCGCCCGCTCTTGTCGGACAGCGGCCCGAAGATCAAAAGCCCGATCGCCAGGAACAGATAGTAGCCCACGAGCGTCAGGTTGATCTCGCTCGTGGTTGCGCCGAGCGCCGCCGACATGCCCGGCACCGCCGGCGTGTACATGTCGAGCGAAAGGGGCGCGGCAAGCGAGCCCATGGTCAGCAGGACCAGCAACCCGACGCCTCCCAGCCCTGGCTGGGGAACGGCCAACCAGGACCGTTTGGTGCGTGAAGATGATTGCAGCGACATGATCCCCCGTCTTTCGTAAGGTCAGATTGATGCGGCTCAGTGAGCGCCTTGCGTGCGCTGCGTATGTTCTAAACCTTACAACTATTGTAGAGTCAAGGGAAGGGCGTCCGCGTGCGGGTGCCCGCGTGCGCGCGGGCTGGGACGATCGGCATGCCACAGCCTGCGTCGTGCGTGCGGGCCGGCGCAGCCGGCATGCCGCGGCGCGCGATGGGCGCGGTGCTCTTCGCCGGTGCCGGCACCGCACGTGCAAATGGTAGCAGCGTTGCGGTTCACCAGGGGAAAGCGGCGGCGCGCGCCCTACTTGTTCTCGTACGTCGCGGTTTTCTTGATGAACGTGCCCAGGTCGATCTCGTCGAGCGCGTCGAGCAGCTCCTGATGGGTGCTCATGACGATGGGCCCGTACCAGGCGATGGGCTCGTCGAGCCGCATCGAGCAGAAGAACAGGATCTCGATCGGTTCGTCACCCGCCTCGATGGTGGCGGTGTCGCCGTCACCCAGGCGGGCAGCGGTCTTCGCGGCGACGGGCGTGCCGCTGACGATCGCATCGCCGTCGAGCGTGAACACCATCGCCGACTTCCCATCGCCGGGCACGGGGAGCTCGACGGAGCCGTGCGCGTCCAGGTGGATGTCATAGAAATCGAGCGGCAGGTATTTTCCCTGGATGCCGGCGTGCCCTGCGTACGTGCCGGCGATGAGGCGCAGCATGCCCGCGCCCAGGTCGAACTCTTGGATTTCATCTGCGAGAATGCCGTGGTAGAACGGGTCGGCCGCCATCTTCGAGCGCGCGGGGATGTTGAGCCACAGCTGAATGCCGAGCATGCGCGGCGCGGGCTGGGGCATCTCGGAGTGATACGCGCCCGACCCTGCGGTGAGCCACTGCGCCTCGCCGTCGTGGATGGCGGCCTTCGTGCCCAGATGGTCCTCGTGGACGATCGTCCCCTGCGACAGGAACGTGACGGTCTCGATGCCGCGATGCGGGTGCATGGGGAATCCGGCCACGTAGTCGGCGGGGTCGGTGGAGTCGAACGCATCGAGCATCAGGAACGGGTCGAAGGTGTCGAACGTCTCGTTTCCCAGCACGCGCACGAGGCTCACGCCTGCGCCGTCGGTCGTGCGGTGCCCCTGCACCTGGCTCTCTACGCGTCTGAGCATGGTCGGTTCCTTTCGCCAGAGTTGATTGCGGGATTGCCGTTGGGAGAATGATAGCGATATGGCGTACGCTTGCGTTGTGGGGTAGGAAGCGCACATGGCGAATGCTACTTCGAGGAAAAAGAGAGACACGTTGAGAGGATGAGCAGTAACCGTTCTGGCCAGACAGCAACGCACGATGCTGGGCCTTTCTAAAATCAACTATCCCGATGGTAGAATTGCGAATACTGGCATGCGCGTGTGGTGCTTAAAGCAGTTCGAAACAGCTCTATCGCATCTACTGAGAAGGCAGGGAATGGGACAGCTTGAATATTCGTCCGTTAGCATCTTCAACGAAGACGCATACGAACAAGGCATTTGCGAGCACCTGCGCGACGAGGAAGGCTATGAATGGCTCCACGGGCCAGATGTGCCTCGCACCAGCGACCGTTACGACGATGCCTTCTTGCCCGAAGTCATAGTTCCCGCATTGTGCGCCGTCAATCAGAAGCTCGATCAACGTGTCATCGAGCAGGCGATACGACAACTTAAGGAAATCGAAGGCAGTGATCTTGTTGCAAAGAATCGCGTATTCATGGACATGCTGCAAAACGGCATCGAGACGCGCTGGTTCGATGGCAAGCGCGAGAAAACAGAGATCGTGCATTTGGTCGACTACGAGAACCCGGAGCGAAATACCTTTCATGTCGTAAACCAGTGGACGTACGTGGAGGCGGGGACGAACAAACGCCCCGATATTATCGTGTTCGTCAACGGGCTCCCTTTAGTCGTATTCGAGCTCAAATCCCCTGCACGAGCAGAGGCGGACAACGAGGATGCGTATCAGCAGATTCAGAACTACAAGCGTCAGATCCCAACGCTTTTCGTGTACAACGCTTTTTGCGTGGTCAGCGACATGCTTGAAACTAAAATTGGCACGATAACCGCAGATGAATCGCGTTTTGTTGCATGGAAGAGCGTCGATGGCAATTACGAGGCGACCCAATTCGCCGACTGGAAGACTCCTCTGGACGGCATGTTTACCAAGGCGCGTCTTATAGACATCGTTAAGAACTTCATCCTGTTTTCTGACGATAAGAAAATCCTCGCCGCCTATCATCAGTATTTCGCTGTGAAGAAAGCCATCGAGAATGTGCGAGAAGCGATTGGCGGCGACGGGCGTGGGGGCGTGTTCTGGCATACGCAGGGTTCGGGCAAATCGCTTTCGATGGTGTTTCTTGCCCACCTATTGGAAGAGGAGCTCGAAAGTCCAACCATCGTGGTCATCACCGACCGCAACGATCTTGATTCTCAGCTCTTCAACCAGTTCTCCGAATGCTCGGACTTTCTGCGACAAACGCCTGTTCAAGCTGCGAGCAGAGCCGACCTTGCCCACCAGATAAGCAAGCTCAAAGTGAACGGTATCGTGTTCACAACGATGCAAAAGTTCGAGGAAGAAGATACTGCGCTTTCGGACCGCGAAAATATCGTGGTCATGGTGGACGAGGCGCATCGTGGGCAGTACGGCTTTGAAGAGAAGTACGACAGGGAGGGCAAAAGACACGTCGGCACGGCATTACTCGTGCGGCGCGCTTTGCCGCATGCGACGTTCGTTGGATTCACCGGAACGCCCCTTTCCACCGAGGACCGTTCGACGCGCGAGGTGTTCGGTGACTATATCGACGTCTACGACATGACTCAGGCAGTTGAAGATGACGCGACGCGGCCGGTGTATTACGAGAGCCGTGTTGTGGCGCTCAAGCTGGATGACGACGTGCTCTCGAAAGTGGATGCCGAATACGAGCGACTGACCGAGGAAGCGAATGCGGAGACGATTGACGCGAGCAAGCGCGAGTTCGCAAATCTCGATGCCGTACTCGGCGCTCCGGAGGTTATCGATGCACTTTGCAAGGACATCGTCCAACATTACGAGCGCAATCGCGAGCACGAGCTTACCGGCAAGGCGATGATCGTTGCCTATTCGCGCCCAGTTGCTATGGCAATCTACCAGAAGATTTGCAACGAGCTGCGTCCTCAGTGGAAAGACGAAGGCAAAATCGGCGTAGTGATGACGATGTCGAACAAGGATCCCGAGTGGTGGTTCGACATCGTCGGGAATAAAGCGCATATCAAGAAGATGGCAAAGCGCTTCAAAGATGACGAGGATCCGCTCAAAATCGTCATTGTTGTGGACATGTGGCTGACTGGGTTTGACGTACCGAGTCTTGCAACGATGTACGTGTACAAGCCTATGCGCGGCTACAACCTCATGCAGGCTATTGCTCGCGTAAACCGTGTGTATCAAGACAAAGTCGGCGGTCTTGTCGTTGATTACGTTGGCATCGCCAACGCGCTGAAGCGCGCTATGCGCGATTACACCATGCGAGACCAGAAGAACTACGGCAACATGGATGTTGCCGAGACGGCTTATCCGAAGTTCCTTGAGAAGCTTGCCGTATGTCGGGACAAGATGTTCGGCTATGACTACTCCGAGTTTTTGACCACGGACTCCGCAGCGCGAAGAAGCGAATTGATCACCGGCGGCGTTAATCACATCCTTGCTCCCGTCAACGAGGACGCCACCCGCGAATTCGTGGAACAAGCCGGCATCATGCTCAAAGCATATGGGCTTTCGAAGAGCCGAGCGACCGATGAAGAACGCACGGAGGCAGGTTACTTTCAGGTAGTGCGTGAGCTGATCGTGCAGCTCACGGAAATGGGAGGCAATCCGTCAAGCGACAGAAGGAAGAAGCTGACGCTCAAACAGGTAAACGAACGTATCAATACGCTTCTCGAGCAGAACATCGTGCATTCGAGCGGTGTCATCGACCTGTTCAAGGTGGAGGATGAAGCGATATCCATCTTCGACCCAAAGTTTCTCAAGAGTCTGCAGAATATGAAAGAGCGCAATCTTGCCGTTGAGCTGCTTCGGAAGCTTCTCGATGATCAGATCAAGGGCTATCGCAAGAAGAGCGTGACCCAGGCGAAGAAGTATTCCGAGCTTATGCAGCGCATGGTGAACGGCTATCTCAATGGGCAGCTTACGAATGCCGAGGTGTTCGAGGAGATGCTGCAGATGGCAAAGGAGATGATGGCCGACAGCGATGAGGCTCGGGCGCTGGGACTCTCCGACGAAGAGTACGCGTTCTACGAGGCTCTGACGCAAAAGCGGGCGGTTGCCGACTTTTACAAGGACCGGAACGAAGAGCTGGTAGCGATTACGCAGGAGCTTACCCAGAAGATGCGGGAGCTGCGTACGGTTGATTGGCAGCGAAAGAAGAGTGCACGCGCTGCGATGCGTGTGGCGATCAAGCGTCTGCTCAGGGATCATAAGTATCCCCCTGAGGGAATGGATGATGCGCTTTCAACTGTGATGGAACAATGCGAGATGTGGGCTGATAACGCGGCCTAGGAGGACAAGGTATGGCGCGCTCGAGAAAGACGAAGAGCAAAGAATCGAATACGGCGGATGTGGGCTTTGAGCAGCAGCTGTGGACGGCCGCCAATGCACTGCGTGGTAACGTCGATGCTGCCGAATACAAGAACGTGGTGCTAGGACTCATCTTTTTGAAATACCTTTCCGACAGCTTTGACCAGCGGTATCAAGAACTTGTGGCCGAAGACGAAGGGTTCGAGGAAGATCGCGACTTCTATCTGGAGGAAAACGTATTCTACGTGCCTGAGGCAGCGCGCTGGTCCCATATCGCCGCCGAGGCGCATGCGCCTGAAATCGGCCAAGTCATTGACGAGGCGATGCGCGCCATCGAGCGAGAGAACGATTCGCTCAAAGATGTGCTACCGAAGAACTACGCACGTCCCGAGTTGGACAAGCGACGATTGGGCGAAGTGGTCGATCTGTTCACCAACGTCCAGATGGCGGATGGCGAAAACGAGAAGGATCTGCTCGGGCGCGTGTACGAGTACTGCCTGTCTCAGTTCGCATCCCTTGAGGGCAAAAACGCTGGCGAGTTCTATACCCCTTCGTGCATCGTTCGAACGCTTGTCGAGATTATCCAGCCGTTCCATGGGCGTGTGTATGACCCGTGCTGCGGTTCGGGCGGCATGTTCGTTCAGTCCGCGAAATTCGTCGAATCGCATGGCGGCAATGTCGTGCGCGACATTACGGTCTTCGGCCAGGAAAGCAATGCGAACACCTGGAAGCTCGCCAAGATGAATCTGGGCATTCGCGGCATTGAAGCCGATTTGGGCACCTACGCTGACACGTTCACCAACGATCAGCATCGAAATGAGAAGTTCGACTTCATTCTGGCGAACCCTCCCTTCAACATGAGCAACTGGGGCGGGGAAGCGCTTCGTGAAGATGTTCGTTGGAAGTACGGTGCGCCTCCTGTCGGCAATGCGAACTTCGCTTGGATGCAGCACATGATATGGCACCTGAATGGCAGGGGAAGACTCGGCCTTGTTCTCGCCAATGGCTCGCTTTCGAGCCAGCAAAGCGGCGAGGGCGATATTCGTGCAAACATCGTGAAAGACGACCTGGTAGAGGGAATTGTCGCGCTGCCCGACAAACTGTTCTACGGGACGGGCATTCCCGCTTGCCTTTGGATCATCGACAAGGACAAGAAGAACCGAGCTGAAGAGGCAGGCAAGGTTCTGTTCGTCGACGCGCGCGAGCTTGGCAAAATGGTGACGCGTCGTCTTCGGGAACTTCAAGATGATGATGTGGCGAAAATCGCCGGAGCGTTCGACGCATTCCGTAAAGGCGAGCTTGAAGAAGAGAAAGGCTTCAGCGCTGCGGCCTCGCTCGATGACATAGACAAGCAGGACTACATACTGACGCCGGGCAGGTATGTTGGCATTGCGGATGAGGAAGACGACGGTGAGCCCTTCGATGAGAAGATGAAACGACTCACCGGTGAGCTCTCGAAATGCTTCGAGGAATCCAATCGTTTGCAGGAGGAAATCAAGAAGAACCTGGAGGCGATCGGGTATGGGATGTAGCCGACCCGTGCAGCTCTCTGACGTTGCAGATTTAACACCGGGCTTCGCCTTCAAGTCGAAGGATTTTGGCGACTACGCTAGCAAGGCAATTAAAATCACCAACGTATCTCGGGAGGGTGATCCCGGTACGTTTCCAGGCGTCAATATTGATGCATACCCTGCGGGCAAACTCGATAAATACCGCGTCTGTGAAGGCGACTACTACTTGGCCATGACTGGTTCAATTGGAAAAGTCGGTCGGCTTGTGCGTGGTATCGCTTATCTCAATCAGCGGGTGCTCGGTCTTAGGCCGAAGCCAATGATTGATAAGGACTATCTTTGGTTCGTTCTGAACTCTGCTGGCTTTCACGAGCATCTTCTGACACATATTGATAGCCACTCTGTACAGGCGAACATCTCTGCACGGTCTGTCGGGTCTTTTGTCTTCGATTTGCCTGACATGGATCTACAGCTGCGCATAACAAGAATACTAAGTGCCTTTGATAAAAAGATAATCACTAACGCTCGTGCAAATGGCTATTTGGGCGAGCTTTGCGAATCGATGGCAGCGCAGCAGGTGGACAGTCTAGGCAAGCTCGCGGACATTTGTCATCAGGTGAACGACAAGGTTCCTTGTGATGAGGCGCAGTTTGACAGCTATGTTTCGACGGAGTCACTTCTGCCAAACAAAGGCGGCCGCCAAACGACGTCATCATTGCCGTCAACCGGGAAGGTGACTGCATACAAGGCTGGCGATACGCTCATGTCAAACATTCGGCCCTACTTCAAGAAGGTCTGGCTTGCTGACCAGAGCGGCACTTGCTCAGGGGATGTAATTGTCTTTAGAGCAAACGATAGGCAAGACGCTGCATATGTCTATTCGCTTATCAGGTCGGACTCATTCTTTGACTTCGTGATGCAAGGCTCGAAGGGGACCAAGATGCCCCGTGGCGACAAAAAGCAGATGATGGAGTATCCGGTCTCAAGGCAATGTAATGCACAAGGCCTCGCGTTACTTACCTCCGCTGCGGAAAGGCTATGCGCAAACAGCAGGCAAAACGCGATTCTCTCAGAACTTCGCGACGCCCTCCTTCCCAAGCTTATGTCAGGTGAGATTGACGTCTCGAAAATCAAGTTGCCTACGTCGCCAAATAGCCATTTGTGAGGTTATTGGCCTCAATCTTTGAGTCTATGGCTTCGAACGTGTCAATAAGAACATCATTTAATTGCGACCGCATCGGCAGCGTCCAAGAGAGGAAATCCTTGCGGGCTAGGGACATGTTTGTTGTCCCAATACCCATTGCCTTGCAGTAGGAACGGTACTGAGGTGTCCTCAGCCCCCAATACACGTAACTGCGCTCTCTTGAGCCTGCATTGTCATTGAATTGAAGCTTCACAGTATCCTGCGTTAGTCGACCAACGCGTATGTCTTTCGGGACGCGAGCGACTGCGCCGAGGAGATCACATGATTGAGTTAGGTCCTTTAACGAGACATATAAGTCGCCTGGGTGAAGGAGGATATTGGGATTGGACTCTCCAGGATAGTGCTTCCACGCGCTGTACTTAAAACCGCCATTCTTCTGTATGCTGCCTAGGCCAAGCAGCACGGGGCCTTCGGTTTCCGATAACAACGAGCTTCTGTATGTATTGCCTCTGACGAGGGTGACTATATCACCGAGTTTCATTCCAGATACTTCCTGTGAGATGCCTTCACGTTGTTCTGGTCAACCATTGCATAACGCATGGTCGTGTCTATTTTTGCATGACCTAGGAGCTTTTGCACTTGTTCAATGGGCATGCCCTTGTCAATGGCACGCGTGGCGAGCGTACGCCGGAATTTGTGCGGATGAACGTGGCCCGCGTTAGTTACTCTCCCCAGCTCTCTTATGCGCGTTTCAACATTTCCAACCGTCATGCGCTTGGGTTTGCCCTTTAACGAAACGAAGAGTGCTGGACTGTCGTCTTGCCGCAGCGCGAGATACTCAGTGAGCCGCAGTTTCGTACGAGCGTCGAAGTAGACGGGACGCTGCTTGTTACCCTTACCCGTGACAATACATTCTCGTTCCTGCAGATTTACG
Source organism: uncultured Eggerthellaceae bacterium (assembly GCA_903789375.1). Lineage (GTDB taxonomy): Bacteria > Actinomycetota > Coriobacteriia > Coriobacteriales > Eggerthellaceae > CAIFEB01. The sequence continues at coordinate 16,448 of CAIFEB010000011.1, read as the reverse complement.
TCGGCTAGATCGAGGCCCACAAGCTCTCCGACGCGCATGCCTGTTGACGCTAGCATTTCGACCATTGCGAGATCACGTACGCAAGTGCATCCGTCGCGCAGGCTCTCCAACTGCTCATCGGTAAGAACCTCTTTTGTGACCTGCGCACACTTTACGCGGTGTATACGCCGTACCGGGCTTTTGATTACATAGTCCTCGTCCTCAAGCCACGAGAAGAAGCTCGACATGATACGGCGGATGTTGTCGATGGTGACGTTACCTGCGCCGTTTTTAGCGCCGTAACCGTTTAGATAGGAGCGTAGGTCGTCGCTTGTCACTTGCGTGTACGGTTTGGAGATTGCGACTGACATGCGTTCGAGTGTGGTGCGGTAATAGGCAAGTGTCTTGGGTGAACAGCCTTCGACCTGCTTTGCAGTGATGAAAAGTGAAAGGAGATCATCTGGGTCTTCGCTTGAAGGGTGCTTGGCGTTGCTGAATGCAGCTTTCAGTGATATTGCAAGCTGCTTGAGTTGATGACTGTTCAGCAGGGGCTGCATTTGGGCGAGCACTGTGTTGATGATTGTATCCATGGCTGTTCCTTTCATCGAGAGATGGGAACAGTTTGCGGGAATACCTGATAGAAGATGCACAAATGGCTATTTGGAAGAGCTTGCCGACGCCATCTTTCATGAGTACTTCGATGGGATAACAGATAACGCGACCCTCTCCGACATAGCGGACGTAACTATGGGCCAATCCCCAGCTGGCTCCTCATACAACGAGAACGGACAGGGTGCCGTTTTCTATCAGGGCCGAGGCGAGTTCGGTTGGAGGTTTCCAGTGCAAAGGCTCTTCACGACTGAGCCTAAGCGAATGGCGAAAAAAGGCGACGTTCTTATGAGCGTGCGAGCTCCAGTTGGAGACCTGAACGTCGCTTACGAAGATTGCTGCGTGGGTCGAGGCCTTGCGGCAATTCATAGTTGCTACCCTAGCTTCTGCCTATATCTCATGCGATCGCTTCACTCGATACTAGATGCCTATAACGGAGCAGGGACGGTATTCGGGTCCATCAACGGTAAAGCGCTCAAAGCTCTTCCCGTTGGGCTACCCAGCCAGAAAGATATCGATGCCTTTGAGAGACGCGTGCATCCCATTGACCAGCTAATCAGAAGCAACGAGAGCGAGTCGCGTTCGCTGGTCCAACTCCGCGGCACCCTTCTCCCGAAGTTAATGTCGGGTGAAATCGATGTATCAAAAGTCAGGGTGCCTACGCCGCCAAAATAGCCATTTGTATGAACGGGGAAACGAACAGACGCGTCTCAACCATACTCCAAACGTTGCGTGGCTTGAGACTTCGTGGAACCTGCGGTCGAAGCGTCGGATTTTCGAACACCCGCGCGAGTGTCGGTCACCATGGCAAGCGGGCCTTTGATCGAAACGCTTTTACCTCAGCAACCCCTGCAAATGAGGACGATGCGGCTCATGATGAAGCGAGAAGGGGCGGACCGACAAACGGCGAATTGGGGGAGATGTCGGAACCGAACGGATTGGAACCGAGCGAACGGGGCTGGCAGGGTCGATCGAGCCGGTCCAACCAGAATCGGACCAGAGCCAGCTCGAAAGCGGACCAGAACCAGACCAAAACCAGACCAGAACCAGACCAGAACCAGACCAGAACCAGACCGTCCGAACCGCCGACCGTCTGACGCAAACGCCTAGGAGGTGTGCATGTTCACGATAGAGGGGAAGCATGGCACGGCTGCGTGCTATGCGACGAATATCAAAGACGAATGCGTCGAGCAGATTCGCGCGATGCTCGACATGCCTTTTGCCGAGGACGCGAACACCGCCATCATGCCCGATACTCATTACGGGCGAGGTTGCACCATCGGCACCACGATGAAGGTAACCGACGCCGTCGTGCCGAACCTGGTCGGCGTCGACATCGGGTGCGGCATGCTGACGGCCGATCTGGGACGGCGCCCCATCAACCTGCCCGAGTTCGACGAAGCCTGCCACGAGGTGCCCTCGGGCTTCGACGTGTGGGACGGGCGCAGAGAGCGTTTCGACCTCGAAGAGCTGCGCTGCTACCGTCAGCTCAAGGAGACGAAGCGCATTCAGCGTTCACTTGGCTCGCTCGGAGGCGGCAACCACTTCATCGAAATCGACGTCGCTTCCGACGGCATGCAGCGCTTGGTCATCCATTCGGGCTCGCGCAACTTGGGTTTGCAGGTGGCAACCTACTATCAGCAGCTGGCGGTTGACCTGCACAGCGGCAAGGCTGACTGCTTCGAACGCAAGCAAGAGCTCATCGACGCGTACAAAGCGCAAGGGCGCCGCAAGGAAATCGAGGGCGCGCTTAAGGAGCTTGCGGCACACTACGCCGCTGCAGAACCGGACGCTCCAGCCGACCTTTGCTGGCTCTATGGCACGTACATGGACGATTACCTGCACGATGTCGACGTATGCCAGAAGTTCGCCATGAGGAACCGCGAACGCATGATGATCGAGATTCTGGCACGCACGGGGCTCGACGCGTCATCGGTGTTCCACACCATCCACAACTACATCGACGTGAACGAGATGGTCCTGCGCAAGGGCGCCATCGCCGCGCACGCCGGCGAGACCGTGCTTATACCGTTGAACATGCGCGACGGCTCGATCATTGCAAAAGGGCGCGGCAATGCCGCATGGAACGATTCGGCACCGCACGGCGCCGGTCGTGTCATGTCGCGGAGCAAAGCGCGGAGAACGCTCGACTTAGATGCGTACCGTGAGTCCATGGAGGGCATCTACTCGACGTCGGTCAGCTCATCCACCATCGATGAGGCGCCGGCGGCGTACAAACCAATCGAGGACATCATCGGTCCCATCGCCGACTCGGTCGATATCATTGACGTCATGAAGCCGATCTATAACTTCAAAGCGTCGTAGGGTTTTGCTCACGGCTTGCTGTGAGAACGGGCAGACGCTGCGCATAAGAAGCTGCCATACCCCCTCGGCGTATGCATCGACGGGGTATGGCAGCGAGAATCATGTGAAAACCGCTTGCGCTAGCGTGCGTTCATGCGGACTGAGCGCGACTCGATGCGCACGTCGTTCAGTGCAGGAACATCGCGTCGCCGAACGACAGCATCCGGTAGCGCTCGTCGATGGCGTGGTGGTACGCGTTCATGATGTTGTCGCGCGTGGAGAAGGCGCTGACCAGCATCATCAGGGTCGAGCGCGGCACGTGGAAGTTCGTGATCAGCGCGTCGACCACGTGAAACTGGTAGCCCGGCATGATGAACAGCGATGTCGCCTCGCGGTTGCGCGCCCGCAGCGCGCCCGCCTCGGCATCCCACGCGCTCTCCAGGCTGCGCACGCTCGTCGTGCCCACGGCGATGACGCGTCCGCCGGCCTCGTGCGTCGCGTTGATCGCGTCGACCGTCGCCTGGGGCACGGTGTAGTACTCGGTGTGCATCTTGTGCTGGGTGGGGTCCTCTTCGTCGACGATGCGGAACGTGTCCAGGCCCACCTCCAGCTCGACGGTCTTCCAGTTCACGCCCTGCGCCTCAAGGCGCTCGATCAGCTCAGGCGTGAAGTGCAGGCCCGCCGTCGGCGCGGCCGCGGAGCTTTCGCGCTTGGAGTAGACGGTCTGGTACAGCTCCTCGTCACCCGTGTAGTTCTTGATGTAGGGCGGCAGCGGCGTGTGCCCGGCCGCGTGCAGCGCCTCGTCGAGCGACGGGTAGGTGGTGGTCAGCCGCGCCACGCGCTCGCCGCGCGTGGGATCCTTTGCCCAGTCGATGATCTCGACCGACAGCGCGACGGCGCCGTCCTTGCCGGGGATGTCCACGATAGCGCCGGTGTTGGGCTTCAGGCGCTTGCCCGGCCGCACGAGCACTTCCCAGATGGCGGACGTGCTGGTCTTGGGCTCGCGGTCGAACACCTCGCGCAGCAGGAAGATCTCGGCTTGGCCGCCGGTCGTTCGCTTGTGCCCCAGAAGGCGCGCCGGCATAACGCGCGTCTCGTTGGCGACCAGCAGGTCGCCCGGGTTCAGGTATTCGCCGATTTCGCGGAAGATGCGGTCCTCGATTGCGCCGGTCGCGCGGTCCATGACCAGAAGCCGGCAACCGTCGCGGTCGGCGGCGGGCTCCTGCGCGATCAGCTCGGGGGGAAGGTCGTAATCGAAATCGCTCGTCTTCATGGGTGTCTCATCAGTCCTGTCGTCGTGATTCGTTGAGGGGAAACGCAGACGCCATGTCGGGCGCTGCGCTGCTTTCGGTTTTGCGATGCTATTCGCGTGCGGCAGCTGCCGCACGCGTGGCGTGCTCGTGCGCGCTGACTGCGCCGGTGCCGGCGCCAGCCGTTCCGCCATCCTGCGCATCGGTTGCTTCCGCCGCCGCGCGCTTGTCCGCCGCCTCCTGCGCGCGCAGCCGCTTGAGCACCGCGCGCTTGCGGCGCTGCTTCTCGGCGTACGCCCGCTTCTTCTGGGCCTTGCGCTGGCGCTCTTCTTCGGCCCGCGCCCGGGATTCGGCCTGCTCGGCCTGTTTCCGCAGTTTGCGCTCGTGCTGCTGCTCGCGGATGAACGCGCGGGTCGCCTCGGCCTCCGCTATCGAGAACCGGCATCCGCAGTACGGCTGGCGGTACATCTCGAGCGCGCGGCTGCGGCGCGTGGCCTCGTCGTAGAAGGGCCGCCAGTCCTCGAAGTACGCGCGCACGCCGGCCTGCTCGGCCGCCCGGTCGAGCTCTTCGCGGATGACGTCGGTGAACTGGTAGGGGCTCACGGCCAGCGTCGTCGTCAGCGCGTCGTAGCCGCCGGCCTTCGCCTGGCGGGCCGCCTCCTTGAGCCGCATCCGGTAGCACAGCCGGCAGCGCTCGCGCCGGTGCTCGTCGTCCAGAAGCTCCCCGACGGAGGTCGGCGCATGCCCCAGCTCGCGCGCGCGGGCCGCCTCGGCGTCGCGGCGCGCCAGCAGGCTCTCGCCGACGGGCGCCACCGTGCGCTCCCATGCGGCGGGGTCGTAGGCGCCCTCGATGACGGGGACGTCGATGGTTTGGGCGAACGCGCGCAGCGTGTTGAGTCGCCGCTCGTATTCGGCGCGGGGTGCGATGTTGCTGTTGGCGTAGAAGATGTCGAACGTGTGCCCTTCCTGCGCAAGGATGCGCGTGGGTTCGAGCGAGCACGGGCCGCAGCAGGCGTGCAGAAGCATTCTCATGGGGATTTGCCGGCCTCCTTTCAATGTGGCCTATACTAGCATGCTGGATTTCGGCGCGTACGCAGGTCGCAGCGCCGCCAACGAACGCACGCATGGGCGGCGGGCGCGCTTTTCATCCCCCAATCGATTGGAGCAGCGATGACGCTTCTGACATACACGGTCGAAGCCGAAAGCGGGCACGCCCGCGCGGGCAGGTTCGAAACGGCGCACGGGACGTTCACGACGCCGCTGTTCATGCCCGTTGGCACGCACGCCACGGTGAAGGGCATCATGCCCGACCGTCTGCGCCAGCTGCATGCTCAGGTCGTGCTGGCGAACACCTACCATCTGTACATGCGTCCAGGGGCGGACGTCATCGAGGAGGCCGGCGGCGTGCAGCAGTTCATGCACTACGACGGTCCGATGCTCACCGATTCGGGCGGGTTCCAGCTGTTCAGCCTGGGGCACATGATGAAGACCGACGACGACGGCGTCAGCTTCCAGGCGCGTGACTACGACGGCAGCCGCCACCGCTGGACGCCCGAGGACAACATGCGCATCCAGGAGCGCATCGGCGCCGACATCGTCATGCAGCTCGACCAGTGCATCGGCTATCCGGCGCGCAAGCAGGACGTGGCGCGCACGACGCAGCTGTCCTGGGAATGGGCGGAACGCTGCCTGCGCGCGCATCAGCGCCCCGACCAGGCGCTGTTCGGCATCGTGCAGGGCGGCATGCATCTGGACCTGCGCCTTGAGAGCGCCCGGCGCCTCATCGCCGCCGAGGACGCCAACCGCGCGGCCGGCGGGCGCCGCTTCGACGGCTTCGGCATCGGCGGCTACTCGGTGGGCGAGGACCACGACGTCATGTTCGAGACGCTCGGCACGGTCGCGCGCTCGCTTCCCGCCGATCGTCCGCGCTACCTCATGGGCGTCGGCAACCCCACGACCCTCGTGCGCGCGGTGCGCGAGGGCGTCGACATGTTCGACTGCGTGCTGCCCACCCGCACGGCGCGCATGGGCACGGCGTTTTCGAGCCAGGGCCGCATGAACCTGCGCAACGCCAAGTTCACGCACGACTTCGGGCCGCTCGACCCCGACTGCACGTGCCCCACCTGCACGCAGTTCTCGCGCGCCTACATCCGCCATCTGGTGAAATCCAACGAGATGCTCGGCGGCATCCTGCTGTCCATCCACAACCTGCATTTTCTGATCAACCTGATGGACCGTGCGCGCGAGGCCGTTCTGGCGGACGCCTATGAGGAGTTCTACCGCGCCTGGATGGAAAGCCCCGCCGCGAACGACTACTGATCGGGGGTCGGCTGGAACGCATGCGGGCGTTTTGCACGCGGTGCGGGCTGCCGCTTTTGCGGGGTTACGCGGTCGTCGCCGCCCGAATGCCGCCCTCGTGCCGCGGCAGCGTCGTCCCGTCCCCGCCCTCGTGCCGCGGCAGCGTCGTCCCGCCGCCACGCAATTGGTTATTCGCCTGCGCTTGGGCGTCGAGGGTTTTCATCCGCGCGCACAAGCCGTACACTTCAAACCAGTTCACTTCGATTCCTCGCAGGTGGTCACGGACAGCGGCTCAGGCTTTGTCCGACGCCGGCTGATTTTTACGCCGATACTGCTCCTGCTATTGTTCTCGTTGTGGCACAATATACGAACGTTACGTACCGAGTGCGGCGAGAGGGCGCCGCGGTTGCCGGCGATAGCGCCAAAAGGCGCCCCGTCACGCGGCACGACCGCGTCACCCGGAAACGAAATTAGCGGGTCACCAGGCGGTTCGCCTTGACAAGGCGCATTCCGGCGGCCCCGTTTCCCTCGCCCTACGAAAGAAGGATCAAACCGCATGCCTGCAAGTGCACAAAAGCGCACCCGCACCGCCGGGTCGAACGACCGCCGCAACATCTGGCTCCTCGTTCTCACGACGTTGCTCGTGGTCGGGTCGATTTTCATGTTCACGCCCCCGAACGAGCGCATCAACCAGGGTCTCGACATCCAAGGCGGCCTTTCGGTCGTGCTCACGGCCAACTCGACGGACGGCTCGGACATCACCTCCGACGAGATGGAACAGAGCCGCGCGATCATCGAGAGCCGCGTCAACGCCCTCGGCGCGTCGGAGGCGGTCGTGCAGGTTCAGGGCAGCGACCAGATTCTCGTGCAGATCCCGGGCATGACAGACACCGAGGACGCGCTCAACATCATCGGCAAGACCGGCAAGCTCGAGTTCGCCCGTTTGGACTCGTTCACGGACAGCACTGTGCAGAGCGAAATCCGAAGCGGCCAGTACATGGGCAACAAGACGGTCACCGACAGCTTCGGCAACACGTTCACCACCGATGAGAAGCAGTCGCTCACCGTCGAGCCGGGCACGTACACCCCGCTCATCACCGGTGACAACATCAAGCGCGTCACGGTCGACCGCGCATCGGAGGGCTCTGCTGACTACGCCGTCAACATCGAGCTCGACTCCGACGGCACCGCGGCGTTCGCGCAGGCCACGCAGGACCTTGCTTCCACGCACGGTCAGATCGTCATCATCCTCGACGGCGAGGTGCAGTCGGCGCCGGCGGTCCAGTCCGTCATCGACACGGGCCGCGTGGCCATCACCGGCAACTATACGCAGGACGAAGCGAAGTCGCTGCAGACCGTTCTTGAAAGCGGCTCGCTGCCCGTCAGCTTCTCCTACTCGCAAAGCCAGGTCGTCGGCCCGACGCTCGGCCAGGACGCGCTGCGCTCCGGCGTGATCGTCGCGCTCATAGGCCTCGTGCTCGTCATGTTGTACCTGCTCTTCTTCTACCGCGGCCTCGGCATCGTCACGGCGGGCGCCATGGCCGTGTTCGCCATCATGTATCTGGGCATTCTGGCGACGCTGTCGCACTTCGGCCTGTTCAGCCTGTCGCTTTCCGGCATCGCCGGCATCGTGCTGACCATCGGCATGGCCGCCGACTCGTCGGTGCTCACCGTCGAACGGTTCCGCGAGGAAATCAGGTTCGGGCGAAGCATCCGCGCCGCGTCGATCACCGGCGTGCGCCACGCCATCCAGACGTCCATCGACGCCGACCTGGTCACGCTCGTGTCCGCGCTGTCGCTGTTCTTCCTGGCATCGGCTTCGGTCAAGGGCTTCGGCCTGACGCTGTCGCTCGGCATCATGTGCGACATCGTCATGATGCTCCTGTTCAAGGCGCCGCTCGTGCGCTTGCTCGCGCCGCGCACCATCACCAAGCATCCCGGCTTCTGGAACGTCCGCGACGGCCAGGTGGCAAGCGTCGCGTACAAGCAGCTCGCCGAGGCGGAGGGCGCCAGCGAAGCCGACGCCGAGCTCGGCTGGAAGATGAATCCCGAGGAGAGCGCGCGCATCGCCGAGGAGCATTCGGGCGACGCGGGCAAGGCGGCCGTCGAAGCCGTGCGCGGGCTCAAGGGCCGCTTCATCAAGCACGACATCAACTTCCTGGGCTATCGCCGCGTGTTCCTGACGATTTCGGCGGTGCTCGTCGTGGCGTCGTTCGTCGTCGTGGGCGTGCGCGGACTCGACTTCGGCATCGAGTTCGTCGGCGGCACGTCGGTCACGTTCCACGATACCGGCTCGGTCACCACCGAGCAGATGCGCTCGGCGTTCGCCCAGGAGGGCGAAAACGACGCCGTTATCCAGACCACCAGCACGAACGGCGAGGACGGCTTCCTCGTGCGCACGACGACGACCGACGCGCAGGACGCCACGGCCATCGCGAGCCAGGTGGCCGGCGACCTGGGCCTGACCACGGACAGCTTCGAGGTGACCACGATCGGACCCGACTGGGGCGCGAGCGTCGTCAACGCGTCGCTCATCGCGTTCCTGGTGTCCATCATCCTCATCATCATCTACATCGCCATCCGATTCGAATACAAGATGGGCTTCACGGCGGTCGTCGCGTTGCTCCATGACCTCATCATCGTCATGGGCGTGTACGCCCTCGTCGGCCGCGAGGTCAACCCCAACACCATCGCCGCGCTGCTCACGATTCTGGGCTACTCGCTCTACGACACGGTGGTCGTGTTCCACCGCATCAACGACAACATGAGCGACATGAACGTCAAGTGCTCGTTCATGACCATGGCCAACCATTCGATCAACCAGGTGTTCATCCGTTCGATCAACACGACGCTGACCTCGCTCATCCCGGTCGTCGCCATGCTGCTGTTCGGCGGCGAGACGCTGAAGGACTTCGCGTTCGCCATGACGATTGGCCTGGTCGCCGGCGCGTACTCGTCCATTGGCGTCGCGAGCCCGCTGTTCGCCATCTGGAAGACGCGCGAGTCGCGTTATGCGCGCCTGAAGAAGAAGTTCGGCGACAAGGTGGGCGTGTTCGAGCTCGATCGTTCGACGTCGCAGCAGAGCGTCGGCGGCTCCAAGGCGGCTCGCGCCAAGACGAAGGCGGCTCAGGCTGCCAAGGGCCAGACGCCCGCGCAGCTGATGACGGCCGCGCAGCCGCAGGAGGAAGAGCCGATCGAACCCGAGGTGCCGATCGATCCGGAGACTGCGCCCGATGCCGATTGGCGCCATCCCAAGCAGCAGGCTGCAGCGCACGGCGGCTCGGCTAGTAAGAAGGGCAAGAAGAAGAAACATCGCCACTGATGCATAATTGCAGACGGTGAACGTGCGGGCGTCGCGGGGAACTGCGGCGCCCGTTGGCTTTGACACGTGAAAGGAGCCGCTATGTCGAAGAACGAAGTCCGCTCGGGAAGCAATCCCAACTTCGCGCCGCCCGTCGAAGAGGGCATGGTCATCACGATGGAGGACGAGAAGGGCGACGAGACCCAGCTGGAGTTTTTGGGCCTCATGCTGCACGAGGGCCGGCGCTACGGGATGTTCTTCCCGGTGAGCGAGGACGAGCCGGCGCTGTCGTCGGGCGAGGTCGTCATCTTGGAGGTGCTCGCGCTCGACGACGACGGGCAGCCGTCGGAGTTCGAGCTGGTAACCGACGAGGCCATCGCGAACGAGGTCTACCGTGACTTCTGCGAAGCCACGAAGGATATCTACCGGTTCGAGTAGCCGGCAGATGGAGTGCGGCTAATCTTCCAGGCTGATGCGCTCGACCGCGCCGGTGATGTCGGCCAGCTCGGCTTCGCCTGATTCGAACGTGAAGAAGACGAGCCGCGGGTCGTGCGGGCCGTCGTAGGTTTCGCCGAGGCCGGTCAGATGGTCGTAGGCTGCCGTGCGCGTGTTTTCGGACACGGCGATGTCGTAGACGGCCGAACCGCGTACGATGAGCCAGCCGGCACCGGGCTTCCAGGCGCTCAGCTCGAAGAGCGGGTTGGCTTCCAGCTGGTCGGCGACGTCCTTCCCGCGCGCGGTGCAGAACACGATGCGGTCGGCGTCGAGGGTGACGAAGCTGAACGGGCGCACGTGCGGCTGCGCGTGGGGCGTGCCGTCGCAGGCGGTCGCCAGAAACCAGCAGGGGACCGATGACAGGTACTCTACGATGGTCGATTTCATGGGATGTCCTTTCCGGTGCCAGTCGTTTCTCTTCAGATGGAAGCGCGCATACCCATGGCGGGTTGCGCGCGAAAGCCAGCGAACGGGTTGCGCACGGCAAGCCCATGGACGGGTTGCGCACGCTCACGCTCGCACGCGTCGCCGCGCAGGCGTCATCATCGAGCCGCCTGTGCAGGCGCATTTCCGGGCTCTCTACGTCAGCGCCGTGACGGCGATCACAACTGCCAACGATGCGGCCAGAACCGCCGCCGCAACGCCGTCGCGCCGGGCGAATGCGATGGGGCAAAGGCGCGTACGTCCGACCGCGCCATGGTAGCAGCGCGCCTCCATGGCGCTCGACAGCGTGTTCGCATGGCGAAACGCGCTGGTGAACAGCGGGATGATGAGGCTCGTCAGCCTCGATGCGCCCCCGCGGCGCGCCGCCAAGCCGCCGCCGCGCGATTCCTGCGCCGCCCGGATGGTATGCAGCTCGTCGACGAACTGCGGCAGGAACCGCAGCGCGATGCCGACGACGAGCGACAGTTCGTGAGCCGGCACGCCGAAGCGCGCAAGCGGCGCGAGCAGCCGCTCGAACCCATCCGAGATGTCGAGCGTCGTGGTCGTCATCGTCAGCAGGCTGCCGGAGAGCAACAGCAGCGCCAGCCGGATGCTCAGAAACACCGCTGCATGGACGCCCGCCTGCGAGATGGCGAGCGGGCCGGCGCTCGCGTACACGGTGCCGCCCTGCACGAACAGCAGGTTCAGAAGCGCCGTGATGACGATGATGAACAGCAGCGGCGCAATCGATTTGAGCGCTTGGCCAGCGGGAACATGGGCGCAGGCGAACAGTGCGAACATCAGCGCTGCGCACACGAGAAGCGCCGGATACGTGCCTGCACAGAACACGATGACCAGAAGCGCGATTGAGCCCAGGATCTTCGTGCGCGGGTCGAGCCGGTGCAGCGGGCTGTCCGCGGGCCAGTAGCGGCCGAATACGGCGGGGGTGCTCATCGCATCGCCTCCGCGTCGGCGTCGCCGGCAGCGCCTGAGTCCGCGTCCTGCGCACGGGTGTCGTCCGCCTGCGCCGCGCGCCAGCGGGCGGCGATTGCGTCGGCGAGCGATTCCCGGTCGTACAGGCCGCCTGCGGGCGCGGCGCCAAGGTCGCACCCGCAGGCGCGCAGTCGGTTGGCCACGTGCACGGCGAAGGGCACGCCCAATCCGATCGCCTTCAGCCCGGCTTCGTCGGCGAACACCTGCGCGGGCGTGCCGAATGCGGCGACGCGCCCCTGGTCCATCACGAGCACCTGGCTGCAGAGCCGCGCGAGGTCGTCCATGTTGTGCGAGACCATCACGATGGTGAGCCCTTGCTCGTCATGCAGGCGGCGCACCAGGTCGAGCAGGTTCTCGCGCGACTCCGGGTCGAGGCCCGCCGCCGGCTCGTCCAGGATGAGCGTCTTCGGCCCCATCGCCAGAACGCCGGCGATGGCGACGCGGCGCTGCTGTCCGCCCGAGAGCGTGAACGGCGACGCTGCGGCCACGTCGTCGTAGTCGAGTCCCACCATCATGAGGGCGCGGCGCACTCGCTCGTCCACCTCGGCGTCGGAAAGGCCCAGGTTGCGCGGCCCGAAAGCGACGTCGTCGGCGACGGTGGCGGCGAACAGCTGGCGCTCGGGGTACTGGAACACCAGTCCCACATGGGCGCGGGCATACGCCGCCGCCTTCTTCGACGCGATGTTGGTGCCGCCGACCAGCACGCGCCCAGACAGCGGGTGCAGCAGCCCGTTCATGTGCTGGACGAGCGTGCTCTTGCCGCTGCCGGTGTGGCCGGCGATGCCGAGGAACGCGCCGTCTTCCAGAGTGAAGCTGACGTCGCGCAGCGCCCACGTTGCGTTGGGGTCGCTGCCCCATGCGGCGGCTTCGGTCGTCGCCGGGGAGGCATCCTGCTTGCGCGTTCGCGAACGCCGGCGCTTGCCCTCGGCACGGGCGGCGCGGGCGTCGTAGCTGTAGCTCACGTGGTCGAACACGAGCGCGTGAGCCTTGCCGTCCGATGCGGCGCCGTCGGTTGCAGCGGCGCCCGCTTCAGGCGACGCGCCAGCGCCGGCGGGGAAGCCGGCTTCCCCGGGAACGTTCTCGCCAGCAGGGAAGCCGGCTTCGCTGGAACCGCCCGCGGGCGCATTCGCATGGTCGAACGTGCCGGCTGGCATCCCGCTCCGCCCGCCCGTCTGCGCGGGCAGAGCGATTCCTTCGGCAGGCGACCCTGTCGCGCGCGCCTGCTTCCGCCCGTGCGCCCCTAGCAGCCGTTCCACATCGCTGACCAGCTCGTCTTCGCCCACCGAGACGTCTACGGGCACGCCGCGCTGGCGCAGCAGGTCGCTCAGCTGCACCGCCGGCGGCACGTCGAGCGCCTGCGAGCGCAGCCGGTTCTCGTCGGTCAGAATCTCGCCGGGCGTGCCATCGGCCACGATCGAGCCGCCGTCGAGCACGATGACGCGGTCGGCTTCGGCGGCCTCTTCCATGAAGTGCGTGATCATGACAACCGTCATGCCGCGGTTGTGCAGCGCCCGGCAGACCTTCATCAGGCCGTGGCGTCCGCGTGGGTCCAGCATGGCCGACGCCTCGTCCAAGATGATGATGTCGGGATCCATCGCCAGTACGCCGGCGATGGCGACGCGCTGCTTCTGTCCGCCCGAAAGCGCGGCCGTCTCATTCTTCTCGAACCCCTGCAGGCCCACCTCGTGCAGGGCGTCCGTCACCCGTTGGCGCAGCTCGGGGTTTTCGACCCCAAGGTTTTCCGGGCCGAAGGCGACATCGTTCTCGATAAGCGAGGCCACCAGCTGGTCGTCGGGGTTCTGGAACACCATCCCCGCCTTGCTGCGGATGAAGAACCGGTTCTTCGCGTCGTCGGTGGGCCAGCCGAGCACGCGCACGGTGCCACGGTCGGGCGTGAGCAGGGCGTTGATGTGCTTGGCGAGCGTCGATTTGCCGCTGCCGTTGCCGCCGAGGATGCAGGTGAACGATCCGCGCTCGATGCGCAGGTCGATGTCGCGCAGCACGTACGACGAGCCATCGTACGTGTAGGCGACGTCGTCGAAATCGATGAGTGACATGGTGTGGGCTTTCGGTCGAAGGGGAAGGGATGCGCGGTGCGGCGGTCCGGTGCGGCTGCGGCGTGCGAAGCAGGCAAGGAGCGGTGCGGGCAGGGCGCGGTGCGGTTCGTTGCAGATGCGTGTCGCAGCGGGGCGGGCGGCTTCGCAAGGCCTTAAGGCCTGCCGCCGCCCCGTGAAGCCGCCGGCTGCGCGCTACTTGCCGCGGACCTGGTCTTTCTGCGGCGTGATCAGGTTGGAGACGGCCTTGTACACGACAAGCGTCAGCACGGCGTCGAGCAGGGTCTTCAGGATGTTGAACGGCAGGAGCACCGGCACGACCAGCGCGAGCACCGCTTCCATCGGCATGCCGAAGTAGAACGGGTCGATCACGATATTGGCCAGGATGGCGCACACGATGGCGCACACGGCGGAGACGGCCAGGCCCGCGATGGCGCGCTTGTACGTGCGTTTACGCTGGTAGATGATGGCGGCCGGCACGATGAGCGCCGCGTTGACGATGATGTTCATGAGCGCTCCCACCCAGTCGCCCAGAAGCGCGCCGTGCACGAGCGCGCTGGCCAGGCCCACGATGAAACCGGCGCCGGGCCCGTAGGCGAAGCCCACGACCATGGCGGGCATCGCGGCGGCGTCGAACTTCAGCCAAGTGATGCCGGGAATCAGGGGGAACTCGACGAAGCTCAAAAGTACGCTCACGGCGCACAGCAGCGCCATGGTCACGAGCTCCTTCGTGCTCCAGCGGTTGGTGTTCTCGAATGCGTAATCGGTAGGCGTTTGCGCGGACATGCGTCGCTCCAATCTTCGAGGGGGGCGGAATGCCGGGATCGTTCTTCCCCTCGGAAAAAGAAAGAACCCGTATGAATTCCGTCTGATTCATACGGGTTGGAAAATCGGAGCCAGGCACAGCGGCCTCGCGCGATCTTCTGCCTCTTCCATCCGGACTTTGACCGTTGGTCCCGGATTCGCACCGGGTCAGCCGCACGTGTGCGGGTCGCGGACTTGCGCGTGAGCGTTTACCGCCAGTGAGGAATTTCACCTCGCCCTGAAACAGAATTCACGCGCCCAGTATAGGACACGGGCGCGGCAGAGGGAACGGCGGTCTGCACAGAAGATGAAATACGGGGAGAAAACAGGGACACCGCGCATCGCGGCAAACCGTGGTGAGACCGCGCTCAAGCCGATGCCCGCGGCGGCGCTTGGTAGAATGAAACGCGAACGCAACCGCGCCGGGGCCGCTCTGCGGCATTCGGGCGCGCGAGACACGAGAATGCGAAGAGGCGGTCCATGGGCTTGTACGACATTGTGCTTCTCCCGACGTTTGCGCAGGTCGACGCATATCGAAAACAGCACGCAGCAGCCGGCGGGAGCATGCTCGGCTGCACGGTCACGACGTTCGGCGCTTGGGTGGCCGATTTGTGGGAGCTCCACGGCGACGGCCGCACGCTCGCGAGCTCGGTGCTGCGCGCCGTGCTCATGCGCCGCGCGCTCGAATCCATCGCGCGCGAGATGAGCCCGGCGATCGACGTCGTCGCGCTCTCGCATGAGGACGACGCGGCGGCAGCGCTCGCACTTGCGCTCGCCGACGCCGGCGAGGACGATGCGACGGCCGCGCGCGAGGCGTCGTATCTGCTGACGCCGGGCATGGCCGATGCCGGGGCGCGCTGCGTGAGGACCGCCGCGGGGCTTGCGGAGTTCGAGCAGGCGCTCGCCGCCGTCGGCGCGGGGCGTGAGCTTCCGGGGGTGGACGCGCGCGAGGCGCGGCTGCTGCGCGCGATTGCGCGGTACTACCTGCTGCTCGACGAGCTCGGAAGCGTCGAGCAGGGGCAGGCGGCGGCTGCGCTCGCCGATCGGGTGGCGGAGGTGTTCCCACGCCGCCAGCACGTTCTCATCGAGAACGCGGCGCCGCTTCCGCTCGTCGAGCAGCGGTTCCTTGAGCGCTGCGCCGCATGCCTCGACGTCGAGGTGCGTCCCGCACCCGGCGGCGATGGGGTCGTGCGCGCGCCCGAGGGCGTCACGGTGCGCTACGCGTTTCCCTCGGGTCCTACGGCGCAGCCCGCGCTCGTCGAAGATCTGCTGCGCGACCTGGATGAGCGCACCTGCGTTGTAACCGCGCCCGATCCGCTTGACCTGTACCGCACCATGGAGCCGGGCCTGGCCGTCGACGGCGTCACGTGCGCGGTCCAAGGGTCGGTGGCATTCCCGCTGACCGATTTCGGGCGCGCGTACTGCGCCATGCGGTCGTGCGTGCGGTCGGGGCGGTTCGAGCCGTCGTTCGTCACCGACGTGCTGCTCTCGCCGTTTTCGGGCATCGACAAGAAGCAGGCGTACGACATCGACGCGCAGCTGCGCGGCAATCGGCTTTCGCGGTTGCAGCGTGACGAGGTGCTGGCGGAACTGCGGGCGGCGAGCGAGCCGTTCTCGCAGCTGGAGGAGCTGGCACGCGATCCGCAAGCCGACGTGCTCATCGGCGCATTCGAGACCGCCGTCATGCGCGCGACGCATCGCTCGCATGAGTGGCGCGCCGAGCAGCTGGGCGCGATGGCCGCGTTGCGCGAGGTCACGACGGCAGCGCGCGCGGCTGACGTCGTGCCCGAGACCTATGACCATGTGCTCGAGAACACGGTCATCGCCGTTTCGTTCGCCGTGAACATGCAGGAGCCGAGCGCAGGTTTCGCGGCAGGCGATGGCGCGGCGGCCGCAGCGAGCGGGGTCGCCCGCACGGCGGCCAGCGCGGCATCCGCC
>CAIFEB010000010.1 GCA_903789375.1 uncultured Eggerthellaceae bacterium | reverse complement strand
GCTCCGCATGTTGGCGGGACTGCCGTACTGGCCTCGGCTCGACTGTAATGGGGGTAGTCGTCCCGGAATATCCCAGGTAAATAGTGAGGACTCGGGCGTTGGGGGCGGATTCCCGGAATCGGTCAGCGATAAAGGGTCTGGCGGACAAAGCGGACGAAAGAATGCCTCCAGTATTAAATCAACGATCGTTTCCGCCTTGCTTTACATTCTTGCCGCGGTTCAGCTGCTTTTCTCATTCAAGTTCATTCATATCGGCGCGGCAATCGCGGGATACCTTGCTTTGATCTCGGTAGTGCTGCTCGTCGTTGGCGGAATTGCCGTGTCCGCTAGTGCGAAGGAGAAAGTGCCCGCGTCGAAAGCTGATTCTTTTGGAGGGGTCTCCGATTCGCTAAAAAACCTCCAGCCGAAACATAAGCTTCAGTGGGGGAAGTATGCCAAGACGGTTCCAGCGGTAGGCGTAATTTGCTTCGCGCTTGCGTGGGGCATTGCGGCGGCTCAGACGTTGCCCGATCATTTCGACGATGGTCAGGTCTATTACAATCTTGAATATGCAATTCCGGCAGGCTGGAGTCTCCAGGAGGTAGACTCACCCGACGACGGTGCATCGTTCGATGCGCAGCGGGGCATGGTGGTAAAACTAGCAAGCTTGGGCGTTGATGACTGGGATGCCATAACGGATGACGAGCGTGCCAGCTATTTCGATTCCATGACTTCGAAAACAATCGGAACCAATGACGGCGTAGGCGAGCCGTCTGAAGTTGCGCAGATATCAGGGCATCCTGTATATGGGGCGAGCTTCAAGACGGAAGGAGCAATTGGGCCGATTGATGGCGAGATATTCATGACAGGCGGCAAAGGGTCGTTGTATGCGGTCGTCGCGTATACGGCAAACGCCAACGATGTGAAAGACAAGGCGACCATCAAGAAAATCCCCGGGTATTTCAATCTCGATCCTGCGACCGTAACGGCTTCGTTCTACATCGACAAAGACCACAAGCTGGCCGTTCAAGGCGAGGACTACGGATCGGGGGCGGTTGTGGAGGCGCCTGAAAGCCCGACGCGGGATGGATATGCCTTTTCCGGCTGGTGTTTGAACGACGATGTGTCAGCGGAGTTGCCGCAGCATTCTATTTCTGTTTCTGATCAGCCGCTGGTTGGAGGGGTCCATGATGGTGATCTTCTCGTTCCGTCATGGCGCCAGCTTCATACGGTGACGTTCACTGACGGTTTCGACAACGTCATTAGCCAAGAGCAAGTTGCTGAAGGGTTTAAGGCTAGTGCTCCGGATAAACCCAAACGCGATGGGTATGAGTTCGCTGGATGGGACACAAGCTTTATGTTCGTGGTTTCGGATTTAACAGTGAATGCCAAGTGGACCCGTATTTGGGTCGTGACGTTTACCGATGGTAGCGGCAAAACTTTAAAGACCGACAAGGTGAGAGATGGAGAAGCCGCTGTGGCTCCGAACTCTCCGACTAAATCGGGGTATGACTTTAAAGGGTGGGATACTGATTACTCAGCGGTGACAAGCAATTTAACCGTGAACGCCACATGGAAAGCGAAGCCGACGAAGGCGGACTTAAACGCGGTAAAACAAGCGAAAAGTTATATAAGGTACCAGGCTTTTTCCTATTCGGGGTTAATTAAACAATTGAAGTATGAGGGGTATACCGATGAGCAGGCAACATACGGAGCGGACAATTGCGGCGCCGATTGGTATGAGCAGGCGGCAAAGTGCGCGAAATCTTACCTCAAGTACTCATCGTTCTCCAGGTCAGGGTTGATCAATCAGCTCGAGTTTGAAGGATTTTCTTCCGAGCTGGAAACTTACGGAGTCTAGCTGGCTGGTTTGTCGGTTGCAACGTTCTGTCGGATAGGACGCGGTGGGCGTCGAAGCTCGCTTCGACGCCAACCGGCAAAATGGGTTCTGCTGTACGCCTTATGGATTCTCGGGAAACGTCACTTGCGGTGTGACTGCGTCGTTTCGCTGCTCCTCGGCTGTTGGCGGCCCGGCGCAGCTCGCCGTTACCTATCAATTGTCGCGATGACTCCTTATTATGCGAAAACGCGAAACGCATAATAAGGAGAGCTCTCATTACGCGTTGGCGGCCCTGCGGCTTCGTGCCGGGCGCTTCGCGCCGACTGCTTTGCAGCCTGCCTCGGGCTTGCCGCTCGCATCTTGCCACTCGCTCCAGCGCTCGCATTCTGCCGCTTGCGCCCCAGCGCTCACGCACTGCCGCTCACGTCCTGCCGCTTGCGTCCTGCCGTCTCACTCCCCGCGCTTCACGCCGTCGAGCTCCGTCAGGTTCTTGATGCCCCGCGCCCGCGCGTCGAGCGCCTCGGTATGCGCCTCGGCGACCTGGTCCTGCTCCGAATCCAGGTACGCATCCATGCTTGCCAGCGCCTCGCTCGCGAACTCGGCCGCGCGGTCGGCGTCGTCGCCCGTTTCCAGGACCGCGCGAAGGTCGTGCTCGATGTCGGCGATCTGCCAGCCGTACCGCCGGTCGAAACGCTCGCGGATGTCGCGCAGCACGGGCCCTTGCTGGTCGATGGCGCGCAGCTCCTCGAGCAGGCGGACCGTCTGGTCGTACGCCTTGCGGATGGCGGGGGTGTCCATGCCCTTCGCCCGGGCGCGCCGCAGGTCGAACTCCAGCTTGGTCAGCTGCCCGATCGAGCTTTCCTGGTGTTCCAGCCGCGCCGTGGTCGCAGCCTTCAGCGCCGCATTCTTCTTCTTTTTACGACCGTGGAAGTACGCGACGAACCCGCCGATGATGGCGGCGTCGATGACGAGCCCCACCGCGGCATTGCCCCCGACGATCGCGAGCGACAGCGCGACGAGTCCGACGCCGAAGCCGGTGACGATGGCGCCGCCGGTGAGGATCGTACGCAGGACCGACCGGGGACTCAGCTCCACGACGGGCTGGGCGCCGGCGCGGTTCACGGTGATGCCGGCGTTCTCGCACGCGTCGTACACGGCGCAGAACAGCTGGCGGCTGGCCTCCGTCTGAACCTGGCTCCAGTCCGAGGCGATGAAGCGGTGGCGCGCGTCGGTCGTGACGATCTTCGACGACCCGTCGGCGTTTTCGGTCAGAGTGAGGTACTTGGCGCCCGGGCGCAGGTAGGGCAGGGGTTTCGCGCCGGGCGCGAGAATGCTCAGCGGTCCGGTGTCGCCCTGCGCGCTGTCGGATGACATCACTTCGAGCGTGGTCGTCGCGCCTTCGCTGCTGACGACTCTGAGCCAGGGCTTTTCCATGCCTACTCCTACTGTCTTCTCGCTCGGGTTGCGTCGTGCGGGGGTGCGGGCTGCTCGGCCTCGCACGCTGTGCGAAAACGCTGCGGCGCGGCTGGCGGCCTGCGTTCGCCCATCGTGTGAACGCCGTGTACCGCGCGCCCTGCGCGCCTGGCGGCCTGCCGCGCGCTCGGCGACTCGCCGCGAGCACTTCCCGTTCGCGTTCGGATCTCATACGTATACATGCTTATTCGAAGTGTAGCGCACGCGGGCGCGGGTTCGCGCATTCGTGACCGCGCCGCCATCCGGCAGGCGCATGCCGACCGCAGAATCGCGCAATGTTATCGCATGGGGTCCAACGGTGCGGAAGGCGCGCACGATGCGAAGGGATTGGCAAAGGATCTTCGCTCGTCGGATGCCCGGTTGCGCGCTGGACGGCTGCGAAAAACGCCCATTCGGCGTCCCGTGTAGCAGGCCAGGGCGCAGATTGCTCCATATTCCCCAGTTTTTTAATAGGATTTGCAAAAATTAGCGCGCCTGACGTATTGCGCCATACTCCATTCTGCTAAAGTGCCAACCACGAACGCGGACCCTCGCGTTCGCAGCCGCCTTCTGCCTTCGGCAGTGTGGTTGAGTCGGTTGCGAACGAGAGAGCCGTAGGTCGCACAGGGGGAGTCGTTTCTAGAGGAAGGTTTTTCGTGGATAACGCACTTACGGCGTTCAACAACGTGCTGTCGACGATCGACAGCCTGGTGTGGGGCGTGCCTTTGATGGCACTCATCCTGGTCGGCGGCATTCTGCTGACTGTTCGGTCGCGGGGCGTGCAGTTCCGTCATCTCGGCCGCGCGCTGCGCTACATGGTGAAGAACGAAGAGGGCGGCACCGGCGAGGTGTCGAGCTTTGGCGCTCTGTGCACGGCGTTGTCGGCCACCATCGGCACCGGCAACATAGTCGGCGTGGCGACGGCCATCGTCGCCGGCGGCCCGGGCGCCATGTTCTGGATGTGGGTTGCCGCCTTGTTCGGCATGGCGACGAAGTACTCCGAGGGCCTGCTCGCCGTCAAATACCGCACGGTGCAGAAGGACGGCCACGTGCTCGGCGGCCCGTTCTACTACATCGAGCACGGCATGGGACAGCGCTGGCGCTGGCTCGCCAAGCTGTTCGCGTTCTTCGGCGTGCTGGTCGGCCTGTTCGGAATCGGAACGTTTACGCAGGTCAACTCCATTTCTTCGGCTATCACCGGGTTCTTCGACCCCAACAAGCAGGCCACGGTGAGCATCCTGGGCGCAAGCTACTCCTGGGCTACGGTCATCGGCGGCATCGTGTTGGCCTTCGTCGTGGGCCTGGTCGTCATCGGCGGCCTGAAGCGCATCGCCAGCGTGTCCGAGCGCGTCATCCCCGCGATGGTCATCATCTACGTGGCGTTCGCGCTGCTGCTCATCTTCTGCAACCTTGACAAGCTGCCCGCAGCTTTCGTCGAGATCTTCGAAGACGCTTTCGGCATGCGCGCCGCCGCCGGTGGAGCGCTCGGCGCCATCATCGTCGCCATGCAGAAGGGCATCGCGCGCGGCATCTTCTCCAACGAGGCAGGCCTGGGCTCCGCGCCTATCGCCGCCGCAGCAGCTCAGACGCGCGAGCCGGTGCGCCAGGGCATGGTGTCCATGACGGGCACGTTCCTGGACACGATCATCGTCTGCTCCATGACCGGCCTGGCGCTCGTGATGACGGGCGCGTGGCAGATTCCCGGCCTCGAGGGCGCCGCGGTGACGACGGCCGCGTGGCAGGCGGGCCTGCCGTTCATGCCGGCGCAGGTCGTGTCGTTCATCCTGATGGTGTGCCTGGTGCTGTTCGGCTTCACCACGATCCTTGGCTGGGACTACTACTCGGAGCGCTGCCTGGAGTACCTGTCCAACGGCCGCATGAAGGTCGTCAAGGTGTACCGCTGGCTGTACATCCTGTGCGTTTTCATCGGCCCCTACATGACGGTGTCCGCCGTGTGGACCATCGCCGACATCGTGAACGGCCTCATGGCCATCCCGAACATGATCGCCCTGTTCGCGCTGTCGGGCATCGTGGCCAAGGAGACGCGCGACTACTTCAAGCGCCTCGAAGCCGCGGGCGACGACGAGGCGAAGCTCGAGCCGCACCCCAACGACGAGGCCGACTGGAAGACGCCCAAGCCGGCGAACGCCGGTGCCGGCGCGCAGGTCCCGGAGTCGGAGACCGAGCAGGTGCTGGAGTAGGGCGGCCTGTCCAGGCGCCAAGCCTTGACAAGATTTTGGCGAAAACGAAAGCGGCGTTGCGCGGGTGCGCGGCGCCGCTTTTTTCGTCAGGGGAAAGCGGAGTATGTGTCGTGTGGCTTGCGGGGAAGCGAAGCCGGCCCGACGACGTGCGGGCTTCGCACCCGTTGCGTGCGGGCTGGCTCGGTCGGAGCTTCGGCGCGCGGGTCGGTTGATGAGCGCTCGCGGACTCTTTTACACCAGATAATGCGCGCGCATGAGGGCGCGCAGGTCGGGTGTGGCGCCCAGCTTCTCAGTCAGAAACGCGTCCATCGAGCCGCACTGCTCCTCGGCCGATGCGTACGCGGCATCCAGGTACGACCGCTGCGCGCTGAACAGGATGCGAATCGCCGGCGCCAGGCGGCGACGCAGCAGGTGCGGCACCCGGCGCGTCACGGCTTCGACGGTCTTGTCGGCGAAGCGGTTGGTGTCCAGGTAGTCCTGCGTGATGGCGGTGCGGTCGGCGCCCAAGCATTCCAGCACGAACACGGTGGCCAGCCCCACGCGGTCCTTGCCCGCCGTGCAGTTCCACAGGATGGCGCCGTGATTGGGGTCGTGGTTGGCGACGATCTGCAAAAACTGCGCGTAGCGGCTCTGCGTGAACGGGTCGGTCATCATGCTGCGGTACAGCCCCGACAGGTAGTCCTCGGCCACCTGCGGGTTGACGGCGGCGCTGCGCGCGAGCTTCTCGATGATGCGGCGGTCCGACTCCTCGTCGCGCGACACGCCGGGCATGATGCCCTCGAGCACGGGCAGGCGCTCCATGCGCGCGCCCGGCACCCGGCGGTTGGGCGCCTTGTTCGATTCGATGTCGCAGCGCAGGTCGATGACCAGGCGAACGTTGCAGTTCGCAAGCGTGCGCACGTCGTCGGCGGTCGCGTGGGCGAGCGTGCCCGAGCGCACGAGCGCGCCGGAGCGGAGGGGTCGTCCGCCTGCGCAAACAATGCCGCCCAGGTCGCGGGTGTTCGCGACGCCGTTCAATGCGATACTCGTGGTCATGATCCCTCCTTGGCGGTCGTGTCTTCGGGCGCACGCGACAGGGTGTGCGCGGGGCGCGTGTGCGGCGGGTGTGCGCACGGGTTGCGCGCGATTGGCTTCCGTGCGTCTGCCGTGCGTTTTGCGCGTGAAGCAAGCGCATGCAGCGAACTTCGCATGTGGAACAGGCGCGTGCTGTGCGCGCGGGTGCGTTCGCAGCGAGGTTTTTCCTCAATTGTAGTGGAACGCCGCACAGCGTGCTGAGGCAGGGAGCCGCGCGTTTGCATGCTTTGCGCCCGCGTATAGCCCGCCCAGCCAGCCATCCCCCAGTCGCCCCGCTTCGTCACGGTTCGTTTTGAATCAAACGCATCATAATTATTCACGACAGAGAACTGAATAAAGCAAATCATTAAATAACCTGGGAAAATATAATTCTATGAATGTTGCATGCATAATTTGCTTCTGAGTACTGCGCCAAGCGGGCCTCCTTATAATCTCATTCGCGCTGGAAACCGATGACGCGGGCTCCTCCCGTGCCCGCGTGCTTGAGAGAGAAGAGGCATCGTATGAACAACCAGGAAAAGACGCTCGCACAGCTGAAGAAGGCAAGCAAACTGTCCCGCCTTGCGTTCCGCAAGTACGGCCCGAAGAGCTACAAGCGCGGCATGGGCTCGCTGCTGAAGTACCTGTCCGAGCATGATGGCGCCACGCAGTCCGACCTGACGGTCGCGCTCGGCTGCGACCGCGGCGCGCTGAAGGACGTCGTCCTGAAGGCCAAGCGCTTCGGCTACGTCACCATGGAGAAGAGCGAAGAGGCCCACACCTACGTCGTGTCGCTGACCGACGAGGGCAAGGAAGTCGCTGAGAAGCGCAACGAGGCCAACGCCGAGGCTGCCGAGAAAATCCTCGAGGGCCTGACCGCCGACGAGCAGGCCGAGCTCGATCGCCTGACCGAGAAGCTCATCCTGTCGCTCAAGGAGCAGGGCATCGACGGCAAGAAGAAGGGCCACAAGGCTCATCGCAAGGGCTCCTGCAAGGGCCATCACCATCATCGTCGCCACTAATCACTGCGTTTAAGGCGCAGGCTCTCGCTAAGAGCTGCATGTGCGGGCGCGTAGCATGCGCGCGGCATGCTTGACGTTGCGGACATGCGCTGCGCATGGTGTTGAAGGCGACTGAAGACGGTCGTGCGAAGCGGGTCGCAGGCGCTCGGGAATATCCCGGGCCGCCTGCGGCCCGCTTTTTTAGTTGGGGCGGATTCGCTCGGCTTTCCGAAGGGCGCGTTCGCGCTGAGCGTTCTTTTGTCCACAACGTTATCGGCCGGTGGGGTCCGGTTCGGGTACAAGGCGCCGGCGCCTATCCGGCTCCTTTTCGAGCGTTTCGAACGAAGCCGCCCGGTTTGGATTTCCTGCCTACCTGCTGCGCTACAATATGCGTGTCCACACGCGCGAGCAGGGGTTCGCGCCATCTGCGAGGAAGGCGTCTCATGGCTGATTACAATCGCATCTTCGCCGCGCTCGACGGCGGTTCGACGCAGGAGATGGTGGCGCGACGCGCGTGTTCGCTCGCGCACAGCAACGGAGCCGCGCTCATGTTCGGCAACGTCATCGACTCGGTTCCCTACGAGGCGAACGGCATCGACTTCGCCGCCCTGTGCGACGACGGCCGCGCGCGCATCGAGGCGGACCTGAAGCCCTATCTCGACCGGGCGCGCAACGACGAGCGCATCCCGTCGGTGCAGCTGGAGGTCCGCGCGGGTCGCATCGCCGACACGCTGACGGAGAGCCTGATCGAGCCGTTCCATCCCGACCTGGTCGTATGCGGCGCGCGCGGGCTGTCCAACATCAAGTACGCCTTCGTGGGCAGCGTGTCCACCTACCTGATCCGCAACCTCAAGTGCGACGTGCTGGTGGTGAAGGAGTTCGAGACCGAAGATGGTGCGACGGACGCACCCGACGCCTCAGACGGCAAGGACGCGTAAACGCGGCGGCGTGCAGGCGCGGCAAACGCAGGCACGGTGAACGCGCGACGCGCGGATGCTGCGGACCGGCGCTCAGATGGGAGCGCAACACGCGCGCGGCTGCGACGGACGCACCCGATTCACAACGGTAAACCGGCAGGGCAAGCCCTGCTGCCATGCGGGCGGCAGAGATGACCCGCCTTTTCGACAAGGAGAACGAATGATCAACGAGAGAATGCTGGCGCTTGGCAAGGAGCCGTCCGCCATCCGCAAGCTGTACGCGTACGGCCTGCAGCGTAAGGCCGAAGTTGGCGACGAGAACGTCTACGACCTGAGCATCGGCAACCCGTCCATCCCGGCGCCGGAAGCCGTGCGCACGCGCATCCACGAGCTGGCGGACGAGGACCCGGTCGTCATCCACGGCTATACGATGTCGCCGGGTCTGCGCGAGGTGCGCGACCGCGTGGCGCGCAACCTGCACGAGCGTTTCGGCATCGACGCGTCGGGCGACCAGGTGTACATGACCGCTGGTGCCACGGCGGCGCTCGACATCTCGATTTCGGCCATCACGCACCCGGGCGACGAGGTGATCGTCAACGCGCCGTACTTCCCTGAGTACCGCGTGATGATCGAGACCGCCGAGTGCACGTGCGTCGAGGTCATGATGACCGTGCCCGATTTCCAGATGGACATCGAGGCGCTGCGCCAGGCCATCAATCCCAAGACGGCGGCTATCCTGCTGAATTCGCCGAACAACCCGGTCGGCTGCGTGTACTCCGAAGAGAACGTGCGCGCGCTCGCCGCGCTGCTCGAGCAGAAGGAAGCCGAGTACGGCCATCCCATCTACATCATCAGCGACGAGCCGTACCGCGAAATCACGTACGGCAAGGACGTCCCGTTCACGGCCAACTACTACCGCGACACCATCGTGTGCTACTCGTGGGCGAAGAGCCTGTCGCTGCCGGGCGAGCGCATCGGTTACGTGTACGTGTCCGACAACATCCCCAACAAGGCCGACCTGTCCGCCGCCATCGCCGGCGCGGGCCGCGCGCTCGGGTTCATCTGCGCGCCGGCGCTGTTCCAGCGCGTGATCCTCGCGTGCATCGACGAGCCCACCAACGTCGAGGCGTATCGCGAGAACCGCAAGATCCTGACGGAAGGCCTGTCTGAGCTGGGCTATCAGTACGTCGAGCCCGACGGTGCGTTCTATCTGTGGGTCAAAGCGCTCGAGGACGACGCGCAGGCGTTCAGCGACCAGGCGAAGAAGCACGACCTGCTGATCGTGCCGTCCGACAGCTTCGGCATGCCGGGCTGGGTGCGCTGCAGCTACTGCGTGGCGCCCGAGACCATCAAGGGCTCGATGAAGGCGTGGAAGGAGCTCAAGGCCGACTACGAATAGGCCGAGGGTCGCGCGCGGAGCGGAGCGCCGCACGCGCGTGAGAGCATGCGGCGCCCGATGGGAGCGCCCTTGTGAAGAGCGAAGACGAAGCGCCGGAAGCTGCCGCAGAAGCAGCCTCCGGCGCTTTTTGTTGCGCAGGCGCGCTCGCTCTCTTCCGCAGTGTTCGCCTTCGCGATGCGTCCACATGCGGGCGCATCGGCGCGTTTGCGGAAGCAGCCTCCCGCGCTTTTTCGCGCGAACGCGCAGCCTATTCGCTGCGGAGAGCCTCGACCGGATCGCGGCGCGAGGCCATCGACGACGGGATGAGGCCGGCGACGAACGTCAGCAGCACGCTGATGCCGATGAGGATGAGCGCCGACGTCACCGGCAGGGCCATGACGTTGGGCACCTTCCAGCCTTCCAGAACGAACGCGTTGACCGGCACCGATGCGATGTACACGACGAGGATGGCGAACACGCCGGCGATGAGGCCTTCGAGGATCGTCTCGGCGTTGAACACGTTGCCGACGTTGCGTTTGGACGCGCCCATCGCGCGCAGAATGCCGATCTCCTTCTTGCGTTCGAGCACCGAGATGTAGGTGATGATGGCGATCATGATGGAGCTCACGACGAGCGAGATGCCCACGAACGCGATGAGCACGAGGCTCACGGTGTCGACGATGCGCGTGACCGACTTCATCAGCGTGCCCATGATGTCGGAGTACTCGATGGTGCGGTCGGAGTCGCCGGCGTCGGTCATCCGCTGGTTGTAGTTGTCGATGATGCTGATGACCTGCTCTTTTGCCGGGAAGTCAATCGGGTAGATGCTGATGGACGACGGACTTGCCGGGTCGGCGTACCCCAGTTTCGCCATGTTGTTGTCGTAGGTCAGCTGGTCGGCGTTCATGTAGTTGGTCAGCAGTGAAGTGAGGTCTTCCTGCGACATGTTGAACTGGATGGCGTTGGCGAACGCCTCCGGATCGACGCTGAAGCCGCTCTCCATCGCACTCGAAAGCTGCGCCATCTGGCTGTTCAGCTGGCTGGAAATCGCCGTGGCGAGCGCCGTGCCGATCGAATCGGTGGCGGCGACCATCTGCGCCTGCATCTGCTGCGCCAGCTGCGTGGCCATGACCTGCGCCGCCTGCGTCATGAGCGACTGCATCGCCTGCGCAAGATACGGCGCGAACTGGTTCGTCATATAGCTCTGCATGGCGGTCTGGATGGCCTGCTGGTACTGCTGTCCGATTGCGCCCATCGCCTGGGACATGCCGTCGAGCACGGAGGGGTTTTCGGCAACGTACTGCTGGAACAGGGCGTTGAAATCGGCATTGGGCGAAAGGCGCGTGGGGTCCTGCATGAGCCACGCGGCGA
This sequence comes from uncultured Eggerthellaceae bacterium, assembly GCA_903789375.1. Classification (GTDB taxonomy): domain Bacteria; phylum Actinomycetota; class Coriobacteriia; order Coriobacteriales; family Eggerthellaceae; genus CAIFEB01. The sequence goes on along the minus strand of CAIFEB010000010.1, from coordinate 44,471 downwards.
ATCCGCCCGCCACCTGGTTGCTCGCCTGGATGAGCGCCTGCCGGTCGACGTCGGAGACGCTGCCCAGGTCGAACTGCGTTGGGTCGAAGGCCGGCGCGTTCGCCATGATCTGCTGCATGGTGTCGGCGTCGAACAGGCTGCTGAGCGCGGACGTGTCCATGGACGAGAAGTCGAAGCTGGACGCGTCGCCGCTCATGGCGCTGCTCAGGTCGAGGCCGCTCAGATCCAGGTTGCTGCCCGAGCCCATGCTGGAAAGCGCGCTCGTGTCGAACGAGAACGCGTTCTGCAGCGCCTGCTCGTCCACGGTGAACAGCGAGCCGAAGTCGAGGTTGCCTCCCTGGTCGCTCTGCAGCTCCTCGAACGTCTTGCCGGTGAACACGTCGGTATCGCGGTCGGCCAGCTGCTCCTGCACGATTTCCGACGACGCGGCATCGTCCATGAGCTCGCGCGTGAGGCCGGTCGTGTAGGCGACGCCCTCGGTCAGGGCGGATGCCGTCGCGGTGTCCTTCGGCTTCACCACGCCCACGATTGACAGGTCGATGCCGTTGTCGATCTGCTCCTTCATGTAGTCGGTGTCCTTGGACAGGTCGGTCCAGGTGTTCTGCTCGTCGTTATGCTGGTACATGCGGTTGGCAGGCACCACCTTGAAGTGCAACCCGAGCGCATCATCGTAGCTGAAATCGCGGTACTCGTCGGGCGTGTCGGGGTCTTCGCCGTTCATCGCGCGCGTGAGGGCAGCGTTCATCTGATCGGTGTCGTAAACGCCCAGGCTGTACAGCGTGTAGTCGCTGATGGAGCCGTCCTGCGCTAGGACGAGCACGGCCTCGTTCGCGTTTTGCGGCCATCGACCTGCGACGACGTCCATCTGCGAGTCGAGCACGTCGGAGTTTCCCATCATCTCGGTGAACGAGTTCATACCCGACTGGTTCGACGAGAACGCCGATCCGCTCATGCCGTTCGTGAACGTTGAGGCAAAGCTGGAGGGATTGATCTTGTTGATGCCGTCGGATGTGTCGGCGCTGTAGACCTGCGGAACGATGCCGTAGTCGTACGTGATGGTGCTGACGTACTGCTCGATGCCCGAGTCGCCGCTGTCCAGGAACTGCTTGAACGAGGTGAGGTCGTTGTTCTTCACCTGGGCGAACATGTCGCTCATCATGTGCGACTGCGGGATGGTTCCGCCGCTCGCGTTGTCGTCCGATGCGCTGTCCGATCCGGATGCGGTGGAGCCGGTGCCGCCCATCGACATCGACAGCAGCGAGCTCATGTCGAAGCTCGATTTCGTGATGGTGAGCGGGTAGCTGGTGAGCGCCTGCTCCTCGGTGTCGGCGATGTAGTTGTTGACGCCGTTGGACAGCGCGAGGATGGCGGCGATGCCGATGATGCCGATGGAGCCGGCGAACGCCGTGAGGAACGTGCGGCCCTTCTTGGTCATCAGGTTGTTGAACGACAACGATAGCGCCGTGAGGAACGACATGCTCGCCTTACGGTCGGGTTTCGCGCCCGCTGCGGCTTTGCCGCCGCGCGGCGGGCGGGTGGTGCTTGCAGGGCCGGTGGCGCTCGCGGCCGATGCATCGGGACCGTCGGAGGCTGCGCTGGCAGTTGCGCTCGCAGCGGCGCTTGCGCTGCCGCCGGCAGAACCCGCAACGTTGGCGTTTGCACTGGTAGGCGAGGTGTTTGCTGCCGTGTTGACGGCTTGCGCTGTCGCGGCGCGGGCGGCAGCCGCTCCGGTCGTTGCCCCAGCCGCAGCGCCGGCAGCCCCGGCTCCCGCTGCCGTCGCCGGCCGCATGCCCGTCGCCGCGGTGCGCGGATCGAGCGGGTCGCTGTCGCCGGTGATGTGGCCGTCGGTCAGGTTGACGATGCGCGTCGCATACTGGTGGGCCAGGTCGGGGTTGTGCGTCACCATCACGACGAGCCGGTCGCGCGCGACCTCCTTCAGGATGTTCATCACCTGAATGCCCGTCTCGGTGTCAAGCGCGCCGGTCGGCTCGTCGGCCAGCACGATGGATGGGTCGTTCACGAGCGCACGCGCGATGGCCACGCGCTGCATCTGGCCGCCGGACAGCTGGTTGGGCTTCTTGCTCACATGCTCGGCCAGGCCCACCGTACCGAGCGCTGCGAGCGCCCGTTTGCGCCGTTCGGAGCGCGGCACGCCCGAAAGCGTCAGCGCCAGCTCCACGTTGGCGAGCACGGTCTGATGCGGAATCAGGTTGTAGCTTTGGAAGATGAAGCCGACGCGGTGATTGCGGTAGGTGTCCCAATCGCGGTCCTTGTACCGTTTGGTGGACACCCCGTCGATGACCAGGTCGCCCGAGTCGTAGTGGTCCAGCCCGCCGATGATGTTCAGCAACGTTGTTTTGCCTGATCCGGACGGGCCCAGGATGGCGGCGAACTCGTTGTCGCGGAACGCGATCGACACGTGGTCGAGCGCGTGCTGGGTGAACGAGCCGGTGGTATACGACTTGCTGATGTCTTTGATTTCGAGCATGCTGGTCCTTTTGTGAGCTCAGGGAATTTTCCCAAATGTACCAGACGGGGCAGACCGGCCGCGTCCCCGTTGCTGAAACGACGAAAACCCGCTTGCAATGTGCGCTATCGACGTCGGGAGGACGTTGCCGTCGGACGGGGCACAGCCGTCGGACGGGGCGCCGCTGGCGGCGCGGCTGACCGTGGGAACGCTGCGATGCCCGGCACGCCACTTGCGCGAGCAGCCGCGCCATCGCCGTGCCGATGGCGGCACGCGCAGGCATGCCGGGCTACAATCGAGGCACTGGCGCAAGCGGGGAGGTTTGCGCGGAAACGTTCGCCGCGGATGAGGGACGCTCAAGCGAGGCGCGCTTCGGGGGAGAGGCCCGGGCCCGTTTTCGCGCTCTCGCCTTCGGCAGCTTGCAAACGTTCGATATCGAAAGGGGAGTGCTATGGCGACGCCTATTCTGTATTGGTGGGGTCCGTGCGAGACGTGCAACATCGCGGTGCACTGGGCGGACGAGAACCATGTTGAGCTGGACAAACGCGATGTCGCGGAGGAAGGCCCCTACCAGGAGCTGCTCGCGCTCGGCGGCGACGCGAACAAGATTCCGTACCTGAAGGACGGCGACGCGCTGATCCAGGGCCCGTACGAGATCATCGACTACCTGAAGAAGAACTACCTGCCGGCATAAGGCGGGGCTCCTGCCGCGCGTGGGCTGGCGGCGCGTCACGAAGGCCCGGTCGCTCGCAGTTGCGCGCGGCAGCGCTCACGTTCGCGGTTGCATGTGGCGGCGCCCGCCGTTGCGCGCGACAGCGCTCGCGGTTGCGGCGCCTTCTCGCGAACCGCGCCGGTGATGCTCGTTGGAACGCGCAGTCGGCGCGTTCTTCTTGCGAGCGCGCCCATGCACCAGCGAAACGCCCGGGATGGTGGCCATGCGGCCGTGCCACCCCGGGCGTCTTTCGTTGAGATGGAAGGTTGTGCGCGCAAGCGGGCGCGCAAGCGGATGCGAAAGAGGAGCGCGTAAGCAGAATCGGGGCATACGCGCAAACGCAAGCAGGGGCAGGCGCGCGAACGCGCAGCCCGCCCCCGCCGCGATCGACGCTACTTGCGCACGACGCTGATGCGCTCGCGGTTGTGACCGCCGTCTTCGATCTGGTCGACCATCGCCAGAGCGTAGTCGGCGTACGAGATGATGGATTCGCCGCGCTCGTTGAGCGTCAGCTCCTCGCCTCCCAGGATGTAGCTGCCCGTGTGCTCGCCGTCTGCTTGGAAATCGCCAGCAGGCGAGACGTACGTCCAGTTCACGTCCGTGCGCTTGCGCAGTTCGTCGAGCGCCTGGCCCATGGCGGACGCGAGCGGCTTGAACGCGTCGGGGAAGTCGGGGGTGTCGATGACCTGCATGGTGTGCTCGGGGTTCACGTACAGGCTGCCCGCGCCGCCGACGACGTACAGGCGCGTGTCCGTGCCGGACAGGATGTCGCACAGGTGGGCGAGCGACGTGGAATGCTGCGGCAGCTTGTCCTCGGTCCATGCACCGAACGCGTCGACGACGGCGTCGAACCCGGCCAAATCCTGCGCGGTCAGGTCGAACAGGTCCTTCTGGATGCTGTGCTGCGCGGCGGTCTTGTTGGCCGAGCGGGTGATGGCGGTAACGTTGTGACCGCGGTTCACGGCCTCCTTGACGATGAGCGAGCCTTCTTTGCCGTTGGCGGCGACGACTGCGATGTTCATGGTTGTTCTCCTTGCGTTTGGGGTTGTTTCCTTTGACGGTTCGTACTTTACGGGTTACAGTATCGAAATGTAAGTAGGCACAATAAAGTGCGGTAGCATACTTTAGGAAACTATAGGACATGAGCAGGAGATATATCTGAGATAATTTTAAATGCGGAATGTGAACGCATGCTGCCTTGCAATCGCGGGCGCTCCTACCTTGCAATTACGGAGCGTTCTACCTTGCAATCTCGGATATTGCTACCTTACAATTACGGGTAAATCTACCTTGCAACTACGGATAATCCCATGTCAGGAGGAACGCATATGATTCCAAGAAGCATCGAATCGCAGGCGCTCCGGCTGTCGTCCTGGTTCCCCGTCGTTTCCGTCACGGGTCCGCGCCAAAGCGGCAAGTCCACCCTGGTGAGGGAGGCGTTTCCCGATTACGCCTACGTCAACCTCGAAAATCCCCAGACCAGGCAGCAGGCCCTCAGCGATCCCGTCGGCTTCGTCAGGGCCCGTCCGCGGCGGCTCATCATCGACGAGGCTCAGATTGCGCCGCAGCTGTTCTCGATGATTCAAGTGGTGTCAGACGAAACGAACGAACCCGGTCAGTACGTGCTGTCGGGGTCGCAGAACTTCCTGCTTCTCAAAAGGATCACGCAGTCGCTCGCCGGAAGGGTCGGCATACTGCGGCTTTTGCCGCTGTCGTTTTCCGAGGCCAAATCGGCAGAAGGCGGCTTGACGCCTGACGCCTTCATGCTGAGAGGGGGCTACCCGCGCCTGTACGACGTCGACATGCCGCAGGATGCGTACTTTTCGGCGTACCTGAGAACGTACGTGGAACGCGATGTGCAGGATTACCTGGGCGTTCGGGACCTGTCCGCCTACCGCACGCTGTTGGAGCTGTGTGCGCAGTGCGCCGGAAACCTGCTCAACGTCTCGCGGTTGGCGGCTGATGCCGGGGTCTCGCGCGAGACGGTGAATTCCTGGCTGTCGATGCTCGAGTCGAGCTACATCGTGTTCCGGCTCAGGCCGTACCACGCCAACCTTCGCAAGCGCCTCGTCAAAACGCCCAAGCTTTACTTCTACGATACGGGTCTGCTGTGCTACCTGCTGCGTATCCATACGCTCGATCAGCTGCTCACAAGCCCGTATCTGGGCATGGTGTTTGAGAACCTCGTGGTTGAGGAACGGATGAAAGCATATCTCAACGCAGGAAAAGAGCCCGATCTGTACTTCTACCGCGACGACAGCAAGGTCGAAGTCGACCTGGTCGACCTGACCGAATCCGGGCATGAGCTCATCGCGGAAATCAAGTCGTCGCAGACTTACCGTCCCGAATTCGCCCGGCACCTCGGTTCCGCCGGCGATGAGCTGGGCATCCCGCGCGACCGGCGGTTCGTGGTGGAGCGTGCCGAAGGGGATTTCGACGCGAACGGCGTGCAGGTGAAAAACATTGCCAGCTGGCTCGCTTTGGGCCGGACCGAAAGCTAAGGAGCGCTCATGGACGATGCAAAACGTTTGCTGGACAGCTTGCCGGCCTGCCCGGTGGAGACGACGCTGACCCTTATCGGCAACAAATGGCAGGCGCTGATCCTGCGCGACCTGCTTTCGGGCACGAAACGGTTCAAGGAGCTGCAGCGCTCCATCGGCAGCATCTCGCAGAAGGTGCTCACGTCCAACCTGCGTACGATGGAGGCGCAGGGACTCGTGCATCGCCAAGCGTATGCGGAAGTGCCGCCGCGGGTGGAGTACTCGCTGACCGAGCTGGGTCGGTCACTCAAGCCGGTCATCGACGCGCTGTGGAATTGGGGCGAAAGCTACAAGGCGAGCCTGCGCGCGCAGAGCAAGTAGGCGTGCGCAGGGAGCGGGCGCTTGCAACGGCGTTTGCCCGCTCCTGCTTAGGCGAACTGCGAAAATGATGCAGGGCTGCACGGCGGAGCGGTTCGAAAGGCGTCCTGCAGGCTGCGCAGTGGGACGGACCGTCGCGCCCGCTGGCCCCTAGTTCCAGGGGTCGGGCTCGAACAGAGGCGGCTCGTCGCGGCGATCCGAATAGGGGTCGTAGCCGTCGTCGTCCTCGTTTTCGGGCCGCAGATAGGGCGACTCGCTTGCGGGCTTCGCAGCGCCCGCCGCCGGCTGCGTGGGCTGGGCCGCATGCGCCGCGGATCCGTCGTCCGCGCCCGCCACCGGCTGCGCAGCCTGCGTGCCTGCGTCCGTCTTCGCGGCCTCGTCTTCTCCATCTGCTCCCTGAACTGCGGCGACGATGCGCCCGACGGGCACGCCCGCGCGCCGAACGGCATCGGCTGCATCGTCGTCGCTCGCGCTCGCCGACGCCGCTGCGGCCGCCACGGCCACAAGCCGCGCGTTCGCCGCTTCGCCGTCGCTGCTTCCGCCTGCCAGCTGCACGTCGTAGGGCGTCGTCTGGTACACGTAGTAGTTGAGCCAGTTGGTGTAGAGCAGCTGCGCGTGCGCCCGCCACGTCGACCGCGGCCGCCTGGTCGGGTCGTCGTTGGGGTAGTAGTGGCGCGGCAGCTCGGGGTTCATGCCCTGCGCCACGTCGCGGTCGTACTCGGCCTTGAGCGTTCCGGCGTCGTATTCGGGGTGCCCGAACACGAAGAAGTACCGGCTGTCGACGCTCTTGGCGATGTAGACGCCCGCTTCGTCTGACAGCGCGATCAGCTCCAGGTCGGGGTTGGCCTCGATGTCGGCCGCGCGCACCTCGGTGAAGCGCGAGTGCGGCGCGTAGAACTCGTCGTCGAATCCGCGGACGAGCGGGCTCGTCCGTTTCACCAGGTAGTGCTTGAACACGCCGAACATCTTGTGCTCGAGCATGTGCTTTTCCACGCCGTAGTGGTAGTAGATGCCCGCCTGGGCGCCCCAGCAGATATGCAGCGTCGAGTGCACGTTCGTCTTGGTCCACTCCATGATGCGGCACAGCTCGTCCCAGTAGTCCACGTCGCCGAAGTCGAGCCGCTCGACGGGCGCGCCGGTGATGATCATGCCGTCGAAGTGCTCGTCTTTGATCTCGTCGAACGTGCGGTAGAACGATTCCAGGTGCGCCTCCGAGGTGTTCTTGGCGCTGTGGCTGGCCGTGTGCAGCAGCGTGACCTCGATCTGCAGCGGCGTGTTGGACAGCTTGCGCATAATCTGCGTCTCGGTGGTGATCTTGGTGGGCATGAGGTTCAAAAGCACCACGCGCAGCGGACGAATGTCCTGGTGGAGCGCGCGGTACTCCGTCATGACGAAGATGTTCTCGCTCTCGAGCGCAGCGGTCGCGGGCAGGGCGTCGGGGATTCTGATGGGCATGATGGTTCCTTCGATGAAGGGGCGATCGGTCGTTTCCGGCACATGATAACGCACTTGGCGGCGCGGGGTTTTGCGGGCTTTGGGCCATGCGCGGACTGCGCATAAGCGCAGCGGATGCATGGCCGGACGGACATGCGCGGATGGTGGGGCTTTGGGACGGCGGCGCGGGCGGGACGTGCCGGCGCGTTCGCGGGCGGACGCGGCTGGACCGGGCGGGCATGCGGCTGGGACGCGCCGGCATAGCCTGGCTCGCGCAGGGGCCCTTCGTCGCCGTGCGGCACTCCCGCGCCCCTCCTCGGAGAGCAGTCCAGCGCCTTCGCGTTCGCGATGTGTGCAACTTCCGCGAATTCCCCCGGTGAGCGCCCGTTTCGCGTTGACGGGCCGGCGGGGCTCACCCTATACTGCAAAAGTTCGCTTTCAAAAGCCCCGTGACGCAGCAACGCGAAAGAACGCACGGCGGAGGAAGTCCAGACCTCAGCTTGCGTGCTGGCGTAGGAAACCGGCATCGGACGCGACTGCACTTTTGAAACACGACATCCTGCAGTTGCAGGGTCTGCGATTGCAGGCACGAAGGCACGGCGTTCGCGGTCCGCTTCAACCCGCGGCATCGTCCTTCGCACTACCAGTTGGAGGAATTGAAGTGAAGACGTACTACGCAAAGCCGAACGAGGTCGAGCGCGAGTGGGTCCTGATCGATGCTGAGGATCAGGTGCTCGGTCGCGTCGCCACGCTGGCCGCCAACATCCTGCGCGGTAAGAACAAGCCGCAGTACACGCCCCATGTCGACACGGGTGACTTCGTCGTCATCATCAACGCCGACAAGGTGCGCGTCACCGGCAACAAGGGCACGGACAAGCATTACTACCACTACAGCGGCTATCCCGGAGGACTCAAGGACGAGACCTTCAACGAGGCCATGGCCAAGCACCCCGAGCGCGTTCTCGAGCATGCCATCAAGGGCATGATTCCCAAGACGACGCTGGGCCGCGCTCAGGCCAAGAAGCTGAAGGTGTATGCCGGTCCCGAGCATCCGCATGCTGCTCAGAACCCGCGCAAGATTGAAGTGGAGGGCTAGTCATGGCAAACGAGGCTTTGTATTACGGCACCGGCCGTAGGAAGAACGCCACGGCTCGCGTTCGTCTGGTTCCCGGCACGGGCAAGGTCACGGTCAACGGCCGCGACGCTCAGGAGTACTTCGGCCGTCAGGCGCTCGTCGACGCGGCGCTCGCTCCGTTCAAGGTGACGGACACCGAGGGTCATTTCGACGTGATCGCCCGTATCAACGGCGGCGGCATCTCCGGCCAGTCCGGCGCTCTGCGTCACGGCATCTCCCGTGCGCTGCTCGCCGCTGGCGATTACCGCGCTGAGCTCAAGAAGGCCGGTTTCCTCACGCGCGACCCCCGTATGGTCGAGCGCAAGAAGTACGGCCTGAAGAAGGCACGCAAGCGCCCGCAGTTCAGCAAGCGCTAAGCCTTTTCGAATCTGCGTTTTTGCAAAGGGAAGCTCGCTTCGGCGGGCTTCCCTTTTTTATTGGGAGAGCATATGCGGCGGCTGCTAGGATAACGGTAGCAAGAGCGGGGCGGGCGTGTGCGGTCAAGCCGAGCGGCCAGGGAGCAGCGCGCTGCCCATGGCGGGCGGCCGGACATGCTGCGGGCATCCGCGGAGCGTGCCTGCGACATGCGCGCACGGCACAGTGCGCCAAGCATCGAGGCCGGCAGACGTTCGCTGCGGGCGGTCCTCTGACGAGAAAGGTGCGGACTCGTGATCTACTTCGACAATGCGGCGACGACCATGCAGAAACCGCCCGAGGTGGCGCAGGCGCTGGTGGAGGCCCTGGGTTCGTTCGGCGGTCCGGGGCGCGGGTCGCATGCGGCGGCACTCGCAGCCGATCGCGCCGTGCATCGTGCGCGCGTGCAGCTGGCGAAGCTGTTCAACGCGCCCGACCCGACGTGCGTCGCCTTCGCGCCCAACGCGACGGCCGCGCTCAACGTCGCCATCGTGGGGCTGCTCGATTCAGGCGACCACGCGGTCGCCATGGCGGCGGCCCACAACTCCGTGCTGCGTCCGCTCTATCGCGCGCAGGCGACGGGCGAAGCCGAGCTCACCATCGTCCCCATCGCGCAGGACGGCAGCCTCGACTACGACGCGTTCGCGCGAGCGTTCACGCCGCGCACCCGCCTCGCCGTCATCTCGCATGCTTCCAACCTGACGGGCGACGTGTACGACCTGCCGCGCCTGGTGGAAATCGCCCACGAGCACGGTGCCTGGGTGGTGGTCGACGCGGCCCAGACTGCCGGCTCGCTGTCGATCGACCTGGCGCGCGACGGCGCCGACGTCGTGTGCTTCACCGGCCACAAGGGTCTGTTCGGACCCCAGGGCACGGGCGGCCTGGTGCTCAACGGCAACGTGCCCGTGCGGTCGCTCGTCGTTGGCGGGTCGGGCGTGCGCAGCTTCGACACGTGCCATCCCGATTTCATGCCCGAGCGCCTGGAGGCTGGCACGCTGAACGCGCACGGCATCGCCGGCCTGTCGGCGGGAATCGCGTTCATCGAGCGCGAAGGCCAGGCGGCGCTCCACGCGAAGACGCTCAACCTGACCGAGCGCTTCGAGCAGGGCGTGCGCGCCGTTCCGGGCGTCACCGTGTACGGCGGCCATGCGTCGCCTGAGCGCTGCGGCATTGTCGCGCTCAACATCGGCGACGTCGACTCGTCCGATATCGGCCAGCTGCTCGACCGGGACTACGGCATCTGCGTGCGCGCGGGCGCCCACTGCGCGCCGCTCATGCACAAGGCGCTCGGCACCGCGGATCGCGGGGCGGTGCGCTTCAGCTTCTCGCCCTTCAACACCCCGTCCGAAGTCGACGCCGGCATCGCCGCCGTCGCCGAGCTCGCGCGCGACTTGGGGTAGAGGTTCCAAACGCCGTCTGAGGGCCAGGTGCCGTTCGCCGATGCAATCCGACCGCTCGGTCGCCTAGCTGTGAATATTGTCTGCCCCTCGCGTACCCGTTGTATGAAAACGCCCAGTTAGCAGGGTCAGCCTCCTATGTTACAAGACGTAGGAAGTGCGAACGAAAGGACGCCGCGTGCGAGTGTGCATGCGGCGTCCTTTTATCCCCGCTTCCGTAATTGGAAATCGCGATGCAAAGGAGACCAAGCTCACAATGTCCCGCCGGTCAGAGTTCTCACCCGTGCAAATGACAGCAAATGAAACGCAATCCGCCGTGGTGGTACAGGGATCTTCGGGAGATGAAACGCAGCAGAGCGAGGGTGCGACGAGCGCCGATCGCAAGAACGTGTTCAAGGCCAAGGCTGGCAAGCTTGCCCGTCTGGCTTCCCAGCTGCTGGTTCTTGTCGGTGTGTACGAAACGGGATGCCTGGTGGCGCGCTACCTGCCCATCGACATTCCCGGCAACATCCTGGGGATGGGCTTGCTCCTCGCTCTTCTGATCACGGGCGTGCTGCGCGAAGACAACATCGGCGCCGCCTGCGATTATCTGGTCGACCACATGTCGATCTTCTTCATCCCGGCCGGCGTCGGTATCATGGGCTGCGTCTCTCTGCTGTCGGGCAACGTGCTCAAGTTCGCGTTCGTATGCGTCATCACCACGGTCATCGTGTTCCTCGCAACGTCGTACACGGTGATCCTCACGTCGCGTCTGATGGAAAAGTACGCGGCTCGCAAAGCGAACGCCGTTCCGTCCGTTGACAACGCGCAGGAGGCGTAGAGCGGTCCGATGAGCTTCCTTGCCGATATGCCCTTCCCGCTTCTGTTCGTTCTGAGCACCGTCGTTTCGATTGTGGTGTTCGAGCTGTCGGTCGAGCTGTACAAGCGCGTCAAGTCGCCCTTGCTCAACCCGCTGCTCATCACGTTGATCGGGCTGATGACGCTGCTTACTGTCCTGCAGGTGCCCGTCTCCGAGTACCAGGAGGGCATGAAGCTGTTCTCGTTCATGCTCGGCCCGGCGACGGTAGCCCTGGCGTACTCGGTGTACCGCCAGCGTAAAATCCTGAAGGAGCACTTCCTGCCCATCTTCATGGGCTGCCTTGTGGGATCGCTCGTGTCGATGGTCAGCGCCTATTCGCTGTGCATCGCGCTGGGATTGGGCTCCGATCTGGCCGTTTCGTTCATCCCGAAGTCGGTCACGACGCCCATCGCCATCGCCGCTTCGCAGGAGCTCGGCGGCGTGACGGCCATCACCGTGGCCGCCGTCATCATCACGGGCATCCTGGGCGCCATCTTCTCGCCGGTGTTCGCGAAGATCTTCCACGTGAACGACCGCGTGGCCAAAGGCGTCGCCATCGGCGCGTGCTCGCACGCCGTCGGCACGACCAAGGCCGTCGAGATGGGCAAGCTCGAAGGCGCCATGTCCGGCGTGGCGCTCGCCGTGTCGGGCCTTTTGACCACGATCATCGTCATCGTGGCGCACTGCCTGTTCCAGGGGTAGCGCCGCGGGAAGTCGGGCGCCCCGAGCTGGGCTGCTGCGTCAGCCCAGCGCTGCCACAGAGGTCTCGGTTGCCACGACGGGCTCCCAGGCGCGGCGACGCGCGGTTGGGGTCTCTTGGGGCTGTGTGCCGTCTTCCCGACGGCAACGCTTGGCCAACGCCGCGAACCGGCTTCCGTCCGGTTGCACTACAATGCTCTGCAGTGCAACAGCAACATGCGGAAGCGGCGGGTTCGCGGCGTTTTTTTGTTTGACAGCGCCGCTGCCAGGGGAAACTCAGCGGGAGGCGCAACATGGGATCAATCACCACCTACGATGCGACGCTGCGCGACGGGGAGCAGTGCGAGGGCATCGCGCTGTCGCTGCAGGACAAGCTGCGCATCGCGCAGCGGCTCGACCAGTTCGGCATCGACATCATCGAAGGCGGCTATCCGGCGTCGAATCCCAAAGACGTCGCGTTCTTCCGCTACTTCCGCGAGCATCCGCTCGACCACGCGCGCATCGCGGCGTTCGGCTCCACCTGCCGCAAGGGCGTCGCGGCGCGCGATGACCAGGGGCTGGCCGATCTGCTCGAAAGCGGCGCCCCGGTGGTGACCATCGTCGGCAAAACGTGGGATGCCCAGGTCACGCGCGCGCTGCAGACCACGCTCGACGAGAACCTGCGTATGATATCCGAATCGGTGGCCTACCTGAAGGCGCAGGGCCGCACCGTGGTGTTCGACGCCGAGCACTTCTTCGACGGCTACCGCGCCAACCCCGCGTACGCGATCTCGTGCCTGCGGGCGGCGCACGAGGCGGGCGCGGATTCCATCGATCTGTGCGAGACCAACGGCGGCGCGCTGCCGTTCGAGGTGAGCGCGGCCGTCGAAGCCGTGGTGGCGGAGCTGCCGGGCCAGAAGCTCGGCATCCACTGCCACAACGACAGCGGATGCGCCGTGGCAAACTCGCTCGCCGCCGTGCGCGCCGGCGTGACCGAGGTACAGGGCACCGTCAACGGCTACGGCGAGCGCGTGGGCAACGCCGACCTGCTGTGCATCATCGCCGACCTGGAGCTGAAGATGGACCGCACCTGCGTCGGCTCCGACAACCTGGCCCAGCTCAGCAGCGTGGCACGCTACGTGGCCGACACGTGCAACATGACGCTGCCGCCGCATACGCCCTACGTGGGCGCGTCGGCGTTCGCGCACAAGGGCGGCCTGCATGCGAGCGCCATCGCACGGTTCCCCGAAGCGTACGAGCACGTGTCGCCCGCGCGCGTGGGCAACGCGACGCACATGGTGGTGAGCGAGCTGGCCGGCAAGGCGTCGCTCGTTGCGAAGGCGCGCTCGCTCGGCATCGACCTGGAGCAGTACCCCGACCGCATCCAGCCGATTCTGAACCTGGTCAAGCAGCAGGAGGCGCAGGGCTACTCCTACGAGATGGCCGACGGTTCGCTCGCGCTGCTGATCAAACGCGAGCTGGGTCTGGCGAAGCCGCCCTTCACGTTGGAGAGCTTCCGTGTCATCGTGGACGATTGCGAGGACCAGGGCGCGCTCGCGGCCGACGCGGCCAGCGAGGCCACCATCAAGATTCACGTGGGCAGCAACCGCTACGTTGCGACGGGCGAGGGCACGGGTCCGGTGGGTGCCTTGGACAACGCGCTGCGCCTGGCGCTGCGCACCTCGTATCCCCAGATAGACCGCATGGAGCTGACGGACTACAAGGTGCGCATCCTCGACGAGTCGACCGGCACCGACGCCGTCACGCGCGTCGTCATCATCAGCACCGACGAGCACGGCAGCTGGGGCACGGTGGGCGTGTCGGAGAACATCTTGGAAGCGTCGTGGAACGCCCTGGTCGATTCGATCGAGTACGGGCTTTCGAGGATCGAGGAGTAACGTATGAGCGAATTGAGGACCGCCGAGGTCGATGCCCTGCTGCAGGTGTTCGCGCGCATCGATGACGAGGACACGCTGTTCTCGCTGCTCGAGGATCTGTTCACCATCCGCGAGATCAAGGAGACGTCGCAACGGCTGGCCGTGGCGCGCATGCTCGACGGCGGACAATCGTACGCGGCCATCGAGGCGGCGACGGGCGCGTCGGCGACGACGATCGCGCGCGTGTCGAAGTGCCTGAGCTATGGCGCAGGCGGCTATCGCGCGGCGCTCGACGTGCTGGCGCAGGACGGCGCTCACGGGGAAGAGGCGGGCGAAGGCGCGGGTGCGGGCGCGTAGGCGCCTGCCTGTTTGGGCGCCCGATCGCGGGTGCGCGGAAGGGCAGCCGCCGCCTGCAATCGACGAAGTCGCAGGTCGCAGAGGTGACGTCCCCTGCGCGGCGGTGACGGAATCGCAGGTTGCGGGAGCTGCGTCGTGCAGGCGGTGGACCGGATCCGGCGTGTCGGTTTCTGTCCGTTTGGGTCCTTCCGCCTGCTCATCACCATGTATTTCGCCACGCGGTCGCGCTTCGTGTTGATGGAACGCCCCGGCAAGCGTACAATCCTCGATTACTGCGCACACGGCGCAGCCGGTAGCCGGAACGTCACCGCGCGCGGCGCGGCTGGTCGCCGGGAAGAGAGAGGACAGGGCTTGCCATGAAACGGCTGCTCATCGTGGTCGATTACCAGAACGATTTCGTCGACGGGGCGTTGGGTTTCCCCGGCGCCGAGAAGCTCGACCAGCCGATAGCGGAAAAGATTTCCGAATACCGCACCGCCGGCGACATCATCGCCTTCACGTTCGACACCCATCACAAGGACTACCTGGAGACGCAGGAGGGCAAGAACCTCCCGATCGTCCACTGCGTGGAAGGCACGCGCGGTCACGATTTGTACGGCGAGACGGCGCTCATGCTGCACGACTCCGACGAGGTGTACTACAAGCCGACGTTCGGGTCGTCTGACCTGTTCGAACGCCTGACGAAGGCGCAGAACGTGTCCGAAGCGCTGAACAAGCGTCCGTTCGAGAGCATCGAACTGGTGGGGCTCGTCTCCAACATGTGCGTGCTGGCGAATGCGGTCATCGCGCGCACGGCCTGCCCCGATGTGCCGATCATCGTGGACGCTCACTGCACGGCGGGTCCGGATCCGGCTATGACGGAGCGTGCGTTCGACATCATGGAAGGCCTGCAGATCAACGTCGTGAACCGCGCGTAGGGGCGGACGGGCTCGCGCCGCAGCGAAGGGCTTCTCAAGCCTGCGCCCGCAACCCCTTTTGTATGCTTAAAATCCCTGTGCGACCAGGCAGAGGACGAGCTGCGCACGCGTGCCGATGGGCAGGCGGTTATGGCGCAGGAAGTCTTTGATGTCGGCGCGCGGAAGCTCGAACGGCTCGATGAGCTCGGCGGGCTCCAGATGCTGGTCGCCTACGCGCTCGGCATCGACGAACACGATCTGCACGGTCTCATCGCCCATGCCGGTCGACGAGTACGCCGGCTGTGGAAGCGGCCGCGGCTTCGAGCCGGGCAGCAGAGCGTAGCCGGTTTCCTCGCGCAGCTCGCGGTCGACGCTCGCGATGAAGTTCTCGCCGCGTTCGACCAGGCCGGCCGGAAACGACACGCACCAGCTGTTCAGCGGATAGCGGAACTCGCGGACCATGACGAGCGAGTCGCGCGGCGTGCGTGCGACGATGCAGACGCCGTCGGGCCCGAACGAGGGTTGGCTGGCGGCGGCTTCCGTGCCCTCCGCATCATCGCCCGCGCACACGCCGCGCGCGATGACCTCCTCGCTCACCTGCGCGTTGCGCGCCAGCTCGGCGCGGTAATCGTCGATGCCCTTGCGCGACACCGACTCGTACACCTGCGTGTGTCCGTTGGGCAGGTGGAACGTCATGATGTACTTCTTGATCCAGCCGTCGCTCACCTGTTCGAGCTTCACCAGTTGGGGCTGTTCCATGTTCGCTGCTCCTTTCCCGTCTTCATGCGTCAGAAATCCAGCGCGTCGCCGATCGAGGCTGCGATGCACAGGTCGGCCGCGCGGTCGCGCGGGGTGGGGGATTTGTTGACGATGACCAGGTGGCTCCCTGAGAAATAATCGATGAGGCCCGCTGCCGGGTACACCACGAGCGATGTACCGGCGACAAGCAGCAGGTCGGCGCGGCGGATGGCGCTGACCGCCTGTATGAGCACCTGTTCGTCGAGCGTCTCGCCGTAAAGCACGACGTCGGGCTTGATGATGCTGCCGCATGCGTCGCAGCGCGGCACGCCGTCCGCCGCCTGCTCGTGCGCGGCGATCGTCTGGTCGAGCGTGAAGGCGCGCCCGCATCCCGTGCAGTGGTTGCGCAGGACGCTGCCGTGCAGCTCGTAGACGTTTTCGCTCCCGGCTTTCTGGTGCAGGCCGTCGATGTTCTGCGTGGCGACGGCCGACACGATGCCGGCGCGTTCGAGCTCGGCCAGCTTGCGATGGGCGCGGTTGGGCTGGGCGTCGCGCGCGACCATGCGGTCGAAGTAGAACCGGAAGAACGTTGCGGGGTGCTGCTCGAAGTACGCGTGCGAGATGAGCGTTTCGGGCGGCACATCGTACTGCTGGGAATACAGCCCGTCGGGACTGCGGAAATCGGGGATGCCGCTTTCGGTGGACACGCCGGCGCCGCCGAAGAACACCATGCGATGCGGTGGGGTCGCCTCGATCCACGAGCGCAGCCGGGCGATGTCGTCGGAAGTTGTCGTCATGGCCGTCCTTTCCTCGGAATGCCGCCGCGTGCGGTGGACCTGCGGAGTCCCGCCACGGCGGGCGCCGGGCGAGCCGCACGGGCCGAAGTCGCGATCGAGGCGCCGTCCGCGCCGGCGATGCGCGCCCGCGCGCGGGTCCTTTCCCTCCACGGTACCACAGACGCAAAAAGCCGGGCACCCGATTGGGCGCCCGGCTTTCGGGATTGACCCTGCTCACGCGAGGAAGGAGGAGTACGTGTTCTCGATAGGGGATAAGGAGGATGCAGGGTCACGGGTCAACGAGTGAGGAATGGGTAAACTCAGCGGGAAGAACCGCTAGCCTTCGATGGCGATGGTCTTCTTCTCCTCGAGCTTCTTCTGCTCAGCCTTCTTCGGAATCTCGATCTTCAGCGTGCCGTTGTCGAACTTCGCGTGAACGTCGGACTCTTCGATGTCGTCACCCACGTAGAACGAACGGCTGCACTGGCCGGCGAAGCGTTCCTTGCGGACGTACGTGCCCTTCTCGTCCTTGTCCTCGGACTCCTGGCTCGTATGAGCGCTGATGGTCAGAACGCCGTCCTTCAGCTCAGCGGCGATGTCGTCTTTGTTGAACCCGGGCAGGTCGATGACGAGCTCGTAGCGATCGTCATGCTCCTTGATGTCCGTGCGCATCATCTGCGGGGTCTCGCGCTGTACCGGCGCACCGCCGAAGAACGTGTCGAACGGATCGGCGAGGAAGTTATCGAAGAAATCGCGGTGAGAACGAGGCATCAACATGGTCATCATTGTCATCTCCATCTTCCGAGCGGCGGAAACTCCGATTCACTTCGCTGCCCGCCCGCGCATCCGCGGCGTCCGTGCAGGCGAGCAACTCGGATTTCTGAGGTCCGCTCTTTGTTGCTTTCCTTTGAACAGTTCCCGTTATAAGCGGGGCGGTTAGCAGAGTCAACGCGAGAGTGCTAACAGTCACCGCAGCGAAAACTTGCGTTACTTTCCTGTAATAAATCTTAGTCATAGAGACTTAGATTATCTTGCGCAATACGGTGAAGGTAAGCTGCTATGATGGATGCCGCAATGGTGTGAGCAGGAGAAACAGAATGAAGGGACCGCTATGACGCTCGTTGGGGTGCTGTCAGACACGCATGGGACGTTGCCGCTGCGCGCGTACGAGGCGCTGGCCGATTGCGACTACATCATCCATGCGGGCGATATCGGCGACCGCAGCATCCTCGCCGAGCTGGGCACGTTGGCGCCGGTTGCGGCGGTGCTCGGCAACAACGATTTCCCGGAATACGGCAAAGACGTCAGCCGGTTTGCGCGTCCGGTCATCGACGGGGTGCGGTTCTTGGTGGCGCATTACCCGCGCGACGTGCGCATCAGCATGTTCGGCAACTCGGCCGTGGCGCCGGGCGACCCCATCCCCGACATCTGCGTGCACGGGCACACCCACGTTCCCGAAATCAAGTTCGGCGCGGAGGTGCGCCCGGTCAAATTCATCGTGTGTCCAGGGTCGGTGTCGCGGCCGCGGGGTGGGTCGGTGCCGTCCGTCGCGAAGATCGACATCGACGACGGCCGCATCCTGCAGGTGCGCATCGAAACGCTCGACGGCAAGCCCACGCTGAGCGTCGGCCGTGGACGGGCGGCGGAGTAGGAACTGCGCAATGCTCGCGACCGCGTGGCTTGCGGTGTGCGCCGACGCGTCGTGTGCAGAGCGAAGCGCGCGAAAAGGAAGGGGCCGCGGGCTCCCGGAGCGAATCCGGAAGCCTCGCGGCCCCTTGTGCAGCAGGCGGTGTCTGCGCGCTGCTACGCGCCCACCCAGGTGGACACGACCGGCACCCACCCCATGATCAGCACGATGATGACGAGCGCCGGCACGACGTAGCGCATGTAGCCGTACGCCCACGTGGGGAACTTCGCGCCCTCGCCCGAGTCGGCCTCGGCGATGAAGCTCTTCCATCCCCATCCGCCCTTGGCGGTGCAGAACAGCAGGAACACGAGCGAGCCGATAGGCAGCAGGTTGTTCGACAGGATGAAGTCCTCGACCGACTGGATGTCGCCGATGCCCGGCACGGTGGCGCCGGCCCACACGTTGTACCCGAGCAGGCACGGCAGCGAGAGCACGCACAGCGCGATGCCGTTCAGAGCCACGGCGCGCCCGCGCGAGATGCCCCATTCGTCCATGCTGAACGCGATGAGGTTCTCGAACACGGCGATGATCGTCGACAGCGCCGCGAAGCTCATGAACACGAAGAACAGAGCGCCCCACAGCTGCCCGAACGGCATCTGGTTGAACACCGACGGCAGCGTGATGAACACGAGCCCCGGGCCGCTGCCCGCCTGCACGTCGAACGCGAAGCACGCGGGGAAGATGATAAGGCCGGCCATGAGCGCGACGAACGTGTCGAGCGCGCCGATGCGCAGGCTCTCGCCCATGAGCGAGCGGTCCTTGTCGATGTAGCTGCCGAAGATGCACATGGCGCCGATGCCGAGTGACAGCGTGAAGAACGCCTGGCCCATGGCGGCGTAGAGCGCTTGGCCGAACGTCGACAGCTGCTCTCCTAGCGTCGCGCCCGCGAACAGCTTGCCGAAGTCGGGCACCAGGTAGAACGACAGGCCTGCGCCCGCACCCGGCAGAAGCACCGAGTTGATGGCCAGAACGACGATGAGCGCGAGCAGCGCCACCATCATCACCTTCGTGATGCGCTCGACGCCCTTCTGCAGGCCGGCGGCCGTGCATAGAAGCCCGATGGCGATGACGACGAACATCCAGAACATCATCTCGCCCGGGTCGGCGAGCATCGCCGAGAACACGCCGGCGACCTGGGCGGAGTCGAGTCCTGTGAACACGCCGGCCGCGCTCTTGTACGTGTAGTCGAGCATCCAGCCGGCCACGACCGTGTAGAACATCATGAGCAGGTAGCAGCCGAAGTAGCTGATCCACTTGGCGCGGTGCCAATGCGTGCCGGCGGGTTCGAGCACGTCGAACGCCCGCGCTGCGCTCTTCTGGCTGGCGCGTCCGACGGCGAACTCCATCACGAGCACGGGCAGGCTGAAGAACACGAGGAACAGGATGTAGATGACGACGAAGGCTGCGCCGCCGTACTGGCCGGTGATGTAGGGGAAGCGCCAGACGTTGCCCAGGCCGATCGCGCACCCGGCGCTGATCAGGATGAATCCGATGCGGCTGCCGAATTTCTCGCGCGGCGCGGCGGCTTTGGCGGTCGTTTGCGGGGTGGTGCTCGATTGCGACATGATGCTCCTTCGTACGCGGCGGCGCCGCGGTGGGGGTCGGTCGGTGCGGGGCGGGCGATGCGGCGTGTCCCGCAGATGCCGGGAGCGGGCGCGCGGATGCACGCTGCATCGCGCAGCGCGAAGCGCGCCCGCCCGGCGGACTCGGTTGTTCCTACATGTTCTCCAAGAACGCGACGTAGCCGCGGTAGGCCTCGTACAGGTCGGCCTTGCTCGTCACTTCCCACGGCGCGTGCATCGAAAGCACCGGCACGCCCGAGTCGATGACGTCCATGCCGTACTTGGCCGGCAGGTACGCGATGGTGCCGCCGCCACCCGCGTCGACTTTGCCCAGCTCAGCGGTTTGGAACGTCACGTGCGCGTCGTCCATGGCGCGACGCACGCGCGCGACGTACTCGGCGCTCGCGTCGTTGGACCCGCTTTTGCCGCGCGCTCCGGTGTACTTGTTGAACACCAGGCCGTGCCCCAGAAACGCCGCGTTCTTCTTCTCGAACACGCTCGCGTACGCCGGGTCGAAGCCCGCCGACACGTCCGAGGACAGCATGCACGACGCGGCGAGCGCGTGGCGCAGCTTAAGGTCGCCGCCGCAGCCGCCGAGCTCCATGATCTCGGCGATGACGTTCTCGAAGAACTGCGACGCCATGCCCGTGGCGCCCACCGAGCCGATTTCCTCCTTGTCGACGAGCACGCATACGCTCGTGCGCTCGGGGTTCTCGACGGCGAGCTGTGCGAGCAGCGACGTGAACGCGCACGACTTGTCGTCCTGGCCGTAGCCGAGCACCATGCTGCGGTCGAAGCCCATCTCGCGTGCGCGCCCGGCGGGCACAGCCTCGATTTCGGCGGAGAGGAAGTCGTCTTCGGTGATGCCGTACTTGTCGCCCAGGAGCTTGAGGGCGAGCGCCTTCACCGGCTCCTTCTCGGCGTCCTTCGCGTCGGCGTCCGCGGCGTCTGCTCCGGCCGCACCCTCGATGACGAGCGGGCGGTTGCCCACGAGGATGTCCAGGTCCTCACCGGCGACGATGTCGTTTCCGGACTTGCCCATCTGCTCTTTGGCCAGGTGGATGAGCAGGTCGGTGACGCAGAAGACCGGGTCGTTAGGGTCTTCGCCCACGTTGACGTCCGCGACCGTGCCGTCCTCCTTGGCGATGACGCCGTGCAGCGCGAGCGGCAGCGTCACCCACTGGTAGTGCTTGATGCCGCCGTAGTAGTGCGTGTCGAGACGTGCCTGCTCGTCGGCCTCGAACAGCGGGTTCTGCTTCAGGTCGAGGCGGGGCGAGTCGATGTGCGCGCCCAGGATGTTGAAGCCCTCGGTCAGCGGGCGCGTGCCCAGGTGGGCCAGGATGACGGCCTTGCCGTGCGTCTGCGCGTACACCTTGTCGCCTGGCTTGAGTGTGCCGCCGGCGGCGTACACTTCGGCGAGGTCGCGGTAACCGGCCTTCTGCGCGCGTTCGATCGAGCGCTTGGCGAACAGGCGCTCGGTCTTGTTCTCGGAGATGAAGTCGATGTAGTCGGCGGCGACGCGCTCGAGCTCTGCGAGCTGGTCGGGGCTGTACTTCTTCCATGCCGTTTCGCGTTCCATACGGCCTTCCTTTCTGCGCGGGCTCATCCCGCGCGCGTGAAATCATTCGCCGACCATGGTAGCCCAACGAGCGCCGCCGGCGCAGATGGCGCCGGCGGTTACCATCGACCGTTTACGAAGGGGCGGGGGAACGGGAGCAGGTGGGATGCCGCGGCGCGCAGGCGAGGTGGTTCGCGCGCCGCCATGGGGACACTGCGGAGCCGCCGTGAAGCCGCCCGCATAACGCCGAACCGCCGCTTGCGTGCCGCCTGCGCGGGCGGCGTTCGCACCCCGTTTTCGAGCGGGGTGGGGCGCATCGCGGCCGGTCGGTAGCGAATTGGCAACTGGAACGCGTTCGCGGGCGCGCGGGCGTCGGCGTCCCGTTACGATGAACGCCATGCGCGTCGTCCAGCAATCAGACGAGACGGCTCGCCGCGTGGCGTTGCGGGCGCAAATCGCAGCTGCGGCATACGGACGTGTCCGTGAATGCGGGCCGCCGTGCGCCAGATGCCGTGCGGGGCCGCTGATGCGGGGCGCGCAGATGGGAACGAACCGCAGAGAGAGGAACGAACGACATGAACGTGCGCGATGAACTGCCTGCTTACGATAATTCGTCCAACTTCAACATCGTTGCCGACGCCACGACCGAGCCGGGCACGACGCTCGACAACCTGAAGGCCGCCGTCCAGGGCGAGACCGGCGCCTCCGCCAAGTACGCACTGTACGCCGAGACTGCCGAAGCGACGGGGTACGACCAGGTCGCGCGCCTGTTCAAGGCCGCGTCGTACGCCGAGCAGGTGCACATCCGCCTGGAGTCAGCGCTCGTTGTGGAGCGCGACCCCGACTACGTCAAGCCGGTTGCGCCCGAATGCGAGCGCCTCGCCGTGGACCTGAGCCTCATCGACGCCGCCAAGGGCGAGATCTTCGAGACGTCCGACATGTACCCGACGTTCATCGAGCAGGCCGTCGACGAGGGCGACGAGCGCGCCGTCAAGGTGTTCTCGCGCGCCAAGCTGGCCGAATCCGTCCACGCCGAGAAGTACCTGGAGGCGTACAACAACATCGATGCCGCCGATGACGACGTCTACTACGTCTGCCCCGGCTGCGGCTACATCCACAAGGGCGAGGACTTCGAGACGTGCCCGATCTGCGGCGCGCCGAAGAGCTCCTTCAAGAAGTTCTAGGCAGTCCGCCTGCGCGGATGCGTGCGCGTTGGCGCAGGCTCTTTCGCCTCGCCGCTCCAAAACTCGGGGAGTCGGCGAGATGCTGCGAGGCGTTTTCGGGCCCGGTTGCGAATCGATTCTTCACCGCGTGTTCCCCTTCGCTCTCGGGAACGCCCCGCGCCCCAGCGCGTATCCCCTTCGCGCCTCGGAGCGCTCCGCGTCCGGCCGCGCTCCATCTCTGGGGGTTTCTTCATAAGCGCAGGTCTTGAATGCGCAGGCCATGCCGTCATGTCTATAATGGGCGCAACAAGCGAAAGCGGCGTCGCCGCGCTGCCTGTCACGGCGCGCCGGCGAATCCCGCCCGCGATTCGGATGCGCACACGCAGAAGAAGGAGACTCGTCCATGGCCTATTTTTTCGATGAACCGTCCCGCACGTTCAACGAGTACCTGTTGGTGCCCGGCTACACGTCCGAGGAGAACATCCCCGAAAACGTCAGCCTGAAGACGCCGCTCGTGAAGTACCGCCGTGGCGAGGAAGAATGCCCGCTGTCGCTGAACATCCCGATGGTGTCCGCCATCATGCAGTCGGTGTCCGACGACAAGATGGCCGTCGCGCTGGCCACCGAAGGCGGCCTGTCGTTCGTCTACGGCTCCCAGTCCATCGAGGACGAGGCGGCCATGGTCGCCCGCGTCAAGGACTACAAGGCCGGCTTCGTCACGTCTGACGCCAACCTGTCCCCGGACATGACGCTCGCCGACGTCGTGGAGTTGCACGACCGTCTGGGCCATTCCACCATGCCGGTTACGGCGGGCGCCGACCCTCACGGCAAGCTGCTCGGCGTGGTGACCGAGCGCGACTACCGCCTGTCGCGCATGTCGCTCGACGAGAAGGTGTCCACGTTCATGACCCCGCGCGAGAAGCTCATCGTCGCGCCGGCCGACACCTCCCTCAAGGTCGCCAACGACATCATCTGGGACCACAAGCTGAACTCCCTGCCGATCGTCGACGACAACGATTGCTTGCTCTACCTGGTGTTCCGCAAGGACTACGACTCGCACAAGTCAAACCCCAACGAGATGCTCGACGCGCACAAGCGCTACATGGTGGGCGCCGGCATCAACTCCCGCGACTACGCTGAGCGCGTTCCGGCGCTGGTCGAGGCGGGCGTCGACGTGCTGTGCATCGACTCGTCCGAGGGCTATTCCGTCTGGCAGAAGCGCACGATCGAGTGGATCCGCGAGCGCTACGGCGACACCGTCAAGGTGGGCGCCGGCAACGTGGTCGACGCCGAGGGCTTCCGCTTTCTCGCCGACGCGGGCGCGGACTTCGTGAAGATCGGCATCGGCGGCGGCTCCATCTGCATCACGCGTGAGACCAAGGGCATCGGCCGCGGCCAGGCGACGGCCACCATCGACGTCGCCCGCGCGCGCAACGAGTACTTCAAGGAGACGGGCGTGTACGTTCCCGTCTGCTCCGACGGCGGCATCGTCTACGACCACCACATCACGCTGGCGCTGGCCATGGGCGCCGACTTCGTCATGCTGGGCCGCTATTTCGCCCGCTTCGACGAGAGCCCGACCAACCTCGTCAACGTCAACGGCTCTTACATGAAGGAGTACTGGGGCGAAGGCTCCGCTCGCGCCCGCAACTGGCAGCGCTACGACCTGGGCGGCAACAAGAAGGGCATGTCGTTCGTCGAGGGCGTCGACTCCTACGTGCCGTACGCCGGCTCGCTCAAGGACAACGTCGCCACGACGCTTGCCAAGGTCAAGAGCACGATGTGCAACTGCGGCGCGCTCACCATCCCCGAGCTGCAGGAGAAGGCCAAGCTCACGCTCGTGTCGTCGACGTCGATCGTCGAGGGCGGCGCGCATGACGTGCTGCAGAAGGACAAGGCCGGCGGATACGCGGCGCCGGTTCGCTAGGATCTGATCGCGAGCGGCCGAGCGGCGGGGTTTCGCGCGTTGCGGGGCGGCGGTGCGGATGCGTGCCGCCGGCTCCGGGACGGCGCCTCGACGGCTCGGCCGCTTTTCGTTTGCAGGGGCCGCGGACCCGTCCTCGGCAGCTGCTTGCGGGCGCTGCAGCCGCGACCGCGGCGCTTTCGCGCTGCCGCGCTGGCCCAATGGCTCGCCGCCGCAACGTGGGACCGCTTTCGCGCAGTCGCCGCGCATCGCGCCCCTGCGGATACGCAAGCCCACCTCGTTTCGGAAGGAGCGCCGTCGTGCGCATCATGGCGTTGGATATCGGAGAGAAGCGCGTGGGCGTGGCCATCAGCGACCCACGCGAGAACGTCGCCTCGCCGGTCACGGTTCTGCCGGCGGCGGAGGTGCGCGCCAACGGGCGGTCGTTCCGCCGCGTCATCGAGGACTGGGAGCCGGAGCTCCTGCTCAGCGGCCTGCCGTTCACCCTCGCCGGCGAAGAGGGCCCGCAGGCGCATCGCATCCGCGAGTTTGCCCAGGTCGTCAGCGAAAACACGGGGCTTCCGGTGGAGTTCGCCGACGAGCGGCTGTCATCCACCGAGGCCAAGCGCTTTTTGCGTGAAAAGGGCCTGAGCGAAAAGGAGATGCGGGGCAAGGTCGATATGATTGCTGCGAGCATATTCTTGCAAGCGTGGCTCGACGCTCGTCATCAGGAGCCGTCAGCTTAGTAAAGGATCGGTCTATGTCACCTCGCCGTCAGATTACCTACTCGAAGCGCCCGAACCACGCGGCGCGCTCGGCGCATGCCAAAGGCGATCGCCAGTTCCGCACGTACGACACCAGCGCCATCCGCCCCAAGCAGAGCAGGGCAGCGCAGATCATCTCGGTGGTCGTCATTGTCGCCGTCATCGCCCTGGTCATCTGGGGCGTCGTCTCGCTCGTGCGCGGATGCAGCTCGAGCGCCAACCTCCTGTCGTCCGACCAGACCGCCACGGTCACGGTGTCGGAGGGCGAGGGCGCGTCCGACATCGCCAAAACGCTGAAGGACGAGGGCCTGGTCAGCAGCACGACCGACTTCACCAAGCGCGTGGAGCAGCTGGGCGCGGGCACCTCGCTTCTGCCCGGCACGTACACCATCGCAGGCGGCACGTCGGTCGACGACATCATCGCCGCGCTCGAGGCGGGTCCGGTCCAGAAGACGTTCACCGTCCCCGAAGGATCCACGCTCGCGCAGACCTCGGCCATCGTCGAGACCGCAACGGGCGGCGCCGTCACGGCCGCCGACTTCACGGCACAGGCAAGCGACGCGAGCGTCTACGCCGGCGACTACCCGTTCGTCGCCGCGGCGGGCACCAGCTCGCTCGAGGGATTCCTCTTCCCCAAGACCTACACCATCCCCGACGACCCCACGGCCGACGCCATCATCCGCCTGATGCTCAACCAGTTCCAGACCGAGACGGCGTCGCTCGACTACACCACGGCGCAGAGCCACAATCTGTCGCAGTACGATGTGCTCAAGCTGGCCTCCATCATCGAGAAGGAGTCCGACGCCGACCATCGCGCCACGGTATCGTCGGTGTTCTACAACCGGCTCGACCACAACATGCGCCTGCAGTCGGACGCCACGGTCGCCTACCTCGTCAACCACGATCCCACGGCGGACGACCTGACGATCGAGAACCCGTACAACACGTACCTCAACGACGGTCTGACGCCGACGCCCATCAACTCGCCCAGTTTGGCGGCGCTGCAGGCGGCGTGTGCGCCCGAGAGCACCAACTACCTGTACTTCTACTTCGCCCCCGACAGCCAGGGCGTCATGCAGTACTCGTTCAGCGAGACGTACGAGGAACACCAGTCCACGTACGGCGGATAAGGGGTTCGCATGGGGTTTCTCGAACCCGACCGGTACTTCTCACGCATATCGAAGATCGATGTGGAGCGCGACCTGCTGGGATGCGGGTTGCGCTTTGCGCTTCTTGACGTGGACAACACCATCCGTTCCCGCGCGACCCACGATATGCCGCGCGATGTGGGCTTCTGGCTTGCGCGGGCGCGCAGTCTGGGCGTGTCGTTCTGCCTGGTGTCCAACAACTGGCACGACGACATCTTCACGTTCGCGAACCGCCTGTCGCTGCCGGTGGTGGCCAAGGCCATGAAGCCGCTGCCCCCGGGCTATATCATGGGGATGAAGCGCATCGGCGGCACGCGCGCAGACACCGTGGTCATCGGCGACCAGCTGAGCACCGACGTCGTGGGTGCCCATGCGGTGGGCCTGCGCGCCTATCTGGTGCAGCCGCTCGTGGAGCAGGACCTCAAGCACACGAAGGTCATCCGCCAGTTCGAGCGCGCTCTGCTGGGCGACCGCGCACCGGAGGGGGCGCCGAGCGGCGCTGCGGCGGGCGGCCAGCGCTTCGCGGATGAGGGCACGAAAACGGACGGGACGGAAACGCGATGAACGATATCGGGATGTTCGACGGCGAGCAGCTGCGCGGGTTGAAAGGGCGCACGCCTGACCAGCTTCTGTACGTGCTGGGGCATCCCGTCATGCACTCCAAGTCGCCGGCCATGTACAACGCGCTGTACCAGGCGCTTGGCCTGGACTGGGCATACGGGTTCGCCGATGCCGAAAACGATGTGCAGGCGCGCATGTTCCTCGATGAGGGCGCGTTTCTGTCCGTGAACATCACCATGCCCTACAAGCCGCTCGCGCTTTCGGCTGCGGCGGGGGCGAGCGTGGAGGCGCGTCTGGCCCACGGGGCGAACGTGCTGGTCAACACGCCGGACGGCTACCTTGCCGACAACACCGACGGCATTGGGTGCGTCTCGTACCTCAAGCGGCGCGGCGTGCGGTTCGACGGCGCGCGCGTCGTTGTGTGCGGCACGGGCCCCACGGCGCGCGCCATCCTGCATGCCTGCGTCGTGGCGGGGGCGCACCGCGTGACGGTGCTCAGCCGCAGCGTCGAGCGTGCCACCGACTCCCTCGTAGGCTACCGCACGGCGATCGACCAGATGGCGGCCGTCGAATCGTACCGCAGCGCGTCGGACGCGTTTCCCGACGAGCGACCCGACGATCGCGCGCGCTTCCGCGCCGCGTCGGATCCCGCATCCGTGCGCACCGCCGTCCATACGGCCGAGCTCGTCGGGTCGACGTACGCCGACGACAGCGCCGTGAGCACGGCCGACGTCATCATCGACGCCACGTCGCTCGGGATGCGCCCGGGCGATCCGGCGCCGTTCAGTACGCGTCTCATCGAGCCGCGCCAGGTGGTGTTCGACGTCGTATACGGACACGGCACGACGGCTCTCATCGCCGGCGCGCGTCGACGGGGCGCCGTGGCGTACGACGGCGCGGGCATGCTCGTGTCGCAGGCGGTCGAAACCGTGCGCGACATCGCGTACGTCGGTGCCCACGAGCTGGCGCCCGAGCTGGAGCCCGCCCGGCAGCTGGCCGCGCGCATGAGAGACGTCGACCTGTTCAGCATCATGGCTCACGCGGCCGGGTTCGCCTCGCTCGCCGACGCGTAGAGGACGCGCGGGCGTAGCGCTAGAACGCACCCGGCGCGCGCCCCGCCTTGCGACATCTGCCGCCGCCTGGCGCGGGCGTTCTCCGTGGCATGCGCCGTCGCCTGCTCTCCTGCTGTCCAATCCGCCGGGGCGCATGGTTTGGCCGCCGTGCGCGTCCGCATTGTGTGCTCTCACGCGCCGTTTCGCCCCAAGCAGTGCAGTTTGTTGGGTGCTGCCGGTTGAAGCGGCACGCCCTGTTACAATCGAGCGCAGACACCCCGCCGCCTGCGAAGAGGGCGGCACCCACGCGACGAAAGGCCACGCAATGCGCTACATGACAGCCGGAGAGAGCCACGGGCCGCAGCTGACGACCATCATCGACGGTATCCCCGCTGGCCTGCGGATATCCGAAGACAGCATCAACGCCGACCTGGCGCGCCGCCAGTCGGGCTATGGCCGCGGCGGCCGTCAGAAGATCGAGCGCGACCACGTGCGCATCGTGTCGGGCGTGCGGTTCGGCCGCACCATCGGCTCGCCCATCACGCTCGTGGTGGAGAACCGCGACTGGCAGAATTGGACCGACCGCATGGCCGCCTTCGGCGACGCGCCGTCCGACCTCAAGCGCGAGGTCACGCCGCGCCCGGGCCATGCCGATCTCGTCGGCGCGCTCAAGACCGACTCCGACGACTGTCGCAACATCCTGGAACGCGCGAGCGCCCGGGAAACGGCGGCGCGCGTCGCCGCGGCCGGCATCGCGCGCGAGTTCCTGGCCGACCTGGGCGTGTCCATCTTCTCGTACGTCCTGTCCATCGGATCAGCGACCTTCGACGACCCCGACCCGTTCGTCCGTGCGCACGAGTTCGCGCCGGCCGACATCGAGCTGTCCGAAACGCGCTGCCCCGACCCCGCCGCCACCGAGGCCATGAAGGCCGAAATCGACAGGGCGCGCAAGCAGGGCGAAAGCCTCGGCGGAACGTTTCGGCTGGTCGCGAAGGGGCTCGTGCCCGGGCTGGGCGGTTATGCCACGGCCGACGAGCGCCTGACCGGGCGCATCGGCGCGGCGCTGTTCTCCGTCCCGGCCATCAAAGGCGTCGAGTTCGGCCTAGGCTTCGAAGCCGCGCGCCGCATGGGCTCGCAGGTGCACGACCCCATCCAGCTCGTGCGCGGCCGGGGGTTCACCCGTGCCAGCAACAACGCCGGCGGACTCGAAGGCGGCATGTCGACGGGGCTGCCGCTCGTGGTGACGTGCGCCATGAAGCCCATCCCCACGCTCATGAACCCGCTTCAGACCGTCAACCTGGACACGCTCGAGCCGGAGAGCGCCTGGCGGGAGCGCTCGGACGTGTGCGCCGTGCCCGCGGCGGCCGTCGTGGGCGAGGCGGAGCTGGCGTTCGCCCTGGCGGACGCGTACCTGGAGAAGTTCGGCCACGACAACATGGCAGACATCCGCGCCTCGATCGACGCCTACCAGCGACGTTTGAGGACGGTGTCGCGCTGATGAACCGCGCGCATGAACAGGGAAAACAACGCATTGCGGGGCAGGATTCGGCGCGCGTGCGCAAGGGGCGCGATGCGGGGTCGGAGCAGACGGTACGGCGCCCGGAGCAGCGCGCAGCGGAGGCGCGCCCTTCGGATTCCCATCCGGCCTCGCAGCCCGCGCAGCCGCATGCCGCAGCGCACAAGCTTCCCTGTTCGAAGGAGGTCGTCGACCTCAGGCGCCATCGCTGCGCCTGCGCGCCGGCGGGCGAGCTGTCCTGCCCGGTGTTCTTCGTTGGCTTCATGGGCGCGGGCAAGACGTCGGTCGCCCGCAAGCTCGCGCGCGCGGCGGGCGTCGCGTCCATCGACATGGACACCTACATCGAGCGCTCGGAGGGCAAGCGTGTGAAGGAGATCTTCGCCGAGGTGGGCGAGGAGGGCTTCCGCGCCGTCGAAACGCGCGTGCTCTACGAGCTGGCGGCGGGCGAGCCGCGGCTCATCTCGTGTGGCGGCGGCGTCGTTCTGGCGAAGGAGAACCGCGACGAGCTCAAGCGCGCGGGCTTCGTCGTGTACCTGAAGGTGACGGCAGCCGAGGCGGCGTCGCGCATCCACGACCTGTCGACGCGCCCGCTGTTCCGCGACCTGGACAACGCCCAGCACGTCATCGACAGCCGCCTACCGCTGTACGCCGAGGTCGCCGACGTGACGGTGGACACGGCCGGCTGCGGCACGGGCATGATCGCGCGCAAAGTGCAGCGCATCCTTGAGGAGAGGGGCATCCTGTGGCAACGAAAGTAGTGGTGGGCCTGCCGGACGGCACGGAATACGACGTGCGCATCGGCGCGGGCCTGCTCGACAAGCTGGGCGAGAGCCTGGTGGCAGCCGGGATCATCGCGTCCGGCACGCGCATGCTCGTCATCACCGACACCAACGTGGGACCGCTCTACCTGGCGCGCGCCAAGGCGTCGCTTGCTGCCGTGGGCGCGCGCGTCAGCGAGATCACGGTGCCGGCGGGCGAGGAGACGAAGTCCGTCGAGGTGGCCAACGAAATCTGGGAGGCTATGGCGCGCCTGTCGCTCGGGCGCGACTGCGTTGTCGTGGCGCTCGGCGGCGGCGTCGTGGGCGATCTGGCCGGATTCGTCGCGGCCACGTACATGCGCGGCGTGCCGGTGGTGCAGGTGCCCACGACCTTGCTCGCCATGGTGGACTCGTCGGTGGGCGGCAAGACCGCCGTCAACCTGCCCGAGGGGAAGAACCTCGTGGGTGCGTTCCACCAGCCTGCGTACGTCTGCGCCGACACCGACACGCTCGCCTCGCTCGACGAGCGCGAATGGAAGTGCGGCTGCGGCGAAATCGCCAAGTGCGCGACCATCGACGGCGACGACTTCTTCTTCTGGCTGTCCGGTGAAGCCGCGGCGCTCGCGCAGCGCGATGCGGACGTCGTCGTCGAGGCCATCGCGCGCTGCGTCGTGTTCAAGGCAAACGTCGTCGCGCAGGACGTCACCGAGCGCGCGGGCGTGCGCGAGTGCCTGAACTACGGCCACACGCTCGGCCATGCAATCGAGGCGGAAGCCGGTTTCGGCACGTTCTCGCACGGTGCGGCCGTCGCCGAGGGCATGCGGTTCGCCGCGCAGCTCGCGCGCGAGCTCGTGGGCGCGTCGGACGACTTCACGGAAGCACAGGGCCAGCTGCTCGACGACCTGGGGCTTTACCCGCTTGCGTGGCAGGCGCCCGCCGACGACCTGCTCGCGGCGATGAAGCGCGACAAGAAGACCCGCGGCGGCGTCGTGCGGTTCGTGCTCGCGAGCGACGTGGGCGCATGGCAGACCGTTTCGGTCGACGATGAGACGATTCTGCGCCATCTTGGGCAATGGCGCGCGTCGAAGGGCGCATAAGGCCGATAATCTTTTCTGAGCACAAGGAACCTGACGCAGGCTCCATCCGATTCACGAGGGGAGCGATGTTTCGTGGAAATGAGAAAATTCCTGGTTCTGAACGGTCCGAACCTGGACATGCTGGGCGTTCGCGAACCCGAGATCTACGGTGACAGCACGCTGGAGGACCTGGAGCGCCGCGTGCGCGAGCATGCGCGCGACCGGGGCGTCGACGTGCGCTTCTTCCAGTCCAACAGCGAGGCCAAGCTGATCAAGCACATCCACGAGGCGCGCGGCGTGTACGACGGCATCATCTACAACCCCGCCGCCCACACGCACTACTCCTACGCGCTGCGCGACGCCATCTCGTCCATCGAAACGCCGACGGTGGAGGTGCACATCTCCGATATCGACACGCGCGAGTCGTTCCGCGCCACGTCCGTCACGGCGCCGGCCTGCGTCGCGCAGATTCGCGGGCGCGGGTTCGACGGCTACTGCGAGGCGCTCGACATCCTGATCGACAACTCGCGCCTGCCACGCCTCGGCGAGGGTTTCGAGGAGCGCTACGACATGACGCGTCAGGTCATCGTCGCAGGTCAGCACCTGCGCACCGAAGGAGATGCCCCCACAGGGGCGGGCAGCGCGCAAGCTCCCGAGACCAGCCTGCCCGCGCCCGACCCCGAAAAGACCACAGGCGACCCGGCCACCGTCGCGCTAGGACGCCAGGGGCGCCTGCGCGCGGCGCTTGGCGATCTGGGCGTCGACGGCTTCCTCGTGCGCCACACGCCCAACATCCATTGGCTCACCTGCTTCGACAACCTGTTCGACGAGGAAGAGGCGCACGCGCTGCTCGTGGACAGCACGCAGGCCGTCCTGCACACCGACTCGCGTTACGCGGGCGCGGCGCGCTCCATCGGCGAGCAGATGGGCTCGAACGTCCAGGTGGACGCCGGTCGGGTGGCGCATGCGGTGTTCGCGCGGGCGCGCATCGCCTCGCCGGGCGTCATCGCCGATGACGCCGAGCCCGTGCCCATCCTGGGCGTGGAGGACGACATCCCGTACCGCGAATTTCGCCGTACGAAGAACGAGCTGTCGCGCACGGCGGCCATCAAGCCGACGAGCGACGTGGTGCTGCATCTGCGTGCCCGCAAGGACGCAACCGAGATCGCGCGCATGCGCTACGCCCAGTCCATCACCGATGCGGCCTTCGCCCACATCGTCGACTTCGTGCGCTGCGGCATGACTGAGCGCGAGGTGCAGGTGGAGCTGGAGGACTTCATGGTGCGCCACGGCGCGGAGGGGCTTGCGT
Organism: uncultured Eggerthellaceae bacterium; assembly: GCA_903789375.1. Lineage (GTDB taxonomy): Bacteria > Actinomycetota > Coriobacteriia > Coriobacteriales > Eggerthellaceae > CAIFEB01. The sequence goes on along the minus strand of CAIFEB010000010.1, from coordinate 11,858 downwards.
TCCGCTCGATCGTCGCCTCGGGCGAAAACGGCGCGGCGCCCCATGCCGTGCCGGGCAGCTCGCGCATCCAGGCGGGTCAGTGCATCGTCATGGACTTCGGCGCCAAGGCGCTCGGCTACTGCTCGGACATGACGCGCACCATCTTCTGCGGCAGCCCCTCACAGCGCATGCGCGAGGCCTATGCTGCCATCCGCGATGCCAATGAGACGGTCGAGGGGCGGCTGGCGCCCGGCATCACGGGCAAGCAAGCTCATGAGCTGGCTGAACGCATCCTCGCCGACCACGGGTTCGCGGGCAAGATGGGCCACGGCCTGGGCCATGGCGTGGGATTGGAAATCCACGAGGAGCCGGTGCTGTCGCTGCGCAACGACAAGCCGCTCGAGCCGGGCAACGTGGTGACGGTGGAGCCGGGCGTGTACCTGACCGGCGAATTCGGCATGCGCCTGGAGGACTTCGGTGTGGTGACGGAAAGCGGATTCGACGTCTTCACCCAATCAACGCACGACATGGTTATAATATAGCGGCTCAAAATCCGAGTACCAACTATAAGAAGGCGCGTCGGCCCGCGGCAGGGCTGCGCGCGAAACAAGGGGCTCGCGTCCCGCGCTCGTGCGTTATCCAGGCGGGTCTCGAGAAGGAGAACTATGGCAATTTCGACAGCAGATTTCAAGAACGGCATGTGCATCGAGTACAACAACAAGCTGTGGACCATCGTCGAGTTCCAGCATGTGAAGCCGGGCAAGGGCGGCGCGTTCGTCCGCACCAAGCTGCGCGACATCCGCAGCGGCCGCGTGGTCGAGTACACGTTCAACTCCGGCACCAAGTTCGATTCCGTGCGTCTTGAGACCCGCTCGATGCAGTACCTGTACAACGACGGCGCCGACTACAACTTCATGGACACCACCACCTACGAGCAGATGGCCATCCCGGCCGAGGTCGTGGGCGACAACGCCAAGTGGCTCAAGGAGAACGACGAGGTCACGCTGCAGTACGCCGGCGACGAGCTCATCTCGGTGGAGCCGCAGATGTTCGTCGAGCTCAAGGTCGAGAAGACCGATCCGGGCTTCAAGGGCGACACCGTCCAGGGCGGCACCAAGCCGGCCACGCTCGAAACGGGCGCTGTGGTCAACGTCCCGCTGTACATCAACGAGGGCGAAACGCTGCAGATCGACACGCGCGACGGCCGCTTCGTGAAGCGCATGTAGCAGCGCACGGCGGGCGCGCAGGCGCCGGCCAAGGCCGCTGTTGGGCGCCGCAGCTCCGCGCACGCGATGCGCTTAGGTGCCAACCGAAAAGCCTGCAACGCCAATCCCCATCCTCGCCGGGCGAGGATGGGGATTTTTCATGCCCGCGCACCTGGCCGCATGCGCGGCCGCCGCCATCCCACGCCGCACCTCCCGCCCAGATTGCCGGTGATGTTCCTTGTCCGTGAATTTCTGCCCACCCGTCGTGCGTTCTTGCGATTCTTCTATAATTCGAAACTCGAACGAAGACTAAGGAGGTGCGTGCATGTCGAAGCTTGCGATTATGGACACCACCATTCGCGACGGCCAGCAGAGCCTGTGGGCCACGCGCATGCGTGTCGGCGACATGCTGCCCATCCTGCCTAAAATGGATCAGGTGGGATACTGGGCAATTGAGGCATGGGGCGGAGCGACGTTCGACACCTGTCTGAGGTTCCTGGACGAAAACCCGTGGGAGCGTCTGCGCGCCATCAAGGCCAAGACGCCCAACACTCCGCTTTCGATGCTGTCGCGCGGCCAGAATCTGGTCGGCTACAAGCATTATTCCAAGGACGTGGTCAACCACTTCATCGCGGCCGCCAAGCGCAACGGCGTCGACGTCTTCCGCGTGTTCGACGCGCTGAACGACATCCGCAACGTCGTAGACAACGCCGAGGCCATCAAGGACTGCGGCGGCCTGTTCGAAGGCGCCATCTCCTACACCGTGTCGCCCGTGCACACCCTTGACAGCTACCTGGAATACGGCCAGCAGCTCAAGGAGCTCGGCGCCGACACCATCGCCATCAAGGACATGGCCGGCCTGCTCACGCCGTACCGCGCGGAGCGCCTGGTCAAGGCGTTCAACGCCGAAGTCGGCCTGCCGGTTCACATCCACAGCCACTACGTCGGCGGCATGGCGCCGTCCGTCATCGTCAAAGCGGCCGAAGCCGGCGCCGCCATTGCGGACACCGCGCACGCGCCGCTCGCGTTCGGCAACTCGCACCCCGCCGTCGAGATGATCGTCACGGCCCTGCGCGAAAGCCCGTACGACACCGAGCTCGACCTCAATCTGCTGCTCGAGATTTCCGAGTACTGGGAAGAGGTGCGCAAGCGCGGTCACTACAAGCGCGGCGTCTCCACGCTCACGCACATGAAGGTCTACCAGCACCAGGTGCCGGGCGGCATGATGTCCAACCTCATGGCCCAGCTGGCCGTGCAGAACGCCGAGGACCGTCTGCCCGAGGTCATGGCCGAAATCCCCAAGGTTCGCGCCGAAGTCGGCTATCCGCCGCTCGTCACGCCGATGTCCCAGATCGTGGGCACGCAGGCCGTGTTCAACGTCATCACGGGCCGTCGCTGGGGCGTCGTCACCCGCGAGATGAAGGACTACCTGCGCGGGTTCTACGGCAAGGCACCGGGTCATATCAGCACCGAGATCATGAACAAAGTCGTTGGCAACGAAGAAGTGCTGCCCCCCGACGTTTCCCCGGGCTCGCTCGTCACCACGACGTACGACGAGCTCGCCGAGGAAATCGGCGATCTGGCGCACTCGGAGGAAGACGTGCTCATGTACGCCATGTTCCCCAACGAGGCGCGTACGTACCTGAGCAAGCACGGCACGTCGGAAAAGGTCGACTTCCTCATGGAGCAGGAGTCGAGCGGCACCAAGGAGGACGATTACGTGGATATCAACCAGATTCGCGAGCTGGTTCGCATCGCCGAGGACAGCGGCGTCGGAGAGATCACGGTCGAAGAGGAAGGCGCGCGCGTGTCGGTGCGCATGCCCAGCGCGGTAGCCGCCTCCGCAGCGACGGCAGCCGTGCCTGCGGCTGATGCCACCCCCACGGCCAGCGTCGCCGCGCCCGAGCCGGCCAAGGAGCAGGCCCCTGCCGACGACGGCAAGGAGCGCCCGGCCAACTGGTACGCCGTCAAGGCGCCGATGGTCGGCACGTTCTACGCCGCGCCCGCGCCGGGCGAGGATCCCTTCGTCAAGGTGGGCGACGAGGTCACGGCCAACCAGACGGTGTGCATCGTCGAGGCCATGAAGCTCATGAACGAGATCACCGCCGAGGAGATCGGCACCGTCCGCGAAATCTGCGTCAGCGACGGCGACCCGGTCGAGTTCGGCACCGTCCTCATGTACATCGAGCCCATCAGCTCCAACGGGACCGTTCCGGAGAATGTCTAATGTTCAAGAAGATCCTCATCGCCAACCGCGGCGAGGTGGCGCTGCGCATCATGCGAGCCGCCCGCGAGCTCGGTGTGAAGACGGTCGCCGTGTACTCCACGGAGGACGCCGACACGTACCCGGTCAAGTACGCTGACGAGGCCGTCTGCATCGGCCCTGCTCAGGCGACGAAGAGCTACCTGGTCATCCCCAATATCATCGCGGCGGCCGAAATCACGGGCGCCGAGGCGATTCACCCGGGCTACGGCTTTCTGGCGGAGAACGCCGACTTCGCCCGCGCGTGCGCGGACAACGGCATCACGTTCATCGGCCCCAACGGCGATTGCATCGAGAAGATGGGCGACAAGGCTACGGCCCGCGAGACCATGAAATCCTGCGGCGTGCCTACCGTCCCCGGCTCCGAGGGCCTTATCGATACGGTCGACGAGGCGCGCGAATTCGCCGAGTCCGTCGGGTTCCCCGTGCTCATCAAGGCAACGGCAGGCGGCGGCGGCAAGGGCATGCGCGAGGTGCACGACCCGGCCGACCTCGAAAAGGAGTTCCTGGCCGCTCGCGCCGAGGCCGGAGCTGCCTTCGGCAACGACGCCGTCTACCTTGAGAAGCTGGTCCTCAGCCCGCGCCACGTGGAAATCCAGGTGCTCGCCGACAACTTCGGCAACCGCGTGGCCCTCTGCGAGCGCGACTGCTCCGTGCAGCGCCGCCACCAGAAGCTCATCGAGGAGGCGCCTTCGCCGGCCCTGTCCGACGACCTGCGCCGCGCCATGAGCGTCGCCGCCATCAAGGCCGTCCGCGCGGTCGACTACCGCAGCGCGGGCACGGTCGAGTTCCTGCTGGCGCCCGACGGCAACTTCTATTTCATGGAGATGAACACCCGCGTGCAGGTGGAGCATCCGGTTTCGGAGCTCATCACCGGTACCGACATCATCAAAGAGCAGATTCGCATCGCCGCCAACGAGCCGATGACCTGCGCCGACCGTGCGCCGTTCACCCCGTTCGGCCACGCGATGGAGTTCCGCATCAATGCCGAGGACCCCGAGCATGGCTTCCGTCCCTGCCCGGGAACCATCACGCGCTTCGAGCCCCCGTCGGGCCCGGGCGTGCGCGTGGAGTCGTATGTTCACTCCGGGACGCGCATTTCGCCGTATTATGATTCCATGGTCGCGAAGCTCATCGTCTACGGCCAGGATCGCGAAGAGGCGCTCGCGCGCGGACGTCGCGCGCTCGACGAGTTTGTGATCGAGGGCATCAAGACCACGCTGCCGTTCCACCGCCGCGTGCTTGACAACCAGGTCTTCTGCGACGGCCAGGCGACGACTGACTTCATTGAAACGCAGATGGGAGACTTGCTATGAACGATTTGAACATTGGCGGCATGGCCATCGCGCCCAACGTCGTCGAGACCATCGTGGCGCTTGCAACCCAGGACGTCGAAGGCGTTGCCGCCGTCGGCACGCCGGGCGCTTCCACCAGCCTGCGCTCGATGCTGCCGGGCAAGCCCTCGACCCAGGGCGTCGAGGTGTCGGTCAACGACAACGACAAGCTCGTCGTGTCGGTGCACGTGGACGTCATGTACGGCTACGCGCTGCCCGACGTGGCGGCCAAGATCCGCGAATCGGTCGCCGACGCCGTGCTTCTGCAGGTCGGCGCGCCGGTCGAGTCGGTCGACGTCTACGTCGACGGTATCCAGTTCGAAAACTAGCTACGGAGCAGCCACCGCATGTCTTCAAAATCCCATAAGAAGCTTTCGCAGGCGCGTGCCGCCGCGGTAGCCTTGCTGTACTCGAGCGACATCACCGATAAGGGCGTCGTCAAGATCGTCGAAGGCGGCGCCTATCCCACCGAGGACTTCGAGGTGCCCGAATACGCCGAGGAGCTGGTGCGCGGGGTCGCCGCGCACCGCCGCACCATCGACAAGTACCTGTCCCAGACGTCGGAGAACTGGGCACTCGACCGCATGCCGGTCGTCGACCGCGCCATCCTGCGCCTGGCGGTGTACGAGATGCTGTTCGAGGACAACGTGCCGGTGTCGGTCGCCATCAACGAGGCGGTCGAGCTGGCCAAGGCCTACGGTGGCGAGGACGAGTCGTCGCGGTTCGTAAACGGCGTGCTCGGCCGGATCGCCCGCAACCTGGAGGCCGCGGGCGGCGTCGTCGTCGACGTGGCGGAGGAGAAGGCGGCGGCTGCCGAAGCCGCAGCTGCGGCGGCAGCTGCTGGCGAGCCGGCGGATGCGAAGGCTGCTGAAGGTGAGGCTGCCGAGTCCGCCGATGCGGCTGCGACCGCCGAGCAGCCGGCTGCAGAAGATGCGCCTGCCGATAAAACGGCTGGTGAGGCTGTGACCGCCGAGCCGGCGCCCGCTGCAAGCGCAGACGACGCGCAAGCGCCCGCTGCGAGCGCGGCGACCGCTGAGGCGCCCGCGCAAGCGCCTGCGGTTGCCGAGCCGGCGCCTGCAAGCGCTCCCGCAGCCGAGCCCGCAGGTGCGCAGCCCGCCGATGCGGCAGCGCCTTTCGCAGGCGAGGCTTCCTCTCCGTCGGCGGCGGAGTAGCATGGGGAACCAGGAACAGGGCTATACCAGCTTCGAGGCGATTCAAGCGCGCCTCGACGAAATCACGGAGGCCGTCTCGGACGACAGCCTGCCGTTGGACGATGCGATCAGCCTGTTCGAGGAGGCGGCATCGTTGGGCCTGCGCGCAAGCGACCTGCTGGAAGACGGCATCGACCCCGAACAGGAGCTGGCGCGCGAACAGGCGGAGCAGAAGGCTTCGCCCGCAGAAGGCTCGCACGTGGATGCGGATTCAGCCGCACACGAGTAAACGAGGGGATCGACGCGGCACACAAGGGGGCAACAAACATGGCAGGGCGCATTTTGGATTGCATCTCTTCGCCGGCCGATTTGAAGCTGCTGAGCGATAGCGATCTGAAGATTCTCGCGCGCGAAATCCGCGAGGAGATCATCACGGTCACGTCGAAGACGGGCGGCCACGTCGCGTCGTCGCTCGGCGCCGTCGAGACCATCCTCGCCGTGTATTCCCTGATCAACGCCCCCAAAGACAAGTTCATCTTCGACGTGGGCCATCAGGCCTACGCGCACAAGATCATCACCGGCCGCCTGGGGCAGTTCCACACGCTGCGCCAGTACGGCGGCATCTCAGGGTTCCCGCGCCCCGACGAAAGCCCTTACGACGTGCACCCGTCGGGCCACGCGTCGGACTCCATCTCCATCGGCGTGGGCATGGCCAAGGCGCGCCAGCTGCGCGGCACGGATGAGAAGATTGTCGTGCTCATCGGCGACGCGTCGATTTCGGGCGGCATGGCGTTCGAGGCGCTCAACACCATCGGCCAGCTGCAACTGCCCATGGTCATCATCCTGAACGACAATGAGATGTCCATCTCCAAGAACGTCGGCGCCCTGGTGAAGCACTTAGGGCAGGTGCGCGCGTCGGCGCGGTACCGTCAGGCCCGCGATCAGGCGCAGGAGATTCTGGAAGACGGCGGCCCTCTGGGCAAGAGCTTCGTGTCGCTCGGACGCAACGTCAAAGAGTCCATGAAGCAGTTCGTCGTGCCGCACACGATGATGTTCGAGCAGCTGGGCATCCTGTGCACGCCGCCGATCAACGGCCACAGCATTCCCGAAATCAAAAGCGTGCTGCGCACGGCGCTCGCAGCCGACGGCCCGGTGCTCGTGCACCTGGTCACGCGCAAGGGCGCGGGCTACGGCCCGGCCGAACGCGACCCGGAGCGTTTCCACGGCGTGGGACCCTACGACATCAAGACCGGCGCCGCCGTGGGCAAGCCCAAGACCGTGCCCACTTACACCGACGTGTTCGGCAAGGCCATCGTGCGCGAGGCCGAGCGCGACAAGCGCATCGTCGCCATCACGGCGGCCATGCGCGACGGCACGGGCCTACGTCCGTTCTCGGAGAAGTTTCCCCAGCGATTCGTCGACGTGGGCATTGCCGAGGAGAACGCCATCGGCATGGCATCGGGCCTGGCCATTGGCGGGTTCAAGCCGGTCGTGGCCATCTACTCCACGTTTCTGCAGCGCGCGGTGGACCAGACGATCATCGACGCCAGCCTGCCGAAGCTCAACGTCGCGTTCGCCATCGACCGCGCGGGCGTCGTCGGCGCGGACGGCGCGACGCACCACGGCCTGTTCGACATCTCGTACATGCGCATGATTCCGAACATGCGCGTGATCACGCCGTCCGACGAAGCGGAGCTTACTTACGCGCTGCACACGGCGCTTGAGCTGGGCGGACCGGTAGCCATCCGCTATCCGCGCGGCGCGGCGATGGGCGTGCCTGTGCCCGACGAGCCCAAGATGCTGCCGCTCGGCAAGGGCGACATTCGGCGCGAGGGCACCGACGTGGCCATCCTGGCGTTCGGCAACATGGTGAAGCCGTCGCTCGAGGCGGCGGAGCGCCTGCAGGACGAGGACGGCATCTCCGCGCGCGTCGTGGACATGCGCTGGGCCAAGCCGATCGACCCCGACGCCGTGAGCCACGCGGCCAAGACGAAGCTCATCATCACCGTGGAAGACGGCATCATCGCAGGCGGTGCGGGCGAAGGTGTCATCGAGGTGATGGCGCGCTTGGGCGAAACCACGCCTGTCATCACGCTGGGCGTGAACGACCGGTTCGTGCAGCACGGCGCGGTCAACCTGCTCATGCGCGATCTGGGGCTGGACGCCGACGGCATCCGCGCATCCATCCTGAAGAAGCTCGCTGAGCTCGAAGATTCAGACGCATAGCGACCGCATGCTGAAGGGACGCAGAGCGTCGGCAACGTTCTGCGCAACCGATCCCGCGCTCTGCCAACATACATGGAACGCCGCTCGCTCGGGCGGCTTTTCCTTTTGCGCGCAGTTGCTCTTCGCGCGTCTGTAACACTGTCGAAACACTGCAACAGCCACCGTATTCCCAGTTCAGAGGCTTATGTAACGGGCGTTAAACCGATGTTAACGTCTGTTTAACGCGTCTGAAACCTTGCTTTTCGAAGATTGTTCCTGTTCCCACGAGCGAGCGTAAGGCCCGCATCCAACGGGTACGTTCGCTTCCGACGGACGAAAAGGGACCAGGGACGGAATACGGAGGTTGATTCAAATGTACGATACCGGTTCAGCCGGCTTCATGCTTGTGAGCACGATGCTCGTGCTCCTCATGACGCCGGGCATCGCGTTCTTCTACGGCGGCCTGTCGCGCCGGAAGAACGTCGTCAACACGATGATCATGGCGATGGCCACGCTCGGCATCGTCGGCATCACGTGGACGTTGTGCGGGTGGTCGCTCTCCTACGGCGGCGACGGCTCGAACCCCTTCTTGGGCGGCTTCGACCAGCTTGGATGTCTGTCGACCGTGTCGGCGATGCTCGGTGAGGCAGCGGACGTTCCCGCTGACACTGTCTACCCGACCATAATCAACATCGGTTTCCAGATGTCGTTCTGCATGATCACCTGCGCCATCATCACCGGATCCATCGCCGGCCGCATGAAGTTCGGTGCGACCTGCGCGTTCATCGCCGTGTGGTCCATCCTCGTGTACGCCCCGCTCGCGCACATGGTCTGGGGTGGCGACGGCAGCTTCATCGGCGACATGATCGGCGCCCTCGACTTCGCCGGTGGCGACGTCGTCCACATCAGCTCCGGCTTGACCGGCCTGATTCTGTGCATCCTTCTGGGCAAGCGCCGCGGCTACGGCCTGGTCAGCTACCGTCCTCACAACGTCCCGTTCGTCGTGCTGGGCGCCACGCTCCTGTGGTTCGGCTGGTTCGGCTTCAACGGCGGCTCCGCGTTCGCCGCTGACGGCGTTGCCGCTCTGGCGCTGCTCAACACCGTCGTCGCTTCGGCTGCCGCGCTCGTTTCCTGGATGATCATCGAGCGCGTGAAGGTGGGCAAGCCCACGCTCGTCGGCGCCTGCACCGGCCTCGTCGCCGGCTTGGTCGTCATCACCCCGGCTGCTGGCTTCGTGGAGCCGTGGGCCGCGCTCATCATGGGCCTCATCGTCTCCCCGATCTGCTACTGGGCCATCTCCTTCCTCAAGAAGAAGTTCGGCTACGACGACGCGCTTGACGCGTTCGGCTGCCACGCCATCGGCGGCGTGACCGGCGGCATCTTGACCGGCCTGTTCTGCGTGCCGGATCTGTCCGCGACCGACTTCGGCGGCCTGTTCTACACCGGCGATCCGACGCAGCTCATCGCTCAGATCATCGGTATCCTGGTGACGATCGTCTTCGTCGGCGTGATGGACGTCATCATCGGCCTCATCATCAAGGCCTGCTGCCACGGCAGCCTCCGCGTCAGCGAAGAGGACGAAGCGCGCGGCCTGGATGTTTCGGAACACGGCGAGAGCGCGTACCCGGCGTACCTGGGCATGGACTAACTCCCTTGCCCGTCTGAGAACGCAAGCCCCGGGCCGCGTGCCCGGGGCGCCAGGATGACACGAGAAAGGACGGAAGATGAAGGAAATCACCGCTATCGTCCGGCCGGAGAAGCTTGAGCCGCTGAAGGAAGCGCTGTTTAAGGCGAAGGTTTCCGGCATGACGATTTCGCAGGTCAACGGCTGCGGCAACCAGCACGGCTGGAAAGAATACTACCGCGGCAGCGAGGTGCTGCTGAACATGGTGCCGAAGGTCGAGTTCGTGCTGGTCGTCAAGGACGAGGATGTGCAGAGCCTCGTCGACCTGATCTGCGAGACGGCCTCCACCGGCAAGGTGGGCGACGGCAAGGTGTTCGTGAAGCCCGTCGAAGAGGTGGTGCGCATCCGCACCAAGGAGACCGGCGAAGACGCCATCTAAGGCGTCCGCAGGACGGCGTCTGGGAGCGCTGCCCCGCGGGTTGTCTGAGGCGCCCGCTGGAGGCGACTGCTGAGAGCAGCAGCTGACAGCGGTTTCGTGAGGGCCTCATACAGAAGAACGGAGAAGGCGGTCGGTTCCGCGCACGCGGGCCGGCCGCCTTTCGTGCGTCTGGCGCGCGGCGGCATCCGAGTTCTGGCCTGCGGCGATGGTTTTACGCTCGCGGCGGGCGCGGCGCACTGTACCGCGCACAGCGCATCCGCCCAGTCGCTTTCTCCTTCTGCCGCGCCCCGCCTTTCGCGGCGTCTGCTTCCCCTGTTGCATGCATCGTTCCCTACCTGCGTGCATCGCGTGGGAAATGTGCAAGGTCGCCGTAAAAAAGCGCCGGGTCGGGTGCCTGCGTGCTATACTCATTCAGCTTGCGTGAACTGCGCAAGCAAGGAATTATTGGCCCCCGAGACATGTTTTGTTGCACGGGCCCGCAATCGGGCTTTCCGCAAACGCGAACATGGTAAATGTAAGCAATTGTTGGCAATCAATCATGGCGAAGGGTCCCCGGAAAGAGAATCGAAAGGGGTCCGTTTTGACTGAAATCAAGAACCCGTCCATCATCGAGTATGAGGACGTGTCCGACGACCAGCTGAACCAGATGATCGACGGCACCATCGTCGACATCGACGAAGGCCAGCTCGTCGACGGCACGATCGTCAAGATCGAGCGCGACGAGGTGCTCGTTGACATCGGGTACAAGAGCGAGGGTGTCATCCCCGTTCGCGAGCTGTCTATCCGCAAGGATGCCGATCCTGCCGACCTGGTCAACATCGGCGACCAGATCGAGGCGCTCGTGCTCCAGAAGGAGGACAAGGACGGTCGCCTGATCCTGTCCAAGAAGCGCGCCGAGTACGAGCGCGCGTGGATTCGCGTGGAAGAGAAGTTCAAGGCCGGCGAGCCGGTCACGGGCGAGGTCATCGAAGTCGTCAAGGGCGGCCTCATCCTCGACATCGGGCTGCGCGGCTTCCTGCCGGCGTCCCTCGTCGACCTCCGTCGTGTCAAGGACCTCAACGCCTACCTGGGCACCGAGCTCGAGGCCCGCATCATCGAGATGGATCGCAACCGCAACAACGTCGTGCTGTCCCGCCGCGTCCTGCTGGAGGAGAGCCGCAAGAACGAGCGTGCGGAGATCCTGTCCAAGCTGTCCAAGGGCATGCGCCTCAAGGGCACGGTTTCCTCGATCGTCGACTTCGGCGCGTTCGTCGACCTCGGCGGCATCGACGGCCTGGTCCACATCTCCGAGCTGTCCTGGAACCACGTCAACCATCCTTCCGAGGTCGTCAAGGTCGGCCAGGAAGTCGAGGTCGAGGTTCTGGACGTCGACCTGCAGCGTGAGCGCATCTCGCTCGGCCTGAAGCAGACCACGCCCGATCCGTGGGTCAAGCTGGTGGAGAAGTACCCGGTCGGCACCATCGTCGACGGCAAGGTCACCAAGATCGTTCCGTTCGGCGCGTTCGTCGAGCTGGGCGACTCCATCGAGGGCCTGGTGCACATCTCCGAGATGGCTCCGCGCCACATCGACACGCCGGCGCAGGTCGTCAAGGTTGGCCAGATCGTCAAGGTCAAGGTCATGGAGATCAACCCCGAGCGTCGTCGCATCAGCCTGTCCA
>CAIFEB010000009.1 GCA_903789375.1 uncultured Eggerthellaceae bacterium | reverse complement strand
CCGCAGCCGTCCGCGCGGGCGAGGCGTTCGCCGCGCGCACGTCGGGTGATGCATCCGTGCACGTGCCGGTGCGCATCGTCGTGTTCGAGGCGGACGACCGTGTGGGCAAGACCATCCTCGTGACGGGCAACGGCCGGTGCAACTTCTCCAACGAGTTCATCGATACGCGTCTGTATTACCAGGGCGAATTCGTTGCCGCGGCGCGGCGGGCGCTCGCGCAGCGGGAGGGTGCAACCGGTCCGGCGCAGGATGGCCAGGCGATCGTTTCCCCACGTGGGGAAGAAGGTGCGCAGGCGTCCGGACAGGAGTGCGCACAGCCGGCGGCTCGGCATGCGGCTGCCGCGGCGCAGCGGACGGCGTGCGACCCGGCGTCGCTCGATCCGGTCCATCGGTTCTTCGCGCAGCACGGCCTGCTGTGGCGCGAGGAGGAGGACGGCCGGCAGTATCCGTTGGCCAACAAGGCGAACGTCGTCGTCAACCTGTTGCGCCAGGCGCTCGCCGACTGCGGCGGCATCGAGGCGGTGGGGGCTCCGGTCGCGCGCGTCGAGCCCCCGCGCGAACAGGGCGGACCGTTCACCCTGCATCTTGCCGACGGACGCTTCGCCCGCGCGGACGCCGTCATCGTTGCCGTCGGCGGCAAGCCGCGGGCAATCGACATCGACGGCGTGCCGCAGCTCCGCTTCCGGCGGGTGCTCGGGCCGCTCAAAACTGCTGGCGACGAGGCGCGCGAGCTCAACAACATCCGTGCGAAAGCGCAGGTCACCCTTCTGCGGAGCGATGATCGCACCGCAGACGGCGCCCCCGGCTCCGCGCGTGCGTATCCCGGCAGGCGCGTCGTCGCGCGCGAGGACGGCGAGGTGATGTTTCGCACCTACGGCGTTTCGGGCATCGCGGTGTTCAACCTGTCGCGTTTCGCGTGGCCGGGCGACGAGCTCTCCATCGACTTCCTTTCCCAGGGAACGACGCTCGCCCCGGACGATTTCGCGCAGGAGCGCCTGCACCTGCTCGCCGCGCGGGCGAAAACCCTGGGTGCGCCGCTTTCGTGCGGGCGCTTCCTCGGCGGCGTCGTCCTGCCCGCGGTGGCCCAGGTCGTTCTCAGGCGATGCGACCTTGCGGCGTCCGATGCGTGCGCGGAACCCGAGGCGACGGCCCTCGTGCGCCAGCTCGCCGACTTCCGCCTTGAGGTTGCGGGCATCGGCGACGAGGCGAACTGCCAGGTCCACCGGGGCGGCATCGACGTCGGGGCGCTCGACGCGCAGACGATGGCCGTCCGTTCGCTGCCGGGTCTGTTCGCGGCGGGCGAAGCGGTGGACGTCGACGGCCCCTGTGGCGGCTACAATCTGGATTGGGCGTGGACAAGCGGCCTTCTGGCGGCGGACGCGGCGTGCCGTTTTCTGGCGGAAGCGGAAGGCGGGCGCGCTGCACGTGCCGAAGACGCAGGCACGGCTGCAGACGGAGACGCAGCCGAAACCGACGGCGTGGTTGCCGGAGCGCCTCGCGCTGAGCGAGCGCACGCGGGCAGACGCGCGAACGGGTGCGAAAGCTCACATAGAACCGCAGGTCACAACAAGGGTGGGGCGAATGATTGAGGTTTCGAACGTGGCGCTGCCCTTGGACGCGGGGCTTCCGGGCGCCGATGACCTGGTCCTGCAGGCCGTCTCGCGCGCGTTGCGCGTCCCCGAGCGCCGGATCGCCGGCATCGAGCTCGTGCGCCGCAGCGTCGACGCGCGCAAGCGGACGCACGTCCATTTCGTGGCAACGTTCGCCGTCGCGCTTGCCGATTCCGCTGATGAGCAGGCGATTCTCGCGAAAGGCCCCGCGCTTGCCGACGGCGTGCGCGTGAAGCCCCATCATCCCTACGAACCGCTTGACATTCCCGACTTGCACGGACATGCGCTGCGGCGCCCCGTTGTCGTGGGGTTCGGGCCGGCGGGCATGTTCGCGGCGGTCTACCTCGCGCGCGCAGGCCTGCGTCCGCTCGTGCTCGAGCGCGGCGGCTCGGTCGAGGAGCGCCAGCGCGCCGTTGCCGCATTCGACGCGGGCGGCCCGCTCGACGTGCAGACCAACATCCAGTTCGGTGAAGGCGGCGCGGGCACGTTCTCGGACGGCAAGCTCACGACGGGAACGAAGAGTCCGCTCGCGCAGCACGTCCTGCGCTGGTTCGTGGACGCGGGAGCTCCGCGCGAGATCCTCGTGGAGGCGAAGCCCCATATCGGAACGGACAAGCTGGTCACCGTCGTGCGTGCGCTGCGCGAAGAGGTCGAGCGCCGGGGCGGCGAGGTGCGCTTCCACAGCCAGGCCGTCGGGTTCGAATTCGGCGACTCCGAACACGTGGTCGCAGACGACGGAACGGCGCTTTCGGAACGCAAACTTGCCGCCGTGGACGTCCTCGACACGCGCACGGGCGCGCGCGAGCGCGTGGCGACGGACAACGTCATTTTGGCCTGCGGGCACTCCGCGCGCGACACGTTCGCGCTTGCGCGGGAATGCGGCCTGGTCATGCGCCAGAAACCGTTCTCGGTCGGCGTGCGCATCGAACACCGCCAGCGCGCCATCGACCGCGCTCAGTACGGGAAGGCGGCATCGCACCCGGCGCTCGGCGCGGCGGACTACAAGATGGCCGTCCATCTGAAGAACGGCCGCAGCGTGTACACGTTCTGCATGTGCCCCGGCGGCGAGGTGGTATGCGCGGCGAGCGAGGAAGGTGGCGTCGTGGTCAACGGCATGAGCCGCTTCGCGCGCGACGGCCGCAACGCCAACGCAGCGCTGCTCGTGGGCGTCGGCCCGGGCGATTTCCCCACCGACGACCCGCTTGCCGGCGTCGCGTTCCAGCGCTCGATCGAGCGCGCCGCGTACGAGGCGGGCATCCGGGCGGGTGCACGTGCGTACAGCGCTCCTGCTCAGACGGTCGGCGACTTTCTGGGAAAGGGAAACGCGCTGGAGAAGCGCGGCGGCACGAAGCATGCGCAGCGGGTGGAACCGACGTACGCGCGCGGCATCGCGTGGTGCGATCTGCACGAATGCCTGCCTGCGTTCGTGACCGACGCGCTCGAGGAGGCGCTGCCGCTTCTCGATCGCCGGCTGCACGGCTTCGCGGATGCGGGCGCGGTGATGACCGGCGTCGAGACCCGGTCGTCCAGCCCGGTGCGCATCGTGCGCGACGCGGCGCTTCAGGCGCAGTTCGCCGAAGCAGTCGAAGGGGTCTCGGACGAGGTGCGCGCGGCGGGCCTGTTCCCGGCGGGCGAGGGCCCGGGATACGCGGGTGGCATCATGAGCTCCGCCGTCGACGGACTGCGGTGCGCTCAAGCGGTCGCTCAGCGGATTTCCGGCGGCGCTGCGGCGGATCCCGAGGGGGTATCGGGCGACGATGCGGCGGACGCACCGCGGCCATCCGCAGGCAGAACGGCGGATTCCGAAGGGTCCGTGTGCGGCGCGGGCAAGGACGGCCCCCGATGACGGCAAACGTGGTTTCGGTCGAAGAGGCGGCGCGCGTGCTCACCGGCGGAGGCCCTGTCATCTTCCCGACGGAAACGGTGCTCGGCATCGGCGTGTCCGTTGCCGCCTGCGCTTCTCCGGCGCAGCTCTACCGCCTGAAGAACCGCCCAGCGACCAAGCCGATCGCGTGGCTCATCGCCGACTGTGCCGATCTGGACCGCTATGGCGAAAACGTATCCGCGGCGGCGCACCGCCTCGCGCGCGCGTTCTGGCCGGGGTCGCTCACGCTCATCGTCGACGCGTCTCCCGCCGTGCCGCATGGCTTCCAATCGGCCGCCGGCACGATCGGCTTGCGCATGCCGGCGAACCGCGAGGCGCTTGATCTGGTCAGGCGCGTGGGCGCGCCGCTGGCGACGACGTCCGCCAACCCGTCGGGCGCCCCGGCACCGCGAACGCTTGCCCAGCTCGACGAGGCGTTCGCCATGCGGACGGGCACGGTCGTCGCGCCGTCGAGCGAGACGGACGGCTCGTCGAGCGGCGTGGCGTCGACCATCGTCGACTGCACGGCGGGCCAGCTGCGCATCGTGCGCGTCGGTGGGATATCCGAGCAGCAGATAAGGGACGTGGCCGGCGCGGACGGTGCCGCGCAGGCGGGCTGCTGACAAACGCGGCGTCGCGCACGTCCTGCGGCGCGGATGCCGTCCAACGAGCAAAGGGGCTGATGATGACGGGCGAACCTATCACGCAAACCAACGGCGCAGCGGCGTCCGACCAGGCACCGCACGCGGACGCGCCTGTCGCGACGAGAGCGGAAGACTGCGTCCGCTCGGCGTTCTCGTATCCGTCCGCGGACGGGCACTCGCAGGTTCACGCCGTGTGGTGGCTGAACCCCGCATGGACTGCTGCCACGCCGCAGCAAGACCGTTCGCGCGCCGTCGGAACGCCGTCGGGCAACCGTGCCGTCGCCGACCCGGCGCCGCAGGAAGTCCGCTCGGGAGCCGCGGCGCCCGAGCCCGTTGGCAACCGCTCTGCCGCCGCAGCAGCACCGTCCGGCGGCCGCTCCGGCGCCCCCGCTTTTCCGCGCGCCGTCGTGCAGATCGTCCACGGCATGTCCGAGTTCATCGAGCGCTACGACGAATTCGCCACCTACCTGGTGCGATGCGGCTACGCCGTCTGTGGCGAGGACCATATCGGCCACGGCGCCACGGCTCCCACGAAGGACGACTGGGGCGTCCTGCCCGCGTACGGCGGCGTCGACATCCTGCTCGCCGACGTCAAAGCGCTCCACGACCGCGCAGCCGAGCGCTTCTCCGGCGTGCCGCTCGTCATCTACGGGCACTCGATGGGCAGCTTCATCGCGCGCGCGTACGTGTCCCGCTACGGCGACGGCGTGAGCGCCGCCGTCTTCTCGGGCACGGCCTCGACGCCTCCCGCCGTCTCGAAGTTCGCGCGCGGGCTCTCGCGCCATCTGGCCAAACGCAAGGGCGAACGCTACGTGAGTACGTTCGTCGACGGTCTGGGCGCCGGCTCCTACGGCAAGAAGATCCCCAACGCGCGCACGCCGTTCGACTGGCTGTCGACCGATCCGGCCGTCGTGGACGCCTACATCGCCGACGAGCGCTGCGGGTTCCCGTTCTCGGTCGGCGGCTACGCGACGCTGACCGACCTCACGGCGCTCATCGATTCGCCCGCCTGCGCGCAGGGCGTTCCCAAAGACCTGCCGCTTCTGTTCGTCGCCGGTGCCGAAGACCCGGTCGGCAATTGCGGCAAGGGCGTCAATCAAGCCGCCGACCTGGTACGACGCGCGGGCGTGCGCACCGTCGACGTCAAGATCTATCCCGGCATGCGCCACGAGATCCACAATGAGCCCGGACGCGCCGCGGTCTTTTCCGACATTTCCAACTGGATAGGAGAAGTGCTATGAGCAAACGGTACGTCATCTCGCTCGACGAGGGGACGACGTCGGCGCGCGCGGTCCTCATCGACAAGAACGCCCACGTCGTGGACATCGTCGCGCACGAGTTCGAGCAGATCTTCCCGCATCCCGGCTGGGTCGAGCACAACCCGCGCGAGATCCTGTCGGCCCAGCTGTCGGCGCTCACCGAGCTCATGGTCGCGCACGGTTTGGACGCTCGCGACATCGACAGCATCGGCATCACGAACCAGCGCGAGACGACGGTCGTCTGGGACGCCGAGACGGGCGAGCCGGTGTACAACGCGATCGTGTGGCAGTGCCGCCGCACGGCTTCTATCGTCGATGCGCTCTGCGGCGACCCCGAGGTGGCGCGCGACGTGACCCGTCGGACGGGGCTCGTGCCCGATCCGTACTTCTCCGCCAGCAAGATCAAGTGGATCCTGGACAACGTACCCGGCGCACGCAAGCGTGCTGAACAGGGGAAACTACTGTTCGGTACCATCGACACGTGGCTTGTGTGGACGCTCACGGCAGGCAAGGTCCACGCGACCGACGTCACCAACGCCAGCCGCACGATGCTGTTCAACATCCACGAGATGCGCTGGGATCCGGAGCTCTGCCGGCTGTTCGACGTGCCGATGAACATGCTTCCCGAGGTCAGACGCTCGTCGGGCGACTTCGGCGTCACGCTGTGCGGCGACATCGCCGGCGGCATCCCGCTGCGCGGCGTAGCGGGCGACCAGCAGTCCGCGCTGTTCGGGCAGTGCTGCTTCGAGGCGGGCCAGGCGAAGAACACGTACGGCACGGGCTGCTTTTTGCTCATGAGCACGGGCAGCAAGGCGTGCACGTCGACGCACGGCCTGGTCACGACGGTGGCGGCGAGCGCGCCATCTGTCAAGGGCCCGGAGTACGCGCTCGAGGGCAGCGTGTTCATGGGCGGCGCCCTCATGCAATGGCTCCGCGACGAGCTGGGCATTCTCGACGACGTCGCCGAATCGGAGCGCATCGCGCGCAGCATCCCGTCCACCGACGGCGTGTTCATCGTGCCGGCGTTCACCGGCCTCGGTGCGCCATACTGGGACGCCCAAGCGCGCGGCGCAATCTACGGCCTCACGCGCGGAACGACGCGGGCCCACATCATCCGCGCCGCGCTCGAGGCGCTTGCGTACCAGGTATACGACCTGGTGGACGCCATGCAGGCCGACGCGGGCATGATGATCAAGGTGCTCAACATCGACGGCGGCGCCTCGCGCAACGACTTTCTCATGCAGTTCCAAAGCGACATGCTGAAGACCCCGCTGCGCCGGCCGAAGAACACCGAGACGACGGCGCTCGGGGCGGCGTACCTCGCCGGCCTGTCAACGGGCTTTTGGGAAGGGACCGAGCAGCTGCACGCGCTGCGCCGCGACGACGACACCTACCTGCCGGTGATGGAGGGCTCGCGTCACGCCGAGCTTCTGGCGGGCTGGCACCGCGCCGTCGCGCGCACCATGTCGCACGAGCGGTAGGACGAAGGCAGGAAGCGCGCTCGAGCGAGTGCGTGAACAGAGGGATACGGGAAACGGGGACGATCCATGGCACGCACGGGCGCGCATCATACATCGAAGGCGAAACGCAGCGGGTGTCGGCGCTATGCCGGCTGGATTATAGCCATCATCGTGATTCTGGCGGCGCTTTCGACGTGCGCTGCGCCTTCGACATCGCAGAACAGTGCGGCGTCCTCGTCGACGGCGGCGGTCGTCCAGTCGGAGGGCGCATCGTCAGCATCGTCTGCAAGCGCGGCGTTCGAGAGCGCGTCCGAAAGCGAGAGCGTGGCGGCTGCCTCGTCGCAGGATGCGGGCGACGAAAGCGCGACGGACGATGAAACCGCAGGTGAAAGCGTTGATACGTCCTCGATTCCCGATGGCTGGGAAACGTGGGACGCCTCGACGGCGCCCGAGTACGTCACGGTCGTGGGCGACGCGGTCATCCGCTACGACGTGGGCGAAGGCGACATCGTGTACGGCGGGCTCGACAGGCTCGGCCGCACGCAGTTCGCCGCCGGCTCGCTCACGCACGAGGTGCGCGAGGCGGCGAAGGAACGCGGTCGGCAGTCGTTCGACGCGAGCGACGATCCGAGCGGGTGGACCGGCGGTTCCAAGGCATCGATCGTCACGCCCAACGGCAAGACCTACAACGGCGCGTTCTGGAACCGCTCGCACCTCATCGCCGACTCGCTCGGCGGCGCGGCGGAGCGCGAGAACCTCGTCTGCGGCACGCGCATGCAGAACGTCGGCGCCAACGACGGCCGCGGCGGCATGGCATACACCGAGACCAAGGCGCGCTCTTGGCTCGACAAGCACACCGATGGCACGCTCTACTACGCGGCCACCCCGCTCTACGTCGGCGACGAGCTCATTCCGCGCGCGGTGATCGTCGACATGCAGTCGAGCGACGGCGCGCTCAACGAGGAGGTCATTGTCTACAACGCGGCGAAAGGCTACACGATCGACTATTACACGAGCGCCTTCTCCGCCGACTAACGCTGAGAGAACGGCGCGCCGCGGCTTTCGGAGAATCGGCGCGCGAATGCAATGGGCCGAGCTCGGAGGTGTTCCAGTGCTTGGTTTGCGGCAACGGATGCGACAAACCAAGCATGCGGTGTCCTCGCGGGTCCCCCGTGCGTCCAAGGGCCTGCCGCGCGGATTCCCCATCTCGATTCCCGTTGGGGCGGATTTTGCGCGGGAAAGCCGGCGCGCAATCGCATGCGGCAGGCCAGCGCGCTACGATGGGTGCATCAAGCGCAACCGTTTGGGAAACGAGGACACCATGAAGGTAAGCATCGCGAGCGACCACGCAGGTTTCGAAGAGAAAGAGCTGCTCAAACCCTATATCGAGTCGCTGGGGCACGAAGTGTGCGACCGCGGCCCGCAAAGCGCCGACCGCGTGGACTACCCGGACTTCGCCAAGCTCGTCGCCGACGACGTCGCCTCGGGTGCCGCCGACCGCGGCGTACTCGTCTGCGGCACGGGCATCGGCATGGCCATCGCGGCGAACAAGGTGCACGGCGTCCGCGCCGCCAACGTCACGACGCCCGATTTCGCCGCTCTCGCGCGCGAGCACAACGACGCGAACATCGTCACGCTTTCCGGCCGTTTCGTGACCGACGAGGTCAACCGCGCCATCGTGAAGACGTTCTTCGAAACGGAGTTCGGCGGCGGCCGCCACGCCGGCCGCGTGGCCAAGATCATGGCGCTCGAAGAGGAATAGGGCGGGCGCGCGAAGCTGACCGCGGGTCGCAACGCGGGCGCGGCTGGCTTCCTCGCATACTTGGACGCACGAAGGGGCTCGGCAGTTGCCGGGTCCCTTCGTGCGTCCGGCGTCGATAACGCGCGTTGCCCTCTCAGATTCGCCGCTCCTGTGTCCGCGCTGCGCTCGCGGGCGCGTCATCCGTTTTTCCGCTTGCCAAATATAACCAACTCGAAACACGGACCTCATGAAGCCCCCACGGACCGGCGGGCGAAATGTCGTAGAATCATGCCCGTACCGTCAAGGATCCGAAAGGGGCTCCATCTTATGGCTTTGAACTTCGTTGAACAGACCGATCCGGAAGTTGCTGGCGCTCTGCGCCAGGAGCTGGCTCGCCAGCGCGGCACCATCGAGCTGATCGCCTCCGAGAACATCGTCTCTCCCGCGGTGATGGAGGCGATGGGCAGCGTGCTCACCAACAAGTACGCCGAAGGCTATCCGGGAAAGCGCTACTACGGCGGCTGCGAAAAGGTCGACATGGTCGAGGAGCTCGCCATCGAGCGCGCGAAGAAGCTGTTCGGTGCCAAGTTCGCCAACGTGCAGCCTCACTCCGGCGCGCAGGCCAACTACGCGGCGTACGCGGCCATCATCAAGCCGGGCGACACCGTTTTGGGCATGAGCCTGGACAACGGCGGCCATCTCACGCACGGCTCCAAGGCCAACTTCTCCGGCAAACTGTACAACGTCGTCTCCTACGGTCTGGGCGAAGACGAGCGCATAGACTACGACGAGGTCGAGCGTCTGGCCAAGGAATGCCATCCGAAGGTCATCGTCGCCGGCGCGTCCGCCTATCCGCGCATCATCGACTTCGAGCGCTTCGGCAAGATCGCCCACGACAACGGCGCGTACCTGATGGTCGACATGGCCCACATCGCCGGCCTCGTGGCCACGGGCGCGCATCCCAGCCCGGTCCCGTACGCGGACATCACCACCACGACCACGCACAAGACCCTGCGCGGCCCGCGCGGCGGCATGATCCTCACCAACGACGAGGCCCTGGCCAAGAAGATCAACTCCGCTGTGTTCCCCGGAACGCAGGGCGGCCCGCTCATGCACGTCATCGCCGGCAAGGCGGTCGCGCTCGGCGAGGCGCTCAAGCCCGAGTTCAAGGTCTACATCGACAACGTCGTCAAGAACTGCAAGGCGCTCGGCGCCGGTATGACCGAAGGCGGCCTGCGCCTGGTGTCCGGCGGCACGGACAACCATCTGTGCCTCGTGGACCTCACGCCCGCCGACATCACCGGCAAGGACGCTGAGAAGCTGCTCGAGCTGGTGGGCCTCACGGTCAACAAGAACACGATTCCCAACGAGCAGCGCTCGCCCTTCGTCACGAGCGGCATCCGCGTCGGCACCGCCGCGGGCACCACGCGCGGCTTCAACGAGGACGAGTTCCACACCATCGGACGCGCCATCGCCGATACGGTGTTCAACGCGCAGGATCCGACGAAGCTCGTGCAAATTCGCGCGACCATCGACAACCTGCTCGCTGCGCATCCGCTCTATCCGGAGTTTGACTACTAGAAAGCGTATGGACGCGCACCGTGCCGGGGCACGGCGTGCGGACACGCCGTGCGCGCACGCGTCGCGGCGCGCGCTCCCTCTGAGCGACTGACCGGGGGAGACGTGCGTTGCCGCCGCGCGTTCGCGTGCCTCGCTGCTCCTGGTTCGTTCGGCGGCGCGCTCGTCGCGGGGCGCATCGCCCCCATCCACCGCTGACGCGTCGCTTCGTCAACGCACTCTCACAGCCCGCGGGCTCTCAGCCTGCGGGCTTTTCTCTGTCCGGCATCGTGTATGATGTACGCGACGTTTTGGCGTCGCTTGCATATGCACGGCGTTTTGGCGCCGCCCGCGCAGCGCCCCGCACCAATTCCAACGAAGAAAGGCTCGTGATACCCGTATGACGATCGTCGAAGACTTCGGTTCCCGCGTTGACCTGGTCGACCATCCCATGGTCCAGCACAAGCTGTCCATCCTGCGCGACGAGGCCACGTCCGCGAAGCAGTTCCGCGAGCTGGTGCGCGAGCTGGCCCTGTTCGAAGGGTACGAGGCCACGCGCGACCTCGAGCTCACCGACGTCAAGGTGAAGACGCCCATCTGCGAGACCACCTGCAAAGCGGTCAAGGGCAAGAAGCTCGCCATCGTGCCCATCCTGCGCGCGGGCCTCGGCATGGTCGACGGCATGCTCGACCTCATCCCGGCGGCCAAAGTAGGTCACCTCGGCATGTACCGCGACCCCGAGACGCACGAGCCGCACGAGTACTACGCCAAGATGCCCTCCGACATCGCCTCGCGCGACGTCATCATCGTCGACCCGATGCTCGCCACGGGCGGCTCGGCCATGGCGGCCATCCAGTACCTGCGCGGCAAGGGCGTGCGCAACCTCAAGCTGGCCGTCATCGTCGCGGCTCCCGAGGGTCTGCGCGCCGTTCTGGACGCCGACCCCGAGGTGCGCATCTTCACGTGCGCAATCGACGAGGGCCTGAACGACGAAGCCTACATCGTGCCTGGTCTGGGCGATGCGGGCGACCGCATTTTCGGAACGAAGTAGCACGCGGCGCCGCACGGCGTCCTGCTCGGGAAGCGAGTGGGGCGCAGCGCGGTGTCGAAGCTCAGAGGCGCGGACGGGCTTGCCGCCCGCCCACGTCGCATCTGGTGGGGGAGAGGTACAGCATGGCTGATCGACCGGTGCTCGAACGCCCCTCGTGGGACGAGTACTTCATGAAGCTCACGCGCGAGGTGTCCACGCGCACCACGTGCCTACGTCGCGCCGTCGGCGCCATCATCGTCAAGGACAATCGCATCCTCACCACAGGATACAACGGCGTGCCCACGGGTATGCGCCATTGCGGCGAGGTGGGCTGCCTGCGCGACCAACTGGGCGTTCCCTCAGGTCAGCGCCAGGAAATCTGCCGCGGCCTCCACGCCGAGCAGAACGCCATCATCCAGGCGGCGCGCTACGGCATCGACATCCGCGGCGCCAAGATCTACCTCACCACGCAGCCGTGCATCACCTGCGCCAAGATGCTCATCAACGTCGGCATCACCGAGATCATCTACGAGAACTCGTATCCCGACGAGCTGGCCACGGCCATGCTCGACGAGGCGGGCATCACGCACCGCCAGTTCGCCGCTCCCGAGGAGTAGTCTCGCGGGTCGTCCCTTGCGCCTCGCTGTGCAAGCCGTCCGCATGCCGCTCTGCCAGCCGCCCATGCTTCGCGCCGTGCAACCGGCCTGCGCCTCGCCGAGTTGCCACCCCTGGCGCCAGCACGTTGCTCCGGCAGCAGGCAGCACATTGCTTTGCCAGCCTTCAGCGTCGCGCAGCGCCAGCTGCTCGCATGCCACCGCACGCTTCCCATGCCTTCGCAGCATGTGCTCGCATGCGCGTTTTCGCAGCTGCGCGTGAGGATTCTTTCCGCAGCCCGCGCGCTTTGCCGCCGCATTCGTCGCACGCAATACCATTCATGGATTTATATGCACGATTTGCGGCCTTCTAGGTAAAAGTTTGGAAACATTCGATACCATGTGACGGGTTTGGAAATAGCCGAATGCGGGCGCAGCATGCGCTGACGCTGGCGTAGGTGAGAGAGTCGGGGTTAATGGTCGGAGCCGTCATCATCGGAATCGCGTTGGGGGTCGTCAGCTTCCTTCCGCTCATCCTGGGGATGCGTCTCGCGCGCAATGCCTCTCCGACGAGCAATTTCGGCCACGCAGGGTCGTTGCTTCTGGGGGTGCTGCTCTCAGTCGTCATCCTCGGTGCTGGCGTAATCGCCTGCATCGCGCTATTCCGTGCGGTTGCGGTTCCGTTCACCGTGGGAGTTGCTGCCGGTCTCATCGTCTCAGCCGCTGCGTTCGCCATTTCCAAGAATGCGCGGAAGTAAGGAAGGGAAGAGCTCGTGAATCCTCTCGATCTAGTGAATTCTCTGGTGCCGGAGCTGACGGCGTCGTTCACCCCGACGTATGTCTTCACGTTCGGCGACAGCGGCATTGGCGTTACCCAGTACATCTTCTGGATGTGCATCACGTTCGCCTTGACGCTCATTGTGGTGCTCGCCTGCGGCAAGCACCTTCAGCTCGTTCCGACGAACCGTTTCGTCGGCATGGTGGAGCAGGGCTACGGTATGGTTCGCCGCGATATGGGAGAAAACCCCATCGGCCACGGCTTTGAGAAGCACATCCCGTTTCTTGCCACGCTGTTCTTCTTCATCCTGATTTCGAACTTCGTGGGTCTGATTCCGGGCTGCAAGACCCCGACTGGCACGATCAGCGTTACTTGGTGCCTGTCGCTCATCTCGTTCGTCTACTTCAACTATTGGGGTATTCGCGCCCACGGCGGCTGGGGCTACATCAAGCACATAGCCCCGTCGGGTCTGCCCAAGGTCATGGTTCCGATCATCTGGTTCTTCGAGTTCCTGTCCTTGGTGCTCCGCGCGCTTACGCTGACCGTTCGACTCTACGGCAACATGTTCGCCGGCCATATGGCCCTCGGTATCTTTTCAATCTTCGCTTACGCCTTCCTGTGGGCGGGCATCCAGAATGGTTTAGCCGGCATCGTGACGGGGGGCATGAGCATTCTGTGGATGCTGCTTCTCTTCGCCATGTATGCTCTCGAAACGCTGGTCGCCTTCCTTCAGGCTTACGTATTCGCGGTTCTGTCAGGCGTGTACATCGGCTTGGCGGTAGCAGAGCATTAGCTCTTACTTCGGGCGATGCTGTCGGCGTGTAGCTGGCGTCGTTCGCCTGCACGTTCGTCAGTCGGACGTGCGAGAGGGGCGGAGTGCCCCGCCGCGCAAGCGGCATGATTGTTTGGTTTCATCGGCTACTTTCCACAGCCGTATGAACATAGTAAAACCGGTGTCTCGCGACGGATTTTCGTCGAGGAGACGGCAAAAGGAGGAAATTGTGGAAATTACACTCGCTGCTATGAAACTTGTGGGTTACGGTCTCGGCGCAATCGGCCCTGGCATCGGCATCGGCATTGCCTGCTATGGTTGCTGCGTGGGCACCGCTCGTCAGCCCGAGCTGGCTGGCCGCCTGTTCACCAACTTCATCCTCGGCGCTGCACTCGCCGAAGCTCTGGCGCTGCTGGGATTCGTCCTCGTCTTCATCCTTTAAGCGACTATCGGATGGAACGCCTGTAACAAGGCACTAGGAGGTTACTCAGTGAAGAACAGAGCGAACAAAGCAATCGCGTGGATTACCGCCGCTGGAGCTTCTGCAACCAGCATGGCGTTTGCTTTCCCTACGCTCGCCTTCGCCGAGGCGAAAAGCGGTGTCGCGGCAATTCTGCCCGACCCCGTTGAATTCGTCCCGATGCTCATCGCCTTCCTCATTCTCGTATGGGTGCTGGCCAAAAAGGGCTGGCCGCTGTACGAGGGTATGTTGAAGAAGCGCGAGGACACCATCCGCACCGCTCTCGAGGAATCCGAGAAGGCGCGCGTCGAATCCGAACGCGTGCTCGAGGAGTACAAGAAGCAGCTAGCGGACGCGAAGGCACAGTCTGCGCAGATTGTCGCAAACGCCCGCGAAACCGGTGAGGCGACACGTGCGAGCATAACGAAGCAGGCTCAGGACGAGTCTACGGCGATGATCGAGCGTGCGCGCGAGGCCATCGAAGCGGAGAAGAAGGCTGCCATCGACGAGCTCCAGGGGTCCATTGCGGACATCTCGGTCGAGGTCGCTTCTCGCCTGATCGGCGAGGACTTGACGGACGCCGAGCACCGCAAACTCATCGAGAGGTACGTGAACGAGGCGGGCAGTTTCCATGTCAACTAATCGTCTCGTCGTAAAAGAGCAGGTCGAGACGTACGCGGACACGCTATTCAACGCAGCGAACGAAGCGGGCGGCCGCGACGCCGTGCTCGAAGTGCGCGACCAGGCGAAGCAGATCGTTGCCGCCATCCGCGAAAACCATGACCTTGAGGATGCGTTGAAGAACACGTCCTTCTCACCTGAGCAGCGCGGGCAGATAGCCCGTGCGGTCAGCGCGCAATGCCATCCGGCATTCGTCGCGGTGTTTGGCGTCATGGCGGAACGCAACGAGGTGGATTACCTCTACCGCGTGGTCAACGGACTGGAGCAGCAGCTGGCTGACAAGTTGAACACCGTGGTACTTGAAGTGACGACCGTGGTGGAGCTTGACAACCATCTGCGCGACATCATCATCAAGAAGGCCGAATCGGAGCTGGGCAAGAAGGTCGTGCTCAACGAGCACATCGACAAGTCCATTCTGGGCGGCATCATTATGAGCACAAGTGACGAGCGTATCGACGCGAGCGTGATTTCGCAGCTTGAGCACACGCGCGAACTGCTCAAACAAGCATAAAGACGGAGGTGAATGCTAGTGACTGAAATTACCGCACAGTCCATCGACGAGGCGCTGCGCAAGCAGCTCGAATCGCTGGAAGTCGGCGTTGACTCGAAAGAGGTTGGCACCGTCATCCAGGTCGGCGACGGCATCGCGCGCGTCGACGGGTTGAAAGGCGCCATGCAGGGCGAACTTCTCGAGTTCGTCGGCGAGAGTGGCAAGACTGTTTATGGTCTGGTCCAGAACCTCGAGGAAGAGGAAGTCGGCGCCGTTCTGTTCGGCGATGTCACGGCAATCAAAGAGAACGACAAGGCGCATACGACCGGTCGAATCCTGCAGGTTAACTGTGGCAAGAACCTTCTGGGCCGCGTTGTGAACCCGCTGGGCCTGCCCATCGACGGCAAGGGCGACATCGAATACGATGCGACGCGCCCCGTCGAGTTCAAGGCTCCCGGCATCATCGCACGCCAGCCCGTCAAGGAGCCGATGCAGACCGGCATCATGGCTATCGACTCGATGATTCCTATCGGACGTGGCCAGCGTGAGCTGATCATCGGCGACCGTCAGACCGGCAAGACCGCCATCGCCATCGACGCGATCATCAACCAGAAGAACCAGGACATGATCTGCATCTACGTTGCGATCGGTCAGAAGGCTTCCACGGTTGCGGGCATCCAGGAGACACTCGAGCGCAATGGCGCGATGGACTACACCATCATCGTGTCCGCGACGGCTGCCGATTCGGCACCGCTGCAGTACATCGCCCCGATGGCCGGCGCTGCTATGGGCGAGTACTTCGTGTACACGGGCGAGGACGGCAAGCCTGCCGGCCCCGAGAACCACGGACGTCACGTGCTCATCATCTACGATGACTTGAGCAAGCAGGCCGTGGCTTACCGTCAGATGTCGCTGACGCTGCGTCGTCCGCCGGGACGCGAAGCGTACCCGGGCGATATCTTCTATCTGCATTCGCGCCTGCTGGAGCGTGCAGTCAAGATGTCCGAGGAGTACGGCTCCGGCTCCATGACGGCTCTGCCGATCATCGAGACTCAGGCCGGCGACGTTTCGGCGTACATTCCGACGAACGTCATCTCGATCACCGACGGCCAGATCTTCCTGAACACGGACATGTTCTTCCAGGGTCAGCGCCCCGCTATCGACGTCGGCATCTCGGTGTCGCGCGTCGGCGGTTCCGCTCAGACCAAGGCCATGAAGTCCGTGTCTGGCACCCTGCGCCTCGACCTGGCCGCCTACCGCGAGCTGCAGGCGTTCACGCAGTTCGGCAGCGACCTGGACAAGGCCACGCAGGATCAGCTGAACCGCGGTGCCCACATGACCGAGCTTCTGAAGCAGGGTCGTTACGTCCCGATGCCCTTCGAGGATCAGGCGGTAGCCATCTACGCTGGTGGCAACGGTTACCTCGACGACATTCCGGTCGGCGATACGACGCGCTTCCGTGCTGAGCTGCTGCAGTACCTGAAGGCCCAGAAGCCCGAGATTCTGCAGTCGGTCCACAACGAAAAGAAGTTCACGGACGAGACCAAAGCCGCGCTCAACGCTGCGATTGAGTCGTTCAAGACCCAGTTTGCGCCGACGGAGTAAGGTAGGAGCTGTATGCCTAACCTTCACGACATCGAAAGACGAATCAACTCCGTCACCTCGACGAAGCAGATCACGCGCACCATGGAGATGGTCGCTGCTGCGAAGATTCGCCGCGCATCGGAGCGCATCGAGCGCTCCCTTCCGTGGGCGGCGGCTCTGTCAGACCTGTACATCAGTACGGCTAAGGTCGCGCAGATCGACGAAGACCCGCTGATCAAGGAGCACTCCGAAGTGAAGCGGTCGCTCATCATGGTCGTTACGTCGGACCGCGGTCTTGCCGGCGGCTTCAACAGCAATGCGCTGCGTGCCGCCGAAAAGCTCATGCGGGCGAAGGAGCGGCAGGGCATCAAGGTTGACGTGGTCGCCTGCGGAAAGAAAGCCATCGGCTACTTCTCCTATCGGGGAGTCAAACCGGTGATGGAATTCCGCGATCTGTCTGCCGATCCTACGTACGAGCAGGCTGCGGAAATCGCGCAGCTCGCCTACGATGGCTACATCGCGGGCGACTACGACGAGTTCATCATCGTGTTCAACCACACGAAGAACTCGGCGGAGCAGCGGGTCATCAACCAGACGATCTTGCCTATCCAGTACCAGACCTTCGCGGATCAGCTGGGTATCAAGCCGTTTGAGAAGGATCTCTACTTCGACTTCCGCAGCCATTTGGACGACCACCACGAGGGCGATGTTGATTTCGAGCCCAGTTCTCAGGTGCTCATGGAGTATCTGGGTAACGCGTTCCTTCGTAGCTCCGTGTTCTATGCGCTTGTCGACTCCGCAGCCGGCGAGCAGGGGGCACGCCGTACGGCCATGAACTCCGCAACGGAGAACGCGACCGACATGATCAACACGTTGTCCCGACTGTACAATCGCGAACGCCAAGGCGCCATTACGACCGAGATCACCGAGATTGTCGGTGGCGCAGCGGCTTTGGAGGAATAAATGAGTCAGAATCTATATACCAGAGAGGAGCTCGAAGCCAGCAAGGGCGGCGTTGGACGCGTCGTTCGCGTTGTCGGCCCTGTTGTCGATGTCGAATTTTCGCCTGACGAAATCCCCGAGATCTACAACGCGCTGACGATTGACGCCAAGACGCTCGCGGGCGAGATTCATCTCGTCCTCGAGGTCGAGACGCAGCTTCCGGGCAACCTCGTGCGCGCCGTCGCCATGGACTCCACCGACGGCCTGGTCCGCGGTCTGGATGCCCAGGACACCGGCCACCCCATCATGATGCCCGTCGGCCCTGCCACGCTCGGCCGCATCTGGAACGTCATGGGCCGTCCCGTCGACGAGAAGCCTGTTCCCGAGGACATCGCCGGCTACATGCCCATCCACCGTGCGGCTCCTGATTACGACGAGCTGACCACGACGACGGAGATCTTCGAGACCGGCATCAAGGCCATCGACCTGATCGAGCCGTTCGTCCGCGGCGGCAAGACGGGCCTGTTCGGCGGCGCTGGCGTCGGCAAGACCGTTATCATCCAGGAGCTCATCAACAACCTGGCGCAGGAGCACAACGGCACGTCGGTGTTCACCGGCGTGGGCGAGCGTACCCGTGAGGGCACCGACCTGTACCTGGAGATGAGCGACTCCGGCGTTATCGAGAAGACCTGCTTGGTCTACGGCCAGATGAACGAGCCGCCCGGAGCGCGTCTGCGCGTCGGCCTGGCGGGCCTGACCGAGGCTGAGTACTTCCGTGACCAGGGTCAGGACGTTCTGCTGTTCATCGACAACATCTTCCGCTTCACCCAGGCCGGTTCCGAGGTGTCCGCACTGCTCGGCCGTATGCCGTCCGCCGTGGGCTACCAGCCGACGCTGGCCACGGAGATGGGCGACCTGCAGGAGCGCATTACGTCCACGCAGACCGGTTCGATCACGTCCGTGCAGGCCGTCTACGTGCCTGCCGACGACTTGACGGACCCGGCTCCTGCCACGACGTTCACGCACCTGGACGCTCGTACCGTTCTGTCGCGTTCCATTGCTGAGCTGGGTATTTACCCGGCTGTCGATCCGCTGGAGTCCTCCTCACGCGCACTCGACCCCGAAATCGTCGGCGAGGAGCACTACCGCGTCGCAACGGGCATCCAGGAGCTGCTGCAGAACTACAAGGACCTGCAGGACATCATCGCCATTCTGGGCATGGACGAACTGTCCGAGGAGCAGAAGCTGACCGTCAACCGTGCGCGTAAGGCGCAGCAGTTCTTCGGCCAGTGCTTCCACGTCGCCACGCAGTTTACCGGTCTGCCTGGCAAGTACGTGAAGCTCGAGGACACGATCCGCTCCTTTGCCGCTATTCTCGATGGCGAGTGCGACGAGATCCCTGAGCAGTGCTTCCGCCTGAAGGGGTCCATCGACGACGTCTACGCCGAGTACGAGAAGATGAAGGAAGAAGACCATGCCGAATAATGCATTCCGTTGCGTGGTGGTGAAGCCGACCCGCGAGATCTTCACGGGTGACGTCTACTATGCGGAGGTCCCCAGCACGGAGGGATTGTACGGTGTCCTGCCGGGGCATGAGAGCCTTGTCGCGTCGGTGCCCAAGGGCGGCGTCATGACGGTGTGGCTCGACCCCGACGGCAAGGAGAAGCGCCAGTTCCTCCTGCACACGGGAGCTTCGCAGGTGCTCCACGACCATCTGACGGTCTGCACGCGCTTCGGTGCTGCGATCGACGAGATCGATTACGACGAAGTGCAGAAGAAGGCTGATGCTCTGCGTGCTGAAATCGAGAAGCACAAGAGCGCAGGTGACGATGCTGCCAACGATTCGTGGCTCGAGACGAACACCGCCCATCTGGAGTGGTACGAGTCCGAGCTGGCGCTGAGGAAGTAATTGGGGGGGGCGGTCGCGCGAGCGGCCGCCTCTGATGCTGGCCTTAAGCGTCGCGAGTGATCGCATATGACGCAGGTGGCTGGCCGCCGTGGTTTTATCACCTCGACTCGCGGGTTCCTATAACCGCACGAGACACCTTGAAGGGAGGACGCTTAAAGCGCCCTCCCTTTTTGTTTTGAGAGTGAGCTTTGCACAGAGACGCGTCGCGAGGAGACTCGCGTCCCGCACGTTGACGCACATCGCGCGGAGGCTCGCGTCCCGCACGCCGTCGCGATACGCGTTGTGCACCAGTATTCGCGTGCTGCTCGCGAAAATACACACATAAAAATTCAAAAACGTATAAATGCACCATAAGTGCAATAATATGTAAGAAAAACAGTTGCCTGTTAAAGCTATCGAGGCGTTCCTCCGGCTCATGTCCCGGTTTCTACTTGCGCGTGAGCAGGTCGTAGGCGAGCGCCACGCCATCGGCGACGTAGTCGTCGCAGGGATGGGGCGCGGGCGCACCTTCGAGACCCTTCAGCACCGGGCAGCGTGTTGATCCGTTCTTTGCGCGGAACCGGTCAACCATTTCCTTGGATAGATCGTACGTGGCGCGTTTGGTGATGGGGTTGCCCAAGCCGCCGCTCTTCGCGTAGCTTACTGCCGCAATTGCGCCGGAAATTGCACCGCAGGTTTCAGAAAAGCCGCCCATGCCGCCTCCGAAACCCTCGAGCAGGCGATATGCCTCGTCGGGCGCGAGGCCGGCGAGGTCGGCGACGGCGAGCACCGTGCTCTGCGCGCAGTTGTATCCAGCGTGATGGTAGTCAAGCGCCTTTGCAATCCGTTCCTGTTCGTCCATGCAATGCCTCCAATCACCAAAAGCTTTTCGCGGCGAGTCATTCCCGCGCGAGCTCGTATCGCATTCCCGGCAGGGGCGAAGCGTGCGGGGTCGCCTGTAGCTGACCTATCGAGCTGGTTCCGTCTCCCGACGGACGAAATCATACCGCGCAGGGCTGTGAGGAACAGTGGAATCCGAGAGGGTCGAGACTGCAGACGATGATTCTCGGAATCGTTGCCGATCGGAATATCGCGCGTCAGGGCAAGCTGGTACCATGGGGAGCCGAGAAAACATTCGAGAACGAGGGATTGACGGAAGTGGTCGGACGGCGTCATTGCTCGATCGCTTCCGCAGTCCCGGCAACGCACGTACAGAAGGCGATTCATGGCATTCGTTCACCTGCACAATCACACCGAGTACTCCCTGCTCGACGGCATGACGCACGTCAAGGACATGGTGCGGCGCGCTGCTGACCTGGGCATGCCGGCCGTGGCCATTACCGATCACGGCGTCATGTCGGGCGTGCCCGAGCTCTGCGAGGCCTGCGACCAGGTGGAGGCGGAAACCGGCAAGAAGGTCAAGCCCATCTACGGCTGCGAGGTGTACTTCACCACTGACGAAGAGCTCAAGCGCGACGGCAAGCCGAAGCTGTACCACCTGCTGCTTCTGGCGAAGACCAACGAGGGCTACCACAACCTCGTGCACCTGGTCAGCGAATCGCACGTCGACAACTTCTACTACAAGCCGCGCACGACGCTGTCCATGCTCAAGAAATACGGGCACGGCATCATCGGAAGCTCCGCATGCATCGCGGGCATCGTGCCCAAGCTGCTCGACAACCGCCAGTTCGACCAGGCGGTCGACTGGGCGCGCCAGCTGCAGTCGTGCTTCGACCCCGGCGACTTCTACATCGAGCTGCAGGACCAGGGCATCACCACCGACGGCGGCATGACGCAGAACGAACTCAATCACCAGCTTGTGCGCGTGGCCCAAGCCATCGGCGCCAAGACCATCGCGACGAACGACTTCCACTACCTGGTCAAAGAGGACGCCGACGCCCACGACACGCTGCTGTGCATCGGCACGGGCTCCAAGAAGAACGACGTCAACCGCATGCGCTTCGCCAACGACCAGTTCTACATGAAGACCGAAGAGGAAATGCGACAGGCGCTCGCGGACTTCCCCGAGGCGTGCGACAACACCGTCGAAGTTGCCGAGAAGTGCAACGTCGAGCTCGAACGCGACGAGATTCTGCCGAACTTCCCGGTGCCGGAGGGCTATACCAACGACACGCTGTTCCGCAAGGAATGCGAGGACGGCCTGGCCCGCCGCTACGGCCCCGATTGGGAGCACGTCACCGTCAAGGACAACATGGGCCACGAGAAGTCGGTCAAGGAGCAGTACGAATACGAGGCCGACATCATCATCAAGAAGGGCTTCTCGGCATACTTCCTGATCGTGCAGGAGTACATCCGCTGGGCGCGCGAGCACGGCATCGGCGTCGGCCCGGGCCGTGGCTCGGCCGCCGGCTCGCTGTGCACGTATGCCATGGGCATCACCGACCTGGACCCCATCCAGAACGGCCTGATGTTCGAGCGCTTCCTCAACCCTGAACGCACCGAGATGCCCGATATCGACGTCGACTTCGACGATCAGCACCGCCAGGACGTCATCGAGCACATCCGCGAGTTCTACGGCGAGGACCATGTGTCGGGCGTCATCACGTTCGGCAAGCTGCAGGCCAAAAACGCCATCCGCGACGCGGCGCGCGTGCTCGACTACCCGTACGGCGTGGGTGACCGCATCTGCAAACTCGTGGGCGACGAGCTGGGTATCACCATCGACCAGGCGATCGAAGCCAACCCCGACCTGAAGAAGGCCTACAACAGCGAAGAGGACGTCAAACGCGTCATCGACGCAGCGCGCGGCATCGAGGGCCACCTGCGCGGCGAGGGCGTGCACGCGTGCGCGACCATCATCTGCCGCGACCCCATGGCCGACCACGTGCCCATGAAGCGCGACACCAAGGGCGGCGGCATCATCACCCAGTACGACGGTCACTACACCCCGTCGCTCGGCCTGTTGAAGATGGACTTCCTGGGGCTGCGCACCTTGGGCGTGCTGTCGCGCGCATGCAACAACATCGAGGCGACCTCGGGCGAGCACATGGTGCCCGAGGAGATTCCGCACGACGACGAGATGGCGTTCGCGCTCATGCGCGGCGAGGTGCGCCATAACGGCCAGATCATGAACATGGACGGCCTGTTTCAGGTGGAAGGCGGTTTGTACGTGAGTCTGTTCGGCCAGATTCCGCCGCACCGCTTCTCGGACATCGTCGCTTCAATCGCCCTGAACCGCCCGGGCCCTCTGGAGTCCGGCATGGTGGAGGACTACGTCAAGGTCGTCCAAGGCAAGAAACCCGTCCACTACTACGACGAGCGCCTGCGTCCTGTGCTGGAGGAAACCTACGGCACCATGGTCTACCAAGAGCAAATCATGCAGGTGTCCATGGTCATGAGCGGCTTTTCGGCCGGCAAGGCAGACAAGCTGCGCAAAGCCATGGGCAAGAAAAAGCTCGAGATTATGCGCAAGCTGCAGGACGACTGGAACAACGGCGCCGTGGCCAACGGCTATCCGCTGGAAATCGCCAAGGAGATCTGGACCGACGCCGAGAAGTTCGCGAAGTACGCGTTCAACAAGTCGCACTCGGCGGCATACGCGTTGCTCGTCATGCGCACCGCGTACCTGAAGGCGCACTATCCCGAGGAGTACATGGCGGCCGTGTTGTCCAGCTACATGGGCAACACCGACAAGCTGATCCACTACATCTCGAGCTGCACGCATTCGGGCATAAAGGTGCTGCCGCCGGACGTGAACTCGTCCAATGCCGAGTTCACCCCGGTGAAGGAAGGCATCCGTTTCGGCCTGGTGGGCGTGCGCGGCGTGGGTCAGTCGGTGGCGGACGCCATCATCGCCGAGCGCAACCGCGGCGGGAAGTTCACGTCGCTCCACGATTTCGTGAACCGGCTCGACTCCAAGTGCTACAACCGCAAGACGCTCGAAGCTCTGATCAAGGGCGGCGCGTTCGACTCGACGGGCTATACGCGCAAGCAGCTCATGTACTTCGTCGACGAGACGCCGCTGCTCGAGAACGCCGCCAAGCGCCAGAAGGACCGCGACGCCGGCCAGGTGAGTATGTTCGACCTGTTCGGCGACGACGAGGATTCGGGCTTCGAAGAGGAGGTTCCGCCTCCCGACGGCATCGAGTGGCCCAAACGGCAGAAGCTCGCCTTCGAGAAGGAGATCATGAAGATCTACGTCTCGGAGCACCCGCTGGAGCCGTACGAGGGCGTGCTGTCGCGCATGTCGAAGTTCAGGCTGGGCGATTTGGCGGAGCGCACGCGCGAGATCAAGACCGCGACGTTCGTTGGCATGATATCCAACGTGGTGACGAAGCTGACGAAGCGCGGCACTCGCATGGCGCAGTTCACGCTTGAGGACACGACGGGTTCGGTCGAGTGCATCTCGTTCAAGTACGACGACTACGCCGACGCCATCGAGGAAGACGCCGTGGTGAAGATCAAGGGCAAGTTCGAGCATTCGGACCGTGGCAACCAGATCATCGCGTACGAGGTGGAGCGCATCGAGCTGAACGAGGAGGACGCGCGCCCGCAGAACCTGGAGCTGAAGGTGCCGGCGAAGCTGTTCAATCAGACGTCGGTGCAACGGCTCAACCGCATTCTGCAGTCGTATCCCGGGCGCGACTGCGTGGTGCTGTTCGTTTTGCAGTCGGACGGGCACAAGTTCCGCGCCGAGCTGCCGGTGCAGGTGGACGCGCACAGCTCGATGATGAAGTCCGAGATCATGGACCTGTTCGGCCAGCCCTGCTGGTAGGACGGCGAAGGAGACGCGTGTGAACGACAACCATACGGGCGAGCTTGCCGTGATGTGGGCCGAGGCGGCGCTTGCGCAGGCGGAGCGTCAGGCGCAGGCGCGCAAGGCGGGCACGCGCACCTACGCGCTCACGCTGGGGTACCGGGGCGAGGCCTTCAACGGCTACGCGCGCCAGCCGGGTCAGCTGACGGTGCAGGGCGAGCTCGAGCGCGCCCTCGGCGTCCTGCTGCATCGCGACGTCGAAACCGTATGCGCCGGCCGCACGGATGCCGGCGTGCATGCGCGGCGACAGGTCGTGAGTTTCGACGTGGCGGGGGAGGAGGCGTCAGCGATTGACGCCCACCGCTGGCTGCGCTCCCTCAACGCGCTCACGCATGATCACATCGTCGGGCGCTCGGTTGACGAGCGCGAGCCGGGCTTCTCGGCGCGGTTCGACGCGAAGGCGCGCACGTACCGCTACTTCATCTGCACGAGCGCCACGCCGCCGCTGTTTCTGGACCGGTTCTGCTGGCATGTGCCGGGAGAGCTCGATTTGGAGGCGATGGGGGAAGCGGCGATGTTCCTCGAGGGCGAGCAGGACTTCAAGAGCTTCTGCAAGGCCGAGTCGGCAGAGGGGAAGTCGACGTTTCGCAACGTGTCCCGCACCGCTGTCGAGCGCGTCGACATGCTCGACGAGGACATGGTCTGCATCGAGGTCGAAGGGAACGCGTTTCTGCACAACATGGTGCGCACGATGGTCGGCACGCTTGTGATGGTTGGTCGTGGCAAGCGCCCATCGCGCTGGGTGTTCGACGTGCTTGACGCGCACGACCGGCGCGCGGCGGGGGAGACCGCCCCGGCGGCGGGTCTTGTGTTGTGGGACGTGAAGTACTGATGGCCGGGCTGCTGGACGCCGTGCGGGCGCGTGCACACGGACGGGCGGCACGCGGCAGGTACGTCGAAGTGGCGCGCGGATGCGTGGAGAGCGCGGGCGAGTCGGCGGCCGCGGGCGATGCGAATGCACGCGCAGGTGAGTCGACGGCTGCTGGCGAGGCTGCGGGCACGCATGAGGCGAGCGCTTGCGCGGGCGAGTCGGTGAGCGCGCAGGGGACGAGAGTTCGCGCGGGTGGGTCGACGGGCGCACGGGGAACGGCGGGCGCAGCCGTGAGCGACGATCTCACAGGCGGTGCTGTTGAACAGGCGGCGCGGGCTTGTCGTGCGGCTTCCGAAGCAAACGGCTCGGAAGCGGGATCTTCTTATTCGTATAGCACGGCATCGTCGGATGCGCATACGTTGGCGCAATCCTGTGAGTCCGGCAAAGCCAATTCCCGAAGCACGTCACCGTCCACCTGCGCCGAGCTTGCGACGTTTCGCAGCCTGTACACGAGCCGCGATGGCTGGTACGCCCTCTACGAAGACCATTTCGGCCATCTGACCTCGGTGAACACAGCGCGATTCGTGTAAGGAGGGGTGCTCTGGGTTCGCTCGCTCTCAAGCGATATAGGCGGTATGTGCTTTGTCCGCCCGTGGCAGAGCGACATTCAACAGGGCGATGGTTCTAGCTGTTGACGCTCACGGGTCCGAACTTCGACAGGCTTAGTTGCTTGCGCCGCTCAAAATCCTTCAGCAAATGATCGCGACACTTTTCCAGCGCTGAAAAGCAGGCAATGATGCCGGTATTGTCGGAATTCATCGGAGCGAAGGCGGCGACGCAATACGAAGTATCGGCATTGGAGATGGGCAGGAACTTTACTCCCTGAGAAAAGCACGCTGTATTGTGCTCCGACGAAAAGCCCACATACCCCTCTGTTTCAACCTTGAGGAACAGAGTGTCCACATCGCGATACACACCGCAATTGCTTCTTAGGTTGTCTTGAAAGACGGTTCGTTCGAGGAAAGGCCGCATATCGCGGTACACGCTTTGGTCCGGCAGCAGCAGCTTTTCGCAGAGAAGCTGCTCGGTTGTAACCTCGTCGTATGAGGCTAGGGGATGGTTGCAGCTTACGATCGCATCGAACCGGTCGGGGAAGATATCGAGGTAGTCGTACTGCTCGGTCACTGATGGGTTGATATTCAGCGTGAATGCCATATCGATGCTTTTGGTGAGGAACGCGTACGCCTCTTCGCCGTATTCCATGCAGCGGAGCGCGACGTGTATCTCGGGATGCTCTGCCTTCATGAGCATAAGGAACCTGGCGAGGAACGGACGCGCCGCATTGCGCAGGTACCCGATGGTGACTACCTCGTCGTAGGAGTCCTCGATTGCCCGCAGCGCCGTGAGGGCCTTGTCGTATTGCGAGATGATGCTTTGGGCGTAGTCGTAGAACGTCCGGCCTTGCTTCGTCAGCCGCACGTGGTGGCTGTCGCGCACGAAGAGCTTCGCGTCCAGCTCGCCTTCGATTCCGGCGATGTGCTTGCTTAAGACCGATTGGCTCATGAAGAAGTGACGTGCGGTGTCGGCGAAGCTCAACGAATCGGCAAGATAGCAGAATTCGTTCAGTCGTCCGATGTCCATAAGATCGCTCCCCCCGGTATCTGGCATCGCGAGCGCGTCAAGACGGCTCGATCGCTCAATGGAGTTCAATTGTAAATGAACTGAACTCGCGCGCAAACGAGCGCGTTGCGTTTGGGGAATGGCGTTCTCGTGCGGCAACCGGGGGAGCGGTATGCTCAGCGGCAGATCCCGCTGCCTTTCGCCTTCGGGGGAGTGGGAGGTCCCGGAGGCTTCGGCAGCGGGCTTCCGCAAAGCTCGCAGACAGCCGCCGTGGGTTCGTTCTGGTGGCGGCAGAGGGGACAGAAGCCGGGTTCAAGGGAGGGGCGCGGATGCCCGCTGCATTTTCCACAATTCACGCATACCGCGCACATCGCACTTCTCCCTTGCCCCTTTTGTCTCTACAGCGCGTAGAGCACTTGCTTCGGCTTGGCAGCCAGTTTCTTGGAGAGTTCCTCGAGCTCGCCGAACTCGAGCACGTGCGCTTGGCAGTGCTTGACGCACGACGGCAGCGCTTCGCCCGCGGCGAGCCGGTCAGCGCACTTGTCGCACAGGTCGGTGAACACCGGCATGTTGATGTCGGTCCACTTGTCGCCCCCGATGGGGTAGACGCCCTCTTCGTGGACCTTCACTCCGCAATGGCCTTCGGGGAAGTCCTTGTGGGTCAGCTCGACGGCGCACGCCATCTCGCAGGTGTGGCAGCCCGAGCACCATTCGTAATCGACGAGAATTCCTTGCGGCATTGTTTATTCCTCCCCCTCAGAGCAGCCCAGAGCGTTCTCGAGCGTGTTGTGGTCTCCCTCTTCGCACTTGTAGACGCGGCACAGAACCGTCTTGTAGTTCGAGCCGAATCCCGTGCGGCCCGGATCGTAGGCGAGCAGCTGGTTGATGTTGTAGTCGTACATGCCGCTGAAGCCGCCGTCCTTATAGCCTTCCGCCTCGGGAAGCCACCAGCCGTGATCGGTCGACGCATACCGCGGGTCGAGAGCCTCGGTCAGCTCGACACGACGCTTCGCACGGCCGCGCTGGTTTTCGACCCAGACCCAATCGCCCTGGTCGACGCCGTATTTGTGGGCGGTCTTCGGGTTCATCTGGATGATGGGGTCGGGACGCAGCGCGCGCAGACGCGGCACCTGGCGATGCTCGGAGTGGAACAGCGACCAGTTGCGGGCGCCGGTCGTCAGGACGATCGGGTACTCCTTGTACAGGTCGGGGTCGGCGACAGGGCCGGGCGAGGGCTCGTCGAACGACGGTACGCACTCGACGCCGATCTGGTTGAAGTACGTCGACCACAGCTCGATGCGGCCGGTCGCGGTCTCGAATCCGATCTGGCCATCGTGGCGCAGCAGGCCCTTCTCGTACTTCTTGTACTCGAAGTCGAGGTACGTCGGCGCCGCGTCGCGCAGCTGCTCGAACGTCATGTCCATACCCTCGAGGATGTGCGAGAACATCTCCTCCTCGGTGTCCCAGGGGTAGTACTCCGGGCAGATGCGCTTGCCGATTTCGAGGTTGATGACCATGTCGGATTTCGCTTCGCCCACCTGGATGGCCTTGTTGATGGTCTCGCCGCGCTGCACGCCGTCGCCGATGCGGATACCGTTGCGCTCAGCGTAGGTGCAGGCGGGAAGGAACACGTCGGCGAGAGCCTGGACCGTCGGGGTCATGTACAGGTCGACCGACACGATGAACTCGAACTTCATCAGGGCGTTGTAGGTGCGGCGCGTGTCCGGCGACGAGTTGATGAGCGGGTTGGTGGTCTGCATCCACGCAGCCTTCAGCGGGTAGTCGTTGCCGTTCTCGTCCTTGCCCGTCTCGAGGCATTCGATGGTCACATCGGTCGAGGCGTTCTTGAAGCCGTAGCGGTACAGCGGGTACTTGTGGATGCCGAGGCGCTTCTCCTTCTGCTCGTCGGAGAGGTTCTCGCCGCCCCAGCCGGCGTAGTAGGGCAGGATCGACGGAGGCGCGATCATGCCGCCCGGCACGTCGACGTTGCCGGTGATCTCGAAGATGGCCGAGAGCGCCTGGCAGGACGGGACCGCCTCTTTGGACATGTCGGTCGCGACGCCCCACTGCATGATCATGCCGTCGGCGTTGGCGATCATGCGCGCGGCGGCGATGATCTTGTCGGCGTCAACCCAGCAGATCTCGGCGGTCTTCTCCGGCGTGTACGGCTCGCAGGCCTCTTTGAGCTGGTCGAATCCGTAGCACCAGCGGTCCACGAAGTCCTTGTCGTAGATCTCCTCGTCGATCATGACGTGCAGGATGCCAAGAGCCAGCGCGGCGTCGGTTCCGGGGCGCAGCGGGAGGAAGATCTCGGCTTTGGTTCCAAGCCAGGTCATCTTGGGGTCGACGGAGATGATCTTCGAGCCGCGCTTCATGCAGTCGACGACCCAGTGGCCGTACAGGCCGTCGGAGTTCGCGACGATGGGGTTGTTGCCCCATAAAACGATGCACTCGGGGACCTTCCAGCGCGGGTCGTCGTAGCGCTTGGTGAACTGCTGCGAGTAGTCGCCGACCCAGAACGATCCCGACGTGCACATGGAGCTCGCGATGCGCGGAACGAAGCATGCGCAGCCGGACAGCGCGAAGACGACGTTGGGGCTGCCGAACGACCAGGCGAGGTGGCTGATCCACGGCGCGATGTCGCGGCCGGTTCCCTTGAAGAAGCAGACGGACTGGGCGCCGAACTCCTTCTTGTACGCCAGGAACTTCTCCGCGATCAAATCGTACGCCTCGTCCCAGGTGATCTGGGTCCAGGCGTCCTTGCCGCGGTCCTTCGGGTCGCGCTTCATGGGATGGACGATGCGGTCCTTGTTGTAGGCGGACTCCATCAGATCAAGGCAGCGGACGCACAGACGGCCTTTGTTGAAGGGATTGTCCGGGTCGCCTTCGACCTTTACGAGCTTGCCGTCCTTGTCGGTGTACAGCAGAACGCCGCATCCCAGATGGCAGCCAGGGCCTGACCACGCGCTGCCGCGCGTCACGGTGTATTCGCCTTCCTGGTACCGCCACGGCTTGTCGTGCTCGACATATTCGTACTTGTCGGGGCGGCCGATCTTTTCCCCTGCTTTGCGCTCGTGGGAAACGTCATGGAATTCAGTCAAGAGTACCCCTCTCCTCGTCTCCTCCGTCCTTTTCCAAACGCTCAAGGAC
The DNA here is from genome assembly GCA_903789375.1 of uncultured Eggerthellaceae bacterium. Classification (GTDB taxonomy): domain Bacteria; phylum Actinomycetota; class Coriobacteriia; order Coriobacteriales; family Eggerthellaceae; genus CAIFEB01. Next base: position 39,179 of record CAIFEB010000009.1, on the reverse strand, counting down.
GTCGAAACCAAGCATATGCGGGGGCGCGCACCGGTGGCGTTCGTCTTTTGGAATAGCCCATTCCATAAGAGAAACGCCAGGTGAAAGCCTTGGAAGCTAGGATTTTCCCCAGTCGGGCGCTCATGTGCACGAGAGATTCGGGGAGAGGGGCAACTCGTGATTCAGCAAGTGGCGACGGCAGTGATCGCGGTGTGCCTGGTTGCGGCGATCGCTCTCAGTTACTTCCGCACGCGCGGAGACTCCGACGACGGATCGTGCGACCGCATGAACGCGACGCTCGATGATTTTGCGGAGTACTTCGGCGCGAGAGGCGGTGCCAAGCGGGGACGGGTTTCAAAGGCTCTCGATCTTGCTCCGTTCGAGATGCTTTCAGACCAGCTTGCGATGCGCGGTCCGAAACGCCGGGGGGAAAGGAGGTCGCAACAACGCTAAGAGCCTTGATTTGAACGAGGGGTAATTGTTTGGAAAGGGGAATTATGGCTAGTGAGCTTGCCAAGGAGAATCCCAAAGCTAAAGTCCCGGTCAAACGTGTCGTGGGGCTGATTCTCGGTTTAGTCTGCCTGGTTGTGTCGGTTGTGGCTCCGGGCACGGAGGAGCTTTCCCATCAGGGAATCATGTCCATCGGCATCCTGCTGATGGCTATCTGCTTCTGGATGTGCGACGTTCTTCCCGTTGGCGTGACGGGTCTGCTGGGCGCTATTCTGCTCGCCGTGCTCGGCGTGGTGAAGGATTTCGGAACAGCGTGGAGCGGCTTCGTCAGCTTCACTCCTTGGTTCATCTTCGGCATCTTCATCATGACCGCCATCATGATCAAGACGTCGCTTGGAACGCGCTTGGTGCACGCGCTCGTCAGCAAGGCGGGCACGAAGCCGAAATCGATCGTGCTGGCGTACATGCTGGCAACGGCGATCGTGTCGATGTTCATGACGGATACGGGCGCAGTCGCCGTCGGCATGGCGCTGGCGCTGCCGTTTCTGCGCGAGATCAACGCCAAGGAAACCCATCCCAACCTGGGACGCTGCCTAGCGCTCGGCATCGCGTTCGCCGCTATCCTCGGTGGCTTCGTCACGCCGTTCGGCCATTCGCTCAACGTGCTGTGCGCAGGCCTTCTGAGCAGCACCTACGGTGTGACCATCGGGTTCTTCCAGTGGTTCGTGCCAGGACTTATCTGCGCGGTCGTCCTCATCCCGTTCTGCTGGATCGTGATCTGCAAGGTGTTTCCGCCGGAGGACTTGTCCGAAGAGGAAGCGAAGCTTGTCGCCGGCACGGGAGAGAAGGAGCCGCTGTCCGCGCGTGACGTCAAGGCGCTCGTGTACATGGTCGTGTTGATCGCCGGCTTCATCGCGGGCAACTGGATTCCGGTGCTTTCGAACGTCAACGTCATCATGATCATGCTGGCGGTTGCGTTCATGCCCGGTGTCGAGATCGTGTCGTGGAAGGACTTCAACGACAACGTCGGCTGGGGCGTCGTGCTCATGGTCGGCGGCGTTATGAGCATGGCAGGCGCCTGCTCGTCGACGGGTGCGGCCAACTACCTGGTCAACCTGTTCCTCGCCACCGGCGTGCTCAACCTTCCGGTTCTTCTGGGCCTCATGCTCATCATGGCGATCGCCTACATCATCCACACGTTCGTTCCCGCGGCACCGGCGCTGTGCGCGCTCTTCGTTCCGCCGGTCATGGGCTACTGCGTGGCGGCGGGCGTCTCGCCTGCGATCTTCGCCATGCTGATGGGCTCGATCACGGCGGGCTCCTTCCTGCTGCCGCTGAGCCCTCCCATGATGGTCTCGTTCTCCGAGGGCTACTACACCTCGGGCGAGCTCACGCGAGCGGGCTGGCTGTGCGCGATCGTGTACATCATCGTCGAGGTCCTCGTGGTGTTCTTCATCGGAGGTGCGCTCGGTTTGCCGATCGTGAGCGCATAAAGGCGAGCGCTGCCTGGCAGCGCGATTCAGGAGGGGTGCAATGGATAAGGAGATTGCAGCGAGGATTCTCCACGCGTTGCTCGTGGGAATCGAATGCGCCGTGGTGATCGCTGTGTACGTGGCCCTGAACCTGGCGGGTGTCGTGCAGACCCCGCTGTACTGGGCGTGCTTCATCATGATCCCGTGCGTGTTCATGTTCGGTGGCGAATGGAAGGATGTGCCCTATCACTGGGTCAACATCCTGATCGGCCTATTCCTGGGAGGAGCGCTGACGTTCGTCATCACGCAGGCGATGGTCGGCTCGACGGGCCTGGTCGTCGCATTCTCCGTGGCAACGTGCGTCGGAACGTTTCTGGTCCAAGGGCTGACGAACGTGTTCATGCCGGGAGGCAAGAAGCCTTTCTGGGGGAGAACGCCCATGGCGTTCATCGGCATGATCGCGTGTTTCGCGGCCGGTGGCCAGAACTACGCGGTGCTCGTCGTGAGCCTTCTGGTCGGTGTTGTGACGTCCACGATCATGGCGCAGTCCTACAAGCTCGCAGCGAAGATCGTCGGAGCTGACGCGCTTTCTGAGGGAAGCGACGCAGCTGAATAAGCGTGCAGGAGAGCTCTGCCCGGTTGACGGGCGGGGCTCTCTTTTTGTTGAGAGCCATCTACGTTTGGAGGGGACAATGGGATATCAGATTACGAACATCGAGTACGGCATCGGACCGTGGGGCACCGAGTTCGTCTACGGCATGGTGGGAAACCCCAAGCCGGGCGAGACGGAGCAGAACGTCCATTCGGTGACGGTGATTCAGGGAGAGGGCCACAACATCCTCGTCGATACGGGCGTCGACACCGAAGACCCCGCGAAGGGCAAGCTGTGGGGCGAGCTCATCACGCAGTGCAAGGGCGTCGTGTGGGCGCTGGCGCAGATCGGGCTTGCTCCCGACGACATCGACACGGTCATCCTGACGCACGCCCACATCGACCACATCGGCGGGTTGCTCAGGTTTCCCCATGCGCGGGTCTTCATCCAGCAGAAGGAGTTCGAGGCGTGGGAAAGCCTGGTCACCGATCCCCGGTACGCCCAGCTCACGCTGCCGGCCGCTATGGCGAGCGACTATCCGCCCATTCGCGAGCTCATCGAGGAGGGCGCGGTGACCCTTCTCAACGGCGACGTGGTCAACCTGTATCCGGGCATCGACCTGCACGTCGCCTACAACTGCCATTCCGTTGCGGAGCAGGTCGTCGTCGTCGACAACGCGACTGCGGCGCAGGCGGCAGGCTCGCATGTCGTCGTCTCGAACGAACAGGGCCAGAAGGTGGTTGTGCCCCATCCCGCCGATCCTGCGAAATCCGCGCGCGACGTCTATGTCATCGCGGGCGATTTGGCGCTCCGTCCGGCGAACCTGCTCGGTTCCGGTGATTGGAAGGGATTCCTCGCTCCGATTCTCGGGCGTTCGGGCTCGGCTCTGAACGTGATGAGGGCGTACGAGTGGATTCTCGAGCAGACCGGCGGCGACATGCGCCGTCTGGTGCTGACGCATGACTCGACCATGGGAGAGCGGTTCGAGAGCGAGCAAACCGAGGACGGGCTGCAGATCCACTACGTGGTCCGGTAGCGGCCGGGGCGGCGACGCAGCGGCACCATACGTTCGCAGCAGGAGCGGCTCGCCCGGGCCGCTCCTGCTTCACGTGTGCAGATGAAAATCGACGACGTCAAGGAGTGGGTGCTATGTTCGACAAACTGTTCTCTCCCTTCAAGATCGGTGCATGCGAAATCAAGAACAGAATTGCCGTTCCCGCGATGGTGACCAACATGCCGACGGAAGACGGCATGGCAACCGAGCAGTACATCGCCTATCACGAGGAGAAGGCGAAGGGCGGTTTCGGTTTGATCATCACCGAAGACTACCTGGTAGAACCGACGGGGAAGGGCTACAAGTACGTAGCCGGGCTTTGGAGCGACGAGCAGATCGAAAGCCATCGGAAGCTCACGGAAGCGGTCCACCAGTACGGCACGAAGATATTCTGTCAAATCTACCATTGCGGTCGCCAGTCGAATCACTTCGTCAACGGCGGAGTGCAGACGGTCAACTGCTCGCCATCGCCCGATCCGTGGAACCGCGACATGGCGCGCGAGCTCACCGTGGACGAGGTTCACGACCTTGTGGAGAAATTCGGGGCAGCGGCCGGACGCGCGAAGGCTGCCGGCTTCGATGGCATAGAGATCCACGCCGGCCACGGATATCTGATCGCGGCCTTCCTGTCATATCACCAGAACCATCGTATGGACGAATACGGCGGCCCGCTGGTCAACCGCGTGCGCTTCCTTAAGGAAATCTACGATGCCATGCGCAGCAACGTGGGTGACGACTTCCCCATCATGATTCGAATTTCCGCCGATGAGGGAACCGCCAACGGACGCGATATGGGAGAGACGCGCGTCCTCGCGAAGATGTTCGAGGAGTGGGGCGTCGATGCCATCAACTGCTCGAACGGGGTGTACAGCTCCTTCAACGATGGGATCATCGCATCGTCGTGGAAGAAGCCTGCTTTCGGCGCACAGCGCGCTCGCGAGCTGAAGTCGATCGTGAACATTCCCGTTATGGCCGTGAACAGGATAAACGATCCCTTGGTTGCAGAAGAACTGCTTGAGGACGGCTACTGCGACTTCGTCGGCATGGCGCGGGCGTCGCTTGCCGACCCCCATCTCCCAGAGAAAGCGCGTCAGGGCAAGGTGCGCGAGATTCGCCGCTGCATCGGCTGCCTTCAGGCGTGCGCCGGTCACACCTATCGGCAGATTCCGACCGGATGCCTCGCTAATCCAGAGGTTGGAAACGAGTACCGCTATACGTTCGACGCGGTTCCCAAGAAGCGCGTGCTCGTGGTTGGCGGGGGAATTGCCGGCATGAACGCGGCCTTGGCCGCTCGTCGCCGAGGACACGATGTGACGCTGTGGGAGAAGTCTGACCAGCTGGGCGGCCAGTTCATCTCCGCTGCCTACACGCCGGGCAAGGGCGAGTACTCGCAGTACGTGTATTCGCTGATCTACGACATGGAGCAAGCGGGCGTAACCGTCGAGCTCGAAAAGGAAGCGGACGCGCAAGCCGTCGAGCGATTCGGCGCCGACAAGGTCATCTTGGCGATAGGGGCGATTCCTCGCGAGCCGAAGGAAATCCCCGGAGCCGCCGGGAACGAGAAGGTTCTCTATGCGGAAGATGTCTTGAGGGGACGCGTGAATCCCGAAGGGAAGATAGCCGTCCTGGGTGGCGGATCGGTGGGCATCGAGACCTGCTGCTACCTCGCGGACGCCGAGCGTGGCGATATCTCGCTTGTCATCAGGCGCGATGTCGTTGCGGACAAAGAAGACCGCGGTAAGGTGAACTTCATGCGGCATTTCTGCGAGGACCGGTTCGTCCACTTCCTCTTCGAGCACCGCATCGGCGCCTTGACGGATGATGGCCTGGAGCTGACCCATCAGGGCGAAACGAAGCTGCTGAAAGCCGACTGGTACGTCATCGCCATGGGATACGTGCCCTACAATCCGCTGGAAGAGCAGCTTTCCCATTTGGGAGATCGCCTGGTTGTCGTAGGCGATGCTGTTGAGCCACGCGATGCAGAGGCGGCAGGCAAGGAAGGCTTCGAAGCGGGCTATTTCGCATAAGACGAAACTGACAGGGCTTATTCGAACCTGCTTTTCAGGGCGGACTTTCAAAATGAGAGTCCGCCCTTGTCATCTGAAGGATGAATCCTGCTTTACGGCTTGCAAATGAGCTCCATTTGTCTATCTTTTTTTGGTCTGGTATCAAACTTCAAATTCATTCGTGCGTCTCCTTCGTCTGCTTCGAATCGCCGATGGCAACCAATAGTAGACATATGCCAATATGTGATATGGTGGTGTCCGTCGGTTTCAGTACCGGCTCAACAACGGTCGAAGGAGATGCAGATGCAAAATTCGATGAGCAGGCGCCGCTTTCTGGCGGGAACGGGAGCTGCGGGTCTGACGCTGGCGGCGGGGTTTGCGCTGGCAGGATGCTCGGGCGGCTCGGGAGCGAGCGGCGCGGCATCCTCTTCCGCAAAGGCCGCGACCAAGCCGGACAAGATCATCTTCGCGTGGGAGCCCGGCGCGTCCGAGGGCAAGTACGAGAACATGCGCGACGTCTTCGCCGAATGCATCGCTGAGGGCGCGGGCATTCCGTGCGAGCCCATGACCACGACGGACTACAACGTCTGCATCGAATCGGTCAACGCGGGCAAGGCGCACATGGCATCGCTCGGCGCGCAGGAGTACTGCGAGCTGCACAAGAAGAACCCCAACGTCGTCGTCGGGTTCGTGCTGTCCGACAAGAACGGCGACCTCAACCAGGTCTCCTACCACTCGCAGGTGCTGTGCCTGCGCGAAAACGTTGACAAGTACCGCAGCGGCGACGGCTTCAGCCTCGACGGCATCAAGGGCCTCAACTACTCCTACGTCGACCTCAGCTCAACGTCGGGCTGCATCATTCCCTCCACCGTGTTCGCGTCCGAATTCGGCGGCTCGGCTGACGACTATCGCGAATCCGGCAAGTTCTTCAGCACCGTGCTGTTCGGCGGCAGCCATGTGAACAGCATCTACAACGTGCTCACGGGCGACGCCGACCTGTGCTCGTGCGACGACACCGGCGCGGCCAACAACTACAACGTGATTTCGGGTGCAAACGGCGAGGTCGGCGCCGTGTACGCGATCAAAGACGGTCTCGACGCGCCGCTCGACCAGTACGCGGGAACCGAGCTCGTCTGCATCGCGTCCTACGCGGTGCCCGCCGTGCCGTTCGTCATCAACACGAGCGTTGTGGACGACGAGACGGCCAACAAGATCATCGACTACATGTGCTCGAGCGCCGTTTCGGACAACCCCGAGCTGTTCAAGGACCCGAGCGACAAGGACACCGTCACCAAGTGGACGAAGACTTCCGATAAGATTGGGTTCGTGCGCGCCGACGACAGCTACTACGACGACTTCCGCAAGCTGATTGGCGAAGCATAAGCGTTCTCTCTGGAAAGGATTTGCAGAAGACCGATGCCCGACGAGCCGCTGCTTTCAATCGACAACCTGCGAAAGACGTACGACGGCGCGCACTACGCCCTGGACGGCGTGTCGCTGTCCGTCGGCCGCGGGTCGTTCGTGTCCATCATCGGCAGCTCGGGCGCGGGCAAATCGACGCTGCTGCGGTGCGTGAACCGCCTGGTCGAGCCCACGTCGGGATCGGTCGTGTTCGAAGGCCGCGACGTGTGCGGCCTGGGGCGCGCCGACCTGCGGCGCGTGCGCATGCGCATCGGCATGGTATTCCAGAACTACAACCTGGTTGGCCGGCAGACGGCGCTCGCCAACGTGCTGCAGGGCAGGCTCGGCGACAAGGGCGCGTTTTCCGGGGCGTTCGGCCTGTTCACAGCCGAGGAGAAGCGGGCGGGGCTCGAAGCGCTCGACCAGGTGGGCCTCGCCGACTTCGCCTACGCGCGCGCCGACGAGCTTTCGGGCGGCCAGAAGCAGCGCGTGGGCATCGCACGGGCGCTCGTGCAGAAGCCGGTGCTCATCCTGGCCGACGAGCCGGTCGCAAGCCTCGACCCGCATTCGTCGCGGACGGTGCTCGAGCTGCTCAAGCGCGCGTCAACCGACATGGGCGTGAGCTGTCTGGTCAGCCTCCATCAGGTCGAATACGCCGTGGAGTTCTCCGACCGCATCGTGGGGCTCGCGCATGGGTCGGTCTGCTGCACGGGCGCGCCGAGCGCCTTCGACGAGCAGACGGTCGCCGGCATCTACGATTCCTACTATGGCGAAGAGAGCGCAGCGGACGGTTCCGCCGTATCGCATGCGATGGCGCAGCCGCGCTGCTGCGAAGGCTAGGGCTATGCGGGCGAAGACGGGCGCGTCAGACGATGCGCAGGAACAGGCAGCGGGCAAGCGCGAAAACGCGTGCTGCAAGGTGGGCGGCGATTCCGCCGACAGCAACCGCGCGGCCGCATGCTGCGGGCAGGACGGAAACGCTGGCGGCGAAGGGGCTGCGGGCGACGGCCTGCGCGATGGAGCCACCGCGTGCGCTCGCGGCGAGCGCATCGACGCGCTGCTGAAGGCGGGACGCACGCTCGATCGGCGGCGCGGCGCAGGCGTCATCGCCGTCATAGCGCTCGTCGTGGCGGCGGTCGCGTGCTCCAGCTGGGCCGACAAGTTCGACATCGCGAAGGCGTTCGCGGACCTGCCCGGCGGCATCGTGTGGCTCATCGCCAACTTCACGCCGAGCGAACGGTCGCTTGCGGGGCTTTCGCGCATCCTGCCCGCGCTGCTCGAAACGGTGCTCGACGCCGTGTCGGCCGGCGCTATGGCGGCCGTCGTGTCGTACGTGCTCGCCGCACTGTCGGCGCGCCGGGTCGGCATCGCGGGGCGCACGGTGGCGGGCGTGGTGCGCGTGCTCGCGTCGATCATGCGCAACATCCCCATGGTGGCCTGGGCGTTCATCCTGCTGTTTGCATTCAAGCAGGGCGAGTTCACCGGCTGGCTCGCGCTGTTCTTCAAGAGCTTCGGATTTTTGACGCGCGCGTTTCTGGAAAGCATCGACGATCTGCCCGAGGGCCCGTTCGAGGCCGTGCGCGCCTGCGGGGCGTCGCGGTTCCAGATGGCGCTGCGGGTGATGTGGCCTGAAAGTGCGACCCAGGTGGTCAGCTGGACGCTCTACCAGATCGACGCGAACATCCGCGACGCCACGCTCGTCGGCATGCTCACGGGCACGGGCATCGGCTTCGTGTTCAACTACTTCTACCGCAGCTTCCGCTACGACGAGGCGGGACTCGTCATCCTGTTCGTCGCCGTCGCCGTGCTCGTGTGCGAAGCGGTGTCGAACTGGGTGCGCCGTCGCATCATCGGGCAGGGGAATGCGCCGCGCGTGAAGCGTCGTGGGAAAAAGCAGGTTGCGGGCGCGGATGCGAAGGCGTTGGCAGCGGACGCTGACGCGCTGGTGGAAGCCTCGGGCGCGAGCGTTGCCGCGGGCGCGACGTGCACATGCGGCGTGTCGACCGCGGCTGCCGCAGGTCGGGTTGCCGGAGAGGCAGTACGGGATGTGCGAGGTGGCGCCGCGAGCGCTCAGAGCTCCGTGCCGCCGCGAAGCCGCCGGCGTGCGGCCAGCCGGTCGACGCTGCTCATCGGCGCGGTGGCCGCGGTCGTGGCGGCGCTGTCCGTCTGGGCGTTCGCGCAGATGGGCTTCGGGATGTCCGACCTGGGACGCGCGACGCACGATGCGCTGCGCAACCTGGGCGTTATGGCACTCCATCCCGAGTTCGGCCACTACGCGCCCGCGGACCTGTTTGCGAGCTTCGGCATCACGGTGGGGCTTTCGGTGCTCGCAACGTTCTGGGGATCGCTTATCGCTCTCATCATCGCCGTGTTCGCTGCGAGCAACCTGTCGAATCGCATCGTGAGCAACGTCATCAAAGCGGTGATGGCCGTCGTGCGCGCGGTGCCGACCATCCTGTGGGTCATGGTGTTCACGGTGGCCATCGGGCTGGGCGCGGAGGCGGCCGTCGTCGGCATGGCGTGCCATTCGGTCGCGTTTCTGGTGAAGGCGTACTCCGAGGCGTTCGAGGAAACGAATCCTCAGGTCATCGAAGCGCTGCGGTCGAGCGGCGCATCGTTTTTCCAGGTGGTCATGCGCGGGGTGATTCCCGACACGCTGCCGGAGGTGCTATCGTGGACGTTCATGCGGTTCGAGAGCAACTTCCGCAACGCTGTGACGGTGGGCGCCATCGCCGGTTCGGGCGGCATCGGCTACCAGCTGTACCTGTCGGGGCAGTATTATTTCAGCATGCGCGAAGTCGGCCTGATCGTGTACTTGTGCCTGGCGGCGTCGCTTGTGCTGGAGCTGGCCGCGACGGCCATCCGCAAGCGCAGCCGTACCGCGAGCGACCAGGGAGAACGGCAACGGAAGAGCGCCCGCCGCGGCATGCGGGCGCAAAAACGGTAGGCATCATCAACGCCGCGCCGGTTGCGGCGGGGCGAGCGAGTTTGAAAGGATTGCATGATGAGCGAGGAGAAGAAGAGCTGCTGCTGTGGCGGCGGGGAAGCGTCGCAGGAGACGACTGCGGGCGCTGAAAAGGCGGCTGCGCAAGCCGTGGCAACGAAGGGCGCAGAGGGGGAAGACGCGGCTGAGCAGGGCGCGAAGGGCGAATCCGAGGGTTCGTGCTGCTGCGGTGGGGATTCTGACGGCTGCTGTGATTCGTCGTCGTACAGCTGCGAGGACGACCCCTACGCCGGCGCGTTCAAGCCCGTGGTCGTCGACTTCCTGTACCTGGACCTGACGGTGTGCGACCGCTGCCAGGGCGCAGACAAGCGCGTTGAGCGCGCCGTGGAGCTGTGCGCGCCAGTCCTCGCCGCTTGCGGCTACGAGCTCGTGCTCAATTCGGTGAACGTGCGCGACGAGCGCATGGCCAAGCGCTACCGGTTCGCCAGCTCGCCGACCATCCGCGTGAACGGCCGCGACATCTGCCCGACCATCGAGGAGAACGACTGCGGCTGCTGCAGCGACCTGTCCGACAGCGACGTCGCGTGCCGCATCTTCCCGTTCAACGGCACGCATTACGAGGTGCCGCCGACGGACATGATCGTGCGCGGCATCATCGAGGCGGTGTTCGGGGAGGGTGCGCTCGCCGATGAACGGGAAACCGCAGATGGCGAGCCGTTCGAGGTGCCTGAGAACCTGGTGACGTTCTTCCGCGGCCGTGCGGCCAAGGAGGCGGCGGAAGCGGAAGGCGCCGCACAGGATGCCGGCGCCAACGACGGTGATGCTGCGGGCGCCGACGCCGCCGAGCAGCAGAGCTCCGCGAACTCGTGCTGCTGCGGTTCGTCTTCGAAGTCGAACGCGAAGGGCTCCTGCTGCTAACGCGGCGCCCGGCTGCGCGGCGCGATGCTGTTAAAGTGGCCCGGCCGCGCGGCGCGATGCTGCGAGCGTGGCCCGCGACGGCTCTCGCATGGCGGGAGCCGTCGCTATTCTACCGAGCTGCCAGCTTTCCAGGCGGCGGGCTTCCCGTTGTGCCTATCGCGCGGTCGGCTTGTCCGGCACGGTCTGGTCGATGAAGTAGATCTGGTACCACATGAGGAACATGTACACGATCCAGATCTTGCGGCTGTTGTCCTTGGCGCCGGATTTGTGCTCGTCGAGCAGCTCCATGAGCATCTCCACGTCGAAGAACCGCATGGCCGTCGAGCTGGTGAACGCGCGACGCACCTGCAGGTAGTACTTGTCCTCGCGCAGCCACGCGACCACCGGCGTGGGAAACCCGAGTTTCTCCTTCTGCGCCCAATCGCGCGGGATGGCGCGTTCGGCCGCCTCGCGCAGAGCGATCTTCGTCTGCTCCTCGGACACCTTCTGTTTTGTGGGGATGGTGGCCGACAGCTCGAACACCTTCTTGTCCAAAAACGGCACGCGGCTTTCGAGCGAATGCGCCATCGACATCTTGTCGGTCTTCAGCAGGATGTCGCCCACCAGCCAGAAGTACAGGTCGACGTACTGCATGCGCGTCGTTTCGTCCAGGTCGGCAACCTCGGCGTACACGGGCGCGGTGAGCTGCTGCGGCGTGGGGACGGTGGGCGCGTGCTTGAGCAGGCGGTCGCGCTCGGCCACGCTGAACGCCACGCCGTTGGCGTTGGTGTAGTACCAGTCCTCCACCTGCTCGCTCGCGCGCTCAAGGTAGTTGGCGCCGCGCACGCCCAGAGCCCGCGCCGCCTTCGACGCGCCGCGCAGAAGCCCGCGCGGAGCCCAGGCGAGCTTGCGGTTGGCGAACGGCGTCTGGTAGATCTTGTAGCCGCCGAAGAACTCGTCGGCGCCCTCGCCGGACAGCACAGCCTTCACCTTGCTCGCGGCGATCTGGTCCACGAAGTACAGCGACACGGCGCTCGGGTCGGCCGACGGCTCGTCCATGTGCCACTGCACGCGCGGCAGGCTCTCCCAGTACTCCTCTTCGGAAATGTGCTTGTAGTCGTTGGCGATGCCGAGCTTCTGCGCCAGCTCACGGGCCCACGACACTTCGTCACGGTCGCCTTCGTACAGCGAGAATCCCACGGTGAACGTGTGGATGTCGGGGTTCTCCTTGGCCAGGCACGCCGCCATGTAGCTCGAATCGATGCCGCTCGACAAAAACGACCCGACCTCGACGTCGGCGACGTTGTGGTAGCGCACGCTCTCGCGCATGGCCTCGTCGATGGCATCGACCGTGTCTGCCTCGGAGCGGTTCTCGTCGAAGTGGTACGTGGGGCGCCAGTAGCGGCGGTCCTCCAGCGTGCCGTCGGCGTGGACGCGCAGGCAGTGGCCCTGACCCAGCTTGAAGATGCCCTTGAAGAAGGTCTCGGGCAGCGTGGAGAACTGGAAGCACAGGTACTCGGCCAGGGCGTCCTCGTTCAGCTCGCGCGTGTACGCGGGGTGCTCGAGGATGCTCTTGATTTCGGATGCGAAGATGAACTGGCCGTTCTGCACGGTGTAGTAGAACGGCTTGATGCCGAAGAAGTCGCGCGCGCAGAACAGCTCGTGCGAGGCGCGGTTCCAGATGGCGAACGCGAACATGCCGCGCAGGCGGTCGAGCACGTCTTCGCCCCAAGCCAGGTACCCCACGAGCAGGACCTCGGTGTCGGAGTTGGTCTCGAAGCGCCAGCCTGCGGACTCGAGCTCGGCGCGCAGGTCGCGGTAGTTGTAGATCTCGCCGTTGAAGACGATCGCGTAGTCGCCCTTGGCGGCGACGCTGGCCTCGTCGGCGCAGGGCGTGCCGTCGGGCATGAGCGCGGGCGAGGTGATGCGCGCGGCGTGGTCGCCGGTGGAGCGCACCATGGGCTGGTTGCCGCCCGCGAGGTCGATGAGGGAGAGCCGGCGATGGCCGAGGGCGATGCCGTCGTCGAGGTACTGGCCTTCGCCGTCGGGGCCGCGGTGAGCCATGATGTCGCACATGGCCTTGAGCGTGGGCCTATCGTCTTCGGTTGCCTGGGTGAATCCGCAGATACCGCACATAACGCTGACCTTCCTTCGGGAAAATGCCCTGATGCGGGGCGGTTGGTCGTTTCGGATAGTCGGCTGGCGCGGCGTCGGGGCGGCGGGCTGGGGCGGGTGGCGACGGTGGATGCCGCCGGGTGGGCGGGTCCATCGTGCGCTGCGGCCGAAGCGCCGTCGGCGCGCAGGCGCCGGCACGTTCATCGTCTTTGAACATGGTCATGATAGTGGAACGTCGCGGGCGCGCCCAATCTGCGCCGGAAACTCGGTATAATGAGCAGAATTGTGCTTTGATTTGCGAGTGCCGCTCTGCCGACGTTCGAGCAGACCCCAGCACCCGTTTTTTGCTGCCGTGGGGACGACGGCGCGGCGGCTTGCCGGCGGCGCTGGCGCGGTTGGCAAGCGGCGCTGGTGCGCGACGGCGCCCGGGTGGCGCTGTCGCGGCACGCAAGTGGCGTTGCGGCGGTGTTCGAACGGCTCGCGGATGGCATTAATGCGGCGCTGCGGTGGTTATCGCGCGGCGCTTTGGGACTTGAAAAGCGGGAAAGGAAAGTGGTCGGCGCACATGGCTGATAACGAACGGGAATTCATCACGACGGGGGAGCAGCCTGACATCCCCCGATCCAAGTGGTCGGGCAAGCTTGCGTTCATCCTGGCGGGAGCGGCATCGGCGGTCGGCCTGGGCAACCTCTGGAGGTTCCCCACGCTGGCGGCGCGCTACGGTGGCGGCACGTTCCTCATCACCTACATTATCCTCGCGTTCACCATCGGCATCTCGCTCTTGCTGCTCGAGACGGCGCTCGGACGCAAGACCCAGCAGTCGGTCATCGGCGCGTACGCGTCGTTCGGCAAGAAGTACCGTTGGATCGGCAAGCTGGCGTGCATCGTGCCGTTCATCATCACGCCGTACTACTGCATCATCGGCGGCTGGGTCACGCGGTACGCCGTGGGCTACCTGACCGACGGCCCGGTGGCCATCGCCGATGGCGGCGGGTTCTTCAAGGGATTCATCACCGACCCCGCATCGAGCTTCGCCTTCATGCTCGTGTTCATGGCGATCACGTTCATCGTCGTGGCGATGGGCGTCGAGGGCGGCATCGAGAAGGCGAACTTCGTGATGATGCCGGCTCTGCTCGTGGTAGCCGTTGGCATCTCGGTGTTCGTGCTCATGCAGCCGGGCGCGGCGCAGGGTGCGGCGTACTACCTGACCCCCGACTTCTCCAAGATTTCGCCGGCGCTGCTGGTCGGCGCGCTTGGGCAGATGTTCTACAGTCTGTCGCTGGCGATGGGCATCATGGTGACATACGGCAGCTATCTGGACAAGAAGGAGAGCCTCACCGGTTCGGTGGCGTCGATCGCGGGCTTCGACTCGGTGGTGTCGTTTCTCGCGGGCCTCATGATCGTGCCGGTCGCGTTCATGGCGTTCGGTTCGGCCGACGCGGTGGCGGCCAAGTCCGGCCCGTCGCTTATGTTCATCACGCTGCCGGGCGTGTTCGAGAGCATGGGCGGGGCGGCTCCCATCATCGGGTTCTTGTTCTTCCTGCTCGTGCTGTTCGCGGCGCTGACCAGCTCGATTTCGCTGACCGAGGCATGCGTGTCCATCGTTGCCGACGGCACGCATTGGACGCGTCGACGCTCGCTCATCTTCTGCATCGTGGTGATCGTCGTGGTCGGCGGCTTCGTGAACGCGGGCTACAACGTGCTGTCGTTCATCCAGCCGCTCGGCGAGGGGTCGACGCTGCTCGACCTGTTCGACTTCTTGTCGAATTCCGTCATCATGCCGATCGTCGCGCTGGTGACCTGCATCTTCGTTGGCTGGATTGTGAAGCCTAAGACGCTCATCGACGAGGTGCGCCTGTCGAGTCCGTTCCGCTTCGCCAAGGTGTGGACGGTCATCATCAAGTACGTCGCGCCGGTGTTCATGGTGATCATCCTGGTGTCCTACGTGGCGCAGACGTTCGGCTTGGTGAACTTCTAAGTGCGCGGGGAGGCTGCGTGGCGAGCGCGGCAGGGATAGCCGCAGCGTGTGCGCGGACGCCCGGGCACGGGGCGCGCAGGGCGCGTATGGAATTGTGGTACGCAAACGTTTGAGCCCGGCGCACGGCATGTGCTTCGCATGTGATGCGTCTCGCGCGTGCGCGGGGCACATCACATGCGCGTGGGGAGCGTTCCAAGCGCGTTTCGGGCGCCTGGGCTGCAGTCCGGGCGCCGACACAATGAAATTTCACACATTTAAATCGGTAATTGAGTTAATGTTGCAAGAGCGTATTTAAATGTGTGAAAATATAGCGAAAACGCCTGGCGGATGCCCGCCAGGCGTTTTTTCGTGCGCGCACGGCCGCCGTCGCGCCGCCGCTTGCGTCCGCATGCCGCTCCGCTGCCGCTCCCGCGCCGTTGGCCAGCCGTCCATGCGCCGCTCCCGCGCCGCGCGGGCACCGCCGTCGCGGGAAGCGAAGGTGGCCATAAGGTGCTGTTGAGCGGGCGCATGCGGCGCGCCGGGGCGAATGTGCGACAATGGAGCGCACAGGAATCACCCTTTGCTCGATAGGAGTCCCATGGCACTTTCAATCGGCATCGTCGGCTTGCCCAACGTTGGCAAATCGACGCTTTTCAATGCCTTGACCAGCAACAACGCGCTCGCGGCCAACTACCCGTTCGCCACGATCGAACCCAACGTGGGCGTCGTGCCCGTGCCGGACGGGCGCCTTCAGGAACTCGCCAAGATCGACCACCCCGCTCAGATCGTCCCGGCGACGGTCGAGTTCGTCGACATCGCCGGCCTGGTGGCGGGCGCGTCGCAGGGCGAGGGCCTGGGCAACCAGTTCCTCGCGAACATCCGCGAGACGGACGCCATCTGCGAGGTCGTGCGCTACTTCAGCGACCCCGACGTCGTGCACGTCGACGGCAAGATCTCGCCCACGAGCGACGTTGAGACCATCAAGACCGAGCTGATCCTCGCCGATCTCGGCACGGTCGAGAAGGCGCTGCCCCGCCTGGAGAAGGAGGCCAAGCGCGACAAGGACGCCAAGCTCGTGTTCGAGACGGCCAAGAAGGTGGAAGCGGGCCTGAACGAGGGCCATCGCGCGCGCACGCTCGACCTGTCCGACGACGAGAAGGCGGCGCTGTACGGGCTGCACCTGCTCACGATGAAGCCCATCCTCTACGTCGCCAACGTCGACGAGGACCAGGTGGCGGCCCAGCTCGAGCCCATCGACGGCTGCGTGCCCGTGCCCATCTCGGCCAAGGTGGAGGCCGATCTCGCCGAGCTCGAGCCGGACGAGCGCCAGATGTTCCTTGAAGAGCTGGGGCTTTCCGAAAGCGGCCTCGCCCGTTTGGCGCGCGAGGCATACCACCTGCTGGGGCTGCAGTCGTACTTCACGTCCGGCGAGAAGGAGACCAAGGCGTGGACGATCCCCATCGGGGCCAAGGCGCCGCAGGCCGCCGGCGTGATCCATTCGGATTTCGAGCGCGGCTTCATCAAAGCCGAGACGGCGTCGTACGAGGACTACATCGCCTACGGCGGCGAGGCGGGCTGCCGTACCGCCGGCAAGCTGCGCCAGGAAGGCAAGGACTACGTCGTGCAGGACGGCGACGTGATGCACTTCAAGTTCAACGTGTAGAAGCGGAAGGCGCAGGTGCGCACGTCCGGGTGGCGCCGTGTCGCTGGCGCGGCGCTTGAGCGGCGCAGTCGCGGAAACGCATCTGCTGTGCCGCGGAAACGCGCGTTCTACGACCGGGACGCCGGCTGGTGTCGGGGTACGCGAAGGCGCGATTGCGCTGAAGGCGGAAGGCGTGCGCCGCAGGCGCGCGAGCGCGGAGGCGAGGAGGATGCCATGGAACAGCGCGAGATGCGCGAGCTGCTCGAAGCGGTAGCACAGGGAACGGTGTCGGCGGCCGATGCGGCGGTGAAGCTGGAGACGGCTCCGGTTGCCGACTTGGGCTACGCGCGAGTAGACAACCAGCGGGGCATTCGCCGCGGCGTTTCGGAAGTGGTGTACGGCGCGGGCAAAACGCCCGATCAGATTGCCGGTATCGTCGCATCGATGCTCGACGCGGGCGAGCCGCGGGTGCTCATCACCCGCATCGGCGCCGATACCGCGCGCGAAGTGGAGGAGCTGCTGTCCGACGGACTCACGCTGGCAGCGCCTGGCGGCCACGCATCGAAGGATGCCGCCGGCACGCAGGCTGCAGCCGCATCCCCCGCCGCGGGAACGGGAGCTTTGGCGGAAGGCGCGACCAGCGCGCCCGCGGGAGAGGAAGCCAGCGCGGACGCTGCAGGCGCATCCACCGCGGCCGGCATCCCAGACCTGCCCGTTTTCACATACTACGACCTGCCGCGGGTGGCGCTCGTCGGCGAGATGCCGGAGCCGACGTCGGACCGCACCGTCGTCGTGTGCTCGGGCGGCACGAGCGACATCCCCGTCGCCGAGGAGGCGGCGCTCACGGCCGAGGTGCTCGGCTGCCGCGTCGAGCGCCTGTACGACGTGGGCGTGGCGGGGCTCCATCGGCTGCTCTCCCATGTGGACGAGATCGAGCGCGCGACCGCCATCGTCGCCGTCGCCGGCATGGAGGGCGCGCTTCCAAGCGTCGTTGCCGGGTTGGCGTCGTGCCCGGTTGTCGCCGTGCCGACGAGCGTGGGGTACGGCGCATCGTTCGGCGGCGTATCGGCGCTGCTCAGCATGCTCAACTCGTGCGCCGCGGGCGTTTCGGTCGTCAACATCGACAACGGGTTCGGCGCCGGCTACCAGGCGAGCCTGATCGTGCGCGCAGCGGATTAGCGGCAGCTTGCGAGCAACGCGCCACGCGTTCAAGGTGCGGGGCGAGGGGAGCGAGCGTCCGTGCGGGCGGGCTGCGAGCGGCGTCGTGGCAAAGGGATTTTCGGCGGAGTGTCGGCAACGGCGCGCGGGACTGACACAAGGAAACGGCAGCTCGCGAGCGGCAGCAACGGAAGAGCGCTCGGAATCGGACCGGGCAAGGGAAGGCAGGGGCGGAATCGTGAACCTCCATCTGGATTTGAGCGAATCGGCGACGCGCGAAAGCGTGCGCGCGCAGGTCGAAGGTGCGCTGCCCGCCGACGTGCGCGAGGACGTACGGCAGCAGGCTGCACGCGCGCTGCCTGGCGACGGCCACTGCCACGACATCGCCGCCGTGAACGCCGTCATCGGCGAACTGCCGGTGTCTTCACAGGTCAAAAGCGACCTGCGCGCCGTGTACGACCTGCTCGCCCACGCGGAGGCGACCGTCCACGGCTGCGCCGTGGAGCAGACGCACTTCCACGAGGTGGGCCGCCATGCCGGCATCCGCAACGCCCTCGAAATCTGCCTGGCGGCGGAGGCGCTCGCACCCGAACGCATCACGGCCACGCCCGTTCAGGTGGGATCGGGCACGGTCGCGTGCGCGCATGGAACGCTTTCCATCCCCGCTCCTGCGACGACCGCCCTGCTCGCAGCGGCCCATGTGCCGGTCTGCGCCGATCGGCTTTCCGGCGAGCTGTGCACGCCCACGTCGGCCGCGCTCATCGCGCATTTCGTCGACGCGTTCGACGACGGCGGATGCGCGGTCGACGCGCTGCCTGAGGTGGCGCGGCGATGAACGCGTCCCTTGACGAGGCGCGCGCGGAGCTCAAGCGCGCGTTCGGCTACGACGACTTCCGCAAAGGTCAGGCGCCGCTCGTGGAGGCGCTGCTTGCGGGCCGCGACTGCCTGGGCGTCATGCCCACGGGCGCGGGAAAATCCATCTGCTACCAGGTGCCGTCGCTTCTGCTCGACGGCGTGACCGTCGTCGTGTCGCCGCTCGTATCTCTTATGGAGGACCAGGTGAGCGCGCTCGTGGACGCCGGCGTCAAAGCGGCGTGCGTCAGCTCGCAGCTGTCCGCGAGCGAGCAGGGCCGGGTGCTCGCCCGCGCGGCGAACGGCGCGTACGACCTGCTGTACGTGGCGCCCGAGCGCTTGGAGGATCCGCGGTTCGCCGACTTCGCCCAACGCGCGACCATCGCGCTCGTGGCCGTGGACGAGGCGCACTGCGTGTCGCAGTGGGGCCAGGACTTCCGTCCGTCGTACCTCAAAATCGGCGCGTTCATCGCGTCGCTTCCGGCGCGGCCCATCGTCGGCGCGTTCACGGCGACGGCGACCGAGCGCGTGCGCGCGGACATCGTGCGGCTTCTGGAGCTGCGCGACCCGGTGCAGGTGACGACCGGATTCGACCGCCCCAACCTGCGCTTTTCGGTGGAGGAGCTGTCCGACAAGCGCAAGCTCGCGCGCATCATGGCGTATGTGACGAGCCGCCCCGACGACAGCGGCATCATCTACTGCGCCACGCGCAAGCACACCGAGAAGGTCTGCGCGGCGCTGGTCGACGCCCGCATCAAGGCCGTGCGCTACCATGCGGGGCTCTCGACCGAGGAGCGCGCGGCCAACCAGCGGGCGTTCGTCAACGACGACGCCCCCGTCATGGTGGCAACGAACGCGTTCGGCATGGGTATCGACAAATCGAACGTGCGCTACGTCATCCACTTCGACATGCCCGGTTCGGTGGAGGCGTACTACCAGGAGGCGGGCCGCGCCGGTCGTGACGGCGAGCCGTCGGAGTGCCTGCTCCTGTGGAACGACGGCGACCTCCAAACCCAGCGCTTCTTCATCAACCAGGACTCGGAGAACCAGGAGCTGACGGCCGAAGAAGTCGAACGTGTGCGCACGAGCCAGCGCCAGCGGCTCGAGAGGATGGTCGGCTACTGCACGACCTGCGACTGTCTGCGCGGCTATCTGCTGCGGTACTTCGGCGAGGACGTGGACGCGCAGGCGAAGTGCGGCGCGTGCGGCAACTGCGATGGCGGCTTCGAGGCGGTCGATGTGACGAAGACGGCGCGGTCGGTCATGCGCTGCGTGCATGAGCTGCGCGGACGGTACGGAAAGGGCATCGTCGCGGGCGTTCTGACGGGGTCGAAATCGAAGGAAATCCTGGAACGCGGACTCGACCAGTCGCGCACGTACGGCGATGCGGCGGATGCGTCGGTGGCCGAAGTGCGCCGGGTGGTGGAGCTGCTTGCCGCCGACGGGTACTTGGAAATCAGCGACGGGCAGTACCCGGTCGTGGGTCTGGGGCCGCGCTGCCGCGAGGCGGCGGTCGACGGGTTCGCGCTCAAGATGAAGCGGACGAAGAAGGTGGCTGAGGGCCGGCGCGCGCATATGGGCACGTTCGGGTCGGGGCGCGCGGTGGCGGATCTGGACGACCCGGCGCAGCAGGACCTGTTCGAACGGCTGCGCGCGCTGCGCAAGCGTCTGGCGAGCGAGGCGGGCATCGCGCCGTACATGGTGTTCTCGGACCGGACGCTGCGTGAGATGTGCCTGGCGCGTCCGCGCACGGACGAGGAGCTGCTTGCGATTTCGGGCGTCGGCGTGAAGAAGCTGCGCACCTACGGCGAGGATTTCCTGGCGGAGATCGCGGCGGGGGAGTAGGGTCGGCGCTTCGGCCCCGCGTGCGTGCGCGCTCGCGCTGCGGCTCAGGCGCGCTCGCACCTATTCCAGCAGGTCGGCGAGGGCGCGGCAGCCGTCGGTGATGTCGGCGTACGCTGTTTCGAAATCGCCGGTGTACCACGGATCGGCCACATCGTCGCAGCGCTGGCACAGCGAAAGAAGCCGGACCACGCGCGCTTTGGGGTGCGGCCCCAGGATGCGTCGCAGGTCGCCTTCGTTTTCCGCATCCATGTAGACGATATAGTCCCAGCGGTCGCCGTCGGCGCGCACGACCTGGCGTGCGCGGTGGCTGACGACCTGGACGCCGGCGCGTTCGAGCGTCCGGCGCGCGGGCGGGTATATGCGCGAGCCGAGCGCCTCGGTGGTGGTCGCGGCGGAGTCGATGACGAACCGGTCGGCGATGCCGCGTTCGTTGACGATGTGCTGCATGACGCACTGGGCCATGGGGCTGCGGCAGATGTTGCCGTGGCAGACGAACAGGATGCGGGTCGGTTCGGTCGGATTCATCATGCTCCTTCAACTATGCGGTGGGCGTGCGGCGTGCTGGCTTGCGGGCGGCGCCTCGGTTCCGCTCGCAAGCTTTCCGGGTGCGCGGTGGCAGGCGCGTCTCGGGCCCTCGACGTGCGCCAAGCGCCCACTTCGGAGCCCCGGCGTGCGCCGTGCGCCCGTTTCGGATGGTACAGGTCCGTTACGCGTCGTCGCTGCCGTCGGTGCCGATCGGCACGCGGTCGAGCTTCGTCAGACGCAACGACGTGGATGCGTTCGGCGCGTCGAGAGGCGTGCTGCCGGTGAACTGGGTGGTGTGGTCGTCCCACGATGCGGTCGCTGCGCCCGAAGCCACCTCTCGCCAGCGCGCCTCCACTTCGTCGTTCGTGGCGTCGGGGGCCATAGCCCGCATGATCAGAACGAACGTGTGATGCGTCGGCTTGTCCAGGTCGTGCTTCTTCGTGTAGACCGGCGTCCACGAGACGGACACGCTCAGGTCGTCCGGCGCTTTCGCTCCGACGATCGTGACCGTTTTCCCCGCGATGGTGGTCGTAACCTGGCTTTCGTCGATCTTGCCGTCGCGCAGCGTGGGCTGCAGGTCGGGCGCGGTAATCGGCTGGTCGGGGTTCGCCTGGTCGAACGCCACGATGAACGCGTTGATGGCGGCGTTGCCCGGGTAGACGACTTCGTCGGGCGAGGGAGCGGCGGCGCTCGCCGACGAGGACGAGCTTGGGAGCGCGCGGGACGGCGCAACGGGATTGCCGCCGATGATGCCTGCGCCCATGACCAGCATGATCGCCAGCGTCGCGACGATGGCGACGATGACGGTCGCCGCGCGCGTCCCTGCGGCCGTGCGCGGGCGCGCGTCTTGCGGCTGTCGGTTCGAAACCTTTCCCATTCCCTCTGCTTCCGATTGAGTCGTGCTGCAGGTGCTTTTCAACCAAGTATAGAAAAGCGCAGGGCGCGGTGCGAGGGTTTCCGCGGAGCTTTGCGGAGAATGCGGGAATGCGCGGCGGGGCACAGTCGCAGCCGCGGCTGTGCGCGGCCTGCAGGCGGACCGCAACCGCTGCGGTTGGCGTAGCGCTGGACGGTTGGCGTTGCGCTGGGCATGGGAGGCCTCGACCTGCGGTTGGCGTAGCGCTGGACGCGGGAAGCCACGCGCGCGTCGCACCTGACGGGGAACGGCCGCGACGGGGCCGCCCTCGAACGGGATGTGGAAGGTTTCGCGCGCATCGCATCTGTTAAATATCCCCAGTCCTGCCAGCAGGGCTGTGGGGCGCAGGCGGTTTGCTATCATGGTGCGCGATACTGGCAGGGTGGCTGCGGGCGCAGACGGTTCGTCGCCCGCGTCCCTGCACATCCCGGCTGCAATCGGAAAGCAGGTTGAATTCATGACGCAGCATGTGTCGGAAAGCGACGTGCGCGCGATCGCCGAATACACGCGCATCCATCTGGCGGACGATGAGGTTCCCCAGATGACCGTCGATCTGAACAACATCATCGACAGTCTGAAGCCCATCACCGAATACGACCTCGACGGCGTGGAGCCGACGTTCCACCCGATCGGAGGCCTGTCCAACGTGATGCGCGAAGACGAGGTGCAGGAGGGCTTCTCGCAGGAGGTCGCCCTGGAAAACGCTCCCAAACAGCAGGACGGCTACTTCCTCATCCCGTCCATTCTGGGCGAAGGGGGCGATCGCTGATGGCCGCAGCCGCTTCCGGCGCGTTCGCTGCGCGCTCCATCCCCGAAATCCGCGCGCTCCTCACGGGCAAGCAGGTGTCTGCCCGCGAAATCGCCGAAGACGCGTTCGCGCGCATCGACGAGCTGGACGGCTCGGTGCACGCGTTCCTCGAAGTCACGCGCGATCTGGGCCTGAAACAGGCCGACGCCATCGACGCCGCCATCGCCGCAGGTCATGCGGACGAACTCGGCCCGCTCGCCGGCGTGCCCATCGGCTTCAAGGACAACATGAACCTCACGGGCACCCACACGACGTGCGCGTCCAAGATGCTCGAGAACTACGTTTCGCCCTACACGGCCACGTGCGTCGAGCGCGCGCTGGCGGCCGGCGGCATCCCCGTGGGCAAGCTGAACATGGACGAGTTCGCGTTCGGCAGCTCCACGGAGTCGAGCGCGTTCGGTCCCACGAAGAACCCCTGGGACGAAAACCACGTTCCCGGCGGCAGCTCCGGTGGCAGCGCCGCGGCGGTCATCGCCGGCATGGCCACGGTGTCGCTCGGGTCCGACACCGGCGGCTCCATCCGCCAGCCGGGCAGCTTCTGTGGCGCCGTCGCCGTGAAACCGACGTACGGCGTGGTCTCGCGCTACGGCGTCGTCGCGTTCGGCAGCTCGCTCGACCAGGTGGGCCCGTTCGCGCGCTCGGTCGAGGACGCGGCGCTCACGCTCAACGCCATCTGTGGCCACGACGCGCGCGACTGCACGAGCCAGCCCGTCACCACCGATTTCACGGCCAACCTGAACGAGGGCGTCTCCGGCATGCGCATCGGCATCGTGCCCCAGTTCATGAACGCCGAGGGCCTGTCATCCGAGGTCAAAGCCAAGATTGAAGCCGCCGCCTCCAAGCTCGAGGGCCTGGGCGCCAACCTTGTGGAGGTCGAGCTGCCCAACGCCCAGGCGGCCATGAGCGCGTACTACGTGCTGGGCCCGTGCGAGGCGTTCTCCAACCTGGCGCGCTTCGACTCGGTCCGCTACGGCTACTGCGCGCCCGGCCACAAGGATCTGGGCGGCCAGTACGAGGAAAGCCGCGCCGTGGGCTTCGGCCCCGAGGCGCGTCGTCGCATCATGCTCGGCAGCTACTTGCTGTCATCGGGCGTGTACGACAAGTACTACTATCCCGCGCAGCAGGTGCGCACGCTCATCACCGAGGACTATCAGCGCGCCTACGAGCACTGCGACGTCATCCTGGCGCCGGTCGCGCCGCGCACGGCGTTCAAGCTCGGCGAAATCTCCGATCCCACCAGCATGTACCTGACCGATATGTTCACCATCTCAATCAACATCGCCGGCAACGGCGGCATGAACGTGCCGCTCGGCCTCGGCGCCGACACGCACCTGCCCGTGGGCGCGCAGCTTATCGCCCCGGCGTTCAAGGACGAGAGCATGTTTCGCGCCGCGGCAGCGCTCGAGTCCGTGTTCGGGAAAGCCCCGGTCGCGCCTGCGTTCGCGCCCACGGCGGCTGCCGGGAAGGAGGCCTAAGCGATGAAGACGCTCGAAGAGGTGCTCAACGATTGGGAAGCCGTCATCGGCCTGGAGATCCACACCGAGCTCACCACGCTCAAGACGAAGATGTTCTGCGGCTGCAAGTTGGAGTTCGGCGCCGAGCCCAACACGCACGTGTGCCCGGTGTGCTTAGGGTTGCCCGGCGCGCTGCCCGTGCCCAACAAGGCCGCCATCCAGTCCATCGTGCTGGCGGGCCTGGCCACCAACTGCGACATCGAGAAGCACTCGATGTTCTACCGCAAGAACTACATGTACCCCGACATGGCCAAGAACTTCCAGACCACGCAGGGTCCGGTGGCGTTCTGCATGCGCGGCCATCTCGACCTGGCCGTCGACGGCAAGGCTGCCGGCGAGCGCCATGGCCTGGACTCGCTTGAGCCGGGCGATGCGGTCGAGAACATCGAGCGCACCGACGACGGCTACGTCGCGCACGTGGGCATCACGCGCATCCACATGGAGGAAGACGCCGGCAAGATGATCCACATCGGCGGCGACGAGGGCCGTATCGCGGGCGCAACGCATTCGCTCGTGGACTACAACCGCGCCGGCACCCCGCTGATCGAGCTGGTCACCGAGCCCGACCTGCGCACGCCCGAGGAAGCGCGCCTGTTCATGCAGAAGCTGCGCCAGATTTTTTTGGCCCTCAACATCTCCGACTGCTCCATGGAGGAGGGCTCCATGCGCTGCGACGGCAACATCAGCCTGCGCCGCCGCGGGGCCACGAAGCTGGGCGTGAAGACCGAGCTCAAGAACCTCAACAGCTTCAAGAGCCTGCACGACGGCCTGCAGTATGAAATCTGCCGTCAGGCCCAGGTACTCGAAGAGGGCGGCCAGATCTACCAGGAGACGCGCCATTGGGACCCGTCGCAGAAGCGCACGATCGTCATGCGCGTGAAGGAGACGGCCGACGACTACCGCCTGTTCCCCGAGCCCGACCTGGCGCCGTACGATCTGACCGACGAGTTCATCGAGAACGTGCGCGAGAAGCTGCCGGAGCTGCCCGACCAGAAGGCCGCGCGCTACCAGCGCGACTTCGGGCTGTCAGCGTACGATGCGAACCACCTGGTTGAGCACCGGTTCACGGTGGGATTCTTCGAAAGCGGCATCACCGAGATCACGGGCATCACGCCTGAGCAGGTGCGCGCCGCCGAGAAGGGCGAGGCGGCGCTGCCGAAGCTTTCCAAGGAGACGCGCAAGCGTCTGGAGAAGCTGGCGAAGCCGCTCGCCAACCTGACGCTCAACGACGTGTCGGCCTACGTCAACGCCAACCCCGACGTCGACCTGGCGCAGTCTCCGCTCACGCCCAAGCGCGCAATCGAGCTCGTAGAGCTTCTGGCCGACGACGTCATCTCGTCCAAGCAGGCCAAAGAGGTGTTCCAGGCGGTGCTCGACGAGGACAAGGACCCCAACGCCATCGTCGAGGAGCGCGGCATGAAGCAGGTATCGGACACCGGCGCGCTCGAGGCCGTGGTCGACGAGGTGCTCGCCGCACATCCGGACAAGGTGGAGCAGTACCGCGGCGGCAAGACCGGCCTGCTCGGGTTCTTCGTGGGCCAGTGCATGAAGGCCACGCGCGGCCAGGGCAACCCGAAGCTGCTCAACCAGCTGATTGCGAAGAAGCTGGGGTAGCGCGAGGGCGCATAACAATATGAATCGATGTGAAGGCGACCGACCCGATGGGGCACGGCCGCCTTCGTCGTCTTGGGCGATAAGATCGCTTCAAACACCCATAGCGTGCGCCTATATATCCAGCTGAAAGCCGGGATATCGTATCAACCGATAACCAACGGGCGCAATCTCGTATGACCAGGCGCATTGACCCGTTTCGCCCTAACTCGTAGTATCACGGTCATGAACTTCGGAACGCGACATATCACCATGAACTGCATGCCGGGGCCAGGGCCGGAACACCTGCGCCGCACGGCTCTGGCAGCTTGTTGTCCCCGCTTCGCTTGCGAAGCGCGGTAGTTCGCGCATCTTGGGGGCACGGCGCCCCCGTTCACCATCTACTTTTTGCGGCACGAGGTGGGACTCGTGCGCTGTTTTGCAAGGAACGACGCTCTCATGATCGAAATCAAGCATCTGTCGAAGACGTACAACGCCGATGACGCTGCGCGTGCTCATCAGGCGCTCGTCGACATCGACCTGACCATAGACGACGGTGACGTGTTCGGCATCATCGGCGAATCGGGCGCGGGCAAGTCGACGCTCGTCCGCTGTATCAACCTGCTCGAGCGTCCGACGTCGGGTCGCGTCATCATCGACGGCCAGGACGTGACGGACCTCTCGGGCAAACAGCTGCTCGAGCTGCGGGCGCGCATCGGGATGATCTTCCAGAACTTCAGCCTGTTCCAGCAGCGTTCGGTGCTGCGCAACGTGACGTTCCCGCTCGAGCTTGCGGGCACGTCCAAGGCCGAACGCGAGAAGCGGGCGCACGAGCTGCTCGAACTCGTGGGGCTGGGCGACTACGCGAACAGCTACCCGGTGCAGCTTTCCGGCGGCCAGCAGCAGCGCGTGGCAATCGCCCGCGCGCTGGCCAACCGCCCGTCGATCATGCTGTGCGACGAGGCCACGAGCGCGCTCGACACGATGACGACGCATCAGATCCTCGAGCTGCTGCGCAGCATCAACGAGGAACTCGGCGTCACCATCGTGCTGATCACGCACTCCATGGCCGTGGCCGACGCCATCTGCAACCGCGTGGCGGTCATCGACGGCGGTCGCATCGTCGAGGAAGGCGAGACGAGCGAGGTGTTCGCACATCCGCAGGCGCAGATGACGCGGGCGCTTCTGGGCATCGAAGGGCAGGTGACGGCGTAATGGAGGCGTTGCAGGCGTTTTTCGCGCAGTACGGCGCCCTGTTGGCGCAGGGCACGTGGGACACCATCGTCATGACGTTCGTGTCGACGGTGTTTGCGTACGTCATCGGCATTCCGCTCGGCGTGCTCGTGGTGGTAACGGCTCCGGACGGCCTCAAGCCACATCGCGCGTTCAACCGCGTGCTCGGCTGGATTGTGAACATCGGCCGGTCGATTCCGTTCATCATCCTGCTCGTGGCGCTCATCCCGTTCACGCGCTTCGTCGTGGGAACGTCGCTCGGCGTGCCGGGTGCGATCGTGCCGCTGGTGGTTTCGGCATCGCCGTTCGTGGCGCGCATGGTGGAGCAGAGCCTGCGCGAAGTCGACGGCGACCTCATCGAGGCTGCTCAGAGCTTCGGCGCATCAACCTGGCAGATCGTGTACAAGGTGTATCTGCCCGAGGCTCTGCCGTCGCTCATCCGCGGCGCGGCCATCACCTTCATCACGATCTTCGGCTACTCGGCCATGGCGGGCACGGTCGGTGGCGGCGGATTGGGCGACATCGCCATCCGCTACGGCTACCAGCGTTACCAGAACAACGTGATGATCGCGACGATCGTCATCCTGGTGGTGCTCGTTCAGCTCATCCAGACGGCGGGCGATGTGAGCGCGCGCAAGCTGGACAAGCGCAACCGCTGACACGCGGGGACGCGGCAAGCCGGCGAGCGTGCGCAAGCGGCGTGCCGCCACGGTGGCGGCCGTATGTGGCCGGGCGATCGGCTTGCGGCCATGCGTCGAGTCCGTACGGACGAGAGGCCGCGCGCAATCGTCAGCCGCACATGGACGAAAAACGTGGGTTTCAACGACCGCAGAGGGCGATCTCTGCACGTGAACAAAGGTCTCAACAGTCGCGGAAGGCAACTTCCGCACGAGAACAAGGAGAAGGACATGAAACGCAAGAACATCATCAAGGGAATCGCCGTCGCGGCGGTTGCGGGCGTGCTCGCATTCGCGCTGGCCGGATGCGGCTCGCAGAGCTCGCAGGCGAGCTCGAGCGCGACGGGGTCCGCGAGCTCGGACAGCAAGGTCATCAAGGTGGGCGCGTCGCCGTCGCCGCATGCGGAGATCCTGAACGCCGCGAAGGCCCAGCTCGAAAGCGAGGGCTATGAGCTGCAGGTCGTCGAGTTCTCCGACTACATCCAGCCCAACGTCGCGCTGCAGCAGGGCGAGCTCGACGCCAACTACTTCCAGCACCAGCCCTACCTGGACAACTACAACTCGCAGAACGGCACCGACCTCGACGGCGTCGCGGCCATCCACTTCGAGCCGATGGGCATCTACGCAGGCAAGAGCAGCGATCTGACCAGCATCCCCGACGGTGCGAAGATCGCCGTTCCGTCCGACGCAACCAACGAAGCGCGCGCGTTGCTGCTGCTGCAGGACCAGGGCGTCATCACGCTGAAGGACGGCGCCGGCCTTGAGGCGACCAAGAACGACATCGCCTCCAACCCGCACAACATCCAGCTCGTCGAGGTGGAGGCTGCGTCCGTTCCGCGCCAGCTGCAGGACACCGATTTCGCGGTGATCAACGGCAACTACGCGCTGTCCGCGGGCCTGGACACCACCAAGGTGCTCGCGAGTGAGAGCGCGGACAGCCTGGCTGCGAAGACGTACGCCAACGTCATCGCCGTGCAGGCGAAGGACGCCGACAGCGAGAAGACGAAGGCCCTGGTGAGCGCCCTCGAATCCGGCACTGTCCGCGATTTCATCACCAGCACCTACAACGGCACGGTCGTGCCCGTCTTCTAGGGGGAGGCACCGCTGCGAAGGCAGCTGGGGTGCTTGAGTGCCGATTGTGCGCCAAGACACCTCCTACCTGCCTCAGCAACCGGAACGTACCTGTGCAGCCGGAAAGAACCAAGGCAGCTGGGGTGCGCCCGAGCAGCGGGAAAGCACATTCGATAGCACGTGGCTCCACGCGAGAGCGTCCGTCGCAAACTCCGGGCGCTCTCGCGTGAGCAAGACGCGGCGCGGGTCCACGAGGCTCGCGCCGCGTTCGTTATTTGCGGGTTGGGTGCGTCGGCTGGCTCGCGCGGCGTTCGCTCTGCGGGCGGGGTGTACCAGCTGGATCGAGTGGAGTTCGCTTTGAAGATGGGGTGCGCAGGTTGGCTCGTGTGACGTTCGCTTTGCGGGCGCTGGCGTTGCGGCCGTGCACGCGTCCGGTTAGGATGCAAGGGTCGAGAAGGAGGAACGCATGGACGACGAACGCATCGACGATGAGTTGCTTGATGATGGGCTGGCGCTTGAGCGGGGAAAACGCGGTCTCGCGAAGACGATCGACGACTATCCGGAAGAGAAGCGAGAGGTGTACCGGCGGCTTCTGAACGACGGCCTCGCGCGCGCAGCGCGGGTGCGCGAGGAAAGCGAGCACGCGTCGGCGAAGGACTCTGCGCAATCGCCCGAGGGCGGCGCACGCGGCTGACGCTGGTACGTGGCGGCGCGGATGCGCGGCGGAAGGGACCGTGCGCACGTCCGGAGCCGTCGAGTGCGGCCAGCACCTTTCTTTCCGTGCGCATGTGCTTGTCTGTCGTCAAAAATGAGAACGCAGAACAGCGGGAAGCGCGAGGGTGGCGCTGACGCTGCGAGGTCGCTGACGCCGATGCTTCCGAGCGTGATTGGCCGCCAAGAAACGTGAAAGCGGCAGCTCAATTGCCGTTTTTCACGTTTCTTGGATAAATTGGGAAATTATCACACATATAAAATCAAAATGAACAAAATCATATAAAAGTGAAATTAAATGTATGTAAATCAACGCAAGGAGCCGCGCGCTTGTCCATTCGTTCAGCAAATCGTCCCACTGGCATGCTTGGGAGACGCGCGTCCCGTCCAGACCTGCGGCTCGCGTCCGACGCGCGTCCAGTCCGGACCCGCGGCTCGCGCCCGACGCGCGTCCCGCTTCGCACCCCTTCGTTGCGTTTGGATGTCTCGCGCTCGCGGTTCCCGATCGTTCCCGACGCATTCGTGAAAGAATCTTGAAGTGACATGCTTTAGCGCTCTACTGTGCTAAAGTACATCTCACATCAAGAGCCAAACCGGGGGACTTGAAAAGCGAAGCCGGAAAGCCTGATGAGCGAGAACGAAATGTCTGAAGCAGACAACGGCAACCAGCTAGAAGCAAGCAGGCAGCAGCAAGCAGATAGAAACAAGCGGATAATAGCAAGGCCGATGACGGCAAGCAGACAACTGCAAACAGATAGCAACAAGCTGACAACGGCAGGGCAGATAGAAGCACAGCAGATGAAGGGAAGGCAGATGGATTTCGTCACACCACCGGGATTTCGCGACGTCCTGGCTGACGAGGCAACAGCACGCGAGCGCATCGCCCGCGCCGTCCAAGACGGCTTCGCCGCGCGCGGGTACGTGCCCATCGAAACGCCCACGCTCGAGAACATGCAGGTCATGCAGGTGGGCGGCCGCCTTCCGCGCACGCCCTTCAAGTTCTTCGACGCCAAAGGCGACCTGGTCACCCTGCGCTCCGACGTCACGCTGCAGGTCGCGCGCATGTGCGCCACGCGCCTCGGCAACCAGCCCGGGCCGTTTCGGTTCCGCTACATGCAGCGCATCTTCCGCGAGGCGGAAGGCCAGCTGAAAGCCGACGTCCGCGAGAAGACGCAGATCGGTATCGAGTGCATCGGCGAGAAGGGTCCCGAAATCGACGCCGAGGTGGTCGAGCTGTTCGCCTCCGCGCTCACAACGGCCGGTGTCCGCTCGTTCAAGCTCTCGCTCGCCACGGTCGGTGTGCTGCGGGCGCTGCTCGCGGCGTCCGGGGCCACCGACGCCTGGTGCGCGCGTGTGCTCGAAGCTTTCCACGCCTCCAACTTCGTCGCGCTCGACCGCCTGTGCGGCGCCGGCCCCGATGGTCGCGCCGACGAGCTCTGTGAAGGGGCGGCCGCGCCCGTGTTCGCCGACGCCATCCGCGCGCTCGCCCGCATCCGTGGCGGTCGCGAGGCTATCGACGCCGTGCGCGCCCTCGTCGCCCCGCTCGGCTGCGAGGACGGGCTCGCCGACTTCGCGCGCACGTACGACCTGCTCGCGGCCGATGGCCTGGCGGACAACCTGCTCGTCGACTTCTCGGTCATGAGTTCGTTCGACTACTACACTGGCATCGTGTTCGAGGCGTTCGCGCCCGACCTGGGTACGCCGCTCGGCAGTGGCGGCCGCTACGACAACATGCTCGGCAGCTATGGCGAGGATCGTCCGGCCGCCGGTTTCGCGTTCACGCTGGAGGAGGCCATGGCCGCCGCGGCGAACGACGAAGCCGAGCAGGATGCATCCGTTGCCGCAGGTGGGGAAGAGGAAGCGCCCGCACCGGCAGCGTCCGCAAGCGCGCCAGCCTCCCCCGCCGCGCGGCCGCTGCGCATCGCCGTCCCCAAGGGCTCGCTCAACCCCGACGCCGTCGCCGCGCTCACCGAAGCGGGCCTCGACACCGAAGGCCTCGACGACCCCGGCCGCCAGCTCATCATCCGCCGCCCGGGCGTGGAGTACATCATCGTGCGCCCCTCCGACGCGCCGGTGTTCGTCGAGATGGGCGCTGCGGACTGCGGCATCTGCGGCGAGGACTCGCTGCTCGAGAAGGCGGCCGACGTCGTCGAGCTCACCGACCTGCGCTTCGGCGGCTGCCGTTTCGTCGTCGCCGAGCGCGCGGGCGCCCGCGAGGCGGTCAAAGAGCGCTACCGCAAACTCGGCGCGCTGCGCGTCACCACCAAGTACCCGCGCATCACGGCCGCGCACTTCGCGCGCCGCGGCACGCAGGTCGAGCTGGTCAAACTCAACGGCAACATCGAGCTCGGCCCGCTCACGGGCCTGGCCGACTGCATCGTCGACATCACGGCCACGGGCCGCACGCTGCGCGAGAACAACCTGGTCGTCGTCGACGAGGTGCTCTCGTCCACGGCGCGGTTCTTCGCCAACGTGTGCAGTTTCCGTACGGACGACCGCGTACGGGCACTTGCGGATAGACTGGGTAAACAGGTTGCCGGGCAGGACCTCAAGGTCACTGCGGGCGGCTCCGTTCAGGAAAGAGAGGATCGATAAACCATGCGTCGCGTCATTCTGAAGCCGGGAGAAACCTTCAGCAACAAGCACCTCAAGCGCAAGAGCGCCTTCAACGCCAA
The DNA here is from genome assembly GCA_903789375.1 of uncultured Eggerthellaceae bacterium. Classification (GTDB taxonomy): domain Bacteria; phylum Actinomycetota; class Coriobacteriia; order Coriobacteriales; family Eggerthellaceae; genus CAIFEB01. The sequence continues at coordinate 7,098 of CAIFEB010000009.1, read as the reverse complement.
GGCGCTGGCGGCCGCCACGAACATCGTGGAGGACGTCCGCGAGCGCGGTGACGAGGCGCTGCGCGAGTACACCGAGAAGTTCGACGGCGTGAAGATCGAGAACTTCCGCGTGTCGCAGGAGGCCATCGACGAGGCGATCGCCCGCTGCCCCGAGGAGCTCGCCCGCGCGCTCGAGCACGCCGCCGCCCAGATCCGCGAGTACCACGAGCGCCAGCTCGAGCAGAGCTGGTTCGAGACCCGCCCGAACGGCGCCATCGTCGGCGCCCAGGTGCGCCCGGTCGACTCGGTGGGCATCTACGTTCCGGGTGGCCGCGCGCTCTACCCGTCGACCCTGCTCATGAACGCGATTCCCGCGTCGGTCGCCGGCGTGTCCCGCATCGCCGTCGTCAATCCGCCCACCAAGGACGGCTCGCTCGACCCGGCCGTGCTCAAGGCTGCGCAGCTGTCCGGCGTGACCGAGATCTACTCGGTCGGCGGCGCGCAGGCCATCGCCGCGCTCGCCTACGGCACCGACCAGATCCCGGCCGTCGACAAGATCACCGGCCCGGGCAACGCTTTCGTCGCCGCCGCCAAGAAGCTCGTCTCGGGCGATGTGGGCATCGACATGATCGCCGGCCCTTCCGAGGTGTGCGTCGTAGCCGATGAGACGGCCGACCCTAAGCTCGTCGCCATCGATCTGATGGCCCAGGCTGAACACGACCCGCTGGCCACGTGCTACCTCGTCACGTTCTCGGAGGAGTACGCCGACCGCGTCGAGGCAGCCGTCGCCGAGCATCTGAAGTCGTCCACGCGCGCCGACATCACCTCGGCGTCGCTCGACAACGAGGGCCTCATCACCATCGCCAACGACATCGACCAGGCCATCCAGGCCGTGAACGTCATCGCGCCGGAGCACCTGGAGCTGCACATCGCCAACCCGGCCGCCCAGCTGGGCAAGATCCGCCACGCCGGCGCGATCTTCCTGGGCGAGTGGACGCCGGAGGCCGTGGGCGACTACGTGGCCGGCCCCAACCACACGCTGCCCACCGGTGGCACGGCGCGCTTCTCCAGCCCGCTGTCGGTCGAGCAGTTCATCAAGAAGTCGAGCATCATCGCGTACTCACCGCAGGCGCTGGGCGAAGACGCCGAAAGCATCATCGCCATCGCGAAGCGCGAGGGGCTGTGGGCGCATGCGCACAGCGTCGAGATGCGTCGCGACCTGCTGTAACCGTCCGTCCGTAGACGGACGAGCCGCCGCAGCGGGCAGGGCGTCCGCCGCAGCGCGGGTGCCGCAGCGGTGTGCTCCTTCGCGAGCTGCGGGCGCCTGCTCGTTGCACTATCACGCGCTGCAGCGCGCTCCTTTGCGCGTTGCAGCGCCTTCCTGTCGCGGCGATGGCGCAGCAGGCCCCCCGCCGCGGGCGGGTCCGCGCCTGCGGCCATCGCCTCCGCCCACCTGCCCGCCTGCCGCCATCCGTCCGCTCCACCCCGTCCGTCCCACCAGGAAGAAGGCCAGAACCGTCATGCACCAGGTACGCCCCGCCGCCCCTCAGCTCGCGGATATCGAGCCGTACGACCCCAAGTACCTTCCCGCCGACGTCATGATCTCGGCGAACGAGAACCCCTCCGACGTCCCGTCCGACATCCGTCGCGAAATCGATCACGAGGTGCGCCGGGTCGCGTTCAACCGCTATCCCGATCCGCTCGCCAACGAGCTGCGCGACATGATCGCCGAGGCCAACGGCCTCAGCCGCGACCAGGTGATCGTCGGCAACGGCGGTGACGAACTGCTGTTCAACACGGCTCTGTGCTGGGGCGGCCCGGGCAGGACGTTCCTCAACCTGCCGCCGACGTTCTCGGTGTACGTCAACAACGCGCAGCTGACCAACACGCGCATCGTGGAGGTGCCGCGCAACCCCGACTTCTCGCTGGACATGCCGGCGGTGCTCGAGCGCCTGGAGCGCGGCGACGTCGATTTCACCATCCTGACCAGCCCGAACAATCCTTCGGGCGACTTGGTGCGGCTCGACGAGGCCAAGCGCATCCTCGAATCCACCGACGCGCTCGTCATGATCGACGAAGCGTACTTCGAGTTCTCGCGCCAGACCGTGCGCCCCTTGCTCGACCAGTACGAGAACCTGATCATCCTGCGCACGTTCTCCAAGGCGTTCTCGCTTGCGGGCGTGCGCGTGGGCTACCTCCTGGGCAACGAGCGCGTGATCGACCAGTACAAGAAGGTGCGCCAGCCCTATTCGGTCGATGCGGTGTCGCAGGCCATCGCGCGGGTGGTGTACCGCCATCGCGGCGAGTTCGAGCGCGGTGTGGAGCGCATCATCGAGCAGCGCGGCCGCGTCTTCGAAGAGCTTTCCGCCACAGACGGCGTGGAAGTGTTCCCGTCGCAGGCCAACTACATCCTGTTCCGCGTCGACGGCGCGCATGAGGTGTGGCAGCAGCTGCTCGACCGCGGCGTGCTCATCCGCGACTTCTCGCACTCGCGCGGCCTCGAGAACTGCCTGCGCACGTCCATCGGCTCCGAGCAGGAGAACACGCGGTTTTTGACGGAGCTGCACGCTGTGCTGGACGCGCGGCGGTAGCCTGTTCGCAAGAACCATCGCGCAACCCGCAGGCATTCGAGAAGGAGACAACGTGGCAACGCTGCAACGCGAAGCGGAGATTCGGCGCACCACCAAGGAGACCGACATCCTGGTGCGGCTCAACCTCGACGGCACGGGCGAGACCGACATCGACACAGGCGTCGGGTTCTTCGACCACATGCTCGACGCGTTCGGGCGGCACGGCCTGTTCGACCTGACGGTGCATGCCACCGGCGACTTGCAGGTGGACGCGCACCACACGGTCGAGGATGCCGGCATCGTGCTGGGGCAGGCGTTCGCTCAGGCGCTCGGCGACAAGCGCGGCATCAGGCGCTACGGGTCGCTCGCGCTTCCCATGGACGAGACGCTCGTCCTGGCGGCAGTCGATTTCTCGGGCCGCGGGGCGCTTTTCTGGGACGTCGACGTGCCGGCGGGCATGCTCGGCGCGTTCGACACGTCGCTCGGCAAGGAGTTCTTCATCGCCTTCGCCGCAAACGCCCAGGCCACTCTCCACGTCCGCGAGCTTGCGGGCGAAAACTCGCACCACATCCTGGAGGCGGCGTTCAAAGCGTGCGCCCGCGCCGTGCGCCAGGCGACGGAGATCGACCCGCGCGCCGCGCACGACCTGCCGACCACGAAAGGGCTGCTGTGATGATCGCTGTCGTTGACTACCACAAGGGAAACCTGAAGAGCGTCGAGCGCGGCCTGCGCTTCGTGGGCGGCGACGCGCGCATCACCGACGACCCCGCGGCCATCCGCAACGCGTCGGCCATCGTCCTGCCCGGCGTGGGCGCGTACGCGGACGCGGTTGCCACGATGGCTGAGCTCGGCCAGGACGAGGCCCTGCGCGAGCGCATTGCGGCGGGCGTCCCGTTTATGGGCATCTGCCTGGGGCTTCACCTGCTGTTCGACGAAGGCGTCGAAGGCGCGCCCGCCGGTTCGCCGGCGCACGGCCTGGGCTTCGCGCGCGGCGTCGTCGAGCGCATGCCCCGGCTGTCCGCGGACGGCGCGGCGTTCAAGGTGCCGCATGTGGGCTGGAACGCGGTCTGGCCGGCCACACCCGACGGCCGCCATGCGTCGAAGACGGCGGCGGAGGCCGCGCCCGCATCCGGCGAGCAGTGCGAGCCGTTCGCGTGTCCCCTGCTCGCAAACGTGAAACCGGGCGAGTACTTCTACTTCACGCACAGCTACATCGCGCCGGAAACGCCGGGGACCGTCGCCGTCACCACCCACTCCGTCACGTTCCCGAGCGCGGTCCAGGTTTCCGAAACGGCATTCGGTTTGCAATTCCACCCCGAGAAGAGCTCGGATGCGGGTATGCTTGTTCTCCGTAACTTCGTGAAGTTCGCAGAAAGGGCGTGACCGTATGTACCTGCTTCCCGCGATTGACATTCTCGGCGGCAAAGCCGTTCGTCTGGCAAAGGGCGACTACGACCGGGTCACGGTCTACAACGACGACCCGGTGGCGCAGGCGCGCGCGTTCGAGCAGGCCGGAGCACACTGGGTTCACGTGGTCGACCTCGACGGCGCGCGTTCGGGCATGCCCGAAAATGCTGAAATCGTCGAGCGCATCGTCGCCGAGACCCATCTCATGGTGGAAGTGGGCGGCGGCATCCGCTCCATCGAGACGCTCGAGCGCCTGCGCGCGGCGGGCGCGTCGCGGGCCATCCTGGGCACGGCGCTCGTGCGCGACGAGGAGTTCGCGCGCGCGGCCGTGGAGCGCTTCGGCGATTTCGTCGGGGCCGGCATCGATGCCAAGAACGGCGAGGCGGCCGTGGACGGCTGGCGCAAGGGCACGTCGCTCGCTGCGGTCGATCTGGCCCGTCACGTGGCCAAACTCGGCTACAAGCACCTGGTGTACACCGACATCGCGCGCGACGGCATGCAGACGGGCATCGACGCCGCGTCCTACGAGCGCATGGCGCGCGCGTTCGGCAACCCCGTCATCGCGAGCGGCGGCGTGGCGTCTATCGACGACCTGTGCCGGCTCCAGCGGGTGTCGGGTTGCATCGAGGGCGTCATCGCGGGTCGCGCCGTGTACGAGGGCACGCTCGACGTCGCCCAGGCCTGCGAACTTCTGCGCGGGCTCGAGGCGGGCGCGCCCGATGCGCTCGCCTTCGCGGAAGCGGCGGCCGAATCGGATGAGCTGGCGAAGGAAGACGGCGCCGGCGCGCCGGAATCCGCCGCGGGCGCGTCGTCAAGCGTACGGTAACGAGGAGGATTCATGCTGACCAAGCGCGTCATCCCGTGCATGGACGTCAAGGACGGCCGGGTTGTCAAAGGCGTCAACTTCGTCAACCTGCGCGACGCGGGCGACCCCATCGAGCTAGCCCAGCGCTACGACGAGCAGAAGGCCGACGAAGTGGTGTTTCTGGACATCACGGCCACGTCCGACGACCGCGCGACGACGGTGGTCCTGGCCAGCCGGGCAAGCGAGCAGCTGCATTTGCCCTACACCGTGGGCGGCGGCATGCGCACGGTGGCCGACATGCGCCGCATGATCGCCGCGGGCGCCGACAAGGTGTCGGTCAACTCCGCCGCCGTGAAGGACCCGAGCCTTCTCACCCAGGCGGCGCACGCCTTCGGCACCCAGGCCGTCATCTGCGCCATCGACGCCAAGCAGCGGCGCGACAACCCCAACAAGTGGGAGGTCTACATCGCCGGCGGCCGCACCGCCACCGACATCGACGCCGTCGCGTGGGCGCGCGAGGCGGCCAAGCGCGGCGCGGGCGAGATTCTGCTCACGAGCATGGACCGCGACGGCAGCCGCGAGGGCTTCGACTGCGCGCTCACGCGGGCGGTCGCGCGCGCCGTGGACATCCCCGTCATCGCGAGCGGCGGGGTGGGGTGCCTGGAGCATTTCGCCGAGGGCATCATCGAAGGCGAGGCCGACGCCGTGCTGGCGGCAAGTGTGTTCCACTACGGCGAGCTGACGGTGCGCCAGGTCAAAGAGTACCTGCGCGGCCAGGGCGTCGCGGTTCGGCTGTAGGGGGCTGCCATGGACATCTCCGAGCTGAAGTTCGACGAGCGCGGCCTCATCCCCTGCATCGTGCAGGACGTGCACGAGGGCGACGTGCTGATGATGGCGTGGATGAACGCCGAAGCCGTGCGCCGCACCCTCGAGCAGCGCACGACGTGGTTCTGGAGCCGCAGCCGCCAGGAGTTCTGGCACAAGGGCGAGACCAGCGGAAACACCCAGGAGCTCGTGGAGCTGCGCTACGACTGCGACGCCGACTGCCTGCTCGCGCTCGTGCGCCCCGCAGGCCCGGCCTGCCACACCGGCCACCGCTCCTGCTTCTACCGCACGCTGGGCTAGCGCACGCCGCCGTGCCGCTCGGGCGGAGCGCATCGCCATCCCTCTGAGAAAATGCCCAGCCGACCGGCGCGCGGGGCGAAACAGCGCGCACCCACCTGCGGATTCGGCCGCGCTTTTTTGCTTCTGTGGTTATTTTCGCGCGTCCCTTCCGTTCGCGCTTGCGCAGGTCAGATGGTTGGGCTATATTCGTCCCGTCTCTTTCCCAAAGCATAAGGTCCGCTGTTTCAACGGCACATCCCTCCGTATACGCGTATGCCTTCCGGCCTGTAGCGTGCGGTGTCTCAAGCCTCGGCGCACCACGTCTGCTTTGGCGATTCCCCAAGAGCTTCAATCAAGGAGGAAGCTGTGAAATTCTTTCTGGACACCGCCGATCTCAACGAGATCGAAGAGGCCGCGAGCTGGGGCGCGCTTGCCGGAGTGACCACCAATCCTTCGCTGTATGCGCGCATCGGCGGCAAGCTGGCCGATTTCCCGGGGCACATCAAGCGCATCTGCGAAATCGTCGACGGCCCGGTCTCCGCTGAGAGCGTGTCCACGCAGCGCGACGACATCGTTCGCGACGGTCGCGAGCTGTCGGCGCTGGCGCCCAACGTCGTCGTCAAGGTGCCCACCACCATCGAGGGCCTGGCCGCCACGCGCACGCTGGCCGACGAGGGCATCCGCGTCAACATGACGCTGTGCTTCTCGGTGCCGCAGGCGCTTCTGGCCGCCCGTGCCGGCGCGCGCTACATCAGCCCGTTCATCGGCCGCTACGACGACATCTCCGAGGACGGCCTGGACCGCGTCGGCGACATCGTCACGGCCATCGGGAACTACGATTTCACGGACGCCACCGCGAACCACGAAAAAGTCGAGATCATCGCCGCGTCCGTGCGCAGCGCCAACCATGTGACGCAGTGCGCGCTCATGGGCGCCGACATCGCCACGGTGCCGTTCGGTGTGTTGCAGAAAATGGTCCAGCACCCGCTGACTGACCGCGGACTCGAGCGGTTCATGCAGGACTGGGAGAAAGTGCAGAACGCATGAGTGATGAAGCAGTAGTCGAGACGGCAGCGACGGCCGAAGCGCCGTCCGAGGCGGCTCCCAAACCCGCGACCCGCCGCCGCTCGACCCGTACGAAAGCCGAGAAGCCGGCTGCGGAAGCCGTCGCGGCGCAGGCCGAAGCGGCGCCCGAGGCTCCCGCCAAGCCGCGCCGCACGCGTCGGACGAAGG
>CAIFEB010000008.1:26155-70528 GCA_903789375.1 uncultured Eggerthellaceae bacterium | reverse complement strand
CTGCAGGGGCGCCGGGAGCACCCGGAGCCGCAGGGGCGCCGGGAGCGGCGCCGCCGGGAACGGAACTAGGAGTAGCTGGTCTAAAGCACATTGTGAATCCCCCATTCTTAAGGATTGCGGCCTCGAGGCCGCGGGCCGAACGGGCGCGGCCTAAAACTCACGCACGCCCGCGGAAACGCACGGCATGATGCGCTATCTTCCAAACAGCGCGTCGCGCATTTCCAAACGGCGTTTATTATAAGAGTTCCCTATAAGATATTGAATAGTACGAAGAGGGCGATTTTTCTATCACCACCGCGTATATGTCTCAGAGTATGAATGGTTAACCATCAGGGGTTATGTTGGTGAGACAGCAGAGGTTAAGATTTTAAGCAGCTGATTCGAAAATGAACGCGCTCTCCGCCCGGCCGTTTTCGCCGCGAGCTTGGAGCGCAGAATTGATTCGAAAAAGAACGAGCCCTCCGCCAACAGGCATGAAAAAGTGGTGGCCCCCCCCCCCATAGGGGGCGGGGGCCCCCAGTGAAACGCGCCCGGGGGTGATTCGCCCCCCCCAACCCCGGCCCCCCCGCCCCCCACCCCAACGAACCCCAACCCCCCCCCCCCCTCCCCCCGGCTTTTTGCGCCGCGAGCTTGCTCCTCATAATTAAAACAAAACACAACCCCCCCGCCCCCAACAGCCTTAAAAAAGTGGTGCCCCGCCACCCATTCGGGCGCGGGGCACCACTGTCAATCGAGCGCGTCGTTCATGCGCGACCGCAACGCGCGGCCGCTCGCACACGAACCCAAGCTACCGCATGCGACCGCAACGCGCAACCGCATGCACACCCGAGCTACCTCCCTCATGCGTGCTCGTGCGCGCTCGCGGTCGCCGCGCGACACGTCAGCCGTTACGCGTCGGCGTACATGTCCTTCAGCTTGAGCAGGTGCGCGTACCGGGCCATGGCCGCTTCCTCGTTCTCGGCGAACAGAGTCTCGGCGCGCTCCGGGAACTCGCGCGTCAGACGGCTGTAGCGCGCCTCGTTCATCAGGAAATCCTGATAGCCGCCCGCCGGCTCCTTGCTGTCGAGCGAGAACTTCTTGCCGGTCGGCGCCGCCGGGTTGAACCGGAACAAGTTCCAGTAGCCGCAGTCGACGGCGCGCTTCATCTCGACCTGGCAGTTCTTCATGCCGCCCTTGATAGAGTGCATCTCGCACGGCGAGTAGCCGATGATGAGCGACGGTCCGGGGTAAGCCTCCGCCTCGGTGATCGCCTTGATCGTCTGCGCCGGCTTGGCGCCCATGGCCACCTGCGCCACGTACACGTAGCCGTAGTTCATGGCCAGCTCGGCAAGCGACTTCTTCTTGACATCCTTGCCCGCAGCCGCGAACTGCGCAACCTGGCCGAGGTTGGACGCCTTGGACGCCTGACCGCCGGTGTTGGAGTAGACCTCGGTGTCGAACACGAACACGTTGACGTCGGCGCCGCTGGCCAGCACGTGGTCCAGTCCGCCGTATCCGATGTCGTACGCCCAGCCGTCGCCGCCGAAGATCCAGAACGACTTCTTCGTCAGATAGCTGCGGTTCTCCAGGATGAGCTGGGCCGTTGCCGCGCCCGCCTCCTGGTCGGCCGCCACGCGTTCCAAAAGCGCCAGGTACGCGTCGGCCGTCTTCTTGCTGGCCTCGACGTCGTCGCGAGCCTCGAGCCACGCCGTCGCCGCGTCCTTGACGTCGGCCGCGACGTCCGCGTCCTCAAGCAGCTCCTTCGTGTCGGCCGCCACCTTGTTGCGCACGGCTTCGTAGCCCAGCATCATGCCCAGACCGTGCTCGGCGTTGTCCTCGAACAGCGAGTTGGACCATGCGGGGCCGTGACCGGCGGCGTTGGTAGTGTACGGCGAGATGCCGGCGGGGTTGCCCCAGATCGACGAGCAGCCCGTGGCGTTGGCGACGAACATGCGGTCGCCGGCCATCTGCGTGACCAGGCGCGCGTATGACGTCTCGGCACAGCCGGCGCAGGCACCGGAGAACTCGAGCAACGGCTTGCTGAACTGGCTGTCCTTGACCGACGGGCCGGCCAGCTCGGGCTTTTCGGCAACGCTCTTCTCGCAGTAGTCAAACACGTCCTGCTCAGGCAGCTCGCCGTCGGCCGGAACCATCTCGAGCGAGTTCGTGGGGCACTGGCCGATGCACACGCCGCAGCCCATGCAGTCGAGCGGCGACACGGCCAGCGTGTACTGGTACTTGCCCTTGGCCTTGGGACCCTTCGCGGGGATCAGGCGGATGTTCTCAGGCGCTGCCGCCGCTTCCTCTTCCGTGAGGGCGTACGGGCGGATGGTGGCGTGCGGGCACACGTACGCGCAGTTGTTGCACTGGATGCAGGTGGATTCGTTCCAATGCGGGACCGAAACCGCCACGCCGCGCTTCTCGAACGCCGCGGCGCCCAGCTCGAACTGGCCGTCGGCGTGGTCGGCAAACGCCGAAACCGGAAGCGTGTCGCCTTCCATGCGGTTGACCGGCTCCATGATCGCGTGCACCTGCGCCACGAGCTCGGGACGACCCTCCACCTTGGATTCCTGCGGCTCGTCGGTCGCATCGGCCCAGCTGGCGGGGATGTCTATCTTCACGAACGCCGTGGCGCCCGCGTCGATCGCCTTGTGGTTCTTCTCGACGACGTCCTTGCCCTTCTTCATGTAGGAATGCGTGGCCGCGTCCTTCATGTAGCGGATGGCGTCCTCTTCGGGCAACACCTTGGCCAGCGCGAAGAACGCCGACTGCAGGATGGTGTTGGTGCGCTTGCCCATGCCCACCTGGATGGCCAAATCGATGGCGTTGATGGTGTACAGCTGCACGTCGTTGCGCGCGATGTAACGCTTGGCCTCGGCGGACAGGTGGCGCTCAAGCTCGGGCAGGTCCCACTGGCAGTTGATGAGCAGCGTGCCGCCGGGCTTGACATCCTTGACGATCGGGAAGTGCTTCGTGATGTACGACGGGTTGTGGCACGCCACGAAATCGGCCTTGTTGATGTAGTACGGGCTGCGGATGGGCTGGTCGCCGAAGCGCAGGTGGCTGATGGTCACGCCGCCGGTCTTCTTCGAGTCGTACTGGAAGTAGGCCTGCACGTACTTGTCGGTGTGGTCGCCGATGATCTTGATCGAGTTCTTGTTGGCTCCGACGGTGCCGTCGCCGCCCAGGCCCCAGAACTTGCACTCGATGGTGCCCGGTGCCGCCGTGTTGGGGCAGTCGGGGTTCTCAGGCAGGGACAGGTGCGTGACGTCGTCGACGATGCCGATGGTGAACTCGCGGCGCGGCTCGTCTTTGGCCAGCTCGTCGTACACGGCGAAGACGCTCGACGGCGGCGTGTCCTTCGAGCCCAGGCCGTAGCGGCCGCCCACCACGACGAGATCGGAGCGACCCTGCTCGTACAGCGCGGTGACGACGTCCTGGTACAGCGGCTCGCCCACGCTGCCCGGCTCCTTGGTGCGGTCGAGCACGGCGATTTTCTTGGCCGTGGCCGGCAGCGCGTCGACGAAGCGGTCGATGGCGAACGGACGGTACAGGCGCACCTTGACCAGGCCGACCTTCTGGCCGTTGGCGTTGAGGTAGTCGATGACCTCTTCCGCCACGTCGCAGATGGATCCCATGGCCACGATCACGCGGTCCGCGTCGGGCGCGCCGTAGTAGTTGAACAGCTGGTAGTCGGTGCCGAGCTTGGCGTTGACCTGGTGCATGTAGTCTTCCACCACGGCCGGCAGATCGTTGTAGCGCGTGTTGCACGCCTCGCGGTTCTGGAAGAAGATGTCGCCGTTCTCGTGCGAGCCGCGCATGTGCGGATGCTCGGGGTTGAGCGCGTGATCGCGGAACGCGCGGACGGCGTCCATGTCGCACATCTCTGCCAGGTCGTCGTAGTTCCACACGGCGACCTTCTGGATCTCATGCGACGTGCGGAAGCCGTCGAAGAAATTGATGAACGGGACCCGGCCCTTGATGGCGGACAGATGGGCGACGGCGGACAGGTCCATGACCTCCTGCACGTTGCCCTCGGCCAGCATCGCGAAGCCCGTCTGGCGGCAGGCCATGACGTCGGAGTGATCGCCGAAGATGTTGAGAGCGTGGGTTGCCACGGTGCGCGCGCTGACGTGGAACACGCTGGGCAGGCCCTCGGCGGCGATCTTGTACATGTTGGGGATCATGAGCAGCAGGCCCTGCGAGGCCGTGTACGTCGACGTGATGGCGCCGGCGTCGAGCGAGCCGTGGACCGCGCCTGCCGCGCCGCCTTCGGACTCCATCTCGCAGACCTTCACGCGCGTGCCGAAGATGTTCTTCTTGCCCTGCGCGGACCACTGATCGACATAGTCGGCCATGGGACTCGAGGGCGTGATCGGGTAGATGCCCGCAACCTCGGTAAACGCATACGAAACGTATGCGGCGGCGTTGTTGCCGTCCATGGACTTGAATTCCCGCCTGAATTCTTGCGCCATTGCGTCCTCTCCTTCGAAGATCGCCGACCGCCCCGAGGGTCGGCGCATGCCACCCGACAGTTAGAGACTCACGTATTGCGACTCACAAAAATTTGGAGCCCTACCATGATACCAGCGCGAATTCTTGTGAAATCTCGGTAAAACGTGGGCGGCGTGTGGGGCGGCGCAACGGGAACGGGAACAGGTGGGCCGCCCGGTCAGTGCGACGGATATGAGGGGCACGCGATGGGTGAGGCCGCAAGCGCTCAAGACGTTCGAACCGATGTTATCCCTGCGCCTGGCCAGCCGTTTTGGACGGATGGGAAGCGTGCAGGTGCGCAGGTGCGGCATCTTCAGCGAGCGCGACTGAATCGCCGTCTGCCACGGACGCGTCGGGTGCGGAATCTCCGGCCGTCGCGTCCGGCGTCTTCAGCTCCTTGCCCAGCTCGCGCGCGAGCTGCGGGAACAGCTCGCTCAGGGTATCGTCGATCGTCTTCTTCTTCAGCTGGCACTCCCACACCACATGTACCCGCCAGCCGGCTTCCTCGAGCTGGCGGCGCGTGCGCTTGTCGCGCTCGACATTGCGCTCGAACTTGACCGACCAGTACTCGGTGTGCGTTTTGGGCGTTGCGGGATGGCAGTGCGGGCAGCGATGCCAGAAGCAGCCGTTGACGAACAGCGCGACCTTCTTGCCCGGCCAGGCGATGTCGGGGTGCCCCGGCACCTTCCACTGCAGGCGGTAGCCCGAAAGCCCCGCGGCGCGCAGGCGTGCGCGCATGAGCAGCTCGGGCTTGGTGTTGGCGCGCTTGTTGCCCTTCATGGACTTGCGCACGTGCTCGTTGGATGCGGCGGGCGGCTCGATGCGCACGGCGGCGTGCTCGACGGAAGAAGGGGCGGATTGCTCGCCGACGGAAGCGAGGGCATGCTCGACCACAGACGCGGCGACGTGCTCACCTGCGGAGGCGGTCTGCGCGCTCGCACCTGCTGCCCGCGCGGATTCCTCCGAGCCCTTCGCCATTCTGGCACCCCTTCCGCGACCGTTCCGACGCACGTCTGCGCCATCCCGCATATCCTCGTTCGCACCGTCCTACATGTTCACGCGCCTGGCCGTCCGACACACCCTTGCATATATATAAATGATGCATGCGCAACGGGCTCATTCTCGCACGCGGCAATGCCGCCCCGCCGCACGGGGCGCCGCCACCATCGCACCTCCCCAACCGATTGGCGGACAGCCGGCGCCGCACCCGAGCGCCCGCGTGAGTCTCCACGCCCGCGCCTCAGGCGAAATCGCCGACCCTTGCCTGACTGCCCGCCCATCAGCGTGCGCACCATGCCCGCGCGCCTCAGACGGAATCGCCGCGCTTGCAACGTCCCGCGTCGGCCCGCGCACCCGTCCCCGCGCACCCGTTTGTTCACCGACTGCGCCCGTTCACAGGTTCTTGAACATGCCCAAAGTCGGGCCGAATGCGGCTCTTCGAGGTTACGTGAAAGTAAAAACCCGCGAACGGCAGCCGCCGCAAACTTTTTCAATGGACCACATGACCAGGTATTTTACTCACTTTCCCCAAACTATTCTTCCACCAGGACGTTACAAGTTCTTTATTTTGTGGGATTTATGAACGATAATTTTACCGTTCGCTGGCACCAATCACGTCAGTCGAAAAAAAAGGGAAATGGGTTTTTGCCATCTAGGAGGAAATCTATGGAAATGCACGCAAACGGTTCGCTGTCCCGCCGCGCCTTCGTGGCCGGCAGCGCCGCAGTTGCCGCAGCGGCCGGCCTCAGCCTGTACGGCTGCGGCGGCTCCTCGAACTCGTCGAGCTCCAAGGGTTCGACGGCGGCGACCACGGGCAAGGACGGCGGTACGCTGACCGGCGCCTGCGCGTACACGAGCACCAACGTCAACCCGGTGGGCAACAGCTCCGCTCTGATGCTGGCCGCCACCTGGCACGTGTTCGAGGGCCTGTACGACCTGGACCTGCACACGTACAAGACGTACAACGCGCTGGCCGCAGGCGACCCGATGAAGGTCTCCGACACCGAGTACGAAGTCACCCTGCGCGAGGGCGCCAAGTTCTCCAACGGCGCCGACGTCACGGCTGACGACGTGGTCAACGCCTTCCAGGCCAACATGGCCGACGCCACCTACGGCGCGTTCCTCGAGTTCATCGACTCCGTCGCCAAGAAAGACGACAAGACCGTCACGTTCACGCTGAAGTACCCGTTCGACAGCTTGTTCAAGGGCCGTCTGTCCGTCGTGAAGATCTACCCGGCAAGCCTGACCGCCGACGACCTGAAGACCAAGCCGATCGGCTCGGGCCCGTGGATGTACGACACCATCAACGGCGACGACGGTGGCCAGATCACCTTCAAGCCCAACCCCAACTACAACGGCTCCTACGCCGCCAAGGCCGACACGATGCAGTGGAACGTCATGCTCGACGGTACCGCCCGCACCACGGCCCTGCAGGAGGGCACCGTCCAGGTCATGGAGAACGTGCCGGACGCCAACGCTGACCAGCTGGTCGCCTCCGGCGCCACCGTCGACTACGTCCAGGGCTTCAACCAGGCGTTCCTCATGTTCAACTGCCAGAAGGCGCCGTTCAACGACAAGCGCGTCCGCAAGGCGTTCTTCTACGCCATCGACGTCGACAAGCTGATCGCCAACCAGCTCGCCGGCCACGCCTCCAAGGTCACGAGCTTCCTTCCCGAGGACCACGCCAACTACCACAAGGCGTCCACCGTCTACACCTACGACCCCGAGAAGGCCAAGAGCCTGCTCGCCGAGGCCGGCGTGTCGGGTCTGTCCTTCTCGCTTCTGACCAACAACAACTGGGTCAAGGACCTGGCGCCGCAGATCAAGAACGATCTCGACGCCATCGGCGTGACCTGCACCATCGATGAGCAGAAGATCAACTGGTCCACGCTCGCGCCGTCGAGCACCGACGAGGTCCTGCCCTTCGACGTCATGCTGACGCCGGGCGACCCGACTTGCTTCGGCAACGACCCCGACCTGCTTCTGTCCTGGTGGTACGGCGACAACGTCTGGACCCAGGGCCGTTCCTGCTGGAAGAAGGCCGGCGACGGCAAGTTCGACCAGCTGCAGACGCTCATGCAGCAGGCGCGCGAGGCGTCGGGCTCCGAGCAGCAGAACCTGTGGAACCAGTGCTTCGACCTGCTGTCCGAGGAAGTGCCGCTGTACGCGCTGTTCCATCGTGAGCTGGCCACGGGCTATCAGGCCGCCGAGATCGCGGGCTTCGAGCCGATCGCGACCACGGGCCTCGTGTTCCTGGGATCGAGCGTCGCCGCCAAGTAAGGCAGCACGCCGCATGAAGACATACGCGTCAGACGCGGCATGCGCCTGACGTGCGAGACGGGGAGCCGCAACGGCTCCCCGTTTTTCATGTTCAGCGTCATCGATTTTCAAGCATTCGTTGAATCGAGCGAACTCCGGTTGCTTCTGCAACAAATTCGTAACCGTTTCGTATACCATAACAATGCTATGCGCTGATTCACTTCGGGCGAACAGAACCGCTTCCGAGGTCAGCCGCCCGCAACCGAAGCCGGGCGCCTCCCCTCGTTTTGGATACCGCAGCTTGGAATCGGATCGGCACGCTCCGTTTTAGGTTCGGGTGTCGCACGCCCGCACAGTGAAAGGAGGAACTGGTGAACAACCTGCTGCGATTAATCGGCCGGCGCCTCATCGCGCTGCCGATTATGATCATCGGCGTCACCATCCTTGTCTTCTTCCTCATGTCGCTCTCACCTGTCGACCAGGCGTATTCGGTCCTGGGCGAGAACGCATCGGAACAACAGGTTCAGCAGTACCGCGAAGAGCACGGCCTGAACGATCCGATCGTCGTCCAGTACGGCAACTTCATGGTGGGGCTGTGCCACGGCGATCTGGGCACGTACGGCGCCAACAACGCTTCAGTGGCCGACCGCATCGCCACGGCCCTGCCCGTCACGCTCCAGCTGACGTTCATGGGCCTCATCATCGCGGTCATCTTCGCCACGATATTCGGCATCATATCGGCCATATACCGAGACCGATGGCCTGACCAGGTCATCCGCGTCCTATCGATCATCTGCATCGCCACGCCGTCGTTCTGGCTGGCCGTGCTCATGATCTTGCTGTTCTCGTTCAACCTGGGGTGGCTGCCGGCTTCGGGCTCGCTGCCCAGCTTCTCGAGCAACCCGAGCGGCTGGCTGGCGCGCATGGCGCTGCCCTCCATCGCGCTCGCGGTGCCCGTCATCGGCCAGATGACGCGCGTCATCCGCACCTCGATGGTCGAAGAGCTCGACCGCGACTACGTGCGCACGGCGTTGGGCGGCGGCATCCCCAAGCGAACCGTCGTTGCCAAGAACGTCCTGCGCAACGCGCTCATCACCCCCGTCACGGTGCTCGGCATGCGCATCGGCTACCTCATCGGCGGCGCCGTCGTCATCGAGGTCATCTTCAACCTGCCCGGCATGGGCATGGCGATTCTGTCCGGCATCCAGTCGAACTACACGATGCTCGTCCAAGGCGTCGTGCTGGTGGTCGCCATCACGTTCATCATCATCAACATCGTGGTCGACATGCTCTACATCCTGATCGATCCGCGTATCAGGACGGTGTAGCCCCATGGTCAAGCTGAGAGAGAAAACCACCGAGAAGCTCGAGCAGAACCCGGGCAAGGTGCACTTCCGCCGCTGGAAGAACATGTCGATGAGCGCGCGCGTGTCTTTTATCGTGCTCATCCTCGTCGTGCTCGTCGCCGTGTTCGCCAACGTGCTCGCGCCGCACGACCCGCTCGCCATCTACACCGCGCGCCAGGCGCCGTCGTCGGGCTTTTTGTTCGGCACCGACGACAAGGGCCGCGACGTGCTGTCCCGCATGATGTACGGCGCGCGCTACTCGCTCGTCATCGGCCTGGGTGCCACCGCGTTCGCTCTGGTCGTGGGGTCCATCTTCGGCGCCCTTGCAGCCGTGAGCCGCAAGTGGGTGTCCGAGGTCATCATGCGCATCATGGACATCATCATGTCCTTCCCCGGCATCGCCCTGGCCGCGACGTTCGTCATCGTGCTGGGCAACTCGCTGCCGTCGATCATCTTCGCCATCGGCTTCATGTACATCCCGCAGATCGCCCGCATCGTGCGCGCCAACGTCATGAGCGAGTACAACCAGGACTACGTCCGCGCCGTCGTCGTGTCCGGCGCGCGCGCCCCGTGGATTCTGTGGAAGCACGTCGTGCGCAACTGCATCGCACCGGTCATGGTGTTCACCATCGTTCTGGTCGCCGACGCCATCGTGTTCGAGGCGTCGCTGTCCTTCATCAGCGCCGGTATTCCTGAGCCGACGCCCACCTGGGGCAACATCCTCGCCGACGCCCGTGCGGGCGTGCTGGCCGGCCGCTGGTGGCAGGCGCTGTTCCCGGGCCTGGCCATCATGATCACGGTCCTGTGCCTGAACATCCTGTCCGAGGGCATGACCGACGCCCTGGCCGCCGCTCCGAAGGCCGCCTTCGTGGCAAGCGACTCCAACCTCGCCGGCAACCGCGAGGCCGACCGTCTGGTCGCCGACCCCCGTCTGGCCTACGAGAAGCAGGCAGAAACGCTCAACGCGCGCCTAGCCGAGCTCAAGAAGGTCGAAAGCCAGCGCACCGACCGTTTCCCCGCGCACACCGACGTGCCGCCGATCCTGGAGGTCAAGAACCTCTGCATCCGCTTCCCGCGGCATGGCGACGTCGACGTCGTGGACCACGTGAGCTTCGTCGTGCGCCCGCGCCAGACCATGGGCCTCGTCGGCGAGTCCGGCTGCGGCAAGTCAATCACGTCGCTGGCCATCATGGGCCTGCTCGATCCCAAGGCCACCGTTTCGGGCGAGATCGTCTACAACGGCCAGAACCTGCTGGAGCTGTCCGAATCCGAGATGAACGACCTGCGCGGCACCGAGATCGCCATGATCTACCAGGACGCACTGTCCAGCCTGAACCCGTCGATGCTCATCAAATCGCAGATGAAGCAGCTGACCGACCGCGGCGGCACCCGCAGTGCCGAGGAGCTGCTCGAGCTCGTGGGCCTCGACCCCAAACGCACGCTCGACTCGTACCCCCACGAGCTGTCCGGCGGCCAGCGCCAGCGCGTGCTCATCGCCATGGCGCTCACCCGCGACCCGCAGCTGATCATCGCCGACGAGCCCACCACGGCCCTCGACGTGACCGTGCAGAAGCAGGTCATCGACCTGCTCAACCGCCTGCAGAAGGAACTCGGCTTCGCGATGGTGTTCGTGAGCCACGACCTGGCGCTCGTCGCCGAGGTGGCCAACTCCATCACCGTCATGTACGCCGGCCAGGTGGTCGAGCAGGGTCCGGTGTACGACATCCTGACCAACCCGATCCACGAGTACACGCGCGGCCTGCTCGGCTCGGTGCTGTCCATCGAAGCCGGCACCGGCCGCCTGCACCAGGTGCCCGGCAGCGTGCCCAGCCCGAAGGACTTTCCCAAGGGCGACCGCTTCACCCCGCGTTCGAGCCATCCGGACAAGGTGTCGCCGATTCGCCCGATGCTCAAGCGTTTGGGCACCACCGACCACTACTACGCGGAGCTGCCTGACAGCGAGCTGAAGCGCATCGGGCTTGTGCCCTATGTCGCCGCGAAGGAGGCTTAAGGACCGGCCATGAGTGATTCTTTCAATCTGAAAAGCGCCGAGGCCGCCTCGGCCGACCTGGACATGGGCGACGCCCTGGAGCGTGACGCCCAAGCGGGCCGCATCGATTTCGACGCCGCCCCCACCGACCAGGAAATCGAAGCGCAGAAGGAGCGCCCGGACAACGGCCAGACGCCCATCTTCTTCCTGGACGACGTCAGCGTGACGTTCAAAACGCGCACCGGCTCGCTCATCCACCCCAACCGCGTGAAGGCCGTCCAGCATCTGTCGCTCAAGCTGTTCCCCGGCGAGACGGTGGGCATCGTGGGCGAATCCGGCTGCGGCAAGTCCACCACCGCCAACGTCATCTGCGGCCTGCAGGTGCCCACGTCGGGGTCGGTGTACTTCGAAGGAGAGGACGTCACTCGGCGCACAGCGTCGCAGCGCTTCAAGATCGGCGCGAAGCTGTCGGTGGTGTTCCAGGACCCGGCCACGGCCCTGAACGCGCGCATGAGCATCCACGACCAGCTGATGGACCCGATGATCGTCCATAAATACGGCTCCGAGCAGGAGCGCGAGGAGCGCGTCCACGAGCTCATCGGCATGGTGGGCCTGCCCGAGTCGGTGCTCGCGGCGCTGCCGGGCCAGCTGTCCGGCGGCCAGCGCCAGCGCGTCGCCATCGCACGCGCCCTGTCGCTCAAGCCGACGGCCATCGTGGCTGACGAGCCCACGAGCGCCCTGGACGTGTCCGTGCGCGCGCAGATCCTGAACCTGCTGATGGACCTGAAGAAGGAACTCAACCTTTCGATGATCTTCATCAGCCACGACATCCAGACCGTGCGCTACATCTCCGACCGCATCGTCGTGATGAACAAGGGCCGCGTCGTCGAGCGCGGCGAGGCCAAGCAGGTGTTCGAGCACCCGCAGAACGCCTACACGAAGACGCTGCTGGGAGCCGCGCCCTCGCTGCTCCACCCCGACATGGGCAAGTAAGCCTAAGCTGCACAGCGTAAGCGCTCGAAGGCGCCATCTCCCCCGCGGAGGTGGCGCCTTTCTTTTTGCGGCGTCTGGTTTTCCCTGTTTGTGTGGTTGCCACGGAACGCGATTGACGGCGGCGCCCTCAACGCAACATAATCAGGACGTTTGCAATCCGGCATGCGCCGGCACGGCCGACGCCCAACGATTTGAAAAGGATCAAAACTCATGACTGAGTCCCAGTTCCACGGTGTCATCCCTCCTGTCGTCGTCCCGCTTGACGAGAACCGTCAGCTCGACCTCGCCGCCTTCGAGCGCAGTATCAACCGCATGATCGATGCGGGCGTCGACGGCCTGTTCTTCCTGGGTTCGTCGGGCGAAGTGGCGTTTCTGACGGATGCGCAGCGCTACCACGTGCTGCAGGAGGCCGTCGCGATGGTCAACCACCGCGTGCCCGTGCTGGCCGGCATCATCGACATGGAGACGCTGCGCGTGATCGACCAGGCCAAGCGCGCCGAGGGTTACGGCGTTGACGCGCTCGTCGCCACCGCCCCGTTCTACGCGCTCGGCGGCCCGCGCGAGACCGAGCGCCACTTCCGCGACATCCGCGAAGCCACCAAGCTTCCGCTGTTCGCCTACGACCTGCCGGTGTGCGTGCACACCAAGCTCGACCCGACGATGCTCGTGCGTCTGGGCAAGGACGGCGTGCTGCAGGGCGTCAAGGACTCCTCCGGCGACGACGTGCAGTTCCGCTGGCTGTGCCTCGAAAACGAGGACGCCGGCCACCCGCTGCAGCTGCTCACCGGCCACGAAGTGGTCGTCGACGGCGCGGCGCTTGGCGGCGCTGACGGCTGTGTGCCGGGCCTGGGCAACATCGACCCGGTCAGCTATGTTCAGCTGTGGAAGGCGGCACAGGAAGGCGACTGGAAGCGCGCCCGCGAGCTGCAGGATCACCTGGCGCGCCTCATGTTCGTCACGCGCGTCGTCAAGGCGACGGTCGGCTTCGGCGCGGGCGTCGGCGCGTTCAAGACGGCCATGTGGCAGATGGGCATCTTCAACACCAACCAGATGCGCGAGCCCGTTCAGCCGCTCGTCGGCGAGGACGTCGAGGCCATCGTCCGCGTGCTCAAGGACAACGGCATGATGGACGAAGACGCCCCCATCCGCGAGTAGCACCGCTTCGCACGTCCGTTTGACAACCGAGAAGCCGCATGATTCCATGCGGCTTTTCTTTCGCGCGTGGATTGCGCCGGAACGGCGCTGAGTTGGCAGCAATCAAACGGGTGCCACACGACGCTGCGGCTGCGCACAACGCGCCCCCGCAGCCCAGCACCACGTGCCACCCCGCAACCCACGTGCAACGACCCCGCTCGCATGCGAGCCCGACCCCCTGTAAGGAGCTTCGATGCAGGCATCCGCCTTCACCTACCCCGCCACCATCGCCGCCATCGACATCGGCGGCACGAAGATCGCCGGAGCGACGGTGACCTTCGACGGCTCCGACGCCGCCCCCGTCGTCGACAACTACGTGACCGTCCCCACCCTGCCGCAGCGCGGCGGCGACGCGGTGCTCGCATCGGTAGTGGAAGTGGCGCGCACCCTGGTGGAGACGCGCCCCGACTGCGTGGGCATCGGTGTCGATGCGGCGGGTATCGTCAACCCCAAGGACGGCTCAATCACGTACGGCAACGGGCTCATGCCCGGCTGGACGGGACAACCCCTGCGCCAGCGCCTGAAGGACGAGCTGGGACTGCCCGCTGCCGCCATGGGCGACGTGCAAGCGCACGCGCTCGGCGAGATGCGCTGGGGCGTCGTGGGCAAGGAGCGTCAGAGCTGCCTGCTCATCGCTGTGGGAACCGGCCTCGGCGGCGCGTTCATCGTCGACGGGCACGTCGTGCGCGGACGCCACGGCGCCGCCGGCCACTTCGGGCATTCGCTCCATGCGGCGGCCGCGGGCATCATGTGCCAGTGCGGAAGCCAGGGCCACGCGGAATGCGTGACGTCGGGCACGGCGATTTCGGCCATCTACCAGGGGCTCACCGTGACCGACCGGCTGGATCCGGCGCTTATGGGCGACACGGTTTCGGCGCGGGCGGCAAAGGGCGAGAAGCACGCTATCGAGGTGCTGCACTTCTGCGGGCGCGCGCTCGGCGAGGCCATCGGGTCGTGGTGCAACATCATCGATCCCGAGTGCGTCGTGCTGTCCGGCACGGTGACGAAAGCCGGCCCCGCGTGGCGCGATGCCATCGACGAGGGTTTCGCCGCGCAGATCCTGCAGCCGCTTTCCGACATTCCCATCCTGCAGGGCGCACTCGGCGGCGACGCGCCGCTCATCGGCGCCGCGGAGAACCTGCGCGACGTCATGCAGACCTGGGCGTTGGACTACTAAGCTGGAACACGCGCGATTGCGTTGGACTATTAAGCGCGATGCAGGCATGTTTGCGTTGAAGCCTTTTCCGCGAGAGCGCGCCTGTTCAGCCGCGCTCTCAGCGGCTCATCAGTCCGAGTTCTGCGACCACGAGCGCGTTCGCTGTCGCAGCGAAGAACTTAAACGGGCGCCACGCCCCCCGTACGTGGCAGAAAGAACACGAGGAACGAACCATGGCATCTCCCCTTCTCGAACAGATTAAAGATACGCTGATCGTCAGCTGCCAGGCCTACATGGGCGAGCCGCTGCGCCACCCGGAGACCATGGCGCAGATGGCGCGCGCGTGCGAGCTGGGCGGCGCGGGCGCCATCCGCTGTCAGGGGCTCTCCGACATTGCAGCCATCAAGGGCCGCGTGGAGGTTCCCGTCATCGGCCTGTGGAAGGAAGGGCACGACGGCGTCTACATCACGCCGACGCTGCGCCATGCCATAGCCTGCGTAAACGCCGGAGCGGACATCGTCGCCATCGACGCCACCAACCGTCCGCGTCCCGACGGGCGCACGTTCGCGGAGACGGTCCGCGACCTGCGCGCGCAGTGCGAGACGCTCGTGATGGCCGACTGCGCCACCATCGAGGACATCCGCCGCGCCGTGGAAGCCGGTGCCGACGTCGTCTCCACCACGCTGTCGCATCCGGGCGCGGCTATCGATTGCAAGATGGCCGACGGCCCGAGCGTCGACCTGGTGCGCCAGGCTGTGGAGGAGTTCCCGAACGTGCCGGTCGTCTGCGAAGGCCGCGTGCACACCCCCGCCGACGCGAAGGCCGCGCACGACGCGGGCGCGTGGGCCGTGGTCGTGGGAACCGCCATCACGCACCCGACGTCGATCACGAGCTGGTTCGTCGACGCAATCAAGTAACGCAGCCGGACCTCGGCCGCACATGCTCGCAGAAACGAAGAACGCCGCCTTCCCGTGCTGGAAGGCGGCGTTCTCATTGTTGGAGGGTTGAGCAGCTGCGCTCGCAGCTCCCCCGCTATTTGATAAGCTCGCCGCGCAGGACGACGTGCTTCACGCGGAAATCGCGATCGAGCACGAGCACGTCGGCCACCTTGCCCGCATCCAAGCTGCCCCGTTCGTCGAACGCGCCGAGCGCTCGCGCGGGCGTCTCGGTGGCGGCGCGCACGGCCGCTGTAGCAGGCACGTCCATCTCCATCACGAGACGGCGCACGCATTCGGCAACATTGGTCACACTGCCGGCGATGGTGTCGGGCGTGAGCCAGGCCAGGGAGTCGTGGACGCTGACCATCTGACCGCCGAAGGGGTAGTCGCCGTCGGCCAGCCCCGCGGCCCGCATGGCGTCGCTGATGACGGCGACCCGGCCCGCGAACAGGGTGAACACGATGCGCACCATCGTGGGCGACACGTGCTTGCCATCGCAGATGAGCTCCACCGTCTGCGCATCCTCGAACGCCGCGCCGATGACGCCCGGTTCGCGGTGGTGCAGCGGCGGCATGGCGTTGCACAGGTGCGTGACGTGCTGCGCACCCGCCGCAAACGCGGCTTTGGCATCGGCATACGTGGCGCACGTATGCGCGATGGAGATGCGCACCTCGTCGTGCATCGCGCGCACAAACTCGAGCGCGCCGTCGCGTTCGGGTGCGATGTCGACGAGCTTGATCAGCCCGCCGGCGCGCTCCTGCAGCCGCCGGATCATGGCCGCGTCGCAGCGCTGGACGTAATCGGGGTTCTGCGCTCCCACCTTGTCGGGCGAGATGAACGGCCCCTCCATGTTGATGCCGAGCAGCGTCGCCTCGTCGCGCGCTGGCTCGAACACGCGCGCCGCGTCCATGACGGGTGCAAGCACGCTTTCGGGGAAGGTCATCGTCGTGGGGCACAGCGCCGTGACGCCGCACGACGCCTCGTAGCGCATGAGCGTCTGGATGGCCTCAACCGTGCCGTCGCACAGGTCCGCGCCGAGCGCGCCGTGCACATGCAGGTCGATGAACCCCGGCACGACGTAGCAGCCGGACGCGTCGAGGTCCGCAGGAGCAGTGCCCGCGGTGCAAGCGCTGGCCTCCGCTTCCCCACCAGCTGCATCATCTGCGGAAACGGTATCTGCGCACGCCGCATCAGCCGGCGCGGCACCTGCTGCGCCTTCGAGCTCCACGTGCGCGATGCGGTCGCCGCGCACCTCGACGGTACCCGCCGCGAACGACTCCCCCGTGAAGACACGTCCCCCCGTTATGCGCACAGCGAACCCGCCTCCCGGTCGACGACGACGGTCACATCGCGGTGGAGCTGCAGCACCGACGCCGGCACCTGCGGCGTGACCGGCCCGAAGAACGCGTCGTGCACGATCTGCGCCTTGCCCTGCCCGCTGGCGACGAGCACGATCTTGCGCGCCTTCATGATGGTGCCGATGCCCATGGTGTACGCCTCGCGCGGCACCTCGTCTGCCGAGTCGAACAGGCGGCTGTTGGCGTCGATGGTGCTCTGCGTGAGCGTCACCGAATGCGTGCAAACGGGGAAACTGTCGGCCGGCTCGTTGAACCCGACGTGGCCGTTGTGTCCCAAACCCAGGAGCTGCAGGTCGATGCCACCCGCCTGTTCGATTGCGCGCTCGTACGCATCGCATGCCGCCTGGCCGTCGGGGTTGGCGCCGTCGGGCACATGCGTGCGGGACAGGTCGATGTCGACCCGGTCGAACAGGTGCGTGCGCATGAAGTAGTGGTAGCTCTGGGGATGGTCGGGCGCAAGCCCGCGGTACTCGTCCAGGTTGAACGTCTGGGCGTCGGCGAAGCTCAGAGCGCCCCGCTTGCAATCGTCGACCAGGCAATCGTACAGCCCGATGGGCGTCGTGCCCGTGGCCAGGCCCAGCACGCACGTCGGCTGCTCTTCAAGCAACGCGGCGAAGAGGTCGGCCGCCTTGCGGCTCATATCCTCGTAGGAATCCGCGACAACCAGTTTCACGGCGAATCCTTCCTTTTCGGTTCGGAGAACGATGTGTGGAAGCATGCGGGTGAAAGTCTAGCATACACGGTCCTGAACTGGTCAAACCACACGAAAGCCCCGCGCAGCGGACACCGTTGCGCGGGGCTTGGGGCATATCTCTGTGATGCCGCGGGCGCATGCTCTCGCCCGAAGACCGCAGAATCGCGGGGCGCTTACAGGCCGAGGGCCTTTTTCACGTCGGCGTAGACGACGTTGGGGTCGCGGTCGCCGTCGATGGTGACCAGCAGCTCCGAGCCGCGATAGTAATCGATGAGCGGCGCCGTGGACTTCTGGTACACGTCGAGGCGGTTGCGCACCGTCTCCTCGTTGTCGTCGTCGCGCTGGTACATCTCGCCGCCGCACTTGGGGCACTTCTCGTCGGCGACGCTGCCGATGTAGCCGCACTCCTTGCACATGCGACGCGAGGTCAGACGCTTGACGATGACCTCGGGCTGCACGTCGATGAGCAGGGCGGCGTCGAGCGGACGCTGCACCTTGCCCAGCTCGGCGTCGAGCGCGACGGCCTGAGCGGTCGTGCGCGGGAAGCCGTCCAGGATGAAGCCGTTGTCCGCGTCGGGCTCCTGCAGACGGTCGAGCACGAGGCCGATGATCACATCGTCGGGGACCAGGTCGCCCGCGTCCATGTACTTCTTGGCCTGCTTGCCCAGGTCGGTGCCTGCCTTGACCGCAGCGCGCAGCATGTCGCCCGTGGAGATGTGGGCCGTGCCGAACTCCTCGACCAGCTTGGCCGCCTGCGTTCCCTTGCCGGCACCCGGGGCACCCAGCAGAACAATATTCATGATGAGGCATCCTTTCGTTCATTGAGACACTGGGCACATTATAGCCGCCAACCCGGCGCGCAACGGCGCGTCTGCCATGATTAACCCCCTTATTTCACTCGGGAGAAGCCCGGTCGAACCCGTGAACAACCGCGCGTGCAGCAGCGAGCGCAAGCAGCCGCGCGAGCAGCCGCGTGGGCGCAGCTGGGTTTCGCAAGCGCACGCGGCGGTACGGCGGCACCGAAGCGGCGCGCTTGCGGCGATGCGCCGTCATTCCAGCGGCGCCGAAGCGGCGCTCAGACCGCGTCTCGCAGGCGCCTGCCTTACGCCAGGCCGGCGAACCCGTGCTGGCGAGCCGCCTCGTACACGGCGATGGCGACGGAGTTCGCCAAGTTGAGCGAGCGCTCGTCGGCGCGCATGGGGATGCGCACGCAGCGGTCGGCGAAACGCTCGAGCAGCGCGGAATCGAGCCCGCGGCTCTCGCGGCCGAACAGAAGGTAGCTTTCATCGCCGTATGCGACGTCGGTAAAGCGGCGCTGCGTATGCCCCGTGAACAGATGCAGCTCGTCCGAGCCGTGGGCTTCCAAAAACGCCTCAACGCACGGCCACTTCACGATGTCAACGTCGTCCCAGTAGTCGCAGCCGGCTCGGCGCAGATTGCGCTCCGTGGCGCGAAACCCCATCGGCTCCACCAAATGCAGCCGCGCGCCCGTGCATGCGCAGGTGCGCGCGATGTTGCCCGTGTTCTGCGGAATCTCGGGTTCCACGAGCACGATGTTGAACGCCATGGGAATCAGCCTTCCTGTTGGAGCGTCTGCAAGACATGCGGGCGCGAGACGCGCGTGCGGCGGGCGCGGAACACGAGCGCAGCGGGAGCAAAATGCGAACGCAGCGGACGCAAGCCGTCAGCTGCAGCTCACCCGCTCGCGCCAGCGTCGACGACCCGCCCGCCACCTGCGCGCCGACGGTTCGCCTACCGCTTCGCGCCCGCGTGCTGCTTCTGGTTCGCGAGCGCCTCTTCCACCTGCTCGCTCAGCTCGAGCCACTCGTCCTCTTCGGACGCAATCTTCTTCTTCAGCGCGGCGTGCTCAGCGATGACGTCGGTGTCCGCGCCCTCGTTCGTGTAGAAGCTCGGGTCGGCGAGCGTCGCGAGGATTTCCTCCATGCGCGCGCGGTCGGCCTCCAAGCTCTTCTCCAGCGCGGCGATGCGCCGGCGATGCGCCTTCACGGCGGCGTACGCCTTGTCGCGAGCCTGCGCCTCCTGGCGCTTCTGCTCCTTGGACTTATGCGACGACCTGTTCGCGCCGCCGCCCTTGGCGCCTTTGCCCGAACCGTTCGCGCCGGACTTCCCCGCCGCGGTGCCGCCGCCGAACCGGTCAGATGCCGCCTCCTTGGACGGGCCCGCGTTCTTGCCCGTGCCGACGGCGGGGTTTTCCCCTTCCACCTGGCCGGTCTTGTACAGGTAGTAGTCGTAGTCGCCCGCGTAGTTGGTCAGCTTGCCCGGCTTCACCTCGACGATGCGGTTGGCCACGGCGCGGATGAGGTGCCGGTCGTGCGTGATCAAAAGGATGGTGCCCTCGAAGCGCTGGAGCGCCTGTTCGAGCACGTCAGCCGATGCGATGTCCAGGTGGTTGGTCGGCTCGTCCAGACACAGAAGCGGCGCCGGCGCGACGAGCATCTTGGCCAGCGCTAGGCGGCCCTTCTCGCCGCCGGACAGCACGCTCACCTTCTTGTCGACGTCGTCGCCGTTGAACAGGAACGCCCCCAGAAGCGTGCGCACCTGCGAGATCGTCCAGCCGGGAGCGACGCCGTCCAGTTCCTCGAACACGGTGTTTCCCGAGTTCAGCTCTTCGAGCTGGTGCTGCGCGTAGTAGGTTTTCGTCACGTTGGTGCCGTACTCGATGGTGCCGGCGTCGGGCGCGAGCACGCCCGCGACCATCTTGAGCAGCGTGGACTTGCCCGCGCCGTTGGGGCCGACGAGCGCCACCTTGTCGCCGCGGTACAGCTCGAAGTCCGCGCCGTTGTACACCACCTTGTCGCCATAGCGTTTCACCAAGCCACGGGCGCGCACGACCTCGTCGCCGGTGCGCGGCGGCTGCTTGAAGTTGAAGTGGACGGTCTTGCGCTCCTCGGGGATGACGACGAGGCTCTCCTTCAGCTTCTCGATCTTCTTCTCGCGGTCCTGGGCCTGGCGCGCCTTGGTGGCCTTGTAGCGGAACTTGTCGACGAACGCCTGCAGATGCGCGATCTCGTCGAGCTGGCGCTTCTGCTCCTCTTTCAGCCGCTCGATGCGCTCGGCGCGTTCGCGCAGGTAGGCGCTGTAATTGCCCTTGTACAGATATACCTGGCCGTTGTCGATTTCGGCCACGCGGTCCACCATGTTGTCCATGAAGTCGCGGTCGTGGCTGACGACGACGACCGTGCCCGAATACCCGCGCAGGAAGCCCTCGAGCCACTTGACGCTTTCGAGGTCCAGGTGGTTGGTCGGCTCGTCGAGCAGGAGCACTTCGGGGTTGCGCACGAGCAGCTTTGCCAGCGCGATGCGCATCTGCCAGCCGCCCGAGAACGCGGTCGTGTGCAGCTCCATGTCGGACTCTTTGAAGCCCAGGCCGAACAGCACCGAGCGCACACGCGACTCGATGGTGTAGCCGCCAAGCATCTCGTACGCGTCGCGGGCGCGGCCAGCCGCTTCGAGCTGCTTCTGCGTGGGGTTGGAGCCCAGCTCCGCTTCGAGCCGGTGGAGCTTGCGCTCGGCTGCGAGCACCTCGGTCTGGGAGGACAGCACCTCTTCGAAGATGGGGTTGTCGCCCATCTCGATGGCCTCCTGCTCCAGGTAGCCGATGTGCGCTCCCTTGGCGAGCACGACGTCGCCGTCGTCGGCGTCCTCCTGGCCGGAGATGATGCGCAGCATGGTGGTCTTGCCCGCGCCGTTGGGGCCGACGAGCGCCAGCCGGTCGTATTCTTCCAGACGCAGCGACACGCCGGAGAACAGCGTGCGCCCGCCGAACGATTTCGAGATGTGCTCGAGCTGAAGTATCACGAACCCAAGTTCCTTTGCTTTCCAAACCAAACGGATGCCAGCGGTGGGCAGTGCGGTCGCGCCTGCGTGGCGCGCTGCCGCGTGTGCCGCTCGCAAGCCGGCACGGCCAGCCTGCATGCGCACCGTGCCTTTTGCGCGTCGGACGCAGTCCGCCGGCTGTCCCGCGTTGGCGCCGGCGCGACCGACGATTCCGCGCTTGCGGCTTTTGGCCAACAAAAAAGGTCATCGTGCGGTTTCGCCCGATGACCTTGCTGTTTATGGTGGTCGCTACAGGATTTGAACCTGTGACCCCCGCCGTGTGAAGGCGATGCTCTCCCGCTGAGCCAAGCGACCGAATGCAGCGCTTCGCGCTTGCAACGTGCAAGTATTCTAGCGGCAGATGCCCGTCGGCGCAAGCGCGGAACCGAAGTCGCCCCCACCTTCGCAGAATCTGCGCATCGCACGGCCAAACAAACCCGAAAGCGGCTCCATCGCATTCGCGGCGTGCCGCCTTTTGTTCGCCCCACGATCCAACCGCGGCAGCCCGGCGGCGCTCTTCCGCGTTGCGGCTTTGCCCCCCGTTCGGCGGGATGGCGCGCAACCGTTATACTGGTTCATTGCGAACGGCGCGCAACCGCGCGCCCCAACAGAGTGAGAGAGATTTTCCATGACCGAATACAGCGACACGTTCCTTGCGAGCAAGAAGCGCTCGGATGCCATCCGCGCCGATTTGCCCGAACATCCCGATAAGTACATCATGCTCACGGGCGACCGTCCCACCGGGCGGCTGCATCTGGGCCATTACTTCGGCAGCATCCAGCACCGCGTCCAGTACCAGAACATGGGCATCCAGTGCTACGTGCTGATCGCCGACTACCAGGTGATCACCGACCGCGACACCACCGAGCACATCCAGGACAACGTCTACAACATGGTCATGGACTATCTGGCCGCAGGCATCGACCCGGAAAAAACGCCCATCTACGTGCATTCCGCCGTGCCGGCCTGCAATCAGCTGATGCTGCCGTTCCTGTCGCTTGTGACCGAGGCCGAGCTCGAGCGCAACCCCACCGTCAAAGCCGAGCAGGAGGCGTCGGGCCATGCGCTCACCGGGCTTCTTCTGACCTACCCGGTGCACCAGGCGTGCGACATCCTGTTCTGCAAGGGCAACATCGTGCCCGTCGGCAAAGACCAGCTGCCCCATATCGAGCTGACGCGCCAGATCGCGCGCCGGTTCAACGAGCGTTACGGCAAGGTGTTCCCCGAACCCGAGGGAATCCTGTCCGATGCCATCGAAATCCCCGGTCTCGACGGCCGCAAGATGTCCAAGAGCTACGGCAACTCCATCAAACTGGGCGATACGCCCGAGCAGACGGCCAAGCTGATAAAGAAGTCCAAGACCGACAGCGACCGCCACATCACGTTTGACAAGGAAAACCGCCCTGGCGTATCCGCCCTGCTCACAACCGCTGCGCTGTGCACCGGTCGCACCGAGGAGGACATCGCCGCCGAAATCGGCGACGGCGGTTCGGGCCAGCTGAAGAAATACGTGACCGAAAGCGTGAACGCGTTCTTGGCGCCGCACCGCGAACGCCGCGCGCAGTTCGAAAACGACCTCGACTACGTGAAGGACGTGCTGCACGAGGGAAACAAGAAGATGAACGCCATCGCCGAGCAAACGCTGGGCGAGGTACGCGAAGCGATGGGCATGGTGTACTAAGAACGCCGACGACGGCTGCAGCGTCTGAGGCGACAGTTGTCACACCGATGCGGAAACCGAGTGAAGCCATGGCGCAGCGAGTATCAGCGCCATGGCTTCACGTTTTGCGACCGGACGCCCGAACTATCGGCCGGCGAGGCTGCGCGAGCACGATTCACAGCGTCTCCATGAAATTGCCCTTGCACCATACGCGCGAACGGTTATAATAACGACTTGCCGCTTGAAAAAGCGCGCCGTATTCCTCGGTAGCTCAACGGCAGAGCATCCGGCTGTTAACCGGAGGGTTGTAGGTTCGAATCCTACCCGGGGAGCCATGATTTTTGAAGGCCAGAGCAAACGCTCTGGCCTTTTTCTTTGTCGGCGACAACGGCGAGCCGACTACAGCTGCACCGCAATTCCGCTCGGCTCCGTCGGCTGCCGCAGCGCAGCCCGGCGCGATGTCTTTGGCATACGAATCGAGCACGTCGGAATCCGGCAGGTTGCAAAGGGAAAGCACCTGCGCTTGGTTTTCGATCTTGCGCTTCACGATTGCCTGCCAGAGCACGTCCTGCCCCTGCCGGGAGACACCCACCTGCATGCGAGCGACACGCGCCTGCCGCGCGTTCGAAACGAGGGGAATCGTCATAGCCGCCGGATGGTAGTTCTTTCCGATGTAGAGCAGCATGACCTCAGATTCGGCGAGCATCGTTTGCGCCATCGTCGATATGCGAATGTCCGGACCTTGGAACACGATAAGATACAGGCCGGAGACGGGAATGGACACTTCCCCACCCTCCTGCGAGACCAGCAGCTGCCCCGATTTCACATGCACCTCGGCTGGATGCTCGATGCTCAGACTCCGAAACGCCATGGGCCCTTCTTCGACGGAAATCGCGTTCTTTGAGAAAATGGTATCGCGCGAAGACGGCGCGGCGCAACAGCTGCATGCGTAAAGATGGTAGTGTAGTCAATGCAATCGAAAAATGCGAGCGGTTGAATGGCGGTCGGTTTTCAGACCGGGGTCAAACGAAAAAGAAACTGATGAACGCGGTAATAGCGATAACGAACTTGATTAACGCGATAACGCTTTTGTTGGTAGTAGTGGTGCTTTTGCTCAGGCTGTAGAGCCTGAGCGGGGCGGCCGCTCACACCAAACGAACGGCCGCCACATGTAGATTCAAGCAGCATGCGGCCGCTTTTGTTGGATGTAAGCGAACAAAGCCGTCATGCCCCTTGCCTATCCATTGTAGCACGAGAACGCGGCGCCATGCCGCCCGATGCCAACTGGTCAGCTGGTAGCGGGCGTTATGGAGCGCGAACAACCGAGAGAGTTGAATGGCGGTCGGTTTTCAGACCGGGGTCAAACCTAATCTACCGTCTCCCCTATTCTGTAATAGGTCATCTTGTCGGATATGAACCTTTTGACATAGTCGTTGTTTCCCAGATACTCATCGCCTGTGAGCAGATGACGCGCAGCCGTTGCGTACAATCCGATCGGAACGCCGCGAATCTCATCCTCGATATTCTCGCAATCTGAGATCGCCTTTAACATCTCCGGATCATTCCATCCGTACTGCACAGCCGCGCAGAGGGCAGCCAATGCCGTCATAACCGGCCAGTCTCCACCCAAAGCATCGAGAGCATAAGCACGGTTTCCAGCTAGGATGTCAGTCCTTCGCCTTCCGTGGGCTTTTTCCAAAGAGCTCATGTCAGATTTCATGTCTTGCCTTCTTTTCGAGTTCGACGATTTCGCGCTATTTCCTTGCTTCCAATGTTGAATGGCGGTCGGTTTTCGGACCGGGGTCAAACTCTACTTTTTGCACTTCGTGTTTGCGAGGTAGACCATAGCGGCGCAATCGACCCCAACGATGGCAATCGCCACGCACACGAACGCTATTGGAGTCGCCTCTCCCAACAATGCCAAGACGAGAAGCACGACCGTGACCACGAGCATCCCCACGCCCATGACCCGGAGCAGCTTTCTCTCATCCACCGCCTCCCTCTCCGCCTCGGTGGCCGTATTGTAGCCTGCGACGAGGCTTGCGCCGCGGCCAGACAGGAACGTAACGGTCATGATGGCGGACGCAGCGAATATGGCCCACAGTACAATGCGTGCGAACATCTCACTCATCTCGAACTCTTCTGCGCGGCCCTTCAGCCCACTGTATACCTGACGGCTTTATTATAAGTTGAATGGCGGTCGGTTTTCGGACCGGGGTCAAACACGAGCTTGCGCTGGCCGGGCGCTAGGCTGCGTCCGATCTGCGCCCACGAAACCTCCGATGGCTGCGGAATCAGATGCGGCTTCTTGCGGGGTCATACCCGATAACGACAGCGCCGAACAGCAGCCAAGGTCGAATCGAGCACGGTTCTGATGCGGGGTCGCGCCCGTTCCCGCATCAGCTGCGCCTCGCTGCCCGCCCGCAGCGTGCGTCGTGCGCCGCCGCAGGCTGCGATGCGTTCCAAGTTACGGAAATAATGGCAAATCCTGCCGTTATTGACGGAACTTGGATGGTGCGATGCCGTTTTTGCCGTTGTTTGGAAATCCGGTTATGGCATATATAATTGAAATAATCGGCAATAAGCGTGCCCATTCGCTTTCGCCCAAATATGCATGGCTGAAAACAATTCTGATCAGCGGGTTTGCGAGCGTTTTCGAGCGGATCAAACAGAGGCCGATGCCGTTCGCGCAGCATCGGCCTTTTCACCCGTCTGATGCATCTCAGAACAATCCAACTAACGGGAAAAATGATGCGATTTGCCGTTATTTCCGTAACTTGGAGCGTTTTCGAAAGAGGGCATGCCGCCATTCGCGTTTCTTGGATTATCCGCTGATTGGTTGACTTGCGGGAACCCGATTTCGGCGAAGGCCCAGGCGGCGGCAAGAGTTGAATGGCGGTCGGTTCTCAGACCGGGGTCAAACTCCTGGAGCTCGTCGTAGGCCTTGGCCTTCACGGCGTTCTCCTTGGAGCGCGCCTCCCACTTTCGGGCCATCGCCTTCCAGTCGGTGGTGTCGGCGCCTTCCTCCTCCGGCTTGCCCTTCTCCTGCTCGTCTGCCATCCGTGGCTCCTCTCTCATCCCGTGCGGGCAGGGTCTTGGACCGTGCGGCCCATGGTACGTGGCAGGAGGCCCCGTGCGGGGTTTCCGTGCTTCCAATGGCTTCCCGCCGAGGGCTCGGGCCTCGACTGCATGGGCCAGAGCCATGCGCTCTTCCGTTGAACTAGCGGAAATGTGGTATAAGGAATTGAGCCTGAAAGGGACCCCCCATTCGTGGGGGGCAAGCCATTCAGGCTCAATTCCTGTTGAATGGCGGTCGGTTTTCAGACCGGAGTCAAACTCTTTCGGTTATGAAATTTAAGAGGGATAGAAATGCAAGGCTCGCTGCCATCTGGGATTCGGTCCACGGGGGACCTCCGCTACGATGACCTAGTTAGGTCCGTCAGAATCATGAACGAATACTGCGAGAGCAGAGGGTCGCGGTTTTTCCTCAGCACCTCCGATGGGGACACGTTCGACGTCGCGGGCATGCACCTCATGGATTTGTACGGGTGGGTTGTCCCAATCGGCGAGGCAGAAAGCTTCGAGAAGGAGTGGATGGACGGAGCTGATCTTCGTGATCTCGATTTCGGGGAGCAATGGTACCAGGGAATAGTCTGGGAGGATCGCGACGGCGTCGCGACGCCAGTGTTCTTGAAATGCTACGGATACGAATAGAACCAGGGCGCCCTGCGGGGCGCCTCGTCATATAAGAAAGTGTGGTTGAATGGCGGTCGGTTTTCGGACCGGGATCAAACCCTAACCGGCCAAGAGGTCGAGTTCGTGTAGGACGTGAAACAAGGCAGCCTGCGAGACAAGCTCGCGAGCCGCCTACGGTCGGCTTTTTGTTTGATCCCGGTCTGAAAACCGTACCAAGAGCTCATCGACTTTGTCGAGAACTACACCGACAAGTGACCGTGCGGCCGAATCCACGCCACGGGGATCCACTAGTGGCCGTTTGACCGCCATGCCACCAATGGTTGGTTTCGCGCCACCGCGCACCGCCAATGGCCGTCTGGCATGCTATGCCGCCAATGGCCGTCTGCGATGGCACGAAAACGACCATGCGCGCCCCACGGTGCCACCGAAGGGCGCGCATGCAAACCCGTGTTATCCCAGCTTGATGAACATATGCTCCTCAGAACCGTCCCACTTGTCCCGCGCACCCAAAATCGCGTCGTGGAGCCGCTTGGCCGACGGTTCGATGAACTGCACGGCAAACCCGAGATGCCCGCGTAGGTCGGCCACCATGAACGACGGCTTGCCCGCCTTCGCGCGCACTGCTTCCTCGTCCACGCCCGTCGCGCGCGCCTTCTCCAGCGCGTTTTCGAGGTCGGGATACCCAATCGTGATGATCGGAATCTCCAGCGCCTCGCAGGCCTCCTTTGCCTCCTGCAGGCTCTCGACGAACATGTGGATATGGTTGAAGCCGGGCTTGCCCTGCTCGTTGAGCTCCGTGAACATCGTCGGAACCGACCAGTCGTTCTGCGACACGACCTCGATCGAATGGCTCCCCCAGGCGCCGTAGCACGCATGGAACTCGAGTCCCTTGCAGTCGACTTCTTCCCCGTGGTAAACGAGCTTCCCAAACGTGTTCGTAGTGTAGAAGAACGGCCCCGACCCGAACAATCGGTTGTGCTCGGTCATGAACCCTTTCCAGTCGGGTGCGCAAAAGCCCAGCATATGGACCCAATCGCGCCCCTTGAAGTAATCCGTGTAATCCTTCGCCATGAAGTTCATCCCCATTCTTGTCTGTATCGCACGCGGCTATGAAAGCTGCGGCACGCATCTCTTTGCGAACATGCCGCCGTCCATGAGCACGTCGGCCCCCGTCAGATACCCCGCCCTCGGATCGACGAGGCTGGCAATCAGATACGCCATCTCGTCGGGATCGCCAAACCTCTCGAAGACCGTGGTCTTCTTGATGGATTCGTAGTTCTCCTCCTGCGTCTCGAGCATCGGCGTCATAAACGACCCCGGCGAAACGGAGAAGATGCGGCATCCCCTGCTCGCGAACCGCTGCGCGTTTGCCTTGGTGTAGCGCATCACGAACGCCTTCGAGGCAAAGTATGCCGCCGCGCTGTCGGACAGCCCCGGCGCGTCAAAGGGCGTGAGCCCCGCCGCGAACCGCTCGGCGAGCTCGGCATTGCCGGGGTCGTCCCACACGGCAAGCTCGTCAGCAGTGGGCCGGTAGTAGTACCCGGTCACCGAGGCGAAGTTCACGAGCGCGCTGCCCTCGGTCATGCGCGGGAAAAACGCGTTGACCACGTTTACCGTGCCGAGCACGTTAATACGCACGATGGTGTCCGTATCCGCATTGTCCATATCGACCGCCGCCGCATGCACAACCGTGCCGATGGGAGCGATATCTGCCGCCTTTGCGGCAAAGGCCGCGACACTCGCTGCGTCGGAGACGTCCAGCTGCGAGCCGTACGCCTCGACGCCCGCCGCCTTAAGCTCGTCGAGCGCCCGCGCCATGCGCGCCTCGTTGCGCCCGCCGATCAAGACGGGACCGTCCGCTCCCAGCGCTTTGGCGATGGCGAGCCCCATCCCAGAGGTCCCACCCGTCACCACTCGAACTGTTCTCATGATGCTCCTCCTATTCTTCCGAAGCCTCTTGGGCAGGGGACTTGAGCAGGAACGTGATGAAGAACAGCACGATCCACGAGACGAGGGCGATGATCATGCAGATCCTCATGCCCTCGGCGCCAAAGATGCCGAGTACCAGGGTGAAGACCGCCATGCCGATGCCCGCGCCCAGGTTCTGGCCAAGCTGAATCACGGAGTTGCCAATCGTGCGCAGGTCCTTGTCCAGCATGATCTGAGGCGCTGCGGATTGCGTCGCCTGCTGCTGAGAGGTGAACACGCCCGCGAGGAACATCAAGATGTAGATGACCCAGACGGGCACACCGGGCACGAGCGCGAACACGAAGCCTGCCATGACCAGTACACGGAACACGTTGCCGAAGATCATGACGTTCTTGGCGGTCCCCGCCTTGGCGATGGCCTTACCAAATACCGGTCCCAAGAACAGGCCGAGCACGGCCATGAGCGCCATCGCAATGCCCGCTGCGAGCGCAGGTCCAATCGCCACGCAGATGGGATCGTTTGCCAGCGTGCGCATGATGAAGCCGGCGATGAAGAACGAGATGGTCATCGCACCGAAGTTATGCAGGAAGTTGGCCGCAGCAAGCACCATGGTGTTGCGGTCCTTGAGCGCGTCGGTCGGGACGATGGCATCGTTGCCCTTCTTCTTGATAACCAAGCACAAGACGATAAACGCGATGACGGAAATCACGAGCAGCACGGTGTTGAGCGGCGTGCCGAACTTGACATAGCTGCCGCCCATGGACAGCGCGATAATCAGGCACCCGAGGAAAACGGCGATGAAGACGCTGCCCAGAAAGTCAAACTTGCCACCCTTGCGGGCAAGGTCTGCGACGTCTTCCTTGGAAACCTTCACGCCGCCGAACACGACGACTGCAAAGCCCACGGCAAGAATCGCGAACAGAATCCAGCACCACACGCGCCAGCCGATGCGGTCGATAACCAGACCGCCCAAAAACGGTCCCACGAGCATGGCGATGGACATCATCGTGCCCACAAGGCCCAGGTAGAATCCAGCACGCTTGCGGTCGTAGACGTCGCGGATCATCGTGAAGCCGACGGCGAATACGCCTGCGCTCACGAGGCCCCAAAAGACGTTTGCGACGATGATGACCGGCATGGACGGCGCAAGTGCGCGGACAAGCAGAACGAGCGCGCCGATGCCGAGCGAGCCGCCGCACAGCCAGCGCTTCATCGCAGGATTGCGAGCGGCGATAAAGCCGAAGATCGGCATGGCGATGACTCCCAAGATTCCGCTCACGCCCTGTGCCAGGCCGTAGATTTCCATGCCGCCGATATCAGCTGCCGCTGCGGGAAGCAGCGTCGAGTTAGACGTCGAGACAAGCAGATTTGCCAAGACGCCGCAGTAGACGCCTATGACGGTCATGAGCTTCTTGTTGTTCGGGGCGTCAAGAAACACGTTCCCCGATGTCTTCTCCACAGACATAGGAACCCCTCGTATTCTCATTGCGTTGGATGCGTGGGCCCTCCCGCCGCATGCTCCGGCACGCGGGCCCATGCGAAAAGAATCGCTCTTGCGTCTAGGCGAGCTCCCCGCCATCGATGACGAGATGCTGCCCGTTCATGAACGAAGACGCATCGGAGGCAAGGTACAGGACCGCATTTGCACAGTCATCGACCGTGCCGTACCTGCCCAGCGGAATCCGCGCAATCACAGAATTGATGTAGGACTCGACCTCGGTGGCGCGATGCGTCATGTCGGTGTCGATGAAGCCCGGATACAGCGCGTTCACGCGCACCCCCTTCGGGCCGAGGAGCTTGCCCCACTTCTGCGTGAGCGCGCGGACGGCGCCCTTCGTGGCGGTGTAGGCCGTGGAGCCCGCCGCATGCCACGATGCCAGCGACCCAATCGGGATGATGGCTCCAACGCCGTTTTTGGCGCATTCCTCCCAGCCGTACTTCACCATGAAGAACACGCTGTCCAGGTTGACGGCGAGCATATGGCGCCAGTTCTCGGTATCGAACGCGTCTTCCATGCTCCGCTCGGACAGCCCGGAGATCCCCGCTGCCAGCACCATGATGTCGAGCCTGCCAAATTCGGCGACGCACTTCTCCACCGCGGCCTTGCAGGTCTCCTCTTGCGAGGCATCGCCCGCATAGTATGACGCCACGCCGCCTGTCTCCTCAATCTCCGCGCAGGCGTCTTTCAGCTTCTCCTCGCGCCGCGCGACCAAGAACACCTTTGCCCCGTGGGCAGCGAGGATCTTGGCCGACTGGTTGCCAATGCCATGGGAACTCGCTCCCGTGATGAGGGCGACGCGGCCGGAAAGGTCATATGGATTGTCAGTTGTCATGAATTCCCCCCGTTCTCACGTTTTCCCGTACCGGCTGATACGGCTTCTCCCGGGACGCTACTTGCCCATGAGCTCGGCGACCGAGCGCAGCGGGCGCGTCCCATCCCACTTCTCGTGCTGCATCTTGATGCCCTGATACAGCTGATCGAGCGGCGGGTTCACCTCGACGTAGACACCCAGCTCCTCGACGGTGTCCAGATACACGACAGGAAGCCCCTGCCCCGAGACCATTTCCATGGCTACCTCGACGCCCTCCGCCTTGAACTCCTCGATCGTCTTTGCCAGGTCGTCGGTCCACAGGCAGATGTGGTGCAGCCCAAAGCCGCCCGCCTCGGCGTAGACGCTCGGCTCGTCGTTGGCGGGCTCGATCAGCTCGACCTGCACGTCGTTCATGTGGCCCAGCGCGCAGCGCGTGAGCGATTTGCAATCGGCGCCGTGCAGCTGCAGCTTTGCGGGCTCGTTGACGCCCATGTCGAAAAACGGTCCCGCGCCGAAATGCTTCGCCATAAACGCGGCGGTCTCCTCGATACTTTTCACGTAGAAGCCAAGTTGACGTACTCCGTACTTGCTCAATAGCGTTTCGTACATAGTTCCTCCTCGCTGACTGGCCGTGCGGGCTGCTGCGCATCAGAATCCTGGCGCGCAGCCCATCACGTTCACCCATGCGCCGTCGTGATACTGCTCTGCGGGCAGCAGGTTGATGTGGCCGGCATGCGAGCCGCTGCCCCAGTACCTGATGCTGCCCTCGCAGACGGGGCCGAACCTCATCCACCCACCGCCGGAAAGCTCGTAGTAGCCGTTCCCGTCGGCATCGAAGAGCTCGTTCGCCCCGTAGTCGACGCGCACGATCCACACCGGGGCGAGCCGGGGGTTGCCCCCTCCCCGGCTCGTCTCTCCCGCGTGGGACTCGCTAGATGGGCACATGCCCCATGCCCCTATTCCAGGGGGATGTCGCCGAGTCCCCTGTCCTCGTCGACCGTGCTCACGTTGAGGACCTTCTCCTTACCGGCGCCGGTGATGGTGACCGTCCAGTCGCCATCGGGCAGGTCGTCGACCCAGAAATCGCCCCAGCTGTTCGTGGTGTCGGTATAGGTCTGCTCGCCGTTCGTCACGACGACCTGCGCGCCCTCGACGATCTCTTCGTCGGCGGGCGTGAACACCGTGCCGGCGATGAACTTCTTGGGAAGCCCCTTGTAGTAGACGTGCGGCTTGGTGCCATACTCGGGGTGCAGGACCTCGGCGCCCTCGAGGTCAAGCTCGTCGAGCTCGCCGAACTCGATGACGTGGACGGGGCAGTTGTCGACGCAGCGCGGCACGCGAATCGGCGAGTCCTCGTCGTCCAGCAAGTGCGCGCAGCCCGTGCACTTCTGCGGCAGCTCGAGCTCCTCGTTCCAGAAGATCTTGCCGTAGGGGCACGCGTCGACGAGCTGACGCTGGCCTTTCGCCTTCACGGGGTCGATGATGACCAGGCCGTCGTCGCGGCGATACACCGCATCGTCCTTTGCCGCGGCGATACATGGCGCGTTCTCGCAGTGCTGGCAGGGTGTGGGGATGTAGCTCACCTTGACCTGCGGGCGCTGTCCGCGCTCCTTCTGGTCGACCTTCATCCAGAACTGCCCCGATTCGGGCTGCTCCTGGGCGTAGGGCATCCAGCAGTTACCGCAGTGCTCATCCTTGCAGCCGATCTGGCAGGCGTGGCAACCTACGCATTTATCTGCATGAATCAGAAAGCCTTTCATGGTATCTCAGCCTCTCTCCTATGCCTCGACAACCCAAGCGTCGCGCGTAATGCCCTCACCCGGATCGTAAGCGCGTTCGAATGCTTCGGGGTATTCGCTCTTCCAGCCGTCGTATTCCTCTTGGCTGAGCTTTTCCGCCTC
Source organism: uncultured Eggerthellaceae bacterium (assembly GCA_903789375.1). Taxonomy (GTDB): domain Bacteria; phylum Actinomycetota; class Coriobacteriia; order Coriobacteriales; family Eggerthellaceae; genus CAIFEB01. The sequence continues at coordinate 37,793 of CAIFEB010000008.1, read as the reverse complement.
GACCAGGTACCCGGTGACCACGAACCCCTTGCAGTTCTTGGAGACGGTCTCTTCGGGGCTGATCAGGTTGATGGCACCGCCGCGGTCGATGTGCGGCGCAATCGGGTCGACGCGCGAGCCCTTCGCGACAACAACCGAACCGGGCATGACGCGCTCCGAGATGCGAGCGCCGGTGAGGACGATGCCGCGGTCGTTGAAGAGCTTGACGATGTCCCCGTCCTCGATCTCACGCGCATCGGCGTCTTCGGGGCTGATCCACAGCGGCTCGTACAGATAGCCGTCGGAGCCCTTCACCTTGGTGGTCTCGATCTCGCGGTACCAGGCGATGTCGTCGCCCTGCACGTGCACGCGGAAGCGTGCCGGGTTTGCCGTGACAAGCAGCGGATACTTCTTGCAGCGCTCGCCCCACAGACTCTCGTCGTGCGTCCAGCCTTCCTCAGCGGGGCCGCCAACGATCCACTTGGCCATCGGCTGGCGCTCCTTGTCGTCGGGGAAGTGGTCCGCAAGTGCCTGGGAGTAGAACTCCAGCTTGCCGGACGGCGTGTCGAGCGGGTACTTCTCGGGATCTTCGTAGAAGCCGCGCATGCCGGGCAGCTCGTCGCGCCAGTTCTCCTCCAGCTTGGGGTAGTAGATCCCCTTCTCGACCAGCGTGTCCCAATCGATTTCGGTCGGCAGCTGCGAAGTGTTGAAACCGTACTCGAGCCATTGCTGGGTGGACATGCCGTAGTCGAGCTTCTCGCGCATGCCAAAGCGGTCGAGCACCTCGAGGGCGATCTCCCAGTCGGACTTAGACTCGCCCACGCGATCGCACGCATGCGGCGTGTAGCCCGCATAGCGCATGCCGACGGTCATGCTGGCGCCCATAGTGTCGTCGTCTTCGAGGCACGTGGTGACGGGCAAGACCAGGTCGCAGAACAGCGAATCGTTCTCGAGCCACTGGTGGTTGGTAACGAAGAACTCGACCTGGGGACTGCGGATGGCGTCCTGGAACTCGAAGCCGCCGTTCCAGCAGTTCATGTTGCAGGGCTTCTCGGACCACAGCATGTGGATCGGAGAGATCTTCGGCTCCTCGGTGGGGACCTCTGTGCCCGCGCGCTTCGCCATGGCCTGCGCCATCATGAGCGCGACCTTCGGGTCACCCGGGTACGTGAACTTCTTGAACTGCTCTTCGGTGTCGACGTAGACGATGCAGGGGCTACCGTACCATTCGACATGGCCGTTGCGGATCGCCTCGGCGATGGCGGTACGGGGCAACGACTGCCCGGACGGATAGAACATGCGGCAGTGGTTGAGCATCGAGAACGGGCGAGTCGAAGACTGCGCGAGCTTCTCCTTGCCCATATTGGTCGCCTCGAGGTGCAGCTGCTGCACGCCCGGCTTGCCAAGGCCCTGCATGGCAAGCAGGTACGCCTGGGTACGGCCCGGCTCGTGTGAGTACGGCGTCTTGATGGATCCCGAGCTGTAGTGCACGTGCGAAGCTCGCTTCTTGCACAGATTGCGCGCGTAGGCCTTGATGGTGTGCTCGGGGATGCCGCAGCGTTCGGATGCCCACTTTGGGGTCTTGGGAACGCCGTCTTCCTTGCCCAAGACGTAGTCGACGAGCTTGTCGAACCCGATGGAATGGGTGTCGATGTACTCCTTATCGTAGATGCCCTCGGTGATCATCACGTACATGGCGCCAAAGTCGAGCGCTACGTCGGTGTTGGGCAGGATCGGGATCCACTTGAAGGTCTTGTGGCAGACCGCGGTGTAGTTGCAGAACGGATCGACCGACACGAACTCCTTGCCCAGGTCCTCCCAGTACTTGAGCACCCTGGAGAAGAACATGGACGCGTAGTTCTGCGTCAACTCCCAGTCGCCGGCGTCGAACACCAGCAGGTCGGCGTTCTCCGAGACGTCCTTCATGACGTTGTAGTTGCTGTAGTTGTTCTGCGGCGGGGCAATCAAGCCGCCGCCATGGTTGAAGCCCGAGCCCCAGAAGTGCTTCGCACCCCAATACCACCCCTCGACCGAGTCGGGGGTGCGGGTCTCGCGTGTGTAGCCGCCCAGGAAGTTCATCACGGTCGCGTGCATGCCGCCACCCGCATGCAGGTCCTTGGATTCGCGGTGCCCGTCTTCGCCCACGCACAGCACGGTGTAGGGCCCGTACTTGTCGATCAGGCGCTTGAGCTCGGACTCCATGATATCGAGTGCCTCGTCCCAGCTGATCTCAACGAACTTGGACTTGCCGCGGTTTTCCGCGTGGATCTTCTCCGGATCGCCGCCGGGCTCCCAGTCGACGCGCTTCAGTGGCTTGCGCACACGGTTCTTGGAGTACACGCGCTCCTTGTACGCAAGTGCCATGTAGTTGGGCGCCGCCTTCATCTCCGGACGCAGCTTCTTGCCGTCGACGTCGAGCTCCCACATGGAATCGGCCAGTTCCTCGGGTGTGTATTTCTCGTCGATGTGCAAAGGACGAATGCGCACGATCTTCCCGTCCTTGGTGTCGACTGCCGTTGGCTCACCGCCCGTACCGCCGCTTGCGATGCTCTGCACCGTCGTGGTGTAGCCATCCCTCTCGCTCATGCTCCCGCTCCTTTCCTCGAACCATCTTGGAAAAACAGGCTCCGAGACATTGCAGGAGACGGTGCTTCCCACCGTCTCATGCTTATGGTCCAAAGGTATCGAGCGGCCAATCCGGGGCCAATTCTCGAATCAGGCAAGCTATGACCCTGCTTGGACCCGATAGTGCGCTTGTGAGTTTGGAAAGGATACAGAGTGGGCGCTGTGTCACCCGCCCTCAGAGCTGATTGAGCCAGTACTCGTTCAGCATCTTCTTGTAGAGCGCGGCGAGCCCTTTGGGCTCGAGGGGGAACCCGTCGAAGATCCACTTCTGGACGAGCATGGCCTGAGACGCCGCGAAGAAGTACGACACGTACTCCGCCTCGTAGCCTTTCGTCGAGGAAAACTCTGCGATGATTTCGCTGTTGAGCGCCTCGAGCGAGTGCGTGACGACGCGGACGAACGTGTCGTCGACCCCTTTCATCGGGCGGACGAGCGCCTGGTAGAACTCCTTGTCGTCCCAGATGCGGGTATAGACGTTCTCCATCAGCACGTTCGTGAGCTGGCGCCTCTGCTCGACCGACAACAGCCTGTTCATCTCCCGTATCGGCACGACGACGTCTTCGACGAAGATCGACTCGAGGACCGCCTCCTTGTCCTGGAACGTGCTGTAGAACGTCTTCCTGGACAGATGCGCCTTGCGGCACAGCTCGGTCACCGTGATCTTCGAATACGGCATGGTCATGATCAGCTGCCGGAACGTACGGTCAATCGCCTCTTTCGCACCCATGACTCCCCCAATCAACGGCGTGCGTGCGGCCAAGCGTGCCGCATCAGATGGATTGTTGACTCTGGTACAGACTAGCAGCTCGCGCAAGCGTTTCCATGCGCATGGCCGTGATGATGATGAGTGCCAAGCGATTCTCGCAGGCGGTCGCACCCGCATCCGGTCGCCTCGGACTCCTGGTCGAGCGCCGTGCTTCCCTCGATGTCGACGAGCTCGATCTCGAAGCGCAGGTCATGCCCTGCAAGCTCGGGATTGCAGTCGAACACGATCGTCTCGTCGTTCGCCGCCACGACGCGCGCCCTGCCTTTGCCGCCCGCCATGTCGAACTCGATGTACTCGCCCACGGGCAGCTTGTCTGCATGTGGGAAACGCGCCTTGGCGACGGTGATGACCGCCGATTCGTCGAAGGGTCCGTATGCCTGCTCGCAAGGGATATCAATCGTCTTGCGCTGACCGCGGTGCATGTCGACGAGTGCCTGCTCGAACGCCGGCAACAAACCGCTTTGCCCGATTGTGACGGAAACGGAATCCGGGGAGAGCCACGTGTTCACGAACTCCGTCCCGTCCTCAAGAAACCCAGCGTAGTTAATCTCGACTTTCTGTCCAAATTGAAGCATGCGAATCCCCCCGTCCAGCGTCACCCTGCTTTAACTGTATCGGGGATAAACCCGTCCATGCATCGCTCGATTTGCCGGTACTGTCGCGTGCGGGGTTACAATTGGCGAAATTTGTTACCTACGGTCGAGGGTACGTTGGATGGGATGACATGGCGCGCCGCCAATGGCCGCCTGGCATGCCATCCCTCCAATGGCCGCCCGCCGTGGCGTGAAATCGACCATAATGCCTACTCCTCGATGGCCCTGGGCTGCTCCTCGAGCAACTCCTTGATTCCGCCTTCCGCCATGTCGAGCATCCTGTTGAGCTTCTCGCGCGAAAACGGCGTCTGCTCGCCCGTGCCCTGGGCCTCGATGATCTCGCGTTGAATGGCGGTCGGTTTTCGGACCGGGGCCAAACACAACGAGAAAACGCGCGAGGGACTAGCTTACGCGATTCCTCGCGTGCACATCGAGTCACCATCTTCTTGCGCGGGCGAGACGCAAAATCACCAGGTAGATGCCGCGACAGTTCTGCTGTCGGGTCGCGCGCCGCCGTGCAAGCTATGCTTTCTTGCGTAATGTCTTTGGCCGGATGAAGCTGGGGCCAGGAAGGGAGAGGAGCTCATGGAATTTGGCGAGAGGGTCAAGGCCGTGCGCACCAGCGCGGGCCTCACGCAGGAGCAGTTCGCGTCGCGCCTTGGGGTGACGCGGCAGGCGGTCTCCAACTGGGAGAACGGCCGCAACCTGCCCGACATCGAGGTGGTCATTGCCTTGTCCAAGACGTTTGGCATCTCCCTTGACGAGCTCATTCTGGGAGGAGCAGACATGATGCATGACTCAGGCGAGACGAACAGCATGGCCGACAAGCTCATCCGCGACGGCAGCGAGGGCAGATGGATGCGCATGAGCCTGGCGATGTCCGTCGTGGGCGCAGTGCTCATCGTGGTCGCGACCGTGCTTGCCGTGGCGGCCACAAACTCGGTGAGCTATGTGGATGCGAGCGGCGTGCTGCACGAGGACTTCTGGCTCGTGCCCGTGAGTTACGCATGCGCGGCGGCTGGCGTGCTGGTGCTGCTCGCGAACTTTGTCGCGCAGCTGCGGCGCCGGAAGCGCATGACGGGGTCGTACCGGCCGGCGAGATAACAGCGCCTGTGCGGTTGAATGGCGGTCGGTTTTCAGACCGGGGTCAAACCCCCTTGCCTTCATTGCTTTGATTGCCGTCGTTCGCGTTCTCGGTAGGTTATCGCGTCCATGGCGCTGCGCAGCGCCTCGCCGTACGGGTTCAGATCCATCCCGTTGTCTTCGAGGCCGGGGCCAAGCAGCTCGCGCTCTATCGCCGCTTGGGCTCTGGAAACGAACTCTGGGCCTTTGCCGCACAATTCGTCGACGTCCTCCGGCAGCCCCATGACTCGCATGGCTGCGCGCTCCTTTTCGTTGAACTTCGTCGTCATCGCCCGCGCCTCCTTGCCTTTCCCCTTGTTTTCTCAACTGCCTAAAGGCCATTCAGCCCTGTTCCCCATGCCGTGACCAGCTCGCCAGTGTTCGGGTTTATCACGGCAGTAGTTGAATGGCGGTCGGTTCTCAGACCGGGGTCAAACAGGGCGCCTCGATTCCGTATCCGGACCACTCTGGTGCTCATTCGCCGCCGCGCAGACGCTCAGGCAGGTCATCGGCCTCCAAGCCGTCGAACTCCGCCCATGCGAACGTGTTCGGATAGACGCAGTCGAGTACTCCCCTATCCTCATCAACGATGACGTCTATGCACCCGATCCCATCCGGATCATCGTATTCGCTCTCCACGTTGCTGATAGGCCCCTTGATGACAGACCCATCGTTCAACCCGAACACGCCATTCCTCGCGAAGAACGATATATCCGCAGCCCTGTCATAGTCGGTAGTCCGAATAATCATTAGACCCCCTTCGACGGTCTCAGATTTTCGGTGCAGCCTTCAGCGATCAAACACTGGCCTTTCGCTGCTTGCGTGCAGAAACGTGCCATTCGAGCCATGTGAGTTCGCGAGATGGGTGCGCGTAGGCTATACTGTTCGGCTGGTTGAGCTAATTCGAGAGGCACGAGGAGCCGTCATGGAAGATTCCCCCATTATCATCATCGCCATTATCGCCGCGGTTGTAGCGGGCGTCGCCGCGGCTCTGTTTGTCGTGCTGGGCCTGTTCGGCCTGGGCGGCACGCTCGGTCTGTTTGCTGCTTAGAGCCGGCAAACGTCCGTCATGGAACACCACGCCGCGTCACGGATAACAGGAGCAGCTCGTACCGGCTTCCCGCGCAGGAACGCGTGGACGGTCGTTGCGAGCCGCTTTTTCTTGTGAGTTCATTGCCTTGCGGGCACTTTCGCACGTCGGCGCGATATTTCCGAAGAAGGTTTTCCGGAGGGCGAGTACGCCGATTCCGCGTTGAAGCCGAACGGAGGCAAATCCTCGGAACGGTGTTCAACCGCAAGCTGATGATCGGACGCGCCGTGGGCGTCAGGCGCGTTGGCCGCCTCGCCGATAAGGCAGGGAACGAAGCGCGCGACAGGAGCGGAGCAGCATCACTGAGGAGTTATGGAAGAGCCTGTGCGTGGACGATTCACGCATAGGCGCCCGACCTCGCTTTGCCGAAGCTGCTAGTATCGCTCCATGTCGGCGCGGATGAGCGACTTCACGCAGCCCTGCTTGTTCGGCTGCTGCTGTATCCGCTCGTAGAGGTCCATGTCGCTCGCGTAGAACCTGAGCTGGAACACCTTCGTCTTCTCGCGGTTGTATCTCGCGGTCGCGCTTCTGCGCCTCGGATGCGGTCATCGTTCCCTCCTTATCATGCGGTATATCGCCGCGCCTATGAACCCGCCGATCGCCGCCGTGACCATCGTCGCCACCGTTTCAACTGCTCCCATGTCCATCCCTTTCGTCCGTGGTAGAATCGCGTCGTATCCGGAGAGCCGTGCCACCGGCCCCCGAACTGTTCTAGTCCCGCTTGGTTTCTTGCTTGCCCTGGCGAGACTTTCTCTTTCTGGCCATCAGCTCGTACATCGTGTTCGCGATGATTCGTTGAAAAACGGTCGGTTTTCGAACCTGGCTTCAACTTCCCAACGGCTTGCGGGGCTACTGACGGTTTGATAGAGGCGATGACGGATGCGGAACGACGGCAATCTAGAAAAAGAAGCGCGTTGCGACGAGCTCGCTAATGAGTATTACGCGAAGTTCAACGGGTTCATCTGCCTTCCGTTCGGTATTGGCATGCTCGGGACATGGACTGTCGATACGTATATACGAGAATACGAGATAGCTCTGAAGACCGGCATTCCTCTCGAGCCTGGGACGGATAGGTGGCGCGAACTGTTCGGAGACCCGGTTGAAGTACCATCCGATGTTGCGATTTAGTTGAACGACAGCCGGTTTTTGGACCGGGCTTCAACTTTATTCCGATATGGTGCGAGCGCTTGCCAGCCCGTCCGCCTGCCGTGCGGCTTCTACGTCATTCGTCAGGGCGCCCTGGCTCTACTCGTAGCATTTCAAGAACACTGGCGTCGCGACGCCGTCGCGATCCTCCCAGACTATTGCCTGGTACCATTGCTCCCCGAAATCGCGATCACGAAAATCAGCTCCGGCCATCCACTCCTTCTCGAAGCTCTCGGCCTCGCCGATTGGGACAACCCACCCGTACAAGTCCATGAGGTGCATGCCCGCGACATCGAACGTGCCTCCATCGGAAGTACTGAGGAAAAATCGAGACCCCTTGCTCTCGCAGTACTCGTTCATCAGTCTGACGGACCGCACGAGGTCATCATAGCGGAGGTCCCCCGTGGACCGAATCCCAGATGGAAGTGAGCTTTGCATTTCGCCCCTTCCGGAGGCGCTTACACGAAAATCGGGCGTTTCGTGAGCAAATATCTAAGTTATTTGCACATAGGACGCTCCTGACGTCCAACAAACGAACTTTTTGGCTTTCCTCACGCTTTTGCAAATATATTTACGCCACATTTCTAATATTAATGTGGCGTATCATAAGCGAAATCGAGAGAGAAAGACGTGATTCAGGCGATCATGTGCGAATATCTTAGTTATTTGCACATGACAAGCCAGAAAATCGTGTATCGCTGGCGCAAGGTCCTGGCGCCAAAGCGCGGGACCAACGCGCGGCAGCGCACAACCCTCGCACGGGAGGCGCGGGGCCAGCGTGCGGCAGCGTGAAGCTCGTCCCCGTCCCACGCCGGCGGTCCAGCAGCAATGCCCCATCCCGCGCCGGTGCGCTTACATCAGCGTCCCTACCTCGCCGACGGCGCGTCGGCTGCAACCACTTCCCCATCTCCGGTGAGCGTATCGATGACGGCGAAGCTGCAATCGCCGATGGGAACCCCGTCGTCGTACGTCGAGAACGTGTCGCAGGACACGACGTTTCCGCAGCGAACGACGTGGTCGACAGGCGTATGCCCAACGACTTGGAGCAGGCTCCCAGCGCCGTACATGATCCGTTCGGTCTGCTCATCCGAAAGGCTCTGCGGCCGCAACCACAAGGGAGACCGGTCGTCCCACATCTCGGAGTAGCCGAGGGCGTTGATGTCGGCGACTGTCGTTTCGGGGTCGTTCGCATCGCGCGCATGCGAGGCGGCGAACTCGCGCGAAACCCCCGCATGGCAGAACAGCACGTTGTCGACAAGCCAGACGAAACGCGGCTGCCTGTCAGCCGGCAGCGCGTCGGCGATCGCCATGAGCCCATTCACCACGGTAGGTTGCGCCTTCGCGCTATAGCCCGTCTCGAGCGCTTTCCACAGATAGCTGCAATCGTGGTTCCCGAGACAAACCCGGGTGTCCGGATGACCCTTGACGAACGACGCGACCCGATCGAGCGTCGTACGGTAAAGATCCAGGTTATCCCCCTGATTCCAATCGTCAACGAGGTCACCGAGCATGACGGCGCAATCCGCCAAGCCGTCGGCGAGAAGTTTGTCGGCGGAATCGAGCATCCATGGCTTGAGATGGACGTCGGGTATGACGAGAGCTTTCATGGCGGGCCTTCCATTCCCTGCTGCTGGATGAGCGAGCGTGCGCGAACGCTGAAGCGGAATCGCATGCGTGCAACGCGCGAAACGATGCGAGAGTACAGCGATATGCAACCGTATGAATCACAGATACGATACCATACCTCATGACAAATATAGTTGACATTTACCCGGTGTCGTATATACTTTACATGTCAAATATAAACGACATCAAAGGAGGAGCCATGGGTACGGAAATCGGCATTGCGGTACTGGTCGTCACCGTCATCATGGTAGCCGTCGTCATCGCGAAGATGAGCAGCAAGCGCGAGGAGCGCGCGTACGACGAGCGCCAGCGCTCTATCGTGGCGCGGGGGTTCAGGCTGACGACGCTCGTGCTCGTCGCCGCGCTCGTGGCCGGCGCTTACCTGGTGGACGGCTGGACGGACGCGCCGTTCACGCCCGGGTTCCTCATGCTCGCCATCATGTGCGCAGGAATCATGGTGGATTGTCTGTACTGCATAGCGCGCGGCGCGTACTTCGGGCTCGTGGAGCCGACCCGACGCAGGCGGACCATCCTGGCATGGCTGGCGATCGGCGCGCTGGGAATCGCGACCGGAGTCGCCAGCATCATGGGCCAAGAACCCGGCGCGCAGCTCGGGGTGCAGAACGCCCCGCTGCTTCTGGGAATCGTGTTCGTCATCCTCCCCCTTGCCGCCCTGGCGTGCGGCGATCCAGAGGCCAGGGGTGACGAGGAGTGAGGAACGAGCGCATGCGCAAGGCCCGCGCCCGCAAGGGCCTATCGCAAGCCGAACTGGCAAAGCTGGTCGGCGTGTCGCGGCAGACAGTGAACGCCGTGGAGCGGGGCGACTACAATCCCACGATCAACCTGTGCATCGCCATCTGCAAGCAGTTGGACTGCACGCTCGACCAGCTGTTTTGGGACGAATGACGCGCGGCGTAACCTTTGACGGCAATGAAGCCGGGGAATCGCAGCACGTCGTCGCCCCCGGGCTCGGCCACCGGGTTCCGGGCCGCGCACCGCAGGCACGGATCTCCCCCGAGGAAGCGGGAGCGCGGCGCAACCAACCGAGCAGCACAGCCGGACCTCCGACATCAGGAAACGGGGAGTCTCCCTCCATCCGAGGAGGCTCCCCGCTCTTCTGCCCATCGCCAACAAGCATGTCAGGTTTCGCCTCCCTCGTTCGTGTTGTAGGCAGAGGAGCTTCTCTGACGAAAAGAACGGGCACATTGAGCAGAAAGGCATCTATGGATGCACGCGATGAGGCCAGCCGCCTCGTAGAGACGTACACCCCCTTGATAATGAGGATCGGCTACACGTACCTCCACTCCCGAGAAGACGCCGAGGATATCTGCCAGGAAACCCTGCTCAAGCTGGTCAGACGAGGCGAGCCGTTCGCGGATGAGGAACACGAGAAAGCCTGGGTCGTCCGCGTCGCCATCAACGGATGCAAGGACCTCCTCAAATCCGCAGCCAGGCAGCGCAGCGTCGGCCTTGAGGAGGAGAGCGTGAAGTCAACCCCCGACGGTGAGACCTCAGACATCCTCGGAGCCGTCCAGGCCCTTCCCGAGACGTACCGCGAGCCGATTTTCCTGCACTACTGCGAGGGGTACAAAATCGCGGAGATTGCACGCATAACAGGCAAGTCAAAGCACGCGATTGCCAAAAACCTTTCCCGCGGTCGCGCGATGCTCCGCAAGACCCTAGGAGGTGACCTCTGATGAAGAGCAGGTATGCTGACAGCCTTCACGCAATCGAGATGAGCGAGGAGCGCAAGGACGCGCTTGTCGACATGCTCGCCAAAGAGATCGAAGCCGCCCCGTCCAAACAGGTCAGCATCGAACCGCCCAAGAAGCCTCGCAGGCATGGTTCCACCCGCTTCAAAATCGCCGCAGCGGCGGCCTGCATAGCCGTTGCGCTCGGAGGAGGCGGAGCGGCGTACGCGATGGATGTCGGCGGGGTGCAGCGCATCGTCCAGGTGTGGGTCCATGGCGACCAGACCGACGCCGCGCTCGTCGTAGACAACGGGACCTACACGCTGGACTACCAGGACGCCGACGGCAACGCAGTGCACCGCGGCGGAGGCGGTGTGGTGGTGAACCCGGACGGGGCCGAGCGACCCGCAACGGAGGAAGAGCTCTTGAAGGAGATCAACGCTCCCGAGGTCTCCTACGAGACAGACGGGCGAGTCATCGTCTACTACCTGGGGCAATCGCTCGACATCACGGACAAGTTCGAAGACGGCGTTAGCTACGTGCAGCTCCAATCCGACGGAGAAACGCTGTACATGACCATCAAGTACCAAGGAGGATACGCGCTGAGTCCTGACAAATACATCCAGCCCAACATGTTCGGCTAGCGTCGGTCATCGGGAGGCGAACGCGCCGAGCTCAGCCGTCGGCTCCCGGGCCGCCGCAGGTCCGGCCCGCGCTGCCGGCACGGGCGCCGCGAGTTCGGAGAGATTTTTCACACATTTTCTGACGCTATTTTGCGTTTTCCCTGTTCACAGATTTTATCGCAATTATTACTCGTGAATTTTGAGCGCCGAGCGCATGAAAAAGCGCTCATCTGGAGCATTTTGGTTGCACGGGGGTACAATTCCTCCCAGCAGAGGGCGAAAACGTTGCTGTCGGGCGGGCGCGGGCGCCCGGCCCGCCACCCCCCCCCCGGCGAATCGGGGTTGGGCGTTTGTGCCCCGGGAACCCCCACCCGAAC
>CAIFEB010000008.1:0-26145 GCA_903789375.1 uncultured Eggerthellaceae bacterium | reverse complement strand
AACGGCCGTGAGTGGTTGGTTTTTGGTGGCGGCGTCCACTAACCCCCCGGGGCGGGGCGCGGGGGGGGGGGGGGGGGGCGCCCCCCCCCGCCCCCCCCCCCCCCCACCACAGCGCCTCAAGGGGGAATGCGCTTATGACCACGTCTACGACCACACCTACGGTCACGCCCATGAACAAGTCGATCTACACCGTCGCCGCGCGCACGGGCGCGGGCGAGCACGTGCTGTACAACACAGCGAACGCAGCGTTCGCGCTGCTCGACGACCAGGCGTTTTCGCAATTTTCCAACGGATGCGATTCCACCGGCGCACTCGCCGCCGCCGGATTTCTCACGGCCGCCACCCCGCGCGAGGAGCTCGTGCGCCAGCAGGAGCTCTTCCAGCGCCAGCGCCACGACCATGCGCGCTTCGTCATCAGCATCGTGCCTACCTACGCCTGCAACTACCGCTGCCCGTACTGCTACGAGCGCGCCCTGCCCGCCAAGCCCGCCGGCTTCATGAGCGACGAAACGCTCAACGCGATCGCCGCGTTCATCCGCACGCGCTACGACGCGCACCCCTTCCAGACGCTCGAGGTGCAGTGGTACGGCGGCGACCCGTCGCTGTGCCTCGATGTGGTGAGGAAGGGCGCCGACCTGTTCCGCGGCATCTGCGCTGAGCGGGGCGCCGCGTACGAGTCGATGATGCTCACCAACTGCAATCGGATCGACGCCGAAGCTGCGCAGCTCATCGCCGACTGCGGCATCTCGACGCTGTTCCTGACCATCGACGGACCCGAGGAGCATCACAACCGCCGCCGCGTGGCAGCCGACGGCTCCAACTCGTACGAGCGCGTGATCCAGGCGGCACGTTACGCGCGCGAGCTGGGGATTTCCATTCTCGCTACGATGAACGTCGACCGCGTGACGCTGCCGCTCTTCCGGGATTTCGCGCAGAAGCTGCTCGATGCGGAAGGCATCGTGCTAACACCCGCCAAGCTCAACGACTACTGCGGCACGTTCGGCACGGGTGCGTTCTGCCCGCCGGAGTTCGACCTGTACACGCACGAGGAGTACGCCCGCGCGCACTTTGAGCTGATCGACAAGGGGCACATGACCTGCGCCGACCTGCGCGCAATGCTGCTCCCCCACACGCATTTCTGCAATGGCCAGCGCGATGATTACTTCGTCATCGACCTCGCTGGCGACGTGTACAAATGCGACGGCTGGGTGGGCCTGCGCGAGCATGCGCTGTTCAACCTGATGCGCGACGATGCCGGCGCGCAACCCGACGTCGTCACGCACGATGCGACCACGACGCCCGCGTGCGAGGCGTGCACGCTTCTGCCCATCTGTCAGGGCAGCTGCATGTGGGAACGCGTCTGCGCAAAGGGCGAGACGGGGTCGGTGCCGTGCCACCCGTTGAAGACGACGCTCGCCGACTACCTGGGCGAATACTGGAGATGCTTCGATGCGAAGGCGGATGGCGTGACGATGCTCGCCGCACCCATCAGCGACGACGAGCTGTCGTAAGCGCGCCTCAGTAGTGAAGCGCGCGGTGCGGGGTCCAGTCGGAGTCCCCGCCGAGTGCATCGCGGTCTACGTGCGCGAACTCGACCGCATCGAAGGCGTCGTTGAGCGCCTGCGCGGCAAGCAGCACGATATCGTCGGCGGAAAACGTGCCGCCCGAATCGAGCGCCTGATCGAACGCCTGCACGAACGCTTCGTCCGCGCGCTGCGCCACGATGGAGGGCACGTCGGTTCCCTGGTAGAACGCCGGATACGTCTGCAGCCCATCGAGCAGGTACCAGGCGCCTTCGTAACGCACGCGGAACAACATCGCATCACCGTACAGCGGCATCGTCGCATTCCTTTCGTCCGTCGCTTCCCCCGCCCGCGCAATCCGCACGCTTGTGCGCGTCGCATAACCGCGCGCTCGCGATTCGCACAATTCGCGCGCGGCCGAACGCGCTGTCAGCACTGCGCGCCGGGGGCTTATCCACGCGCATCGTACCGTGCGACATCTGAAGTTTCGCTGAACGAACGCGGCTGGTCACAAGCACGACAGGAAGAATTTTCAAGACGAAAACGACCGCTTTGCCACTCCCTTACCTTTCGCCGGCGCCCTGCGAGCGGCGCTCGCAGGCGCAAAGCTCGGAATGCGCTGCGCATGCAGGCGCAAGCACACGATCCCGCAACCTACCCGAAGAACGCCGCGTCGTTGCCGGCAGCGTGGCGGCGGGCGAACCCACGCGCGACCCGCAAGCGCTCCTTCGTCGAAGACGACAGCGGTTCGGGCAGGTCGGAAGGGGAAAACCAGCCGACGTCGACGCTCTCGTCGTCGTTCACGCGCGGCTTCGCGTCCGCGCCCGCGCGCGGCCGGCACCAGAACATGATGTCGAGGAAGCGGCACTGGTCGCCGTTTTCATAGACCACGAGCTGATCGGACGACGCCACGCGCACGAGCCACTGCGGCTCGACGGCGACGCCCGTCTCCTCGAGCACCTCGCGCGCGCACGCCCGCGCCGGATCCTCGCCCGGCTCGATGATGCCGTACACGAGCGCCCATTCGCGCGTGTCGGCGCGCCGGCCGAGCAGGATGCGGCCGGCATCGTCCTGAACGTACGCGGTGATGCCCGACAGCCACAACGGGTCGTGGCCGATCTTGCGGCGGATATCGACGATGAACTGCGGTGTGGTCATGGCGAATCGAGTCCTTCGAACGAAAGCTGCAGCGCGCCAGCGGGGAAGGCGCATCCAGTGCGAGCGCGGGCGCAGCGATACGGAAGCGAAAACGAGCACGGTCTCAAGCGCGCATCCGAATCGGGCGCGAGCAGAGTGGCTCGGCACCGAGCGGTTGCGCTTGCTGCAAGCATAGCGCACGGCGGCGCCCGCGGGTCCGCGGGTCCGCCGCTCGGTGCGTTCACTTCGTACCGTTCTTCTCGCTTCGCTATAACACCTGGTCAGCACATCAGACTTTCGGTACCACCATCCGATTTCCCCAAAAATGGGGATGCGCGCACCACAGCCGTGCGCGCTCGCGCCGCACAATCTGCCGCAGGGAGCGCGGGATGCTAGGGGAAGCGTGCGATCGGCGCGAACGTTCACGAACCGACCACGCGGCAGAGCAATCGGCGCCGGCCACGCAGCGATCCGCTGCAGCGGCCGACCGTCTTAGAGCCCGCGGGTGTTCAACCTCATGTCGGCGACTTAGGGGAGCCGCCACAACGACATGGCTCCGTCGACATTGAGGAGGGTTTCTATGAAGCAGAAAGTCCGTCCCGATTCGAAGCGTCTCGACGAGAAGGCGCCCGGCCGCGCCTGGGGCATGCTCGCCGTCACCTACCTGGCGAGCATCTGTGCGCCTCTCGTCCAGTTCAAGGTCCCGCCGCTTGCGAACTGGCTGTTCGCGAACTTCGCCGCAGTCGGCCTCGACGGCGCCACCTTCGGCATGCTCATGAGCATGCTGTCGATCATCGGCGTCATCCTGGCGTTCCCGGCCGCGTTCATCTGCCGCAAGTTCGGCCTGAAGAACACCGTGCTCGTGTCGCTCGCCTGCCTGTGCGGCGGCTCGGTCTTCTCGGCGGTGGCCACGAACATCCCGGTCCTCATGATCAGCCGTCTGATCGAGGGCTTCGGCATCGGCCTCATCGGCGTTGCGGCGCCGACCTGCGTGTCGGTGTGGTTCCCGCCACGGCAGCGCGGCCTGGCGCTCGGCCTGTGGTCGACGTGGGTGCCGCTCGGCTGCACGCTGATGTTCCTCATCGCCCCCGGCATGGCTGGCGGCAACCCCGGCATGGCGCCAAAGGGCTACCTGACCGTGTTCTGGTTCTGCGCCATCTTCTGCGCCATCGCGTTCATCCTGTTCGCAGCCGTGTACCGCATGCCCGAGGGTAAAAGCGGCGACATGGGCATCGAGGGCACGTTCCGCGACAGCCTGCCGTATCTGAAGAACCGCTACATCTGGTACCTCGGCATCGTGTTCTTCGCGCTGTGCAGCTGCACGCTCGGCATCGTCACCACGTTCTACCAGCAGTTCCTCACGGCGCCCGATCCGTTCGGCCTGGGCATGAGCGATTCGCTCGCCGGCCTGATCTCGGGCATCACGATGGCGATGTCGCTCGTGTTCGCGCCGATCGCCGGCTCTGTGAGCGACCATTTGAAGCCCAACTCCAAGCATCTGATCGCCACCGGATCGGGCATCGCGCTGCTCGTCGCCGTGTTCTTCGGGTTCGTGCCCGGCGAGAACGGCATGGCGTGCCTCGTGGTGTTCGTGCTGATCCAGGGCGTCGCGGGCGCATTCGTCGCCGGCGGCTGCCGCCCGATGGCGCCGATGATCATGGGCGGCACCGCGATGGGCGCCACGATGGGCATGGCCGTTCTACAGTTCTGCCAGAATCTCGGCTCGGCCATCGGATCGCCGCTGTTCGGCGCGCTGCTCGATTCGTTCGGCGGAAACTTCTTCATGGCGTCGTGCGTCCTGCAGATCCCGCTGCTGATCTTGGGCATCGTGTTCGCCGCCATCCTGCGTCCGTTCCATGGGAACAGCCCGCATGCCGCGCAGGGGCACGGCGGCCACCAAGGCCATGGGCACGGACACGACCACGCCGCCGAGCATCAGGGCGAAGGCGCCCCGGTGCAGAACGCTTAAGGCGCTCATGATGCTGCGCCTTATGAGCATGCGCGGAGAATGCGCAGGCCGGGCGCGCACCTGATGCGCCGCCCGAGCTTGCGTACCGGATGCGCAGGCAGAAAGCGAAGCGCAGCGTCAGCCCATCTGCTGCAAACCGTCTGAACTGAAGCGGGCCCGCCGGACAACGTCTCCGGCGAGCCCGCTGTGCGTTGAAGGCGGCGCCTACTTCGCCGCATCCGCAACCGCATCGATGCGCACGATGCGGCCGGTCACGGCCTCGGTCAGCCGGTGTGAGATGGCGACGACCGTGCGTCCGGACGACGCCGCGTCGATGGCGTCGAGCACGTGCCGCTCGGTGGCCGAGTCAAGGTTCGCCGTGATCTCGTCGAGCAGCAGGACGCGCGGGTCGCACACAATGGCGCGCGCGATGGAAAGCAGCTGGAACTGGCCCTGCGAGAACGTCGTCGGGCCGCAGGGCTCATGGACGCCGCGCGGCAGGCGGGCGACCGCGCCGGATAGCCCGACGAGCGCGAGCGCCCGGTCGACATCGGCGGAACTGACGGCGTCGTCGAAAAGCGCCACCTGGTCGAACACGTCGCCGGGCACGCGACGGAAGCGCTGCTCCACATAGCCGATGGTGCGCCGGCGCTCGTGCGCGGGGATGAGGTTGGGCGCGCATCCGAGCACGCGCACGGCGCCCCCGTCGGGCAGGTACAGCCCCAGCATGAGCTTCATGAGCGTGCTCTTGCCCGCGCCCGTGCGCCCCGCGATGGTGACGCGTTCGCCCGGCGCGACGGAAAGCGAGAAATCGCTGATGACAGGCACGCCGTCGTCGTAGGAGAACGACACCCGGTCGAGCTCGACCGCGGGCGCGGCAGACGAAGGCAAAAGCGCCCCTTCCGCCGGCGCTTCCTGCGGCGCGCTGAGGCCGCTACCGCAAGCGACGGCGGACGCACGGCGCCTTCCGTCCGCATCCGCCGCAGCTCCACGCTCGTTTGCGCGCGCCGCATCCGACGCCTGTTCGGCGGATGCTGCCGGCATGGGCCCGGGCGCCGGTGCCTCTTGAGGTGCGCGGGCGTCGAGCGGAATCTCGTCTTCCGACAAAAACTCCCCGATGCGCCGCGTGCCGGCGACGGCCTGCTGGATGTTCTCGATCTCCATGCCGATGTTCGACAGCGGGCTGAACACCTTGCCCACGTATGCGATGTTGGCGACGGCCGTGCCGACCGTCATCCCGAAGAGCACCGCTGTCGCCCCACCCTGCGCCGACAGCGTCATCATCACGGCAACGACCACGGCGCCGCAGGTCAGGATGACAGGCGAGTACACGGCGTCGTAGAAGTTCGACCGCTCCATCGCGTCGAAGCCGTGCACGATGGCGCGGTCGTACCGCCGGCGCATGAACGGCTGGCATCCGAGCACCTTGATGGTGCGGAAGCTCGCGAGCGTTTCGGGAATCTGGCGGTTGGCCTCGGCGACGGCGGCGCGGTTGTCCACTTGGGCGCCGAGCATGCCGCGCTGCACGCGCCGCGTGAACCAGAACAGAATCGGCAGCGTCACGAGCAGCAGCAGCCCCAGCCCGCGGCTTTCGGTGAAGACGATGGCGACGATGCCGACGACGGACGCCACGTCGGCGACCATGCTGATGATGCCGTCGGCGAACAGCGATTCCACCGTGTTGACGTCGTTGACGAACCGCGAGGTCAGATCGCCCGCGGCGTGGTCGACGAAGTACGCGGACGGCAGCGTGTCGAGCTTTTCCGCCATGCGCGAGCGCACCGCATGCGTTACCTTCTGCCCGAACCGCACGATGACGACCTCGCGCCCCGCCGTGGAGACGCCTTCGAGCGCTACAAGTCCCAAAAAGAGGACAGCCAGCCCCGGCGTGCGCGCGCCCGCGTTGGCAGCGAGGTCGTCCACGACGGCGCCGAGCACGCGCGGCGGCAGAAGCGATGCCGCCACCGACACGACGATGATGACGACGAGCAGCGCGAACAGCCCGGGGAGTCTGCGCACCACCTGGCAGAACACCGACCAGAGCGGATGCGCGGCGAACGTCTGTGCAGAGCTGCCGTCGCGCGCGGACCGCTTCTCCACGTTCTGCCTGCTCATCGCGCACCCCCTTCCTGCCGCGCGCTTTGGAGCGCGCAGAGCGCGCGGTAGCCAGCGCACGTGGCGAGCAAATCGGCGTGCGAACCCTGGACCGCATGCCCTTCTTCGAGATACACCACGCTATTCATCTGCGGAAACAGCGTCAGACGATGCGAGATGAGCAGCACGGCGCTGCCCGTCTGCGCGACGTACGCCCGCAGGTTCCGGAAAATCGCCTGCTCGGTCGCGCTGTCGACGGCCGAGAACGGGTCGTCGAGCACGATGAGCGGACGCGGGTGGAACAGCGTCCGCGCCAGCCCGATGCGCGCCTGCTGGCCGCCCGACAGCCGCACGCCGGCGTCGCCGATGACGGTCGCGCGCCCCGCGGGGAACGCCGCCACCTCGCGGTCCATGCGCACGGCGGCGAGCACGGCGTCCACGTCGCCCGCGGCGCCCATGCGCACGTTCGCTTCGACCGTGTCGGAAATGAGCTCGGGGTCGTGGCCCAGATAGCCGACGACCGGCTTCCCCGCAGCGACGAGGCCCGCAAGGTCGCGCCCGCCGAAGCGGATCGTGCCGGCGTCTGCGGGCCGCTCGCACAGGAACGCCCGGCCGAGCGCCGACTTGCCGCTTGCGACGGCACCGGTCACACCCACAATCTGACCAGGCCGGAGCGCAAGCGACACGCCGGCGAGCACGTCCTTGTCCCCGAACGAAACCCGCAGGTCGGACACCTCGACCGGCTGTGGCGCCACGGCGCAGCGCACGCCCGCGGGCCACGGAGTAGCGGCGACGGCCGCGGCAGCAATCGGCAACTCCGCCGCGGCGCCGGCTGAGGTGCTAGCCGGTGATTCCGCGCCGACGCCTTCCCCCGTTGCTTCCGTCGGCGCGCCCAGATACGGCTCGATGCGCTCCCACGACACGCGCGCCTTCTGCACGGCGTTGAACAGCTTCGCCGCGCTCGACGACTTGATCGCCAACTTTTCGAAGCACGACATGAACGTGGTGAACGCCGCGATATCCCAGGCGGTCCAGCCCAGCCCCATCACGTTGCGCGCGCCGAGCACGATGACGAACACCGCGCCCGCAAGCGAGATGGCCTTGTAGAGCGGCTGCAGCGCTGACGCGAACGTGTTGGCGCGGCCCGCCGCGCGCTCGTAGTCGTCAAGGCAGTCCTCATACGCCGCGTCGCGCGCCTGCTCCAGCCCAAACACACGGTACGAAAGGGCGCCCGACGTGCGGTCGAGCGTCGCCGCGTTGAGCCGTCCCATGCTCGCCTTCGCCTCGGCGGACGCGCCGGCCACCTGCTTGCGCATACGCATGGCGATGGCGTAGGACACCGGCGGGAACGCGAGCACGATGAGTGCGAGGCGCCAGTCGTACACGAGCAGCATCACCGTGTAAGCGACGAGCACGACGCCCGTGTCGAAGATCTCGGTCGTGAATTTACGCATGCCCTCGGCACAGTCGTCGACGTCGGACACCGCCTTGGTCATGACGGTGCCGACGCCTTCGCCCACGACCTCTTCGCGCGTTTTGCCCAGCAGATTGGCGTACAGCTCGCCCTTCATGCGCAGGTTGACGTTGTTCGCGAACTTGCGCACGTAGAGCCGCTTGAGGAATCGCGCGCCTTGGACCAGGGCAATCGCTGCTACGTACGCGAGCGCGAGCGGCAGCATCGACGACGCCGAGCGCGCGCCCAGGATGTCGCACAAACGCTGAGCCAGCTGGCCTTCGAACCACGGACCCGCCGTCATGCCGACGTTGTAGACGACGCCCGACAGCGTGACGCCGACGAGCAGCCGCCATTCGCGCTTGAAGTAGTCGCCGACCCGCGGTGCGGACGACGCGCTAGTTTTCGCCATCATTCTTCCCCTCGGCCTTCGGTCCGCTGCCGTCGATTTCTCCTTCGGCGTTCGGCCTTCTGCCGTCGGTTTCCCCTCGGCCTTCGGCGCGCTGGCGGCGCAGTCGCTTGCGGCGTCCCGCCCGGCAGCGGCACCGTCCCCCTCGGCTTGCAGCTGCGTGCGCACGTGCGGGAACCCCGCCAGGCTCTCCGCGCGCGAGCGGTCGTGTATCTCGTCCATCAGCCGCGCGAACTCAGCGTGGTCCGCATTGCGTTGACACTACAACCGGTAGCATATGAGTGCAAGTGAGGCGATTTTGCACATTTTTTCTTACATTTAATTACACTATTATATGAAAACATCGTTTTCGCATTTATATGTGCGATAAATGACCGACGACCGCCCTAGCAAGCACCCGTCCGGCGCATCAGCTGCTCCCGCCGGCACGGCAAGCGCCCCCGCCGACGCAGCGGGCGCCCGGCCGGCGCGTCAGCTATTCTTCTGCTGTTTGTGCGTCAGATGCCAACCGTCGCAGTACGGGCAGCGATAGATGTGAAGACCGCGTCTCCCCTGTTCAGCGCACCACGCGAGCGCCTCCTGCGCTTCCTCGTACGTGTCGTAGCGATTCTTGGACTCGCACGCCTTGACGCGCAGCCCCTCCTCGCGGCGTGCCGCCAAACCTTCCTCGCGGCGTTCGGCGCGCGCGAACGCATCGTCCATGCCGCCGAGCGACGACTCGAACGCCGCGCGCTTTTTCGCCCGCGCCGAGCGCTTTCTGCTGCCCATGTCGCCACGTCCTTTCCTTGCCCTCGCCAGGGGGGGGGATTGCCCCCATCAGGTGTTTTCGTCATGCCGCCCGCCTCGGCGAATCCCGTCAGGCGAAGCGCGACCAGCGATTCCGCTGTGTTCATGCAACGTCCACGACGACGGACGCCGCCCAGCGCCGCCGATGGAATCCCTATCCCAAATGCGCGTTTGCGCGAAGCGAAACAATCGGTTGCGATAAAGTGTAACCGTTTATGCGAACGCGGCGCCCGCGTGCGGCGGGCCAAATGTTCGCTAGATGCATGCCAAGCGCGCATGCGGCGCGCACATTGCTGTCCATGGATCAGATTCGAGTTGATGCCGGACATGAATAAGAACATCAGCTTTACCCAGCCCCCAGCGTGGGCCGCCGGGACAATCGCGGCCGCGGCCATCGCGCTGTCGGTTTCGCTTCCGATGGGATCGACCGCTTTCGCAAGCGAATCGCAGACGAACGCCTCGGACGAATCGGAAAACGCGTCGTCTCCCCTGATCGCCACCGGTGAAGCGCCGGTCCATGCCCTGCATGCCGCCGATACGGCTGCGACAGGTGCCGCCGACGCAACCGCGAACGACGCCGGAGCTTCAACCGCGACGGAAGCTTCGGCCGACAACGCCGCCACAACCGACGCACCCGCAGCCACCGAGTCGACGTCGGACGGAGGCGCGGCTGCCCCAACGGATGACACGGGCTCCGAAAATACCGCGACCGCAGCTGACGCGGAAACCGCGACCGACGACATTGCCAGCACTTCCACCTCGATCGACAGCTCATCCACCGACAACACTGCCGGCGCGCCAGCCTCGACCGACAGCACGGCAAGCGCCTCCGCTTCCGCAAACTCCACCGCGGAGACCACCGACGACGCAGCCGAAGCCACCGCTCCCGCCACTTTCCCGTCTCCCGAGGCCGCCGCTCCCCCCGCCACAGCCTCCACTTCCGAAACCACCGTCTCCACCAGCGAGTTCGCCGTCGCCGACGCAGCCGCCACCAGCTCTGACGCCGCCGACAGCGCCTTCGCCACCTCGCTCATGGCGCTCGACGCCACGTCCTTCGCCGAGAGCGCCGACGACACCACGCCGATCGAAGAGGGCTCCTACACCATCCAGTCCGCGCTCGACCGTGGCATGGTCGTCGACATCGCCGGCGGCTCGCACGACGACGAGGGCAACGTCAACCTGTACGAGAGCAACGGCACGCTCGCGCAGTCGTTCCAGTTCGTAAGCGCGGGCGGCGGCTACTACCGCATCATCAACGTGGGCTCGGGCAAAGCGGTTGACGTGCGCTGGGGATTGAGCGACGACGAAGCCAACGTCTGGCAGTACGGCGAAAACGGCACCGACGCGCAGCTGTGGCTCATCGCCGCCAACGACGACGGTTCGTTCACCTTCATCAACAAAGGGTCGGGCAAGGCGCTCGACGTGCAGTGGGGCGACGCCGTCGACGGCACCAACATCTGGCAGTACGCGCCGAACGGCAGCGCGGCGCAGCGCTTCTTCCTTTCGCATTCGGTTGGATTCGTCAGCGTCGAAGACGGCACGTACGTCATCCAATCCAATCTGAACAGCCAAAACGTGCTCGACGTCGCCGGTGCCGAGCTGGCCGACGAAACCAATGTGCAGGCCTACACCGACAACGGCACGAACGCGCAGCGGTTCGACGTGCAGCAGACCGACGACGGCTGGTACACCATCACGAGCGTGCAGTCCGGCAAAGCGCTCGACGTGGAATGGGCCAGCACGGACGACGGCGCGAACGTCTGGCAGTACGCGAGCAACGGCACCGACGCCCAGAAGTGGCGCTTCCTGCAGAACGACGACGGCTCGCTGTCGCTCATGAACAAGGCGTCGCGGCTCGTGCTTGACCTGGCCAACGGCGATCCCGACGCGGGCACCAACGTGCAGCAGTACGGGTACAACGGCACGGCGGCGCAGCGGTTCACGCTCGTAAGCGCATCCTATGTGCCGCCGATCGCCAACGGCACGTACGTCATCACGTCCGCGCTCGATCCGTCCTTCGCCCTCGACGTGACGAGCGCATCGTCGGATGACCTGGCCAACGTGCAGGCGTACACGCGCAACGGCACCGACGCGCAGAGCTTCACCGTGACCTACGACGGCGACGGCTGGTACACCATCGCAAACGTCGGGTCGGGCAAGTGCTTGGACGTCTACGGCGCGCATGTGGCGCCGGGGACCAACGTCGATCAGTACACGCGCAACGGCACCGACGCGCAGAAATGGCGCATCGTCGCCCAGGGAGACTACTTCGCGCTGATCAGCAAGTGCTCGGGCATGGTCCTGGAGATTTCCGGCGCAGCGGCAAACGGCGTGAACGTGCAGATCAACACGTCGACCGACGCATTGAACCAGCGCTTTGCATTCGATACGGCACCGCAGAAGCCCGCCATCACGCCCGCAGACCGCACCACGCTCGACGGCTACGACATCTCAAGCTGGCAGCCCGACATCGACGTCGCCGCCGTGCCCGGCCAGTTCGTCATCGTGAAGGCGACGGAGGACACGGATTACACGAACCCCTACCTGCGCAAGGCCTCAGAAGCCCTCAACGCGGGCAAGAAGATCGGGCTGTACCACTTCGCCACCGTCGGGAATGCCGTTGAGCAGGCGAGATACTACGTGCGGACCGTGAGCAACTACGTCGGCCGCGCCGTTCTGGCGCTCGACTGGGAAGCCCAGGCGATGTCGCAGGGTGTTTCGTGGGCGAAGACCTGGCTCGACACGGTGTACAGCCTGACGGGGGTCCGCCCGCTCATCTACATGAGCAAGAGCGTGACCACCGAATACGATTGGTCGAGCGTCGCCGCCACCTACCAGCTGTGGGTTGCGCAGTACCCGAACTACGACAGAACCGGCTACCAGGATACCCCCTGGCGCAGCGATGACGACTACGGCGCATGGACGTCGGGTCCCACCCTGTTCCAATACGCGAGCTCCGGTCGCCTCAACGGCTACGACGGCACCCTCGATCTGGACAAGTTCTACGGCACGACCGCCGATTGGGACCGCTTGGCCAGCCGAGCATAGCAAACCAGGCGAAGCAAAGCCGGGCGCGAAGACTTCAGCACCCGAACATACGCACCATGCATGAAGGGCCGTCCTGCGGGACGGCCCTTCCGATTTTTCGCGTTGGCTGAAGGAGCGGCTGTGCGGCGATCGGTGGGCAAGCGGAGCTTGCCGCCCTCGCGCTCTCATGGCGGCAAGCTTCGGCAGGCCGAATCGGCGATGGCCGCTGCAAAGGGCCGCATCGCCCGCAATCGCAAGCGGCAACCGCCGACGGCAGCTGGATCGCAAGCAGCCACGGCAGCCGCTTGCGCCCGACGTCCTTAATGGCGGCAGGCGGCATCGGGCGACATGCGCGCGACCCGGCCCGCGGCGAACTTGCGCGCGACATCACCCACAAGCGGCGTCTCCGTTTCGGCGTACACGGTCACCCCGCCCTGCGTGAAGCGCATGAGCGGCGGCATGCCCATCCCCACGGTCAGGATGCCGTCGACGCCCAGCCCCAGCACGTACTCGATCACGCCGCCGCAGCCGTTCTGGTCATGGTCGACGTTCTTCACGGACTCGACGCCCTGGATGGTGCCGTCGTCGGCGTACGTGACGATGGTGAAGTACGGCGCGTGCCCGAAATGGCCGCTCCGCACGCTCGAAAGCCCCCGGTCGGTTTCGCTTGGAATCGCGATTCTCATGACGCCCTTCCTTTCGTTTGCTGATTTTTGCTTCAGTATACGCTTAATCAGTAAGAGGGCGAGCATGAGAAAAGCGCCGCCTGCGGGTGGTGTCCGCAGGCGGCGCGTACGACGCGCGGAGGGGTTAGCGCGCCGTCTCGTCGGCGGTGATGCGGATCCGCTGAGCCTCGGTCCAGTCGACCCAGCCGCTCGGCAGCTCGGATTCGGCATCCTCATGGCACTGCGTGCACTGCAGCACCGAGGCGCGATGCGACTTGTGGCACGTATCGCACTCGATTTCGCCATGCTGCCAGCTATGCGGGTTGCGCGGCATGTCGGCCGTGAGCCCCGTCAGATCGGAGCGCGTCACATCGTGGCACCCTGACGCGAGACACATCGTGTCCGAGTTGCCCGTGCGCCCCGAATCCTGCAGCAGCGCCTTGATGGTCTGTTCCTGCAGCGGGTAATCGTACCCGCCGGTTATCTCCTCGCGCACTTCGCCCACCTGCTGCTCCAAGCTGGGGATGTGGCAATCCAGGCAGGTGACGCCGGCTTGCGCGTGCGGAGCCGCCATCATGGCGTCGACCTGCGTGACGGCGTTGCCCCACTTGTCGGTCGCCGCTCCGTCGGCTTGCGCGTAGTACGTCTCGACGTACGGGTCCATCGGCGTGTGGCAGAAGGCGTTGCAGAAGCCCGGCTGTTCGTGCCATACCCACATGCCGCAGCCAACGACTACGATCACCGCCGCGACCACGCCTGCGATAACGCCCTTGCGCGACCGGCGCTTCGGCTTCGCGGAAGGCGGCTGCGCCGGTATCGCGGGAGCGGATGCCAACTGCGCCGCCGGTTCGGTTGCAGGCTGCGGCCCAGCCGCCAGCCCCACTGCCTTCGACAGCGTTTGCGCAGATGCAGAAGTTGCCTTCACGCTCTTTCCGCTCTTCGATGCGTCAGCCATAGTCTCACCTCTCCTTCCCGGTCGCACAGGAAGCTGCCGCGGGAGCATCCCCTGCAACAGCGCTTGCGACAGCACCCGCGGCGAGGCTTTCGCCAACAGCGCTGCCGTCCGTTGAACCCACAGCTGAGTGCGATGCGTCGCAATCGATGCCATCACCCGCACCAACAGCGCCATCGTACGCGTTACCCGCTCCACCGCCGCGCACATCGAGCGCTCCGGCGACACCAGCCATCACCACGTTCGCCACCGTCGCGACGACAAGCGCACCCGCCAGCGCGCCGGCATCGAGCTCCACCTGCGCGAGCACGCGGTACGCGTTCTCAACGCAGAACAGCACGACGATGCCGCAGACCGCAGCCGCGACCACGGTTTTCAGCCACGCGCGCCCGGGATGCGCATCCGCCTGGCGCACAGACCAGCGCAGCACGAGGGACGCCGCCGCGATGAGCGTCCCCACGACGAGCACCAGCGCGCATGCGACCGCTCCCATGCCGCCCGACGCGCCCGCGTCCGACGACATGGACATGAGCTGCACCGACGAAAAGCACGATGGAACGACGATGACCAGGCAGACGATCGACACGACAGCCGTCACGATGCCGCAGGCGAACGCCGCGCCGATTCCCTCGCGCGCTCCCGCGCCGCCCGCAAGCCGCACGTACAGCAGCGCCGTCGCCACCGAAAGCGCCAGGCACAACCCGCCTGCGTAGATGAAGCCAAGCAGGCTTCCGCCCGTCAGCGCACCGCCGAGCGAATCGAGCAACGGCTGGTCGTAGAGCACCGGATGGCCCGCCGAGCTGTAGTCGTAGGTGATGGCCCCAGCGCTTCCCAGCGCACCGAGACCCACCGATCCCAATACCGCGCAGATGAGCGCGATGGCATATGCCGCCCCGAAGACGGCCGCCCACCGCCGTGCGCCAGCATGCACGCACGTGGAGCGTTTTCCCTTGTCAGACACCGCGCACCTCCCCCATCTCGTTCTTCACGGCGAAATCGCCGCACAGGTACCCGCCGCAGAAGGCGAGCCCCACATCGCCCATGAGCGAGCCCAGGATCACGTCGCCGGTGTAGGAGTTCTCGCCCACGGCACCGCCAGCGGTGTGCCAGCCGGCGTACAGTCCCGGGATGACCTTGCCGTCGGTTCCCACGACCTGCATCTCGTCGTTGATGAGCAGACCCGCCTTCGTCCCGTACAGGTTGCCCGCGATCCGGCATCCGTAGAAGGGCGGATCCTTGATGGGATGCAGCCATTCGGGCGGCATCGGATACATGAAGTCGTCCTCGCCCTTCTCGCAGCATTCGTTCCACCGGGCCACGGCTTCGGTCAGAACGCCCGGCGCGAAACCGAGGTCGGCCTCCAGCTGCTCGAGCGTGTCGCGCCTCTTCAGCACGTCGGCTTTGATCGCGTCCTCGACGCCATGGTGCCAGTCGCGGTAGTGCTCGGGCACCTTGTAGATCTGCTCCAAGTCGGGCGTGATCAGCTTGCGGCAGTGCTCCTGGCCGAATCCCTCCAGGTAGTCCGCGTAATGGGAATCCATGATGATGTAGCTGCGGTGGCCCGGCGGCGTCATCTGGATGGTCGCCAGGTCGCCAAGCGCGTAGATGGCCGACGCCCCGTCGACCTCGACGCGGCTGTCCATGTAGCGGATGCGGTTGCCGCAGCGGTCGATGGTGAACCACGGCTGCCGCGCGAACTGCTCCATGCCGTCGTACAGGAAGTGCGCCCACGTTCCGCCGTCGCTTGCCCAGTCAACGCCGCCGTCGAAGCTGGCCGAGCTGTTGAAGCCGGACACGTCGGCGCCCACACCCAGTCCCATGCGGAAGCATTCTCCCAGCTCGCCGCCCGTAAGGTAGCTGCATCCGCAGCCCATGGCGGCGCTGGGGATGTATTTCTCCAGAAGCGCGGCGTTGTTGCAGAAGCCGCCCGCCGTGAGAATCACCGCGCGGGTCGCATGGAAGGACACCGGGCCGGCGAGCGTATCCGCCTGCACGCCCACGATGCGCCCGCTCGCGTCGCGGTACAGGGCGCTCGCCGGCGCGTTGAAGCGGAAATCGACGCCTTTGATGTCGCCGAACGTCTTCATGGCGTCGGTCGCGTCCTTCATCTTGAGCACGTGGTGGTCGAGAGTCGCGTTCTTGGGCGCCACGTAGACGGGCACCTTGCCCAGTCGCCATTCCACACCGCAGTCCGCCATCCATTCGAGGCTTTCGGCCCCGCGTGACGCGATGAGGTAGATGAGCTTGGGGTCGCCGGAGTAGTGGTACTCGTCCATCGCCCATTTCGTCAGCTTCATCGGGTCGAACGGCCACTCGGGCAGGGCGAACTTCACCTCGTCCTGCTTCTTCATGCCGCCCAGGATGCCGCACATGCCAGCTTCCTGGCCGTTGCCGCCCCAGTACTTCATCGACTCCAGGCAGATGACGCGCGCCCCCAGCTCGGCAGCGCGCGCCGCCGCGTTGAGACCGCCTGCGCCCGCGCCGACGACCACGACGTCAGCTTCGAAGTCCCACCGACCCGGTGGATCGAGAGGCGGGATGGGCGACGCGTCGTCGGCCGGGAACAGGTTGCCGTTGAGCACGCGGTACGTGCCGTCGTCGGACGACGCGTTGGTCGCAGCGCTCGGCGGGATGTCGCGCGCGCGAGCAGCCTCGCCATCGGCCGACCAATCGCCGGCATGGTACTCCTCAGCGTGCGCGATAACCGGACCCGCAACGGTTCCCGCCGCCGCCAGACCGAACGCCGCTAGGAAATCGCGACGGCTCATACCCGGCCGACGGGAGCCTGCGCTGCTCTCAACGCACGAGGACGCGAGGGTCTTCGCCCCCTGAGGCTCGGCGGCACCTGCCGCCCCTTCCGTACGCTGGTTTGCGCCAGCGGCTTTTCCATCAGATGCTCTGTTCGTCATATCCGTCACCTCCCCTTACCTGCGCGCCTGCGCGAGCGCGTCGTTGACCGCCTGGATGACGCCCTCAGTCGTCACGGTCGCGCCCGAGATGACGTCCACCTCGGGACCTTGAGCGTCCTCGATGCGCTGCGCGTACACGCCGTCGCGGATCGCCTCGTAGCCGCCGCGGCCCTGGCTTTCGCCATCCTGCGTCATCGACACCACCGACAGGCGGCCCCCGTCGATGCGCAGCGTCACGCGGATCGCGCCGTCCATGCCCTGGCCCGTGCCCGTGTACGTGCCGTCGGCATACGATCCGTCCATGAACATCCGCTGCACGCTGTTGGGCGCATCCCATGGGTCCTGCAACGTCATCGCGAGCTGCTCGGCCGAAGCCGCCTCGCCGTTGCCCGTTCCCTCGGTGGCAGCGCCGCCGCATCCGGCAAGCGTCATGCACGATGACGCCAACGCGATGCACAGCGCAGCCGCCGGTGCGTTTCTCTCCATACGTCCCCCTGTTCCCCGAAAACGACAATACGATTGCCAAGACCCCCTGCCATATAGGGTCTTTGTGCATACCTCGGTTGTTGGTGATAAGCCCGCGGGATTCGCACGCGAGCACCGCAGACGCCGTGCCCTACCCGCAGCGTTCGTTCGAGAAGTCCATCACGCGGCAGGCTTCACCCCCGCAACGTGCAGGCTTTGCATCACCAGGTCGCGCAGCTCCTCGTCGGGCGTGCGCGGGTGATGGCGCAGCAGGCCGACCAAGCCGTAGATCAGCAGGTAGAACGTCTCGTAGACGTTTTTCACTTCCAGATCACACACGGCCATGTAGGCGCGCACGATGGTGTCGATGAAGAACACCGACAGCCGGTCGGCCACCAGATTGGTGAACTCCAGATA
Organism: uncultured Eggerthellaceae bacterium; assembly: GCA_903789375.1. Taxonomy (GTDB): domain Bacteria; phylum Actinomycetota; class Coriobacteriia; order Coriobacteriales; family Eggerthellaceae; genus CAIFEB01. The sequence goes on along the minus strand of CAIFEB010000008.1, from coordinate 8,360 downwards.
GAGCGCTGCGTTCTCCGACGACGCGAGCGAGCGCAGAAACGAGTTGCCCGATACGTCGAACATGTAGCCGCGCAGGATGCGCACGCTTTCGAGGATGGCATCGTCGATCCGCGACATCGATTGGCGATCCTTCCACGCCGAAAGCGTGGCCAGGTACTCGTCGATGTAGGCGTTCAGCACCGCCGTGTTGAGCTCGTCTTTCCCCGAGAAGTAGTGGTAGAACAGCGTCCGGCGCACGCCGAGCGCGTCCGCCACGTCCTTGACCGTCGTCGCGCGAAGCCCCTGCCGCTCGTACAGCTTCCGCGCTGCTGAGACGAAATCGTCCCGTCTGACCTTCACGCAACATCGCCTCCTCACGGAGCCGAGCGCTTGCGCGCATTCCCCTTTTCGCTGGTGAACGCCCTGATCCCGGCGTTCCCGCTTTCCCTTGACCGCATGATACAGACCTCGCGGCCCCCGGGAAAAGAACACTTTCGCCTTCGCGTCAAACTGCCTGGTCGCATACGTTGTTAACGGAAAATCGCACAGGAGGAGCTCATTGCGATGCGGAGACGGTCCAGCGGACGGCACGCGGCGGTACGGCGGCTGGCAGGAGGCGAACCGTCGGATTGCCTGCGGCACTGCGGCAGCGGTACGGCGGCGATCCGCACCACCGCATCCGCCCCGCCTTCACACCGTCCGCCCGCGCAACCATCGCCGACCGGTTGGGCGCGACGGCAGGCCGGACGGGTACAATGACGCTATCGGAACGTCTCGATTGCGAGCGGGAACACGCCCGCGGATTGGGGAGGCACCCATGCACTGCGAACACGAGCTGGCACCCGGCCTCTATTGGATCGGCGGCGACGACCATCGCACGCCGCTTTTCGAAGGGCATCACCCGGTGCCGCACGGCATGGCGTACAACAACTACCTGCTGCTCGACGAGAAGACGGTGCTGTTCGACACCATCGACCGCGCCGTCGAGGAGCGCTTCCTGGAAACGGTCGAACACCTGCTCGACGAACGGCCGCTCGACTACATCGTCATCAACCACATGGAGCCCGACCACAGCGCCACGCTTGGCGCAGTGGCGGCGCGCCATCCGGAGGCGGCGCTTGTCTGCACGGCCACAGCCAAGCAGATGGTCAAGCAGTTCTTCGGGCCCGACCTGGCCGAGCGCGTGCACGTCGTCGGCGACGGCGACACGCTGGACACCGGCGCGCGCACGCTCACGTTCCTGAAGGCGCCCATGGTGCACTGGCCCGAGGTCATGGTCACCTACGACGCAGACGACCGCATCCTGTTCTCCGCCGACGCGTTCGGCAGCTTCGGCGCGCTCGACGGGCGCCTGTTCGACAGCGACTACGACTTCGACGCCGAACTGCTCGACGAGAACCGCCGCTACTACGCCAACATCGTCGGCAAGTACGGCACCCAGGTCACCGACCTGCTCGACAAGCTGGACGGGCACGACGTGGACCTGATCTGCCCGTTGCACGGCCCGCTCGTCCGCGACAACATCACGCGGCTCATCGGCCTGTACCGCACGTGGGCGGCATACCGGCCCGAGGACGCCGGCGTCGTTATCGCATACGCGTCGATCTACGGCGGCACGCGCGACGTTGCGGAAAAGCTGGCGTTCAAGCTGTCCGACCGCGGCGTCAACGACCTGGCGCTGTTCGACGTGTCGGTCACCGACCCGAGTTACATCCTGTCCGAGGCATTCCGCGTGGGCACTGTCGTGCTGGCGTCGGTTACGTACAACGCCGGCGTGTTCCCCAAGATGCAGGAGTTCATCGAGGCGATGGTGGCCCACAACCTGCGGCATCGCCGGTTCGCCATCATCCAGAACGGCAGCTGGGGACCCATCGCAGGGCGGCTCATGACGAAGGCCGTCGAAGCGATCCCCGATTCGACGATCGTCGGCGACATGCTGACCATCAAGTCGCGCATGACCGATGCGCAGGAGCCGGATCTTGACGCGCTCGCAGACGCCATCGCCGCAGCGGTGAGGGACGAAGACGGCGAAAGGGCTGATGCCGCTGGCGAAACGGCCGGCGAGGACGCTGCAGCTGCGAGAGTTACCGCGGGGGCCGCTGGGGTTGCCGGCACCGCCGCGGCACCCGGCGCCGACCCCGCGGGCACCGCTTCCGCTCCGTCCGTCAACCGCTCGAGCACCACCGCCACGCCGGCTGACGACCGCACCGGCACCGCTTCGTCACCGGCTGACGGCCGCACCAGCACCGCCGCAGCACCGTCCGCCAACCGCGCCAGCACCGCCACGACACCGCTCACACCGCCGCCCGCCCGCGACCTGCCGCCGATCCCCGGCACCGCGAATACGAAAGTCATGCAGGTGTGGCGCTGCACATTCTGCGGTTACCAGGCCGAAGTGCCCAAAGGCACCGACATGTCCACGTTCGTCTGCCCCATCTGCTTCCACTCGGGCGAAGGCCGCTTCGTCCTCGTGCGCGAGAAGGTCGTACCGGCGTAAAGCCCGCTTGCCCGAGCCGGAACGGCGAGACGTTCCCACAACGCCGTCCGCCCCTTCGCGATGAGCTTCCTCGCAAAAGCCCAATCGCGAAGGGGCTTTTCATGCCCGCTTTCCCAAGTTCATCGGCTCAGACCGTCCAAACCTGCTTCTGCGAGTTACCATTCGCAAGCGCGTGCTCCCATGCCCTCATCCTCAAGCGCGCGTCTCCGAGCTCGTCCTCCCAGCCCCATCCCTGAGTCCATCTTCACAAGCCTCTTCACAAGTCCTCGTCTCCCAACCTGCCTTCCCCCTGCATTCACACGCATCCGGGCTCACCAGCACGCCTGGTGACTTCACCCGGCAGGGCGCGCCCGCTCGTCGGAGCGTTCCCGCACGTCGGAACGCACAAGCGCATCGAAGCGCGCCAGTCCGTCAGGTCGCCCTCGTTCGCCAACCTTCCCGACCGTGCTCTTCGTTATATCCGCGCTCGATAACGTGGCATTGCATATAGGTATTAACGCTCAGGTCGCGAAAGGTTCATAATCGGCGTGACCTCATACTCCTCCCAAATGCACGTTATCGAAAGGATTTGCGATGACGAAGATCCAATCCCCCAACCGCTACGACGTCGTGGGCAGCTTCCTGCGCCCCGCCGCGCTCAAGCAGGCCCGCGCCGATTTCGAAAACGGCGCCATCGACCGCGCGCAGCTGACCGCCGTCGAGGACGACGCCGTGCGCGACCTGGTCGCCAAGGAGAAGGCCGCCGGACTGCGCGTGCTGACCGACGGCGAGTTCCGCCGCGCCACCTGGCACCTTGACTTTATGTGGGCATTCGACGGCATCGGTCACAGCAAGACCGAGACCGGCCTGCCCTTCCACGATGAGCAGGCGATGATCGACGACACGTACCTGACCGGCAAGCTGGGGCTTTCCAAGCCGCATCCGTTCATCGACCACTTCAAGTTCGTGCATGCGCTCGAAGACGACGACACGGTGGCCAAGCTGACCATCCCCGCGCCGGCGCAGTTCATCGAGGGCCTCGTGATGCCGTTCGCCGCCGAAAACACGGCGAAGTACTACAGCGACAACGACGAACTGGCTTCCGACCTGGTGGAAGCGTACGTCGCGTTCATCGACGAGCTGTACGCCGCCGGCTGCCGCAACCTGCAGTTCGACGACTGCTCGTGGGGCATGCTGTGCGACGAGCGCGCGCCCGAGTTCTTCGGCTGCGACCAGGCCGGCGTCGACGCGTACAAAGAGCAGTTTGTGGCCATCAACAACGCCGTGCTCGACCGCCTGCCGTCCGACCTCACCGTCAACACACACGTGTGCCGCGGCAACTTCCATTCGACGTACGCCAACGCCGGCGCATACGACGCCGTGGCATCGACGCTGCTCGCGCGTGAGCACGTGCACGCCTTCTTCCTGGAGTTCGATGACGAGCGCTCCGGCGGGTTCGAGCCGCTCGCACAGGTTCCTGACGACAAACTGGTCGTGTTGGGCCTGGTCACGACGAAGCGCGCGCAGCTTGAGGACCCAGACGCCATCGTCGCGCGCATCAACGACGCCGCACGGTACGTGCCGCTCGAGCGTTTGTGCGTCAGCCCGCAGTGCGGGTTTGCGTCGTGCGAGATCGGCAACAAGCTGAACGAGAACGAGCAGTGGGCAAAGGTTGCGCTCGTGCGCGAGGTCGCCGAGCGCATCTGGAAGTAGAGACTGCGGCGGACGACGGATGCGGAGCCCGCCGGCATGGGCCGAACACCTATCGGTGCGACTGCGGACTTCGCTGGCGCTGGTGCATGCCCTGCTGACGCTGGCGCAGATGCGAGCGAGCGTCGCGAGAAGGGATCGCAATGGCGGTAAAGCGCCTGTTCATAGCGTTGACGTGCACCGATGCCGAGCGGGCGGAGCTCGCACGCGACCAGGCCGCCCTGCTCGCCCGCGTGCGCAAGGTGCATCCGACCGCTGCCGGCAACTTCCATCTAACGCTCGCGTTTCTGGGCATGCAGGATGAGGACGGCGAACGCGCCGCCGCGGAAGCCGTCGCCGCGGCGGCGCGCACGTGCGAGCCGGTGCCGCTTGCGCTTGGTCCGCTTGGGACGTTTCACCATCGGCACGGCGGCGACGTCGTCTGGCGCGGCGTTGCTGCGACACCGGAGCTCAATCGTCTGCAACGTACGCTCGTGCGCGAACTGGCGCAGCGCGGCATCGAGCTGGAGGCGCGACCGTTCATCGGACACATCACGTTGGCGCGCAGCGTCCGCGCAAACAAGGACGATGACCTGGACAGACTTTGCGCCGAGCTGACAAGCCAGCTGTCAGGCCAGCCTGCGGGCGAGCTTTCGGATCACCTGGCAGGCCGACCCGCCAGCGAGCTAACGAGCCGGCCTGCCAGCGAACCGTCGGGCCCGCTATCAAGCCGGCCCGCAATAGAGTCGCCCGACCTTTGCGACCCGGCATCTTCCGGATCGGCTTCCGACCCTCGCCCGCCGGCGACCCTCCACACCGACGTGAGCCTCATGTGGAGTCACCGGCCCGAAGACGGCGCGCTCACGTACACGCCAATCGCGACGTTCGCACTCGACGGCGCGGCGGCTTCGTAGATCTGGCGAAGCCGCAGATGAGACGCTGAAGATCACTCTGAGAGACGGACCCCCTTATCCAAATTCTGGAAATAATGCCGATTCCTGTCATTAATGACAGAGTTTGGATTTCTGGGTGCCGTTTTTTCCGTTTGATGGATTATTCTCTGTGCGCAACATTCAATAACATGCGCTGCCTTCGCCCATGCGGCTTCGTCGCGCAATTTATATTGATATTGCTATAAATCTGACCTGCGTTTTAGAAACTATTCACAGAAGGTTCGCATCTGAGCCACCGCAACAAGACCATCAGTGAGCTCAGCATTTATTTATCTGATTATCAAACAATCCAAACTCTGGCGAAAATGACGCGATTCGGCATTATTTCCAGAATTTGGACGCCCCTGTGAAATCGGCTGCCTCGGGGCTGCCTCCCGACCGGCCCGCAATGATGCCTTTATGAGGTCGGGACTAAGCGCTGGCGTCGTTCGGTCCGCATCCAATCGGTCCGCTATGTTACCGCACACGCCTGCTGCCCTCCGGGCGGTCGCGCGCAAGCTGGCGGCCGCCGCACGCACATCGGAAGCCTCCGCCACACGCGTCGTCGGCTCGCCGGGCACTCGCGCGCCATCAGCCGGCACGACCCCACCAGCGTGCGCGGCATCAACCCGCGGCGCGAGTCCTACTCCCAGGTCTCCCAGACGTCGGGCTGGTAGCCGACGGTCGCCTTACGGCCGTTGCGCACGATGGGCTGCGCCAGCACCTGCTGGTTCTCGAGAACCTTGTCGAACTTCTGATCCGCGCCGAGGTAGGCGATGAGCGCGACGGTGTCCTGGTCTTTCGCCTTCGGGTCGACGACGGCGTCGATACCGCCGACCGCACGGCACACCGACTCGAGTTCGCCTTTGCTCATCTCCTTCTGCTTCAGGTCGATGAACTGGAATTTTACGCGCCGCTCTTTGAAATAGCGCTGCGCCTTCTTGGTGTCGAAGCTCTTGTTGGTACCGAAAATCTGGATGTTCATGCCGTTCCTCGCTCGCATCGTCGGCGTCCTTCGCATGCGTTGGATTGTAACCCGCGGTCGGGGTCGCCGCAGCGAATTCGCAGCATCCCCGCTCGCGAGCGAACGAGCATCCCGCTCGCCGACAGCTCGCCTACGCGTCCGCGTCGGCATCCCCGCTCGCGTGCGAGGCCGCGACCAGACGCTCCACATTCGCCTGAAGCCATGCCTGCAGCACGAGCGCGTGGTTGCACGTCGGATTCTTCGCCGCGTACAGCAGCGTCACCCGACCGTGCCCGAGCACCTCTCCCGCGACACGTTGCGCCTCGGCGCTCGTGTCGAGCTCGGCGGTGTAGCGCGCGCGGAACTCGTCGAACTTCGCCGGATCGTGATTGAACGCACGCCGCGCCTCGGTCGACGGCGCCAGCTCCTTCGCCCACCGATCGAGCGTGAGGTCCGCCTTGCGCACCCCGCGCGGCCACAGCCTATCGACCAGCACCCGGTACCCGTCGCTGTCCTCCGCCGGCTCATACACCCGCTTGATCTGCACATCCGCCATGTCATCCTCCTATGTCCCGCCCATCTGGTGACACGTCGATCATAGGAGAAACTGCGTGCCGGTTCCGTTCGAACGACAACGAACGCGAAAGGGATGCTGCAAAGCGCAAGAGGAGAATAGGGCGTTCGGCAACATGCGTGCGAAAAGACGAATCTGGGACGAAGCCTTCGAGAAGGGGCTTCGGACGAGACGCGAGCCGCCCGCCCCTACAGCGCGGAGGCGAATCCGAACAGCAGGTGTTCCTGCGACGCCAGCGAGAACGCCGTGATGCCGAACGGCAGCCCGTCGCGCACCTCGTCGCCCGGCACCGCGATCGCCGCCAAATCGCACAGGTTGCAGTGGTTCGTATAGAGCCCCATCTGGGAATTCGTCGCCACCGGATCCTCATCGACCTGCGCACGCGCAAACGTGCCACCGCACGTGGGCATGACGAGCACCGCGTCCGCCAGCTCACGCGCCGCGCGATGGCGGCACTCCTGCAGAAAGTGCATCGTCGTGAACAGCGCCTCCGCCGAAAGCCCCTCGCGCGCGCCGCTGCGCAGGATCCGCTCCGTCACGGGAAACGTCTCCCCCAGATGACTCTCCACGAATCCTCCCAGGTCACACCAACGTTCTGCCACCCACGGCCCGTCGTAGAGCGCCGACGCCGCCTCGTTGAGGTACGTGCAGTCCATGCGCCCGATTTCGATCGCGCCGCCCTGCGCCAGCTCGTCGATGCGCGTAAGCGCGCGTTTCCACCCCGCGCGGTAGCGGTCGGCGAAATCCCCGTAGAACGTCGGCTCGTCGGCCGGCACGAACACCCGGCGCGGCATCCGGCTGCGCGCCCGCCCGCGATGCCGGCTCCAGATGCATGCCTCGTCGTATCCGCGCACGACGCGGTCGACAGCCGCCGCATCCCCGAGCGAATGCGCGAACACCGTCACGCAGTCGAGGCTCGCGCACGCCGGCACGACGCCCGCCGTCGACCACGCGCCGAGCGCCGGCTTGAATCCGACCAGGTCGTTGAGCGCCGCCGGCACGCGCCCCGACCCCGCCGTGTCCGTCCCGAGCGAAAACGCAGCCAGGCCGCGCGCCACGGCCACCGCCGATCCCGACGACGATCCGCCGCTGATGAGCTCGGGCCGAAGGGCGTTGCGCACCTCGCCGTACGGGCTGCGCACGCCCACGAGCCCGGTGGCGAACTGGTCGAGATTCGTCTTGCCGACGGGAATCGCCCCGGCCTGCACGAGCCGCTCCACCGCCGTCGCCGACGTCTCCGGCTGATACGCGTACGCCGGGCACGCCGCCGTCGTCTCCATGCCGGCGACGTCGATGTTGTCCTTCACCGCGAACGGAATGCCCCACAGCGGCTTCTCCGCCGACGGCCTCGTGCCGTCGAGCCGCTGCAGATAGGGTTCGACCAGCTCAGCGGAGGGCGACGTGATCCAGATGGGGTTGTCGGCCTGTGCAGCCGTGCGCTCGATGATCGCCGCCACCACATCGCGCGGCGTCGTCTCGCCCGCCGCGTACGCGCGCGCAAGGCCCGCGATCGAAAGCTTCTCTGGGATGTTCACGAAAACGCTCCTTTCTGCGCCGGACCGCCCGGCTTCCCAAGGGGAAATGAAAGCGCCCGGCCGTCATGCGGTGGCGCGAGTGTACCGAAGTTGGAACAGGGGAAGATGGCTGCCGAGGCAGTCGGCAGACGCCCCGCGCGCGAGCTTGCAGCCGGCGCACGCGTCAGCCGCCTGCCTGCCGCGCGCGGGCGCCTGCGGCCAGCGCGCGTGC
>CAIFEB010000007.1 GCA_903789375.1 uncultured Eggerthellaceae bacterium | reverse complement strand
GAGCCGCCCCACACGCTCGCCTCCGCAATCAGCGCCGCTTGCGCCCGCCGCCCGCGCCGCGTCGGCCCGCAGCACGCTTGCGCCGGTCGGACGCCTTTTCGCCACGCAGATGCCGCGCCTCGTCGCGCCGCTCGAGCATCTTGGCGTTCTCGCGCTTGAGCCCCTGGTAGGACGCAAGGCGCGCCGGCGCCAGCTCGCCCGCCTCGACAGCCGCGCGCACGGCGCAGCCCGGCTCGTCCTCGTGCTTGCAGTCGCGGAACCGGCACTGGGCGGCCAGCTCCTCCACATCGGAAAACGCCGCCTCGATGCCCGCATCGGCATCCCACAGGCCCAGTCCCCGCACACCGGGCATGTCCACCACGAAGCCGCCGCCGGCAACCGGCACCACCGCACGGCTCACCGTTGTGTGGCGGCCCTTGCCGTCGCCGTCGCGCACGGTGCCCACCTGGCGCACGTCGCTGCCGGCCAGAAGGTTGACCAGACTCGACTTCCCCACACCCGACTTGCCGATGAGCACCGCCATGCGGTCGGGAGCGATCAGGGAGCGGATGCGCTCGATCGACGCGGAGTCGCGCTTGGATTCGGCCAGCACGAGCACGCGCGAGCCGGCGAGCCCCTGCGCCTCGGCTACGGCGCACTCCACCTCGTCGGGCGATGCGGCCAGGTCGGCCTTCGTTAGCACGACGCCCACGTCGGCGCCCGTACCGTGGGCAAGCACCAGCTCGCGCTCGAGCCGCTTGAGGTTGACCTGCCCCGCCGGCTCGGCCACAAGCACCAGGTCGAAGTTGGCGGCGAGCACCTGCGGCACGGACCGCTCGGCCGGATCCTTGCGCACGAGCTGCGTGCGGCGCGGCTCCACCTCGTCGATGATGCCGGTGTCGTGGTCGTCGGGCTGCGACACCTCGACGATATCTCCGATGACAGCGCGCACCGGCGCGCCCTTGACCAGGGCCGTCGCATGCTCGCATCGCAGCGTGCGGCCGTCGGTCAGCCGCACGAGCGGGTACCCGCGGTCGAGTTTGACGATTCGTCCCTTCAGCTTGAGCTCCCCCTCCGCAGCGCCTAACGCTGGCGTTCGCGTTCGTAGTAGTACGCGCCCACGATGATGCACCCGACGAACACGCAGACGAGCGCGATGCCCAGGCCGTGCGCGTCGAAGTCGTCGGATGTCTCCCAGCCCTTCTGGGACACGTCGGCAGCGGTGGCGTGGATGTCCGACAGGCCGTCGTGATCGGAGCACGCCTCATGGAACGTGCCGCGGACCTGCAGCAACGTCCCTCGCACGTTGTACTTGCCGTAATGGTCGATCTGGTCGGCCAGTTCGTCGGACAGGAGCACCGAGACGCTCGACGAGTCGTCGCCCTGCTCCTCGGTCACGGTGATCCAGCAGAATCCCGGGTCGGTCTCGCTCGCGATGCGGTCGCCCACCACCTCGCCGACGACCTGGACCGTTTGGCCCTCGTACAGCGACGTCTCGCTGTAGAGCGCGGCAATGGACGTGTCGTAGATGAAGCTGTTGTCCGCGCGCTGCGACTGGTCGACGCGGTTGGAATCGCCGCCGACGGTCGACGACGAAGACGAGCTGGACTGGCCGCTAGCCGACTGCGCCGAAGACGACGACGCGAGCGCTGCGCCCGACCCGGACGCAGCCACCTGGTCCACGTCGCTGCGCACGCTTCCGTCCGCATCATCGGCGCACGCCAGCGTCGGCGCCCCCGCGAGAGCGATTGCCGCCACCACCGCAACGGCCGCGCACGTCATCCGCGCACGCAGTCCACGGCCCCGGCGGCCGGCAGCGGCTGCCACAACCACCGCCTCCCGCCGCGACGAGCCATCACGACGCAGTTCACCAGCGCGAAGCGTCACGCTCTGCGACTTCTTGGCCACCGCACGCCGAAACACGTCTGCCGCGCGTTCCTTCGCACACCGCATCATGAGTCCCACCTCCGCTTGGAGGCGACCCATTCCATGAACCGCTTCGGCGGAATCGACACCACGATCTGGATGATCAGCGTGATGAACGTGACGAACTCCAGACGGCCCGCCCACATCTCGAACAGGTAGAACATCTCGAGCGACGGCGACATGCCCGGCACGACGATGCCCGAGGTGATGCCGCCGTTCGACGCCATGGCGACCGACTCGAACACAGCCTTCGACGCGTCGTAGCCGGCGGCGATGCCCATGAGCGACCCGATGACGTAGGTGAACCCGTACAGCAGAAGCACGGTGGTTGCCTCGCGCACGAGCGACGGCGTGACCACGCGGCGGCCGCAGTGGTTGTACGCCACCACGACGCGCGCCGAATCGGGCGAGATGGTCTCCTTGATGGTGGCGACGATCGACTTCACGAGCGTGCTCATGCGCCCGATCTTGATGCCGCCGGCGGTGGACCCGGTGCAGCCGCCCACAGCCATGAGCATGGCCAGAATCAGAAACGCGCCGGACGAGAACGCGTCCGTGAGCTGGGTCGTCGTGATGTTCTGGAATCCCGTTGTAGAGAACGCCGATATCACCATGAACAGGCCGCGCCTCAGCAGCGCCGGCAGCGCCGAAAACGAGCTGTTGGCCGAGGCGGACGCCGTGAGCACGATGACGAAGATGACGAGCCATGCCGTCGCGAAGCGGATCTCGGTATCTTCGAAGAACATGCTGACGCGCCCGCGCAGAATCTTCGAATGAAGCGTGAAGCTGACGGTGCCCATGAGCATGACCACCATCAGAACGACTTCCATGATGGTCGAATGGTAGTACGTGATGTTTTCGCTCATGGGCACGAACCCGGCGGTCATGAACGCCGAGATGGACACCCACAGCGATTGGAGGAACGCCCGGTCGGGCTTGATGCCGATGACCGTGCACAGAATCATGAGCAGCACGGTGGAGAGTGCGATGGTGGTCAACGTGATGCGGCCGATGAACTGCGTCGTCTGCACGACGTTGGGCACCACGTGCTCGCTGCGACCCTCCGAGCGGTACAGCGTCGCGCCGCCCTTGCCGAACAGGCCGAACGACAGGCCCACGACGACCAAGCCCAAGCCACCGATCAGGTGCATCATGAATCGCCACATGTTGTCGGCGTACGACAGGTGGTCGAGGTCGACCACGACGCTCGCGCCGGTGGTGGTGAATCCCGACACCGATTCGAACAGCGCGTCGAGGAAGCTCAGGTAGTGGCCCGACATGCTCAGGGGAATGGCGCCGAGCAGAGCGAGCACCATCCAGGCGAGGCCGGTGACGACGATGGCCTGATGACGGCTCAAACGTCCCGGCTGCAGGCGCAGAAACATGAGCCCGCCGCCGACGATCAGGTTGATGCCGATGGAGAACAGGTAGCGCGTCGCCGGTTCCCATTCGTGGTAGATGAGCGCCACCACCAACGGCGGGACCAGGGCGAACGTCACCAGCAGGATCAGAACGCCCAGATAATGGCCGACGACCCGCAGGTCATATAGCGAAAGACGCTGCCACACTATCGCAACAGCCCCTTACTGGCGCTCGCCACGCAGGCGACGCCGATCTCGGTGCCAAACATTACCCCACCAGCAGTCGCACGACGATGATGACAATCCACAGGACCAGGAGAAACGACACGAACGAGAGCACGACGACCAGGTAGCCGGTGATGGCGTCCCGGGCCGACCCCTCGGGCTTCACGGTGGTGTTGTCCTTCCTCGATCTCATGCGGGTATTTTAGTACATCGCCTGCGAAGCGGGATGCAGAGCCTCCCGATGGAGCAGCAAGCCACCACAACGGGCGATCATGATACGTTTGGCTGACTCCTGCGCAGCGCGAAGACGGCCTGCCCGGTTCCCCGGTCCGCAGAGCCGGCCTGCGCAAGATTCGGAAGACCGAACCCGCACGCGGCAGGCAGCGCATCACGCCGCGCCGCCCACCGCGCGCCGGTGCACCACGCACGCAAAAAAACGCCCGGCCGGGCGAGTTTCCTCGTCCAACCGGGCGTTGTGTCCCGAAACGCAGGCGTCAGCTGCCGCCTGCGGTCACGCGCGAGAGCGCGCCCACGCGTGCCTCGACGTGCGAGCTCGGGTTTCCCGCATGCGCCTCAACGCGTAAGCTCAGGCTCCCGTGCCCGCTGCCCGCTACTCGCGCAGGAGGTCGATGTCGCTCGCATCCAGGTTGAGCGGCTTCTCCACGCGGCACACGTACTTGCCCTCGTCGTCCACGTCGATGAGCACATGGTCGTGCTCCATCAGGTTGCCGTGCACGATCTGGTCGGCGATGCGATCAACCACCTGACGCTGGATCAGGCGTTTCAGCGGACGAGCGCCGTACACCGGGTCGTAGCCGTCCAGCGCGAGGCCCTCGAGCGCCGCCGGCGTGACGTCGAGCGACACGTGGCGCTCGGCCAAGCGCGCCCGCACATCCTGCAGCTGCAGCTCCACGATCGGCTCGATGTTCGAAATCGTGAGCGCGTCGAACATCACGATGTCGTCGATGCGGTTCAGGAACTCGGGGCGGAACGTCGCGCGCAGCGCCTCGTCCACCGCCTTCTTCTCGGCGTCCGCATCGCCGTTTTCCGCAAACTCGCGGATGAACTGCGACCCGACGTTGCTCGTCATGATGATGATCGTGTTCTTGAAGTTGACCACGCGGCCCTGTCCGTCGGTCAGGCGTCCGTCATCGAGCACCTGCAGCAGGATGTTGAACACATCCGGATGCGCCTTCTCGATTTCGTCGAGCAGCACGACCGAGTACGGACGACGGCGCACCGCCTCGGTGAGCTGGCCGCCCTCGTCGTAGCCGACGTATCCCGGAGGGGCGCCGATCAGACGCTGGACCGAGAACTTCTCCATGTACTCGGACATGTCGATGCGGATCATGGCCTTCTCGGTGTCGAACAGGTACTCCGCCAGCGCCTTCGCCAGCTCGGTCTTGCCGACGCCCGTGGGGCCCAAGAACAAGAAGCTGCCGATGGGCTTGTCGGGATCAGACAGACCGGCGCGGTTGCGCCTGATGGCGCTCGCCACGGCGCTTACGGCCTTGTCCTGGCCGATGACGCGCTTGTGCAGCTGGTCCTCCAGGTCGACGAGCTTCTCCATCTCGCCCTTCATCATCTTGGACACGGGGATGCCGGTCCACGACGACACGACCTCGGCGATCTCCTCCTCAGAGACCTCCTCTTTCAGAATGGCGCCGTCCTCCTGCTTCTCGTTGAGCGTGCGCTCGGCTTCCTTCAGCTTGTTCTGCAGGCTGGGAATGGTCGAATAGCGCAGCTCGGACGCCCGCGACAGGTCGCCCTCGCGCGCCGCGCGCTCCTCGTCGGTCTGTGCCGTTTCCAGCTGGGACTTCAGCGTTTGGACGCTCTCGATGACGGCCTTCTCGTTCTGCCACTCGGCTTTGCGCTTGTCCAGGCTCTCCTGCACCGTGGCGATTTCCTTGCGCAGGTTCTCCAGGCGCTCCTTGCTGGCCTCGTCGGTCTCCTTCATCAGCGCCTGCTCCTCGATCTGCATCTGGGTGAGCTTGCGCGATTCCTTGTCGACCTCCTCGGGCATGCTGTCGATTTCGATGCGCAGACGGCTGGCCGCCTCGTCCATCAGGTCGATTGCCTTGTCGGGCAGGAAACGGTCGGCGATGTAGCGGTTGGACAGCTCAGCGGCGGCAACGATGGCGCTGTCGGTGATGCGGACGCCGTGGTGGATCTCGTACTTCTCCTTCAGGCCGCGCAGGATGGCGATGGTGTCCTCGACGGACGGCTCGCCGATGAGCACGGGCTGGAAACGACGGGCGAGCGCCGCATCCTTCTCGATGTACTTGCGGTACTCGTCGAGCGTCGTGGCGCCGATGGCATGCAGCTCGCCGCGCGCCAGAGCCGGCTTCAGCATGTTGCCCGCGTCGATCGAGCTGTCGCCGCCCGAGCCGGCGCCCACGATGGTGTGCAGCTCGTCGATGAACAGGATGATCTTGCCGTTGCTTTCCTTCACCTCGCGCAGCACCGCCTTCAAGCGGTCCTCGAACTCGCCGCGGTACTTGGCGCCGGCGAGCATGCTGGCGATGTCAAGGCTGATGATGTCGCGATCCTTCAGGCTGGTCGGGACATCGCCCGCGACGATGCGCTGGGCCAGGCCCTCGACGATGGCCGTCTTGCCGGTGCCCGGCTCGCCGATGAGCACGGGGTTGTTCTTGGTGCGGCGCGACAGCACCTGGATGGTGTGGCGAATCTCGTCGGAACGGCCGATGACCGGGTCGAGCTTGCCCTCGCGGGCCTGCTGCGTCAGGTTGGTGCCGTACTTGTTCAGCGCGTCGAGCTTGATTTCGCCGCTCTGGTCGGTCACGCGCGCCGTTCCGCGCAGGGACTCGTAGGCCTCCTGCACCGTCTTGCTCGTGACGCCCTCGCGGTTGAGCTCGCGGCCGGCAGCGGTGCGGTCGCCCGCCAATGCGATGAGCAAATGCTCGGTGGTCGCGTAGCTGTCGCCCATCTTCTCGGCGGCTTTGACGGCGTTGTCCAGCACCTTCACCAGGTCGTTGCCGGGGACGGCCATGGCCATAGCGCTCTGCACCCGCGGCATGCGGGCGATTTCGTCGTCGACGTTCTTCTTCAGCTGGGTGGGATCGGCCCCGATGCGCTTGAGGATGGCCTCAAGGTTGTTGTCGGAATCGTCCAAGAGCGCTTTCAGCAGATGGATCGGCTCGATCGTGCTCGACTGCGCGTCGCCGGCAACGCCCATGGCGGATTGCACGGCCTGCTGCGCGGTCATCGCAAGCTTGTCAAGTCTCATGTGAGCACTCCTTTCAATCGTGCTCGTGCCCCGTCGCGCGGTGCGCAGCGGGGCGACTGGGGAAAAGTTCTAGCGGATGCGCCTGATGGCGAGCGCCGTCGTCTCGCCCACGAGGGTGTTCACGCTTTCGCGCGTCTCCAGCTCGTGAACGCGATCGGCCAGCCGCCTCACGCGCTTGTGCAGATCGTCGATTTCGGCGTCGCGGTCGTCCAGGCGCCCCTGCAGGTCGAGGATGCGGATGACGCCTGCCAGGTTGATGCCCTCGTCGGTCAGCGTGTTGATCAGCTCGAGGCGCTCGATGTCGGCCTGCGAGTACATGCGGGTATTGCCGCTCGTGCGCTGCGGCGTGACCAGGCCCTTCTGCTCGTAGGAGCGCAGGGTCTGCGGATGCATGCCCGACAGCTCCGCGGCGACGCCGATCATGTACAGCGGGCGGTTGCGATCCGTGTTGTCCATGTTCATCAATCCTTCTTCTCCGCGCCCTTGTCTCAAGCGCGTGCCACGCGCATCCTACCAGGACCGCAGGTTCGTCGTATCTTCCTGTTCAAACGTCTCGAGCGCCGCGCGCTGCTTGCCGCTGAGCGCCTTCGGCACCTTGACGTCAATCTTTATCCGCAGGTCACCGCGGCCGGAGCCCTTGACCTGCGGCGCGCCCTTGCCACGGACCTTCAGCGTGGTGCCCGACTGGGTGCCCGCGGGCACCTTCACGCGCACCTTGGTTCCATCCGGCACCGGCACGACGATGCTCGCGCCCAACGCCGCCTCCGCGATGCTCACCGGCACGTCGACGATGACGTCGGCTCCGTCGCGGCTGAAGTACGGATGCGGTTCGACCTTCGTCGTGACCAGCAGGTCGCCGGCCGCGCCGCCGTTCTCGCCCGGGCAGCCCTTGCCGCGAAACCTCAACCGGCCTCCGTCCACCGCGCCGGCGGGGATGTTGACGTCGAGCTTCTCGCGGCCCTCGCGTCCGGGAACGCGCACCGTCACGCGCTTGTGCGCGCCGTTGTACGCCTCGTCGAACGTGATGGGTATCGTCACGCTCAGGTCCTTGCCCTTCTGCGGACGCGGCTCGCGATAGGGGCTCGTGAACCCGTCGCTGGAGAAGCCGCTCGTCCGAAAGCCCGAGCCCGACGAGCCGCCGCCGAAGTTCCAGTCGCTTCCGAACACGCCGTCGCCCCGGCGAATGCTGTCGAGGATGTCCGCCCAGCTGCTGTTGCCGAATATGTCGTTGAAGTCGACATTGACGGTGCGGGCGCCGCCGGCTCCACCACCGCCCCAGTTGAACGGAATCTGATTCTGGTCAGCCGTGCCGTACTGGTCGTACAGCGCACGCTTCTTATCGTCCGACAGAACCTCGTACGCCTCGTTGATTTCCTTGAACTTCTCCTCGTCGCCGCCCGCGTCGGGATGATTGGTGCGCGCGAGCTTGCGGAACGCCTTCTTGATCTGGTCTTTCGTGGCATCATGGGAAACGCCCAGCGTCTTGTAGTAGTCCGGTTTCGTCGCCATACGTCCCGCCACCTTTCACTTTCTGTATATATGAACCGCGCCCGCGCGAAGGCTCCGCACGTTGCGGAGCCCCGGCGCGTTCGCGGGAAAAAGAAGGCGGACTGCAACCAGCCCGCCTTCATGCTCTTACTCGTTGTCAGCGGACTTCTTCTCCCGCTTGGGCCCGCCGGTTGTGACGGTCACCATGGCCGCTCTGAGGACCTTGGCGCCCATCTTGTAGCCCTTCTGGTACACCTGTGCGACCGTTTCCTCCGGCACGCTGGGGTCGTCGACGGTGGCAACCGCCTGCGCCTCGAGCGCATCGTAGGCCTCGCCAGCCGGATCGAGCACCTCGACGCCGTCCTTCTGGAGCACGTCCAGAAGCTTGGTATGAACGGCCTTCACGCCGTTCAGCAGGTCGCCCTCGCCGTTCTTCTCGGCGTAGTCGATCGTGCGCTCGAAGTCGTCGATCACGGGAAGCAGATTCTTGACCAGCTTCTCCGAAGCGCGCGCCTTCTCTTCGGCACGCTCCTCGTTGGTGCGGCGGCGGTACGTGTCCCACTCGGCGTGAAGGCGAAGATAGCGGTCCTGCCAATCGGACGCTTCCTTCTTGGCCTTGTCCAGCTCGGCGCTGTCGATGACCGCCTCCGCTTCCGCAACCACGTCGGGATCGTCTGCCCCGCCGGCATCCTTCTGGTCGCCTGCGGGCTTTGCGTCCGACGCGTCCTGCGCCGGTGCATCCGGGGCGGCCCCGGCCGCCGGTTTGTCACCGGCGGCGTTCTGCGGGGCCTGCTGCGCTTCGGACGACGGCTTCTCGTCGGCGGACGGCTGACCGTTCGCCTGAGGTGCATCATCCGATTCGATAGGGATGTTGAAGCCCTCGGCATTGCCGCGATCCGCGCCGTTGCGCGAGGGTCCATTCGGCGTTGCCATGATGCTTACTTCCCTTCCTTGTCGTTGTCGTCGACGACCTCGTAGTCGGCCTCGATGGTGTCATCGTTGCCGCCCTGCGAAGCCTGCTGCTGAGCAGCCGCGCCGCCCGCGGGGTTCGCGCCCGCAGCACCCTGCTGCGCCGCGCCCTGCTGAGCGTAGACGACCTCGGCCAGCTTGTAACCGGCCTGCTGCAGCTTCTCCTGAGCAGCCTTGATGGCGTCGATGTCGGTGCCGGCCAGAGCGCTCTTCGCCTCGGCGATGGCGTCCTCGGCAGCCTTCTTCGTGTCGGCCGGAGCCTTGTCGCCCACTTCGTCGAGGGTCTGCTGCGTGGCGTTGACCAGCGAGTCGGTGTTGTTGCGGACCTCAACCTCTTCCTTACGCTTCTCGTCTTCCTGCGCATGGGATTCGGCGTCCTTGACCATGCGGTCGACCTCGTCGTCGGACAGAGCCGTGGAGCCGCTGATGGTGATCTGCTGCTGCTTGCCGGTGCCCAGGTCCTTGGCGGACACGTTGACGATGCCGTTCGCGTCGATGTCGAAGGTGACCTCGATCTGAGGCACGCCGCGGCGCGCCGCCGGGATGCCGGTCAGCTGGAAGCGACCGAGCGTCTTGTTGTCAGCGGCCATCGGGCGCTCGCCCTGCAGGACGTGAATCTCGACGGACGTCTGGTTGTCGGCGGCCGTGGAGTAGATTTCGGACTTGCGGGTCGGGATCGTGGTGTTGCGGTCGATCATCTTGGTCATCACGCCGCCCATGGTCTCAACGCCCAGCGACAGCGGGGTGACGTCCAGAAGCAGGATGCCCTCGACGTCGCCGGCGAGCACGCCGCCCTGAACGGCAGCGCCCATGGCCACGACCTCGTCGGGGTTCACCGACATGTTGGGCTGCTTGCCCGTCATCTGCTTGACCAGGTCCTGAACCGCCGGCATACGGGTGGAGCCGCCGACCAGGATGACCTGGTCGATCTGGCTGGAGGACAGGCCCGCGTCATGCAGCGCCTGCTCGACAGGCTTGCGGCAGCGCTCCAGCAGGTCGTGCGTGATGCGCTCGAACTCCGCGCGGGTCAGCGTGTAGTCCAGGTGCTTCGGGCCCGTGGCGTCGGCCGTGATGAACGGCAGGTTGATGTTGGCCTGCGTGGTGGAGGACAGCTCCATCTTCGCCTTCTCGGCGGCCTCCTTCAAACGCTGCAACGCCATCTTGTCCTTGCGCAGGTCGATGCCGTTGTCCTTCTGGAATTTGTCGGCCATCCAATCGATCACGCGCTGGTCCCAATCGTCGCCGCCCAGGTGGTTGTCACCGGCCGTGGCGACAACTTCGAACACGCCGTCGCCCAGCTCCAGGACGGACACGTCGAACGTGCCGCCGCCCAGGTCGAAGACCAGGATCTTCTCGTCTTTGTTCGTCTTGTCCAAGCCGTAGGCGAGTGCAGCAGCCGTCGGCTCGTTGATGATGCGCTTGACGTCCAGGCCCGCGATCTTGCCCGCATCCTTGGTGGCCTGACGCTGCGCGTCGTTGAAGTACGCCGGGACGGTGATGACCGCTTCGGTCACCGGCTGGCCCAGGCGCTTCTCAGCGTCGGCCTTGAGCTTCTGCAGGACCATCGCCGAAATCTCCTCCGGCGTGTACTGCTTGCCGTCGATGTCGATGACCGCACGGCCGTCCTTGCCGGCCTCGACCTTGTAGCTGACGCTCTTCTGCTCGTTGAGCGTTTCGTTGTACGAACGCCCGATGAAGCGCTTCACCGAGGAAACGGTGTTCTCGGGGTTGGTCACAGCCTGGTTCTTGGCGGCTTTGCCGACGACGCGCTCGCCGTCTTTGCGGAAGCCCTCGACGGACGGGGTGGTGCGATCGCCTTCCGCGTTCACGAGGATTTCGGGTTCGCTGCCCTCCATGACTGCCATTGCCGAGTTCGTGGTGCCGAGGTCGATACCAAGAATCTTGCCCATTATGTCTTCCTCTCATCGGAGTGTTTGAAACCGTGGTTGGGATGCCGAGCTTGCAAGAAGGGCGCGTCCGCGAAAACGGTGCCGCGCCCTTCTTGGGACACTCAACATACTTTCAACGATTGTGAATATAAAATCTAAGTCCCTACGTGTCAAGTTACCTCATGTACCACGTTTACATTATGTTACTTAACGCGTTGATAGGCCCCGTTACCAGGGTTTTCGAGGAAGAAAGAGGAAGATGAAGCCTTGGATGAAATCTACTTGATGCTCGCTCGTTCATGCTCTGGGGCGAAACGGCAGGCAAATTGGACGGAAATGAGAACGCATCATCATTGAACATCTTGACTTAAAACCGGGACCTGGCCGCTGAATCTCGCAAACCCTTTGCCGGACCACTCACCTCACCAGCCGGACGAGCAATCGGCGCGCCGCACGTTGGGCAGCTCCTCTTATCGAGAGGAGCTTTCGCCCCACATAGAGGACAATACCCTGGTTCGTTCACTCGCCACGTTGAACATGCGCCGCAATGCGTGCAGAACATGCAGGCCATCGAAGTACCTTTCATCTATATGCGTGTGGGCGCATGCGTATACGCATGCGCCCACACGGCTCCCGCCTTCTACAAAAGATCTAGCTCACACCTGACAACAAACAATTTACGCAGCGACTGCAACTCTCGTCTTCTTAGCACGCTTTCGAGGAAGGGAGAACGCAATCGCAGCAGCTATTGCCATCGCGATGCCCACCAACAGGAACGAGTTGCCCACAACTCCTGTTGCATCGATAATCATGCCGGCAATCCACGGGCCAAGGTAACGACCCACGATGTTGATGGTTCCCACAACGCCCGTACCCGTTGCTCGAATGTCCTGCGGGTAATATTCGCCTGCAGCAGTCATAATCACCGTAATGACTCCCGTTGAAGCGGTGATGATGGCAACGAAGACGTAGCAAATCGCAAGAGATGGGATCGCGGAACCCGTTAGATAGAAGTAGTACCCAAAGCCAAACACAGCATTGATAGCGACCATGAACGCAATGATGTTTTTGCGTTCAAGTCGGTCAGACAGCTGCCCGAGCACAAGTTCGGTGCAGATGGTCAGCACGCCTGCCCACGTAATGCCAAGAGAAGCCTGCGCAAGAGAATAGCCAGCAGCCTGAATCGACGCCACATAGTATTGCGTAGCCGCCATGAAGCCGACCTGGTAAACGATGTAAAACACTCCGAAATGCCAGGTGATAGGCATTTTCAAAACGCGTGAGATAGCGCTTTTGCCATTGCCTTTGGGCTCAGCTTCCCGCTTTTCTTCAGCAATGATTGGTTCAGGAGCGGCCTGGGTTCCCGCAGGCGCGCCATAGGGAGCCAAGCCGAGTTCCTCGGGCCCTTCGCGGAACACAATCGCAATGAATATCGCTATGGCGGCGTACACAATGCCGAAAATGACGTACGACATAGCCCAGCCCATGCTAGCGACAATCGGCGGCGCAACGATGCCCAAAACGATAGCCGAGAAGTTCGCACCAGGGGTTATGAGGCTCATTCCGAAACCGCGCTTGTTCGGAGCGAACCAGCGCGACACAATCTTCGGAAGAATAGCCATCAGCAAACCTGCAGTACCGCAGCCGGTAATGGCCCATGTCACGATCGCGACGCCAAGTCCCTTTGGCGCGAAAAATCCAAAAAGCAACGCGCCTATCGCTGCCAAAGAGCACGCAGCAACTAACGACTTTCGCGTACCTATGCGGTCGGCAAGCATGCCCCACGCAAAAGAAAGTCCTGCGTAGAAAATCATATACACCGACGTGATAAGACCAACTTCAGCATAGTTCACGCCAAGCGTCTGACGGATAGGCTCCAGCGTGATTGCAGGCAAACGCTGGGCGCTCAGCACTATGAACTGGGTAAGAAACCCTCCCAAGCAGATAATAAACGCATAATGAAGCTTCTTCTGCTTCTTCGGCGCGCTATCTTCGATTGTTTGAAGCATTGCCCCTCCTTGTTGGATGCTTCGTGATTATTCGTTACAGGTGAAACCAAGCACGCAAAGAAGACGGCGTCACGAAGGTTCGCGCTTTCCCCCTTCTGCGATCGAACCGCGCCTTTTCGCTTTGCTGTCGCGCAGCACGCGCACGCTGATCAAATTCTCGATGCGCTTTGTCGCCTTCAATGGCTTCCTTTCGCGCGCACTCCTTCAGCCTCTCCTCGTCCCCCGTCAATGAACGTGCTTCTTCCAAGCGCTCCGATGGCACGTAGATATCGACGCCGTAATTCACGTCTTTGCTTTGAGGGACGGCCATCGTGACAATGGGGTGGTTCATCTTCAGCGACCCCAAATCTTTGCCATAAAGGGGAATCCCTTTCGCGCGGAACAAGTAAGCCATGCCGTCGTATTCCCAAGTCATCTTGACGTTAGTCAAATATGACCACGTGATTCTTTCGAAGTCCGCCAAGTCAACGACCGTCGTGAATCCCTTCTTGAGCTGCGGCAGCATGGCTCCCCCCTATTTCACCTCGCAGTAAACGCGCTCGCATCCCAGTCGAGCGCGTCGTCATCCTTCAGGCGTCCCCTACGGCATGAAGCACGTGACCTTCTTGCCGCCAAGTTCAACCATCCGAGCGGGGATATCCTCAACGGGTAGAATCTCTATGACCTGCGCCAGGCAATGAAGCTGACACGGTGCCATCTTTCCGGCGGACCGCCTCTCCTCGCACAGGTCGCACAGCCGCGATGGAACGGGCACGTAATCCCACTCCCACGCACCGCCTAGCTTTTTCGGTCCGATCTGCTGAACTTTGATGCCCCATTCGTCTTTCGGGAGCCCCTTCTCCTTCAAGCACGAAACCTCGCACGAATCGCAACCCGTGCACAGGCCATAGTTGATTAGCATTCCGTATTCCATGTCTTCCACCCCCTAGTCGTGATCGAGCCCGGAAACCTTGCGAATCTTGCAGATGCCGTTTTTGTACGGCGCCCCATAGCCCGTTACCGAAACGCTTTCATGCGGGATAAGGTTGTTCGCATTCGACTTCCAAACGCCGTAGAGATTTGGAGCTTCCGGATCCTGCTCGGGATACCACCAGGCATGCTCAACATGAATGAACTTGTCATTGACCTCTTCAGTGATGTTCGCCTTTTGCGTCATCGTCCCCTGCGGGCTGGTTATCTCTACCCAATCGCCCTGCTCGATGCCGTATTTCTGCGCAACATGGGGACTGATGGTGACCAATGGCCACGGATGCAGACGACGCAGTGTTAAATCCTCTTGCCGGTCTTCCGAATGGAACATCGAAATATGGCGACCACCTGTCGTGTAGTACAGAGGGTATTCCTCTGCGAGTTCGGGCTTAGAAATGTGGCTGAATTCGGGTTCTTCGTAATAAGGCAAAGGCTGTTCGCCGAATGCCGCGAGAACCGGCGACCACAGCTCGATACGCCCCGTAGACGTCTCAAAACCCGGCTTGCCATCTTCTCGTAGCAAACCCTTCTCGTACTTGCGGTATTCGTAGCCAGACATCTTGGCAGGAACCGCTTTTACTTCGTCGAGGCCATAGCCGTAGTTCTCTTTGAGTTTCGCATCGAAAAACTTGTCTGGCGTGTCCATGCCCTCCCACAGCTCGGGGCGCATCCGCTTCCCCATATCGATGAGAATTTCCAAGTCAGACTTCGTATTGGGATTATGAACGGCCTCGTTCATGGCTCCAATGAAATGCTGATTGCGTCCGTAGTTCGGCGTAACCAGACCCTCGTGCTCTGCAAACGTAGAGAGAGGAAGCACCAAGTCTGCAAGACCCATAATGGTCGGGGTCATGAAGAGGTCCTGCGCCACGATGAAATCAAGATCCTTCATCGCCTCGTACCAGCGCTGCGGCTGGTCCGCCATACAAGCAAGCGGGTTTGTGCCGATAATCCAGCACATACGCAACTTGTAGTATTCGGGACGGTCGGCCCATTTGCCTTCAAGCCAGTTCAGAAGCGTATCGCCCTGGACGCCGCCCATAGCTGCTCCGGAATTGAACAGCGCATACTTGCCATCAAGGTCGACAATGTGTTTGGCAGCCATCTCGTCGGAAATCGTATCGGACATGTCGTAGCGCCATTGCCCGATGAAGCTCGTGGGCTTAGTGATGGTCACACCACCAGGAACGTCTATATACCCGCAAATGGCGCACAGCGCCAAAAAGCACTGGGCCGCTTGCGTTGACGCTTTGGATTGATCGAGCGCAACACCCCAGGTCGCCGTCGAAGGAGCGTTCGTGGCAAAGGCACGGGCGGCTCCGACAAGCGCCTCCGGATCAACCCACGAGACCTTTTGAACCTTTTCGGGGGTCCACTCTTTCACAGCTTCTGCCAGCTCGTCGAATCCGTACGTCCAGCGTTCGACGAAGTCATGGTCGTACAGGTTCTCGCTAATAATGACATTGAGCAAACCCATACCAACAGCAGCATCAGTCCCGGGGCGCAACTGCAGATGATATTCCGCATGAGCGCCCAGCCAGGTGAGACGCGGATCAATGGTGATAATCTTCGAGCCGCGTTTCATTAAATCGATAATGGAGTGCCCGAAGAACCCATCAGGGCTTGAGTACAGCGGGTCTTTGCCCCACACGATGATGTACTTGGGAACTTGATATCCTGGATGGTCGTAACGATCTTCCCAATATTGCGCCCAATCGATTTCCGGAACGCCTGCGCCGAGCAGATAGTTCGTGATTGTGGCGCGAGGTCCGTAGCATGCCTCGCCGCTGAACGCATATGTTGAAGCGCCATTGCACGTATTGCAGACAGCGGGCCCGTATACAGGCGCGTACAGCGTCGATTCACGACCTGTTCCCGTGAGCGTGAAAATAGTCTCAGCGCCCCACTTATCCCAGATTTCGCGAATTTTCGCTTCGAGTAGATCGTAGGCTTCGTCCCATGAGATTTTCGTCCACGAGTCCTTGCCCCGATCAGCACGATTGCGCTTCATCGGCGACAGAAGCCTCTTGTCGTTGTACAGAATCTCGTCGAGCGCAAGGCAACGAACGCACACACGCCCATTGGTCACCGGATTATCTGGATCGCCTTCGACCTTGACGAGCCTATTGTCCTTCACATGAAGGATCAGGCCGCATCCTACCGGATGGTCTCCCGGCGGCGACCAAGCGCATGTGCGCACTTTCATCACGCCGTCTTCTTCTGTGATGTATGGCTTATCAGAAGCAGACATATCCTCTCCTCTCGGTGCCGTCTCGCGCAGCGCGGCCAAGTGCCGCGCGCCCCCTTTCGAGACGATTGACGAGAGGAGCGTACCGAGGCGCACCACCCGCTCAAAGCTCCGAAAAGGATTGAATGAGGGGAGCAGACACGCTCAGTTTTGGGTCTGATAGCAACGATGCGAGACCAACCCTTTTCTGGTTGGTAGCCTTTGAACTGGGGAGTTGTGAGGACTAGAACCCTCACGCAACGACCAACCTTCACTGCCCATGAACTCGTGCGAATAAATGGCTATCGACTGCAAGCGAGTAATGTGGATAGTTTTACCTGTCGAGCGTTTAATTGCTTTGTCGTTCTCGTTCTACAAGGTCGATAACTTCCTCGCGCGAATGCACGTCGCATTTGGCATATAGATTTCGAACGTGCCCTTTCGCGGTGTTGTACGCGATGCCCAAACTGTCGGCGATATACGATGTCGTCCGCCCGCGCGACAGAAGCTCGAGTACTTCGGTTTCCCTATTCGTAAGTCCGAAATGTCGTCCCACACCCACACACGCGTCTTTCCATGAAGGCAGTTTATTGCTGCGCTGACAAGAGGAATCATCAGGCTCATTAACCTGCTCAGTTTTCCGAAGAGCTTCGTTCAAAGTGCTTTCATTGAGCACAAAGAGCAGTGCAACAATCGCGCCTATAACTAAAACTGCACCGATTATCTCCTGAATCGGCTGAGCGGTCGGAATATACAGGCTAATCAGAACCGCTGCCGCCCGACCAAGCGTAGATCCAAACGCCGAGCCGCCACGTCCCCATCCGAATACATACACCGGGTTATAGGCTGTTCCATGAGCGACGTTCGTAAAGATGCACCACAGCGCAAGAGTAAACATGTTGTAGGAAGTAGTCACTACGATGAGCGACGCCTCTGGCCACATAGACCCGAACAGCGAAGCCACAAGAGCAGCCAGGCACGCCACGACCATGATTGGATAGTAGTATGCACTGAAATCAATCTCGCGCTTCGAGGCGACCAGGCACATGCAACCCATGAGAACCAGTGTCAGCGCGAAGCTTGCAAACACTCCGTCGCATTCAACGTCAGCTAAATGCACTATCGCGCCGCTGGATGGCGAGACACCGACTACAACGCCGATAGCAAGAGAAAACAGCGAGACGACGGATATACATCGAGCAAAAAATCTCTTGGGTAGTGCATTCACCGGAATAAGGTCGTCATCATCGATTTGGCCCGCATCGTCTCCCCGCAAAGAGGACGTCGTAGCGGCAGCTAATGGAAGAAGGGACACAAGCACTACGCCAAGTGGTCGTGATACTGCAACGCACATGAAATAGAGCAGATTCGCGAGCGCCGCAGCGAAGAAGACGGTGTAAAAAATTTTGTTACCAGCAAGCGTGCTGTAGAGCGTCCCCACCCCCAGACACACGAATGCAGTGCCTACGCCCGTTCCCACGGCAAGCACAACATACCAGGCAAGAGGCAAATACTCAGAGCAAGCGAGAAGAACGAGCGTGCAAACGGATGCAACACCGCCCATCAAAGGCGTCAATACCCCCCTCTCGATTCGATTTCGGACACTTTCATGAAACGCGGTGCATCCGATGAGCGTAATGATGAGGGGAATTCCGGAGGACAGATACAGAAGATTTTTCGATAGCCACTCTGCCCCAAGGGGAGGTGTGGCGATTCCCGTATTTACTCCCATGGTCAGCAGAATCCAAGCGCTGTAGAAGCTCAAGCTTGCATACCGAAGCCAAGGCCACTGACGTGTGATTGGCGAAATCGAATCCTCTTGCCCCTCCATGCTCCCCCTTTGCATCGAAGACTTCTGGCGATATCACAACGAAGACCTGCGGACCCCAGTATGACACTCACATTCGCTAAACGTTGCATTTCCGCCGCGCATGCAAATGTCCCACGTAAACGCGAGAATCCGCACCGCCCACTCCTTGGGTCGGAAAGGTACGGCAAAGCCCTCGCCCGGGCACAAAAAACGGGCTGGAGACCATCGTCTCCAGCCCATACACCATCAGGGTTGCGAAAGCCCTCTCAGCTCGAACGCTTCGTCATCGTACGGGCTCGTCTGTATCCCGTGCGATGCGCGCGTCCGCCCACCCTGCGCGTTAGTCCTCGGAAATCTCCGTGATGGCGCCCATCGGGCATTCCTCCAGGCACTCGCCGCACGCGATGCACGAATCCTCGTTGACGACCTCGGCCACGCCGTTGGGAACTTCCAGAACTTCCTGCGGGCACGCATCAACGCAGATGCCGCAGCCGATGCAATCGTCGGTGTTGATGATAGGACGAGACATGAGTGCTCCTTTTCGTCTGTTTAAGCCTTCGCTTAAAGGCCAAATCCTCCAACTCTCTGTGCGCAAGATACCATGATGCGTTTTGAATTCAACCCGCCGCGCCGATTTTTTAGACAGCGGTTTGAATTGCCACCCAATCGCAAACAAGGTGCGCATGCCGCACGGGCAGGCGCACCAACCCGCCCCGCTCTAGCAGATGCGCGGAAGCTGCTCGCCCACGAGCATATCGAGAATGCGGCGGCCGCCGAACGCGTTCTTCAGAAACACCTTGCTGCCGCGGTCGGGCTGCATCTCCGCCACGTCGCCGATGATGGCCGCGTCAGCGCCGTGCGGGTCAGCCTTCATGGCGGCGAGGGCCGCATTGGCCTGGTCAGCGGGCACAACGCACACCATCTTGCCCTCGTTGGCCACCTGCATGACGTCGTAGCCGAGCATCTCGCACGCGCCGCGCACGGTGTCCTTCACCGGCACCGCGTCCTCGTCGATGACCATGTCGACCTGCGACTGCGATGCAAGCTCATTGAGCGTCGAGGCCAGGCCGCCGCGCGTGGGGTCGCGGAAGCACCGCACACCCGGAGCGGCCGCGATGACGGACGCGATCAGGTGGTTGAGCGGCGCGGCGTCGCTTTCCACGTCGGCGGTGAACGACAGCTCCTCGCGGCAGCTCATGATGGTGATGCCGTGGTCGCCCAGCGTGCCGCTGACCAGCACCTTGTCGCCCGGCTTGCAGTACGCTCCCGATAGGTCCACGCCTTCGGGCACGAACCCGATGCCGCTCGTGTTGATGAAGACGCCGTCGCCGTGCCCGCGGTTGACGACCTTGGTGTCGCCCGTGACCAGATGCACGCCCGCTTCCGCGGCGGTTTCGGCCATGGTATGGCAGATGCGCTTGAGGTCCTCGATCGGGTAGCCCTCTTCCAACACGAAACCGCAGCTCAGATACTGGGGGACGGCGCCGGACGTGGCAACGTCGTTGACCGTGCCGCACACGGCCAGTTTGCCGATGTCGCCGCCGGGAAAGAAATGCGGCGTGACGACGAAGCTGTCGGTGGAATACGCCAGACGCTCGCCCGGCTTCGGCGCCGGCAGCACCGCCGCGTCGTCGCCGCGCAGAAGCTCCTCGCCCGCATAGGCGGCGAAGAAGACCTCGTCGATGATGCGCTTCATCATGGTGCCACCGCTTCCGTGACCCAGCATGACCTCGGTATCCATACTCTTCCCTTCGCTGTGAAAATCCGTTGATTGTCGATGTGAACACGTGGCGCAGCACGGCACGAGCTGTACCCGAGCGCCGTGTGCCGCGCCCGATCGTCGCACGCCGCACCCGAGCGATGCGCTCCATGCCCGAGCGCCGCATGCCGCAGGCGCGCCTCGCCTGCGCCGACGCGTGACTGAGACGCGAACGCGGCTGCGCGCGAGGCCCGAAGCCCTGCTCGCAGCCGCGTTCTTATTCCTATACCCGGGGATCGACCGCCGTCACGACGACGCCGCCGTTCTTGACGCCCTTCGTGCCCAGGATCTTGTCGGCGATCTTCTGGACCGCCACGCCCTCGCCGCGCATGATGATGACCTCAAGGCAGTTGTCCTGGTCGAGGTGCACGTGCGTGGACGAGATGATGTTGGCGTAATGGTCGTGCTGAATCGCGTTCAGCTTCTCCTGGATGTCGCTCGCATGGTGGTTGAACACGATGGTCAGCGTGCCCATGACCTCGGCTCCCGGCAGCGCGCATTCGTCTTTGACCAGCGCATCGCGCACCAGGTCGCGGACGACTTCGCTGCGGTTGCGGGCCAGACCCCGACGCGCCACGTACGCGTCGAAGTCCATCAGCAGGTCCTCGGGCATCGCGACCGAGAAACGAACCAGATCGCTCGCCATGCGCCCTACACCAGTTTGACGGACACGTTGGCGGCAGCCTCGGCGTCGTCCTCGAGCGCGTCCTTGGTGTCCGCGAGCAGCGCGCGCACGTCGTCGAGCTGCGCCATGGCCTGGTGCAGCTTCTCGCTGACGGTGGGGAACCCGGCGTCGCCCGCCATGTGGCCCAGGTTGTGCGTCCAGCGACGCTCCGTCTTGATATGGTCGTCGATCATGTCGATCATCTGCTCGAACTGACCCGTGTTAACGCCGTTGGTGCACATATGAGCGTCCTTCCCTTCGCGGTAAGCCCCAGGAGTGCGACCTTGCATGAGGCCGCTCATCTGCGGCAAGCTGGTATCATATCCACATGTATTTATAGGCTGACCCATCCGGCATCGCAAGAGGTTCGTGTGAATTTTTCCATACAAAGTAACATGTATACCGCTGGCCTGGAGGAGACCTGGGAATTGTTCGCGCCATATCTGGCGGGCAACCCGTCCGGGCTCGCCGCGGTGGTAAGCGATGCGCCGCTCGGCGGCGCCGCGCACACGGCCATCATCAAATCCGTCGCGGCATTCGGCTACGGCGAGGGCGCCTGCACGTTCGTCACGCTGAGCCCAGCGACGAAGCCTGCCGAAAACGAAGCAGAGGCAATGGCGGCCAGCGAGGCCGAAGGAGAACCCGGTGCCGAGGCGAACGGAAAAGCCGAAGCGGAACGCGGCACTGCCGGCGCAACCGATGCTGAAGCGGAAGGGGTCGGCGCTGCCGCAGCCGATGCCGCCGACGTTCCCCGCCTTGGCGACCCGCAGGCGCTCTTTCTTCTGATCGAGGGACTCGACCCGCTGTTCCTCATCGTGTGCGACGACGCGGCGGCTCGCCAGCTTGAAGCCGCCTACCACGCCGAGCTCGCGCGCGACGCCGCCAACCGCCTGTTCGGCCGCGACGCCGTCGTCTTCCGCAACCTGTCCGCGCTCATGGGAACGCCGCGCGACAAGCAGCGCGCCTGGGCGCTGCTGAAGTCGCTCCCGCGCAACAGCGCGCGCTAGCAAACCCGCGCATCCGACGCGCGTCTTCCGCACAGCCGACGGGCATGGTTACCCTATTCCCCACCCCATCGGACGTGCGCAGATCCCCAGCCTTCCGGCAGCCGCCGCGCCGCACCGTGCGAAACGCCGTCGCGCCGCTCGCGGGCACGTACGCTACAATGCACGGCATGGACACAACCGCTCAGACAAAGCACGACCTCGCCGAAGCCTTCTGGCGCCTGAACGCGCAGAAAGACATCGAGCGCATCTCCGTGCGCGAGCTCACCGAGCTGGCCGGCTACAACCGCGGCACGTTCTACCTGCACTTCGACAACATTTACGACCTGCGCCGCGCCGCCGAGGACAAGCTTTTGGCCAGCGTCGCCGACTGCGCGCAGTACTGCCGCGCCAACATGGGAAAAGTCGAGCTCATGGCGCTCATGGGGCGCTTCCTCAACCTGTACCGGAAAAACCGCGTGCAGCTCGTGGTGCTCTTGGGGCCCCACGGCGACGCGCGATTCACAACCGAACTGAAGCGCTTGATGAAGGACATGCCGCTCTGGCGCGTGAGCGATCCGGCGCTGCAGATTCCCGCAGGTGAGCGCGAACTGCTGCTCGAGCAGACAGTCGCGGGCGTGCTGTTCCTTATCACCGAATGGCTCGAGGACCCGCACGGCGTATCCGCCACGCGTCTGCTGCACCTCATCTACGATTCCTCCATCAAACGCTGAGCCGGCAGCGCGCCACGGCGCCATCCAGCCTGCAAGCACGCGCTCCGAAACGTCGCCGGCAGCCGACTCAAACGACAGCGGGGACGCGGGAGCGCACGGCAGTGCCGCGCGCCGCTCCATAGATAACGGCTTGCGCGAACGGCCAGCGCGAATGGATTGCGCGCAAGGCTGGTGCGCGCCGGCTTCCGCCCTTACCGCCAGCGCGTCACGCGATGCTCGACCGCGTCGAAGATGGCGTACAGCACGACGCCCAGAAGCGCCAGGCCGATGATGCCGGCGAACATGCGCGGGTAGTTCACCATCGCCCACGACTGCATGATGAAGTAGCCGATGCCGGTCGATCCGGCGATGGCCTCGGCGAAGAACAGCACGGCGATGGCCGTTCCCGTCGTGATGCGCAGCGACGTGAACACGGCCGGCAGCGTCGCCGGGATGATCACATGGCGGTACACGCCCCACCGACCCGCGCCGAGCGCGCGGATGGAGAGGATTTGGCTTTCGGGGATGGCCTTGACCGCGTCGCGCACCGCCACGAGCACCTGGAAGAACACGGTGATGGCGATGAGCGCGATCTTGGGCGCGTCGGCCAGGCCCAAAAGCACCAGCAGGATGGGCAGCAGCACGACCTTCGGAATGGGGTACATCAGGTACAGCACCGGCCCGAACAGCGCGTCGAGCCGCTTCGAGCGTGCGAACAGGAGCGCGATGGGCACCGCGAGCACGGTCCCGATGGCGAGCGACACCACGACGCGGTACGTGCTGAGCCAGAACGCCGGCCAAAGCGCGCCGGCGAACTGCACGACCACGGGAAGCGTCGCCGCGGGCGTCGGCAGCGCCGGAGATTTGACGATGAGGGCCGTCACCCACCATCCGACCAGGATGAATGCGACGGCGAACACGTAGCAGAGGACCTTCGACACGAGCGAGCGCTTCATCGGACCGCCTCCTCGCGCGCGCCGGTCTCCAGGGCGCGGCGCACCACCCGGCAGCATTCGTCGTAGTCGTGCGTGTCGCGGAAACCCGGCTCGCCCATGTGCGGATTGTCGATGACGCGCACGAGCGTGCCCGGACGCGGGCTCATCACGAAGATGCGGCGGCCCAGAAACACCGCCTCCTCGATCGAATGCGTCACGAGCACCTGCGTGTGCCCGCTGCGCTGCCACAGCTCGAGCAACGTCTGTTGAAGCGTTTCGCGCAGCAGCGCGTCGATAGCCGAAAGCGGCTCGTCCATAAGCAGCAGGTCCATGTCGACGGCGATGGCGCGCGCGAGCGCAAGCCGCTGGCGCATGCCGCCCGACAGCTCGCGCGGAAACGCCTTCTCAAAGCCTTCGAGCTGCACCTCGCGCAGAGCCGCCTCAGTGCGGGCGCGCATCTCGTCGCGCGGCACGCCGCGCAGCTTCAGCCCCAGCGCGGCATTGGCGAAGACTGTCTTCCACGGGAACAGCCCCAGGTCCTGCGGGATGAACGACGTGGCCGCGCGCGGCTTGCCGATGGGGCGCCCGCCCACTTCGACCGTCCCCGCCGTGGGCTGCATCAGGCCGGCGATCAGGTGCAACGTCGTCGATTTGCCGCACCCCGAAGGACCGATGACGGCGACCGGCTCGCCGGGAGCGATATCCCACGTCACATCGTGAAGCGCTTCGATGGGACCGTCGGGGCCTTCATAGGAAAGCCCCACGCCCCGAAACGCGATGTCCGGAGCGGCCGAGCGCGGGTTGGCCATGCTTGATTCCTTCCTTCGAAATGCGCGGAAACCGAAACGCGCGATCGCTCCGTCCAGCGCCGCAGGCGCTACGCGCGGGCGAACTTCCCCGTGGCCTGGTCGTACGTGAGTCCCACCGTCAGATAGCCCTTGTCGGCCATCCATTCGAGCACCGGCTCGACCATGTCGCTCGTCGGGCGCTCCACCTGCGGATACTGGCTGATGGGATAGGTCTGCGCCACCGATTCCGCAAGGTTCGCCTTCTGGACGAGCAGCGCGCGGTACTTCTCGGGGTCGTCGTTGATCTCGGTCGCGGCCTGGTTCCACACGCCTTCGAGCGCGGCGAGGGCGTCGGTGCCGCCGTTCTTGCCCAGGAAGTCGGTGCGCGCGATCATGACGGACTGCGAGATGTTGTCGCCCGTCGTGTCGTCGGCGATGGTTCGCGCGCCGGACGCCTCGCCCAGCGCGAGCAGCGAACCGGGCAGCGCCGCCGCAGCGACCTGGCCCGACGCCATCGCCTGGTAACGCACCGGCAACTTCTGCAGCTCCTGCACCACGATCTGGCTGTCGGGCACGCCCGCGCGCTCCATCAGCACGTCCATGACGTACTCGAGCACGGTGTTGGTGCCCACGCCGATGGGCACGCCCGCAAGCTCGCTCAAGCTCTGCACGTTGGAGTCGGGGCCCACCATGATGCCGAACCGTCCCTGCTGGGGCGTGGTGCCGAGCGTCACCCATTCAAGCGACAGGTCGGTGCCGCTCGCGTACATGCTGGCCGCCACCATCGGGTCGGTCATAGCGAAGCTGACGTCGCCCGATGACACGCCGGCGATCAGCTCCGTCGCCGACTGGAACTCGGTGATCTGAACCGAAAGCCCTGCGGCGCCGAACAGCCCTTCGTTGTCGGCCACCCACATCGGAAGAATGTCCTCGGTGGGAAGCGTGCCGATGACGATGGACGGCAGCGAGCCGTTCGAGCCCGACGCCCCGTTCGTCTGCGAGCCGTTCGCGCAGCCGCCGAGCGTGAGCAGCGCCGCGGCGGACAGTGCCCCCGCCGCGCCCAGAAAGCCGCGACGTGACACGTTCGCCTGCCCGATGACCTGCGTTTTCCCTGAATATGCGATGCGTTTGCACGATCCCATGCCATCAATCCTTCCCAGCGCCAAGCGCCTGTGGTTGTCGTCGATTGTGATGGTACGGAAAGGGGCCGCGCTGCTCAATGAACAATCGCGCCGCGACTGTTGAGCCTGTTCGCACGCGTTATTTGATGTGGCCGATGAAGTCCTTCGTGCGCTCGGACTTGGGATGGTCAAACACCTGGTCGGGCGTGCCCTCCTCGACGATGACGCCGCCTTCCATGAAGATGACGCGATCGGCGACCTCGCGCGCGAAGCCCATCTCGTGGGTGACGACGATCATGGTCATGCCGGCCTCGGCCAGTTCGCGCATGACGTCCAGAACGCCGCGCACCAGCTCGGGGTCGAGTGCGGACGTGGCCTCGTCGAACAGCATGACGTGCGGGTCCATGGCGAGGGCGCGGGCGATGGCCACGCGCTGCTGCTGGCCACCGGACAGCTGGCTGGGCAGAAAGTCGGCGCGTTCCGCAAGGCCGACGCGGGCGAGCTGCTCGAGCGCGACCTTCTCGGCTTCCTCCTTGGAGCGCTTCAGGACCTTCATCTGCGCCAGCATGACGTTCTTCTTCGCCGTGAGATGCGGGAACAGGTTGAACTGCTGGAACACCATGCCCACGTGCTCGCGCAGCTTGTTGACGTCGGTCTTGTCGGAGGTGATTTCCTCGCCCTCGATGAAGATGTGGCCGCCCGTCGGGCGTTCGAGCAGGTTGACGCAGCGCAGCATGGTCGACTTGCCCGAGCCGGAGGGGCCGAGCACGACGACGACCTCGCCGCGTTTCACCTCGATGTTCACATCGCGCAGAACTTCCGTCTCGCCGAAAGACTTGGACAGATGCTGGATGCTTACCATGCTGTCTTTTTCGCTCAACGCAATCCCTTTCCACGCGACGGCAGGCCGCCCTGGTTGAAATACTTCAAGCATTGTAAACTGCTTTGTTCGGCCGACGGCGTTTTTTCGCAGAACACTACGCCAAGCACGCGAATGAGCGACGAACCTGGGCGCCGCGCAAGCGCAGAGGGGGCCTCGCGATGCGAGCGTGGTGCTTCGCGAGCGGACACGCAGCGACGAGGCGTCGACGCGCAGCCGCCGGCGACATCCGTCGGTGCTTGACCGCCATGGCGACCCATACCACGCCGACCCTCCCCACGCCTCTTCCCACGGTGCGTGCTCCTGCGTCTTATTCCTCACTTCCGAACGTTTCGCGTACTATCGTTTTCCGCCCGTGACCAGGTACAATCGATTTTGCAAATGCACGCCTTCAGCACGCTGGCGGGCGGGTAGACTGTTCCCTTGCAACCAGAAACGCCACACGAAAGGGGAATCGTGTTCAGCATCGAGCAACACGTGTACAACAGCCAGGTCGACCGCACGGGGCGCCAAACCAACGAGTCGATCGTCATGATGATGCAGGACTGCTCGCTCATCTCGCTCAATGCGCAGCCCGACCTGCGCGATTACCTGAAGGCGCACAACATCGCAATGATGGTCGGCTCGCGGCAGGTGGACATCTTCCGGCACGCGCGCTACCCCGAACCGATCGAGGTGCGCACGAACGTGTACAAGATGCGCGGCGCCGTGAGCATTCGCAACACCGGCCTGTTCGACGAGAACGACCATGCCGTGGCCATGTGCTGGGGCGTCGCCGCGTTCGTGCACCTTGACACAGGCAAGCTCGCAATGATCCCCAAGGAAGTCACCAGCCTCTATCCGCCGAAGCAGCGCTACCCCATGGATTACCTCGACCGCAAGATCGCGCTGCCGCAAAGTACGCCGCAGCGGTTCGATCCGGTGCCCGTGCGCCGCGCCGACCTGGACCAATTCGGTCACCTGAACAACGCGCGCGCCATCCGCATCGCCGACGAGTACACGCCCGAAGGCCGCGTGTGCGCCCGTATCCGCTCCGCCTACCACCGCCAGGCGAAGCCCGGCGCGGTCCTGCATCCGGTCGTGTGGAACACGCCGCTCGCGGCTGCTGCGGGGACGGGAACGGAGTCCGTGGCCACATCGGCGGCTGCGCTTGAGGACGAAGGTGCGTTCGCCGCGTCGGATACCGGCCGCATGCCCACTGCAACGAGCGAAAGCGGCGCCGAAGCCTCGCGGTTCATCACCGACCACGCCTCGCTCAAAACGACGGTCGCCCTTGAATCCGCCGACGGCGAGCCGTACGTTATCGTGGAGTTCACGTACTGACGGACGCGATGGCGGCGGATGCCCCTGCGCCTGGTTCGCTCATGGCGTCGAGCCGCTGAGCACGAACGCCAGGCCGCCGCGACCAAGCAACCCCGGACAGCACGGAATTCGCACCGAACACTTCGCATTCGACGAAAGGACCCCGCGTGACCGCACCGCTTGACGACCTGCATTGCCACCTGGACTTCGTGCGCGACCCAGCGGCAATCGTGCGCAATGCGCGCGCAGCCGGGTCATCGCTGTTCGCCAACACGGTCACGCCCGCCGGCTACGAGCGCGCGCAGGCCCTGCTCGCAGACCTTGTTTCCAGCGAGCCGATAGCCAAAGCGCCGATCCTGCGTCTGGGATGCGGATTCCACCCCTGGTACGCGAGCCCCGACGCGCTCGACGACGCGCTCGAGCAGATCGACACCTGCGCGTTCGTCGGCGAGGTCGGCATGGATTTCGGCACGCGCGGCATCTGCGCGCCCGCCGAGCAGGTGCGTCTGTTCTCGGTCCTCATGCGCCGGGTCGCGCGGTCGGAGGGCAGGGTCGTGTCGATCCATTCCGTAGGAGCCGTACGGGAAACGCTCGATGTGCTGGAGGAAACGGGCGCCCTCGCGCGCGCCACGTGCGTTTTCCATTGGTTTTCCGGACCATCAGACCAGCTCAAGCGCGCAATCGACGCGGGCTGCTGGTTCTCGGTGGGGCCGCTCATGGCCGCGTCGCGTCGCGGACGCGCCTACATCCAGGCCATCCCCCTCGACCGCATGCTGCTCGAGACCGACGCGCCGCCGACGCCCGCCGGCACCGTACCCGCGCGCCCCGACCGCCGGACCGCGCCCGCTCCCGACGTCGACTACACCTTCGCCGACCTGTCACGCGGACTCGCGCGCGCCTGCGCCGTCGTGCGCGAGGTGAAGGGCGCCCAGATCGCCGCTCACCCGAACCGCTATCCCCGCCGTCTGCGCGACGCCGACCCCGCTGACATCCTGCACGAAAACGCCGTCGCCGTGCTCTGCGGACGCGTCTGATTTCGACGGCACCGGGCGCGCGCCGCTGAAGCCCGGCGCGGCGCAACGGAGAAGACAAAGCTGTTCACATAAGCAGCAAGAGACTCGGCGTCGAGCGCTGCCCGCGCGGTGGCCTTAAGATACCGTCCCCAAAACGCAAAGCGGGCGCGTCCCACCAGGGAGCGCGCCCGCTCATTTAAACGCCGTCACTGCACCGCGATCGGAATACGCCGCCACCTTCCTACACGACGCCTTCCACGCGACATCGCAATCACAACGCTCGTCCGTTACTTCTCGTCCGCGGCGGTCTCCTTGCGGAACCGCGGGTCGAGCGCCACGCGGTCGAGGCGCGCCATCACGACGTCCTCAACCTCGTTGACGAGCGGCTTGTCCAGGTCCTCTTCGAACACCACGCGCTCGTACTGGCCGCATTCCTCGCAGTTGAGCAGGCGATGCGCCGAATCTCCCTCGATATGGAAGTAGTGCAGATGCGACGGGTTCTGCGTGCCGCATACGCCGCAGCGCAGACGGTCGAACGGCCACACCGTGCCGCACGTCCCGCAGTACTGCGTGCGGGCGCGACCGTCGATGCCCACACCCGACTCAACCACCGACAGCGACGCCGGCGCGCCGCACACCGGACACACGAGCGGCCGCGCGTGATTGCCCGTCTTCGCGTCGTCCGAAACCGCGGCATAGGCCTTCGCCGCCACGTCTTGGATGTGCGCGCGGATGGCGAACGACACCACCATCATGAATATGTTCGCCGGCACAGCCGCGTCCACGCCGAAGTCGTCGAATGAGCGCAGGCAGTCCTCCACGAAGAGCGGCGGCATGCTGCCGGCCTTCTCCAGGTCGGCCTTGTTGCAGAAATCGCTCCAGTCCAGCGTGCGCAGGGCCTTCGACACGTCGTCCTCCAGCCCGGCGTTGTCGGCCATGTGCTGGGCGATGTCGGAGCAGGTCTGCGCGAACTCCGTCGGGTCGATGGGGCAGCTGCGCTGCGAAAGCAGCGGCACCGCGTCGATATAGTCCTGGTCGCCGTCGCGTTCGGGCAGCGGCTCGTAGCCGTCCGCTGCGGCGATTGCGTCGGCGCGGTTCTGCTGGATCTCGTACAGCTTTCGGAAGAACTCCAGACGCGCGGCATCCGATTCGCTCGCGTCTTTCTTGTAGGCTGCAACCGCTTCGTCGATCAGCTTCAGATCCACGGGCGTCAACCTCCTTCATGTCATCGTTTCGTCAATTTCGTCCATTGTAGCCGGAGGGCCCCCGCCACACGGCGAGGGCCCTCCTTGCGGTCGCATCGTTCGCCGGAAGCTCACGCCCCGACGGCCAGACGCATGCCGTTATTTCTTATCCGGCACTTCCTTGACCACGATGTTCTTGCCTTCTTCGATCTCCTTGCGCGCCCAGAAGCCCCAGTGGTACAGAGCGTCGGACTCGTCGATCTGGCCGTTGCCGAACATCAGGCCAATCATATGGCCCGGACGGTACGGCTCGAAGATGCCAGCGCCCAGGAAGATATGGGCGATGGTGAAGATGACCAGAATCAGGAAGAACAGGTCGTGGATGAAGCGCTGCACCGCCAGCACGCCAGCCGAGACGTGGAACACCGAGATGCCCAGCCACAGGATGACGCCCGAAATCGCCATGGCGACAGCGCACAGCATCAGCATGCCGTCAGCGAAACGCTGGCCGGATTTGACCTCGTCCTGATCGGGCATGTGGGTCTTCTTCGGCATCAGCATGTACGGCACGAACTTCTTCACGAACTCGACGTCCTCGGGCGTCCATTTGGTGAAGTACTTCGCGAAGAACCGCTTCACGCCGCCCGGCGACGCGACAGCGCTGATGATCGGCGTGATGATGAAGACGCAGCCCACGATGCGGTGGGTAATCCTCATGAAGCGCGCCACCTCGGGTACCGCTGCCGCCAGCGGCGGAATGAACACGAACAGGCCGGAAATCATCAGCCAGATGCAGGCGATGACGAACACATCATGCGTGATGCGGGTCTGCAGAGAATGTCGTTGGATAAAGCGCTCAGTCGCCATTATCTCTCACCCGCTTCCTTGTCGATGTGCTTGATGACCTCGCCGGTATCGACGTCGATCACGTCATGTTTCTTCTCGTCGTAACGCATGGTGTCGCGATGGTAGCCGATGCCCGAGATGTAGCACACCGCAAGACCGGCGATGACAGCGACGAATCCGAGCGCCGTCAGCGGCTTCATGACCTTCGACGAAGCGTTGACCGAGCCCATGATCTTCGGGTTCTCGGGCAGCTCGTACTGCTCGATGCCGTACTTCAGCACGTAGATCACGTGGCAGCCGTCCATCTCGTCCTTGCCGTAGACGCGCGCCTTGTCGAAGCCCTTCTTGTGCAGCAGGGCCACGCGCTCCTCGGCGATGGCGATCATATCGTCGCGGTCGCCGAAGTCCAGAGCGCCCGGCTGGCAGGTGGTCACGCAGGCAGGCTTGCGGCCATGCGCAACGCGGTCGGGGCAGCCGGTGCACTTGTTGATGACCACCGAGCCGCCCAGGATGTCGTCGGAGCCCTTGTGGCGCGGCACGTCGAACGGGCAGGCGCTGCGGCAGTACTGGCAGCCGATGCACTTTTCGGCATCATAGGTGACCATGCCGTACTCATCGTGGTACAGGCATCCGGACGGGCAGACGTTGACGCATGCCGCGTTGGTGCAATGCATGCAGGAACGACGGCCGAACGCCCAGTTCACACCGTACTTCTTACCGTTGTCGCCCTCGTTGAACGTGATGATGAGGCGCGTGTTCGAACCCAGGTCGGGCGGACACTGCAGAGATCCGTTCCACTCCTGCGAGTTCTTCTCCAGAGGGGAAGGCAGGCTGTTCCAGGTCTTGCATGCAACCTGGCAGGCTTTGCAGCCCGAGCAACGCGACGAATCGAAGAGAATCGCTTGTTCAGTCATTTATCGTCCTTCCTCCTCTCTTAGGCTTTCTCGACATCGACCAGGAAGGCCTTGTACTCGGGGATGTAGCTGTTCGGATCGCCGACGTTGGGCGTCAGGTCGTTGACCACGTCGCCGGTGCTGAACATGTTCGTCCAGTCCCAGTGATGGATCATGCCGATCTGGTGCACCGTCTGCCCGTTGATGGTGAACGGACGGATACGCTTGGTGACCAGGGCCTTCACCTTGACAGAGCCGCGGTTGTTGAACACACGGACGTCGTCGTTGTTCTTGATGCCCTTCTCGGCGGCCAGCTCCTCGGACATTTCGATGAACTGCTGCGGAGCGATCTCGTCGAGTGCGGGGCACATGCGCGTCTGGGCGCCGGTCTGCCAGTGCTCCGTGATGGAGTACGTCGTCGCGACGATCGGGTACTGAGAGGCGTCGCCCTTCTTGACCGACTCGTTCTCGGCGTACTTGATCATCGGCGAGTTCTGAGAACCGTTGAGCGTGTTCTTCACCGGCGACTCGAACGGCTCGTAGAACTCAGGCAGCGGAGCGTCCTTCATACCCGTCGTCATCAGGTTGGCGTTCTGCTCCCACTTCATGAAGAACGCCTTGTTGTTGGGCGGAATGGGCTCGGTCGTGCCGTCCGCGTTCGTCTTGTTCGCGGCGAAGTCGGGCACGTCGTTGGTGACCCACTTCGAGCCGTCCCACTTGACGAGCATCTTGTCCTCGTTCCACGGCTGACCTCGCAGGTCGGCGGAAGCGCGGTTGTAGATGATGCGGCGGTTGGCCGGCCATGAGAACGCCCACTTGGGGTACAGGCCCAGGTTGCCCGGGTCGTCATGGCCGCGGCGGCCGACCGGCTGCTGCGCCGGATCGAGCGGGGCGTCGCTGTTGTTGTAGTAGCCGCCATAAATCCAGATGCCGTTGGCGGTGGATCCGTCAGCCTTCAGGTTGGCGAAGCCGTTGAGCAGCGAGACCTTGCCCTTGGAGAAGTCGGTGCCCTCGACGTTGTAGCCGTTGAGCGCCCACGAAACCGGGCGCGGGTCGATCTTGCCGTCGACGTAGTAATCCCACTTGGTGTTGAGGATCTGCTCGGAGCACTTGCCGCCTTCCTTGCGGTACAGGTCGGCGATGGCACGATAGAGCAAATCGCACATCTCGTAGTCGGGCTTGGCCTGGTCAACCGGCTCGACGGCCTTCTGGCGCCACTGCAGCCAGCGGCCGGAGTTCAGGATGGTGCCGGACTTCTCGTAGATGAGCGCGGCAGGCAGGAAGTACACCTCGGTGTTGATCTGGGAGGCGTCCATGTCCGGGGCCTTCCAGAACGTTGCGGTGGCCGTCTCGGTCCAGTCCGCCACGACGAGCCAGTCCAGATGCGCCATGGCGCGACGGTTGAAGCTCGTGTTGGGGTCGGACGCCGCGGGGTTCTGGCCCCAGGCGAAGTAGCCCTTCATGATGTCTTTGTTCATCAGCTCGAACGTGCCGATGGTGGTGTAGTCGTCGCCGTTCTTCGGGACCTTCGGCAGCCAGTCGTAGCCGTAGTCGTTGCCGACCGTGGCGTTGTCGCCGAACCATTCCTTCAGAAACGACACCATGAACTTGGGCTTGTTGGTGTAGTAGCCGTCCGAGTACGTCTCGTGCTCGCACCATGCGCGCAGCGTGGGCGTGGAGGCGACGGTCGGCCAATGCAGGTAGCCCGGCAGGTCGTAGACCATCATGGCCATGTCGGTGGCGCCCTGGACGTTCGGCTCGCCGCGCAGGGCGTTCACGCCGCCGCCGGCCATGCCGGCGTTGCCCAGGAGCAGCTGCACCATGCACATGATGCGCGTGTTCTCGGAGCCGTAGTGATGCTGCGTCTGGCCGAGAGCATACAGGATGGTGCCGGACTTCGCCGGATCGCCGGTGGACGCGTACGTCTTGTACACGAGCTCGAGCGTGTCGGGGTCCATGCCGCACACCTCGCACACCTTGTCGATGGTGTAGCGCGAGTAGTGGTTCTTCATGATCTGCCACACGCAGTTGGGGTCTTCAAGCGTGGGGTCTTTCTTGGGGGTCTTGAGCGTCGGAGGGGTGAACTCGGGAACGCCTTCCTGCGAAACCCACGAATAGGTGCCCGTCGAGGACGTGTCCCACGTGGATTCGGATTCGGTCTGATAACCCCAGGTGGTGGTGTCGTACTTCTTCGTTGTGGGATCCCAGCCGGAGAACAGGCCGGTCGACACGTCGAAGTTGTAGTCGGGGTTGATGAGGTACGACGCATTGGTGTAGTTGAGCACGTACTCGTGCTGCCACAGGTCGTTCTCGATGATGTAGTTGATCAGACCGCCGTAGAAGGCGATGTCGGTGCCCGAGCGAATGGGGCAGTAGATGTCAGCTTGCGCCGCCGTGCGCGTGAAGCGCGGGTCAACGACGATCCAGGTTGCGCCCTTGTCGAGCGCGCGCTGCACCCACTTGGAGCTGACCGGATGATTTTCGAGGTTGTTCGAACCGCACGTCAGAATGACGTCGGCGTTCTTGAAGTCGCAGTAGTGACCCGTCATGGATCCGCGACCGAATGAAGGTGCCAG
The DNA here is from genome assembly GCA_903789375.1 of uncultured Eggerthellaceae bacterium. Lineage (GTDB taxonomy): Bacteria > Actinomycetota > Coriobacteriia > Coriobacteriales > Eggerthellaceae > CAIFEB01. The sequence goes on along the minus strand of CAIFEB010000007.1, from coordinate 46,820 downwards.
ACCGGCAACCGTGGAGCTGTGTCAAACGCGCGCCTGGTTGTCGATGCCGATGACGCCGATCTGCCTCATCAGCTTGAGGATGAGGTACTCCTCTTCGGAGTTCTGCTGAGAGCCGCCCATGCTGCCGATTGCGGGCGTGTAGTTGACGGTCACACCGTCTTCAACCTCGACGAAGTTCTCGTCGCGGGTCGTCTTGACGTGACGCGCGATCTCGGCGATCGCATCGTCCCAGGAGATGTCCTCCCAGTCGCTCTTGCCTGCCCTGCGAACGAGCGGCTTGGTAATGCGATTGGGGTTGTGAACGATTTCGCCCGTCTTGTCGTCGACGATGTTGCGAAGCTGGAACATCGCCGCGCCCTTCGGGCACAGGCACCCCTCGTTGATCGGGTGATCGGGGTCTCCCTCGAGATTGATCAGCTCGCCGTCGCGTACCGAGCAGATAACGCCGCATCCGCCAGAACAATAGCAGCAGATGTTGGTGTACTCGTCGGTATTGACCAGCTTCCAGTCTTCTTCGCTCGACTCGATGCCGAACGCCTTCGACTGGGTGGAAAGCTCGTAAGCCATCGAGCCGGCGAACGCCAGCGCCGAGGCTTGCAAGAATGCTCTACGCGTCAATTCCATGGGCTGAACACTCCTCTCTCTCTTTTCCGTGGTCTTCACTCCATGGCGTCGCGCGGGCAGCTCCCTTACGTGCGGGGCAGTCCCCTCACGCGCGGGCGATTCCCCAGCGCGTGGGCAGTACCCTCACGCGCTGTCGGTACCCAGCGCACCGCCGTTTCGCCCATGACTGCATGTGCGAGCCTTCGGCAAAGCTCGCAGACGCAGTCGCACCCCTCCGTGCTAGGCGTTGCCAAAAAGATACTATTGTGGACGAAATATGACGACCTACCCCTACGGTGAGCGCCTACTTTTTTCGTTATTCGGTCTACGAAAATTCAATTTTGTTCTCTGAAGTGTATATATTGCCTGATGAAAAAATTTTTGCGTGATATGTTTTACCTGATAAACGCGGTATTGTTGCTTGTTTAGGAATAATTCGACACTGACCGTTGACGTAAATTTTTACGCCGTTCACTTGATACATCGAAAATCGATTTGTCAAGATAAATTTTTGTCTGACGTATTGCCGTAACATTTTCCGCACGTGCGACGCGCCTAAAGGCGGCGGCAGAATGAGTCTTGCCGACGGCTCGAACGATGAATTCAGACGACGAGACAGGCGCTCGGCAGGTCCGGATGTGGATACAAACGACGAGGCGGGCGCGCGGCGGATTCGGATGGCGAACCAGAACGGCGGAGCAAGCGCGGCAAGTCCGCGTGGTAAACCCGGACGGCGAGCTCGGCCGGCAGTGCGGGTACGCGGCAGTTGATGGCAGAGCCGGCCCCGGTTGCGGGTCTGGGCTGCGGGTCTGGGTTGCGAGTTCTGATAGCTGGTCCGGGCTGAGGGTTCTGATAGCGGGTCTGGGCGACGATTCCGGGCTGCAGGGTTAGCGCACGGGCCCATCAATCTGCATCAATTTGCTTAGTCCGAATGTTTTTCATACATTTAAATGCATATTTCAATATTGTTTATCATTTTGTATTTATATGTATGTATTTTTATCGACTGAGACGGATGGCCGACTGTTCTCCGCATTGCAGCGCGCCCTTCGCAAGCGTGCAGGCGCGTCCCCTTTCCGGCACGCGTTGCGCCCTTTCCCCGGCGGCACGCATCGCTGGCATACGCTGCACCCTTTCGGCGGCACGCAGCGCATGCCCGCAGCGCGCTACGCTTGCTCGTGCTCGACCAGATAGCCGCCCATCAGGTAGCCCATGACCGACGCCATCATCAGTCCGCGCGTCCACCCGCTCGAATCGCCCAGGCAGTGCAGGTGGGCGATGTTCGTGTCAAAGCGGTCGTCCATCTTCACGCGATTGGAATAGAACTTCAGCTCGGGCGCGTACAGCAGCGTCTCGTCGGCGGCAAAACCGGGGATGGCCTTGTCGACCGCCAGCATGAAATTGATGATCGACGTCATCGTCCGGTACGGCAGAGCGCTCGTGATGTCGCCGGCGACCGCATCGGGCAGCGTCGGGCGCACGTTCGACCGCGCGAGCTCCTTTTCCCATGTCCGCTTGCCATCGCGGATGTCGCCGAAACGCTGCACCAGCAGGTGCCCCGCGCCGAGCATGTTCGCCAGCTCGCCGATCTTCTGCGCGTAGGCTATGGGCTGGTGGAAAGGCTCGAGGAAATGGTGCGTGCACAGAATGGCCAGGTTGGTGTTGGCGGACTTGCGCATCTTGTACGAGTGCCCGTTCACGACCGCCAGCCCGCCGTCGTAGTTCTCCTGACTCACGAACCCGCCCGGGTTCTGGCAGAACGTGCGCACCTTGTTGCGGAACGAATTGGGATAACCAATCAGCTTGCTTTCGTACAGCACGTTGTTCACGTGCTCCATGATCTCGTTGCGCATCTCCACGCGCACGCCGATGTCAACCGGGCCAGGCTCGTGCGCGATGTCGTGCTCGGCGCAGAGGCGCTCGAGCCAGTCGGCCCCGCGCCGCCCGGTCGCGATGACCGTTTCGCCCGCGAGGATGGTGTGCGCGTCAGGAGCGGATGCGGCAGCCTCGGCATCCATATCCGCCCTCGCTTCGCCAGCAGCCGCTCCCGTCGACCGCGTCGGTCGCACGATGACGCCGCGGCAGTCCTCGCCTTCCATCACCACGTTGACGCACTCGGTGTTGAAGCGCAGGTCGACGCCGCGTTCGCGCAATAGCTGCTCGATGCGCAGGTAGATTTCCTGCGCGCGTTCGGTCCCCAGATGGCGAATCGGGCAATCCACGAGCGTAAGGCCCGCCTGGATGGCGCGGCGACGAATTTCGCGCACCTCGTCGGGATGGCCCACGCCCTCGACGCGCTCATCGGCGCCGAACTTCAGGTACAGCTGGTCGACGACGCCAATCGCCTGCTGAGCCCGATCCTCGCCGATGAGTTCTGGCAGGTCGCCGCCAACTTCGTGCGACAGCGACAGCTTGCCATCTGAGAATGCACCAGCTCCGGAGAAACCCGTCGTGATGCGGCACGGTTTGCACCCGATGCAGTGGCCCACCTTCTCCTTCGGGCACGATCGCTCCTCGAGCGGCAGCCCCTTCTCAACGATGATTATCTTGGCCGCGCTGCCCTGCTCGAGCATGCTGAGCGCTGTGAAGATGCCAGCTGGACCTGCGCCGACGATGACCACGTCGGCGTGTTCCTGCGATGATACCTGTGCCATACCCTCTGCTTCCCCTATCAATTCAAGCGTTCGCTCCGCCCATACGCGAGCGAGCCTGACGTCGTTACAGCGCCGAGCGGTAGATGGCGCGCGCATCATCCATCGTCAGCGTGCGAAACGCACCGAACTTCTCGCCCTTGGTGATGCGCAGCGTGCCGATGAGTGGTTCGATGTCGTCTTCTCCCAAGCCGAACGCATCGAGCTTCGTCGGCATCCCGAGCGAGGCGAAGAACCCTTGCAGCCGGTCAATCGTCCGAAGGACCGCCTGTTCCGCTGCCGCGTCCGTTGCGTCGGCCGGCTCGATACCGAACACGTCCCGCCCGAACGACAGGAACCGGCTCGGGTCGGCGCGCCATACGTAGCGCATCCACGCGGGCATGATGACGGCCAGGCCGGCGCCGTGCGTGATTTCGGGATGGTGCGCCGAAAGCTCGTGTTCGAGGCCATGGCTCTCCCATCCGCCCGCGCGGCTCGTGGGGACGAGCGAGCGACCGCATCCGGCGATGTCGTTGTGCGCGAGCGTGCCCGCCCACATGATGTTGGCGCGCGCATCGTAGTCGGTCGGATTCTCAATCACGACCGGCGCCGCCTCCATCAGCGCGCGGATGAGCCCCGTCGCGATGTTGTCGGTCACGGGAACGGCCTCGGTTCCGCTGAAGTAGCGTTCGCAGATATGCGCGACCATGTCCGTCACGCCGGCCGCCGTCTGGTACGCCGGCAGTGTGAACGTCAGCTCCGGATCCATGATGGCAAGCCTGGGGCGGAACACGTCGCCGTTCGTGCCCGCCTTCAGCGACAGCGCGTCGTTGCTGATGACGCACGAGCTCGACGCCTCAGAGCCCGCCGCCGGGATGGTGAGCACGCACGCGATGGGCAGTGCCTGCTCTGGCTTGGCCTTCTTGCTGAAGAAGTCCCACACGTCGCCGTCATACGGCACGCCGAAAGCGATGGCCTTGGCGGTATCGATGACGCTGCCGCCACCGACGGCGAGCACCCCGTCGACCCGTTTCGCACGTGCCAGGTCGACGCCCTCGCGGACAAGCCCCACCTCGGGATTCGGACGCACGCCGCCAAGCTCCGTCACCGCGACGCCCGCTTCCGCAAGCGACGCCCTCACGCGGTCGAGGGTGCCCGTCTTCACAACCGAGCCGCGCCCGTACACAACGAGCACGTTCTTCAGACCCAATTCAGCCAGGCGGCTCCCCGTCTGGTCGCACGCCTTGCGACCGAACACGAATCGCGTCGGCGAGAAGAATTCGAAATCGCGCATGATGAGCTCCTGACCTTCCGTCGGTAGTCTTGTTGATGCACTCCCCATTGTACGTGTTCAATCAGGATTCTCGTGAAGCCTGATTGCGAAAGGCGCGTAGCGCATGTCGCCGAAAACGGCCTGGTATATAGTGAATCCAACCCCATCGAACGGTGGCGGAAGGCGGCCGGCAGCATGCAAGCCGGCGCTTGTTTCACATGAAACATTGACGAATCGACTGATGAATCGAGGAAAGATGGCGAACAAAGGCCTGGCGAAGGCTCCCGAGGATACCTGCATCCTAGTCACCGGCGGTGCCGGTTTCATTGGGTCGCATACGTGCGTCGAGCTTCTGAACAACGGCTACCGCGTGGTCATCATCGACGACCTGAGCAACTCAAGCGAAGTCGCCGTCAAGCGCGTGCGCCGCATCACCGGCGTGACCGACGACCGGCTGCGTTTCTACCAGAACACCCTGCTCGACCGAGCAGCCGTCGAACGCGTCTTCGACGAGAATGACATCGACGCGATCATTCACTTCGCGGGCTTCAAAGCCGTTGGCGAAAGCGTGCACAAGCCGCTCGAGTACTACTGGAACAACCTGACGGGAACGCTGGTCCTGTGCGACGTCGCCCGCAATCACGGCTGCAAGAACCTCGTGTTCTCCAGCTCCGCGACGGTCTACGGCGAACCTGAGCGGATCCCCATCGACGAGGACTGCGAGAAGCACCAGGCCACCAACCCGTACGGCCAAACGAAGACCATGCTCGAGCAGATTCTGACCGACCTGTACGTCGGCGACAACGAGTGGGACATCGTGCTGCTGCGCTACTTTAACCCCATCGGCGCACACGAAAGCGGCCTTATCGGTGAAGACCCGAAGGGCATTCCGAACAATCTGCTGCCGTACGTGGCACAGGTCGCTATCGGCAAGCTCGAGAAGGTCCACGTGTTCGGCGATGATTACGACACGCCCGACGGTACGGGCGTGCGCGACTACATCCACGTCGTCGACCTGGCCCGCGGCCACGTGTCGGCTCTCAACTGGATGGCGGGGCGCGTCGGCACCGGCAAGGCGACCACGCGTGGAACCATCGCCGGCGAGCCCGCGGCAGACGGCACGCGCCGCGGCGTGGGCATCTTCAACTTGGGAACGGGCAAGGGCTCGAGCGTGCTCGACGTCATCCGCGCGTTTGAGAAGGCGTGCGGCCACGAGATTCCCTACGTCATCGAACCGCGCCGCGAAGGCGACGTTGCCGCCTGCTACGCCGCGGTCGACAAGGCGCGCGACGAGCTGGGATGGACGGCGCAGTACGACATGGAGCGCATGTGCCAGGATTCGTGGCGTTGGCAGACGATGAACCCGGACGGATACGCCTCGGCAACGGAGTAGGCGCCCGCAGGCGATAGAACTCTTCGAAACCAAGGGCGCATCAGCGCAGGGGGCCGGCATGCAAAACGATTGCCGACCAGCGCATACGAATGCGGCGGCCAGCACATCGGCCCGCCTGACGGCGAATCCCTTCCCAGCACAAAAATAAGGCCGGCAGCGAGCTTTCTTCGAAAGATCGCTGCTGGCCTTTGTCTTACCTGAAACCAGCGGTGTTTCACAGCGACACCACCTGAACCGTACCTGCAACCTTACGCTGCTGTAGCTGGAGCGCTTGCCGCGCCGCCTCCTGCGCCTGCTCCCGATCCGGTACCTGCCGATGCGCCCGAGCCGCCGTTTGAGATCGCATTGCTCGAACCACCACCGCCGGATCCAGCTCCTGGCGACGCCGCCGAGCCGCCACCGCCCGAGCCGCCACCCGAAGGCTCGTACGAGGTTCCCGCGTCGCTCGACCCGCCGTACAAGCCGCCCTGGTAGCCAGAGCCCCCTGACGAATACCCGTACGATCCCGTCGAGCCTCCACTCGAGTAGGCGCTCCCCGTATAGCCGCTGTAGCCACTGTATCCGCTGGAGCCGCTTGAGCCGTCCATCGAGCTACCGTACCCGCCAACGCCGCCGCCGACATCAACGCCCGAATCGTACGAACCCGACGAACCACCAGCCTCGACGATGGCCGCCTCAACCTCCGACGAGATATTCGAAGACAGCCCCACCGTGCTCGGATCGCCGCCCTCGTTGAAGACCTTCATCATCTCCTTGATGCCCTCGGTATCGGCGATGACGTAGGAGATGCCGTCGACCGTCGCCGTGGTGGATGGCAGCGTGGCAGAGTAAATAGTCAGATCGCCTTCGCCACCGCGAAGCTGCTGAGCAAGCGAGAGAATGTCGTTTACCGAGAGGTCGGTCGATACGCAACCTGACGCAGCGTTGATCACGTCGGGCAATTGCGTGGCGGGCATCGACAGCACCTTGTTGACGATGGCGGTGATGAGCGTGCGCTGATGCTCAACGCGCGTGTAGTCGCCGTCGACATACTGGCGCGTACGGGCATACACGAGCGCCGCTTGACCATCGAGATGTTGTTCGCCTTCCGAAATGGTCACATCGCCTGCGTCAGGGTCGTCGATGTCGCTGTCGACGTAGATGTCGACGCCGCCGACCGCATCGACCAAATCGACCAGGCCGTCGAAGTCGATTTCGGCGTAGTGGTCGATATCGACGCCCGTCAGCTTCTTGGCCTGCTCGATCGTGCCGGCCACGCCGTTCACCGAGTAGGCGGCGTTGAATTTCGAAGTGCCGTATCCGTCAAGCTGAATCATCGTGTCACGGGGGATGGACACCATGGAGACCTGCCGCGTCTTCGGGTCGACGCGCACGATAATGTTCGTGTCAGAACGTGCGCCTTCGACCGATCCGTCCAGGCGCACATCGGAACCGACGAGCAAGACGGTGAACGGCTCGTTGAACGTCTTGGTGCCTGTGAGCTGCGAATCGATGGCGGTAATCTCCTCGGCAGTGCGGTTGCCGCGCAGGGCGTTGTTGATACCGTTGATGTAGTTGGCCAGCGCCACACCGCCACCGACGAGCACGATCGCCACGGCGATGACGATACCGAGGGCGATCTTCTTGCCGCGACCGGCCTTGCGGCGGCGCTTGGAATACGAAGGATTGTCGCGCGAGTAGGCACTTGCCCCCGTGGCAGCATTCGCACCCGCGGAGTTCGCGCTGGGAGTGTACGCCGCCTTGAACGCGCCCTGATCGATGGGCGGCAGGCTGTCCCCGCCGCTGCCGTAGGCCGAACGAGAGTAGCGGCTTGCCGCATTCTGACCCGCCGCGTTCTGATTCGAAGCGCTTGGATTTACTGCATTTTGATTTGCGGAGGTCGATACGGTCTGCTGGTGACTGCCGTCGTGCTGCGCTTTTTTCGCGCTGCGGCTCTTTTTGAACGCCATTCAGCTCTCCTTCGCAGCTGCGCGAGGCAGCCGGTCTGGTATAGGGTTTTTGCATACGCGCAGTTGTAAATGACGCGTTGCGTATAAGCGAAACTTCAAAAAACGGTAAAAAGTCTAGCATCTTCACTGTATGGATTATCACTATCGAGTACTACGTCGGAGAAAACCCACATAAGAGGCCGAATTGCTAAATTTCGACCGCGATTTTCACAATTCGGAACACCCAAATTCGAGCGTTTTCGAAGCATTATACCGACTTCGTTTTTCTCACATTTAAAGCGTATATGGATAGGCACGCCGTTGCGCGCACGCCAAACAGGCCCCATCGTGCACGGGACACACAATGGGGCCTGTTTTCAATCATCTACGGTCCACACGTTAGAGTCTGCTTCCGGCCACGTGCCTACTCTGGAATCGCAAACCTGATGCAAGTCGTGGCTCCCCTCTTGCTAGAACGAAGCCCATCGCCTCTTGACAATTGAGCAGAGGACGCGTGCTTTTTGAATCAGCATCTTCTGCATGCATATCAGCCGCGCGTGAAGGCGTACGAGGCACCGTTGGGGGCTCGAGCGCCGCCCTCCTGTTGCCGACGTCAGCCGCAGAAGGCATCTCCCCGCACACGGCGTGGGCGCTCAAATCTCCCGCACGCTGCACACTCCGTGAAAACTGTCTGTGTTCGCGCGTCCGTGTAACCGCGCGGTTACGTTCGTCCGGCAACACGCCCATACGCTGCGGGTATGGCGAACGACACAGCGAGATATCCCCTGATTACGAAGCCGGCAAGCTCGTTGGCTCAGACCTTGGCGACCAACGTCACCGCGCTGCGTTCCCAGCAGGGCCTCAGCAAGCAGATGTTCGCCCTGATGGCAGGCATCAGCCGCCCCATGCTCAACCGCATCGAAAGCGGCGAAGCCGACACGCGACTCTCCTACGTGCAGCGCATCGCCGACGCATTGGGCGTCGAGCCGACGTATCTGCTCACTCCCCACGACGCCGAATAGGGCGCAAAACGGCACAGGCCTACCCGCCTGCCTGCAAGCTCACCTGCTCTCCAGATTGCCTGCTGCGGCCAACCCTCGAATGCCGATCCGCCCATGAAGCAGCGCGGATAAGAACGGCTCGTTGCAGTCAGAAACAGACCTGTACGCCGCTTAGCGATTGCCTCCATCACGGCTCCTGCTTGCCTGAAAACGAAAGCCCCGCTTGTCGAGCATCTTCGCCAACAGCAGCCCAGCGCGCCGTTACGCCTGCAACGTGGCCGTCGCCTCTGCAGCCAGCGTTTCCAGCAGTTGCTCAGCAGCAGCGCGCGTCGTCGCTTTCGCGAACACGTACGCCTTGATCTTCGGCTCGGTCCCACTCGGACGGAAGATGACCTTGTTGCTGCCTTCCAGGTCGTACTCCACGACGTTGGCCGCCGGCAGACCGTCGACGCCCGACGCGTAGTCCACGACCTTCTGCACGCGCAGACTAGCGAACTCGTCCGGCGCTTCCGAGCGCGCCGCATCCATGAGCGCGCCCATGCGCCGCTGCCCGTCCTCGCCCGGATAGGCGAACGACAGCGTGCGGTTCAGGTAGTAGCCGTGCTTCTCATACAGCGCGCGCATAGCCTCGGCAAGGCTGATGCCATGACGCTTGTACCACTGCGTCATCTGGCAGATGAGCATCGACGCATCCACGCCGTCCTTGTCGCGCACATGCGGCCCGTTCAGGTAGCCGTAGCTTTCCTCAAACCCGAAGATAAAGCGGTCGACCTGGCCTTTTCGCTCCAGGTCGCCGATGACCGATCCGATGTACTTGAAGCCCGTCAGCACGCGTTTGACCGTGAACCCGTACTCCGCCGCCAGCGCGTCGACCATCACGGACGAGACGATGGTCGTTACGGCGATCTTGTCAGCGAGGTTCTCGCCGCGTTGCTGGTGCATGCGCACGATGTAGTCGAGCAGGAGCACACCGGTCTCGTTGCCTGACAGCAGCAGGTAGTCGTCGCCGTCCTCGCAGGCGATGCCGACGCGGTCGGCGTCCGGGTCGGTCGCAAGCAGCAGGTCGGGATGGACTTTCTTGCACAGCTCGATGCCCTTTTCCAGCGCCTCGCGAATTTCGGGATTGGGATACGGGCACGTCGGGAAATCTCCGTCAGGATAGGCCTGCTCGGGAACGACCGTCACGTCGTCGATGCCGCAACGCTCGAGAATCGCACTCACGCATTCGAGACCCGTACCGTTGAGCGGCGTGTACACCACGCGCAGCGGCTCATCACGATCTTCGGGAAGCGCCACCGATTGACGGGCCACGGCATCGATGAAATGCTCGAGCACCTGGTCACCGACCCATTTGATGCGCTCGCCGGCAACGGCTTCGTCGAAGTCGCACGTCTTCACGTCGAAATAATCGACCTCGTCGATTGCCGCCGCCATGTCCTGGGAAACCTCCGTGGCGATCTGGCAACCATCGTCGCCGTACACCTTGTACCCGTTGTACGGCGCGGGATTGTGGCTGGCCGTGATGCATACGCCGCCCGAACACCCAAGCTCACGGACGCCGAACGACACGGCGGGAACGGGCTCGATGCGCGGGTAGAGGTAGACCGTGACGCCGTTCGCCGCGAAGATGGCGGCAGCCCGCCGCATGAAGTCGACGCCCTTGTTGCGGCTGTCGCGGCCGATGAGCACGCTTGGGTTCTCGTAATGGGCCATCAGGTAGTCGGCCACGCCCTGTGTCGCGCGCCCCACGGTGTAGATGTTCATGCGATTTGTTCCCGCGCCGATGATGCCGCGCAAGCCCGCCGTCCCGAACGTCAGGTCCTGGAAGAACGCATCGACGACAGCGTCAGCATCGCCGGCCTTCAGCGCAGCAAGCTCGTCGTGAATCTCGGGGTCGTCTGCGCGTTCGAGCCACTCGTTCAACAGCGCTTGCGTGTCGCGTTCTTCCATCGTCATCCCTTCGCAGGGTGCCGCCGAGGCAGTACCGGCAGCACGGTTTCAGTTCGATGTAAAAAGATTACCAGCTCGGAAGACGGAGGACGTGAGAAGCCGAGGAGTTCGCGCAGTGTTCATTTCCAAGCGTTCAACTCTGCCGTCGAACGTACACGAGCGTGTGCAGCAGCGGTTTCACCTGTTGCCGCGAAAGCTCGCAATCGGGCCTTGCCACGCAGCACGTACGTGGGCGAATGGCCCTTCTTCGCTGTCCGCTGAAACGCGGTCGCTCGCGCGCTCTACTCTGCAGCGAACTGCACAAGCTCACGCGGGTCATCGACGATAACGCGCGCGCCACACTCCTCAAGACGTTCGACATCCTGATATCCCCAGCTCACGCCGATAGGGAACGCACCAGCACGCACCGCCGTCGTCATATCGCCCGCAGAATCGCCGATGTACGCCGTATCCGCAGGATCGACTCCCAGCTCCGCCATCGTCTTCTTCAAGCCGGTCGGGTCGGGTTTGCGGGGCGTGTCGGCACTTTCTCCATGGACAACGGTGAACCGCCCCGGCAAAAACGTGCCGATGACCTCGCGCGCAGCCGCATCGAACTTGTTCGAGAGAGCGCCGAGCTTGGCACCGCGTCGGCACAATCCGTCGAGCGTCTCCGGCAGATGTGGATAGGGCTTCGTGAGCGCATAACCGAATTCGGGATAGCATTTCTTCCACTCGCCCATGAGACGATCGATTTCCTCAGCCGACGTGCCCATCGGCAACGCGCGCTGGAGCAGCACCTTCACCCCGTCGCCGACGAAGCTCCTGATATCCGCCTCCGAGTAGGTGCGATACCCGTTGCGCTCAAGCACGGCGTTGGTGAGCGCCGTAAGGTCGGGCAGCGTGTTGAGTAGCGTGCCGTCCAAATCGAAAACGAATGCCTTGAACCGCGGATTATCGAGCTTCTCGCCTGCGCATATGCGCATCGTTGAACATCCCTTCGAAATCGACCGACCAAGTGCCGCGCGCACGATTTCCAAGTGCGCGTGCTCACGCACATGCATGCTGAACGCGCATGCATGCCCCTACGATACAAAAGCAGCCTCCCGAAGGAGGCTGCTTCTACCGTCGATGGAGCGGGCGACGGGAATCGAACCCGCGTTGTAAGCTTGGGAAGCTCAAGTTCTACCATTGAACCACGCCCGCAGTAGCGCCTTATTATACCCTCGTCCGCTCTTCATGCCAGCAACATTTCGAGATAATCCCTTTCATACCCACGGACGCAGTCCCAACGAATCGTTCCGAAACGTTCCACACTCAGCGCAACGCTGTCGCGTCGAGAAAGTCAGCTTGTCTGCATCAACGAATCTTTAAACACCCAGCGCAACGCTTTCCGCAACCTGTCAGGCTAACTGTATCGGCCGTGATCAGCCTGCATGCTAGCGCACATCCGAACCCCATCGGCGGAATGGCAACCGGCACGCATCGGTCCGACTCACCGCGCTGGCATCTAGCCCGAGAAACCAACGCACCCGTTGAGGCACATCCTGCAAGCTGCAGAGTACGGTCCGCAGAATGAAAGCGGGCTAGCTACAGTTTGCGAGCAACTTGCAAAAGGTCGCATGCTCCGGGCACCGCGCGCCGTAGTGAGCCACCAGCGCGCGGAGCCCGGCTGAAGGTCTCGTCGTTCTAGATCTGTTTGAGCAGCGCAAGAATCAGGCTCACGTTGTCCTGCAGCTGGTTCAAATCGAGGTTCTCGTAAAGGTCCGCTGCGTCGCCTTTGGATGCAACGACGTTGCCGTCGACGCCGACCACGTGCATCGCCTGCACGCCCTGGCGCGACAGAATCGACGCAGCGCTCTCGTCACGCAGAGCATCTTTCATCGCGATGGGCACGTCGGACTCGCTCGACGCCTTCTTCGCAAACCTCTTCATGCGGGCGGAAATCTTCTTCGTACGAAGCTTTCCTTCCTGTTGCGGAAGAGAGAGCTTGCCGTGGCCGAGGGATTCGATGTCGATCACGACCGCGCCGCGCAAGTCGTCAGCATGCGCTGTGGCGAACTGACGGACGCCATCGTGATAGTCCTGCTCGGAGCCCAGGGCGACGAACCAGACCTCTGTGCCGAACGGGTCTTCTTTGAACTGGTAGATGCGCTCGACCTCATCGTCGACAGCAGCCGCTTCAGCGGCCTCGTCGTACGGCGCTCCCTCTTCCGTCGCACGGTCGGTAGAAAATCCACCGCCCTGCCAGGACGAGTCCTTGCGGTTGCGACGATGATGGCGACGCTTGCCTCCCTGCTTCTGAATCGCAGGCAGGAACGGCGACGTATCGCCCGGCTTCACCTCGGGACGCGCCGAACCGAACTCGCCGGCCTCCGTCACATGCTCCTCGCCATACACTTCGTCGCTGTAGACGCCGGAGATATAGGATTCCGACCCGTATGCATCGGCACCGTATGCCGTGCCGGTGGCGTAATCGTACGTGGTTCCGTTCTGGCCGTCCTGATCCCACGCGTCCATTCCGTCAGCGTCGATCGGCTGGAACTCCTGGTCATCGGCCATAGCGGATGTCGCTGCACCATTGGATGCTGCCGCAGGATGCAAGTCGTTGGCAACATCGTCCTGGCCGTCGCTTTCAGTCGAACGACGACTTTGCTGATCGGCAGAGCCGTCGGCACCACGGCCGTTCGATTCCTCGTTGAAACTCTCCCAGCCGCCGCGTTTGCGGCCCTCTTCGCGAGGATCGAACTCCTCATCGACATCGAGCCACTCCTGGGGCGACTGCTCGTCATCATCCGTCTCCGCCTTGCGATGGAACCGGCTGAAGAAGTTGCGGAAGTGCGACTTCGGCATGTCGACGTATCCGGGACCTGCGAACGCGCCCGACTCGGTGTAGTTCTCGTCGAGGTCCGAATCGTCCGCATCGTCGACGTAGATTTCGTCAGGCGATACGTTGTCGAGCAGCTCATCGCCAACTGGCGCGAACGCACCCGTCGCCCCGGCGGCACCGAACGAACCGACCGAGCTCACCGCAGTCTGAGAGCCAGACTCGCCTGAATCGGCGGCGCCATCGGCATCGCCTGCCGTCGTGCTGGGCAGATGATCCTTCAAGCTGCGCAGGACGCCCGAACGCGAGGGATCCTTTGTCGCGGCTCCGTTGTCCATATCGATCGAGGGAAGTGTGCTGAGCAGGCCTTTGGCAGCGCTCTTGCCGCCTTTCTCACCAGCGTCGGCCAGAGGCGCCCGCTGCTTCGAATGGGATGCGAACGGCAGGCGGCCCGTCATGCCCACATGGGGCAGCGCGATGGTTCGGCGACGATGGGGGACAGAATCGCTCGCGTGAACCGCATGCACGCCGTCATCGATCAGCTGGTCGCCGTCATCGAGACTGCCAGCCGCTGGAGCTTGGTGCGCAGTTTCCATGGCAGCAGGCTCGTGAATGCCCTGCGTAGAGCTAACAGAAGCAGCGGATGGACGGGCCGACGGCATCTCAGCAGAAGATGCTTTAGTTGATTGCGACGCGGCTTCTCGCGGCGCCGCCGCAGCGTCGGACTGCGCCGGCGAAGGTTCTGCGAGCTCAACACCGGTCGTGCCTGCATCGAACGCAGGAACCGCGTAGGGATCGTCGTCGTACGCGCGCCGATTTCCTGCAGCGACAGCGTCTGATGCGTTGCGCGCCTGCTCCGACGCAGCAAATTTGTCTGCCACCTCGGAGTCAGCAGATACCGGCTGCTCGTCGATGACCTGGCCCTCAGCATCGGAGCTCATTGGAGCGGCAGCGTCATCGTGGAACTCGACCTCGATTGCCACGCGCTCGTCGGCGTCAGCTGCAGGGGTGACCTCATAGCGGTTCGCGGAACGGGCGGTCTCCTGCGCCTCCTGCTGCGCGCGCTCCTGGGTCTTCCAGGGATCCATGAACGACGGCACCGAAACGTCCTTCTCGGCGAACGCCTGCTCGAACTCCTGGAAGCTCGCGGTTGCGGGCATCTCGTCGTACTCGCCGGCGAGATAGTCGCTCGACGGATGCTCGATTTCGACGCGGCCGGAATCGGTCGACTTCGCGGAAGCCGTGCTGCGTTGGCCTGCCTGCTGAGCCGCCGGCGTTGATTGTTGCGCTGACGCATCTTGTGCGCCGGCAATCGAAGGCGAAGCCGCACGGTCGTTGAATTCGTTCCCCAGGCTCAAGCCGGAAGCCGGGCTGCCGGACTGAGTATCTGGGGTTTTTGCATACGCATTCCGATCTGCGGCATCCGCCCATTCCGACGTCGATGCCGCCGGCACAGATGCCTGCGGTTGCGGCGATGGCTGCGGTGCAGCCGCCGCTTCCGTCACGCGCTTGTCGGATGGTACCGACGCGACCGAGTGCGCCGAGCCGCTTTCGCGAACGGAAGTCTCACCTGTACGACCCCCTTGAGGGGAAGTCGCACCGCCGGAAGAAGCCGCTTGCGCCGTAGAGTTGACGGGCGCGCTCTGCGCGGGCTCGTCCTTCTGAAGCACAGGAGCGGTGAATTGGGCGAAAGGAAGGTTGGGCGATGCCGCCTGCGCGTTCTCATCAGCAGTCGGTGCAGACTGTTCAGCCGGCGTTTCCGCTGCTTGACGAGAGGCGTCGACTACGCTGACCGTCTCCACGGCGCTCGCAGTCTGTGAGGGTTCCGCCACCGATACAGCCCGACCAGCCGGAGCAGCTTGGCGCACGGCACCATCATCTGCGCCAAGCTGATTCTCCGCAGCCGCGCGCTGCTGCTCCTGCGCTTGGGCCTGAGCCTGCGCCATCGCCGCGCGGTCCTCACGCATCTGCGCTGCCAAGCGCTCTTCGTAGGCCTTCTGAGCTTCCTCGTGGAAGACGTTTCCACCACGATTCTCAGCCGCTTCGAGCGCGGATGCAAACCGCGAGCGCTGGACGGGCTTGGTCTCCTGCTTGGGACGACGCGCCTTCTTCTGCGCTTCCAAATACCAGCTGGGCACATTCGAGTTCTCGGGCTCGGTCGCTTGCTGGGAACGGACGGGGGCGGAAGAGACTGGCACCGCAGAGGCCGTCGGCACTGTGGAATCGCCGGCCGTCATGGCCGCGGGCGCGCCCGCCGCTTTCTCTTGCGGAGCGTTCCCCTGCGCCATTGCACGCGCGGGCCTTTCGGCTGCCTCCGCGCGGGCGGGTTGGTTGACCCCAGCAGAGACATCTGCCGATGGAGCGCTTGTGCCCGCGGCGTTGGATGTGACATCATCGCTGCCGGATGCTGCTTCCTGTCCGATATCCGGCGCAGATTCGACGTCGGCGACAGTCTCGTTCGTGGTCAGGTCGACTACGCGAACCTGATCGTCAGCCGCCTCGGAAGCGCCAGCCGCGTTATCCTCGGGCGCATCAGGCGCGGCAACCACCTTGCGCACGACAACCGTCTTCTTCTTGACGGGGGAATATTCGGTTCCTTGAAGGTTCTCCTCGATTTCGTCTTCGGACCACTCCGCACCCGGTTGTCCGGTGAAGGCGGCGATGGCGGCTTTTGCGGATGCAAGCCGTTCGCCTTCAGACTTCTGCGGCCGGTCTTCGGGCTCGTCGGTCGTCTCCTGCACTTCGTAGACGATTTCGGCCCCCTCGGGAACGACCCCGTTTTCGAGCGCCGTCGTTTCGTCGTGCACAACGTAGTCTTGCTCGGCGTCGGCGAATTCGTCGGAGGTCAGACTGCCTGTGCCGACGCACCGTGCCGATTCCATCAATGCGGCGGTTCCCGATGCATTGCAGTTCGCGCCCTCGCTGAACGGAGAGACTCTAACCAGAATCTCGCGCACGAACGGCAGCACGGCGATGATTCCCGCGATGATGAGCAGAACGTTCAAAACCGAAGCGGCCGTGGGGGCGACAAGGCGGATAAGTTCGAGGACCGGAACGGCAACAACGCCGCCAAGACAAATCCAAGCGAGCGGCAGGTTGGTTCCTTCGATCGTGCGAACGATGCCCGGCACCGAACGACCCGTATCGTAATGGGCCATGAGGATGATCTTGCGCGAGCGCGAGGACGCATCCGACGTTTGCGGCTTGTACTTCGCCACGATGTTCTGGCTGGCGCCGCGGGCGAGCGCGCGCGTGATCACCGGATTGTCCAGCGATTCAAGCACGTAGACTACCGCCGCTGCTACTCCCAGAACGAGCCAGAGGATGCCCGCCGCGGGAACGATGACGAAGAACAGGGCGGAAATAAAGGCGATTGCCGAGCAGATCGCCTTGACGTTGAACACGTTCGAAGAGCTTGCAAACTCCTCGATCGACACCTGAAGAGCTGCATCAGTCTTCAGTTTGTCCGATATGTACAGAGCAGCTTGTTGCTCCTCTTCGGTACCAGCAGGACGCGGCCCCACCTCTGTCGACAGGTACTCCACGTAATCATCGAGTTGAGCCATGCTTATGCCCTTCCATTACGCACGTTATCAGCGCATACTCGGAATTAGTATACGCTATTTGCGTTATGGCCCTGGATAATCACCCGATAATCGTATGCTTTCGCTTCCTCGTGAAGCGCCGATGCTTTCCGTGCTCAGCGCAGTACGAGCCGCAGCCGAGCAGCTGGCGTCTGACGGCGGGAAGCCCGGGCACTCGCAATCTGGGCTGGCCGGCCCTCTCATGCCTGCGGCATATCCTCAGACGGCCGCACCCTGCCATTCGACGATTTGCAGGTACGATTGCTCTCACCCTGAGCCGATCGGCATCCGCGCAGACGTGAGTTCTGATAGCAAGCAACTCTCATTGAGGCGTGACCACTTACCACCAGGACCGACTGGTCCTCGTACGCTCGCCGTCCGTACTCTGGGCCAGCCGGTCGAAGTGCGCTCGCCATCTGTGTTCTGTGCCGGCCTTTCCTCGCACACCCACCACACGCGTAGGAGACAGCGGGACGTTTCACCTCGCTATTTCCTCGCACACGCCCGCCCGTCGGCGATCTCCTCGACAATCTCGTCGATCGTGCGCACGCGCACCGTCTTGCTCTGCAGCGAGTTCAGGAACTTCTTCCCGTAACCTTTGCTCAAGATGCGCTTGTCGGCCAGGATGAGGATTCCCGTATCCTTCGATGAGCGAATCAGTCGCCCCGCCGCCTGCTTCGTCTCGATGACGGCCTTGGGCAGCACGTAATGGCCCCAGGCACCGCGATCGTGCAGCGCGCGCTCGCGCGACAGCGGATCAGTCGGCCGATTGAACGGCAGCTTGGGAATGATGACGCCCTTGAGTGTTGCGCCCGGCGCGTCGAATCCCTCCCAGAACGACTTCAAAGCGAACAGCGACAGGTGCTCGTCTTTGATGAAGTCGTCGCGCAGGCCTTTGACCGACACACCCCACTTTTGGCAGACCAGGCGCAGGTCGTCCTTGCTCAACTCGGGCTTCACCGCGTCGTAGCACTTTTCCATCTCGCGGCGGTTGGTGAACAGCGTGAGCATCGACCCCTGCTGAGCGCGATGGGTTTCCACCAGCAGGTGCTCGAGCTTGCTCAGATAGCTTTTATCGTTGGGTTCGGGCATGTCCTTCACAACGTAGACGATCATGTTGTTGTCGAAGTCGAAACTCGAATCAAGCTGGAGGTCGTCCGCCTCCGAAAACTCCGATTGATTGAGGCCCAGGGCACGTTCGAACGAATCGAAGCTGCCGTCCACCGTGAGCGTCGCCGAAGCGAACACAACCGAACGCGTGCGGGCGTACAGCGTCTTGTTGAGCTGTTCGCCAACGTCGAGGGGCATCGCCTCGATCGTGTCGACGCGCTTCTCGGCCTTGTAGTTGAGCGTTGCCTGGTAGACGTACGCCTCCGATGGGCGCTCGAAAATGATTTTCACCGAGTCAATGAGGTCGCGCAGGGACACGGCAGTCGATGCGATTTCGCGCTGCGGCTCTGCGGCGGCATCGATTCCCTCGAGAACAGCCACCAGGTTCTGAAGGCACAGTATAAGTTTGTCCGCACGTTCCTTCAGATGCTCGGCTTGCGCGGCAAGGTCGGTGAACACGCTGTTCTTGCGCGTCTCCTCGTTGATCCAAATCGTCACGCGCTCGTACACCTTGGCGCGTTTCTCGGGGTCGAAGTACAGAAGCGTCTTCAGCCCCGTAGCGAACTCGTCGGCGGCTTCGGCGAACGCATTGCCCGCCGTCCGCGCTTTTGACACCAGTCCCAGGAACAGCGCCTCGTTCGCAACGTCGGCTTGCGACACCTTCTTCGTCGCTCGAGCGAAGACGTTGCGCGAACCGCCTGCATCGGCGACTTTCTCAGCGAGACGGAGCAGGTCGTCCGCCTTGATTTCTCGCGTGAAAGCACGCCGCGCCTCGTCTTCGGCACCATGGGCCTCGTCGATGACCCAGTAATTTGCAGGCGGCAGCAGACCACCATCAGCGGCGACGTCGCAGAATAGGAAGGTCTGATTGGTCACCACGATATCGGCCGCCTGCGCACGGCGGCGCGCACCATGGACGAAGCAGAGCTTCTGGAAATAGGGGCACTTGCGGCGGAGGCAATCGGCGCTCGTCGTAGTGAACAGGTAGCGCGGCAGCGTTTTGAAATCGAGCTTCATACCATCGATATCGTCGTATTCGGACTGTTCGATGAACGACAACAGCGCTGCAAGCGACGGCGCCTGCGACTTCGTCTGACCCGCCACGTCGCGCATCACCGGACCGCGGTCGACAAGATGGTCAACTTTTCGCAAGCAGGGATAGTGACTGATGCCTTTGAGCGCCGCATACTCAAGCGGCGTGGTCTTCGGATCGACGGCCTGCAGCGCAGCGCCAACGCGTGGCAGCTCCTTGAAGGTCAGCTGATCGAGCAGGGAGTTCGTCTTCGTGGCAACGCCGACCGTCACCCCGTTGCGCTTCGCAAGCAAAGCCGAGGGGATAAGGTACGCCATCGATTTCCCAACGCCAGTCCCTGCCTCAACGACAAGGTTGCGTTCGGATTCGTACGCGCGACCGATGGCAAGCGCCATTGCGCGCTGCTCCTCGCGCGGCTCGTAGTTGGGGTAGATTTCGCCCATGAGACCGTTCGCGCTGAAAGCCTTTCCAAGTTCGTCGGCGGAGGGTACCTCGCAGGGTTCATCATCGTCCGAAGGCTCCCCTCCGTTGTTCTTCGGTTCAAGCTGCGGGAGCTTCTCGATACGAGCCTCTCTCATCGATCGCAGCGAGAAGAAGAATTGCTTCTTCGCGCGCTTTGACGAACGAGATGGTGAGTTCGCCCCTGAACCGGCTTCGGAGCTATCATCCGTCGGCCCTTCTGCAAAACCGCTCGGTGCAGACTTGGTCGTGCTCTCATCCGCCGAAGAGGGTTCGCCGCCCCAAGGAACATTGCCGGCGGCTGCGCCCTGATCAGCATCAGTGGAGACACCACCTATAGCGCTGGGAATACCAGAACCATCGTCGCCGCCATCTGCAGGTTTGCCGTCATGCACATCAGCCGGGTCCGCAGGAATGTCG
The DNA here is from genome assembly GCA_903789375.1 of uncultured Eggerthellaceae bacterium. Lineage (GTDB taxonomy): Bacteria > Actinomycetota > Coriobacteriia > Coriobacteriales > Eggerthellaceae > CAIFEB01. The sequence continues at coordinate 26,630 of CAIFEB010000007.1, read as the reverse complement.
ATGCGCGCCCATGCGGGCAGATTGTCATTCGAAAGCAAGTCGTCCGTCGAAGTACGGTCAACCGTAAGCTCCGCGGCCTTTGCTTCCAACTTTTCTGCATATCCTTTCGCGAACGAAGCGGCGAACTGGGCGAAAACATATCTCGTCGACCAGGTGCCGTTGTCGTTCATGGATGCGATTTCCCGCACCAGGCTGCGCGGCATCTTGGAAACGCCTGCAAGCAGAATGCGGTAGATCGCACAGGTCGCTGCCACATCGGCATCGGCTCGATGGGTGGACACCGACGTATCGAACGCGTGAACCAAGTCGATAAGCCGATGGGACTTCATGCGCGGCAGGGCGATGCGCGAAAGGTCAAGCGAGTCGATCCAGATGTTTTCGAGCAGCGGATACCCACTTGGGTGCTTCGTCGTGAACGTACGGTCGAATTCGACATTGTGCGCAATGATTTTTGCATCGCCAACGAACTCGACCAAGCCGCTCAGCGCCTCACTGGGCGTTGGGGCGCCGGCTACGTCAGCTTCGGTAATCCCCGTCAGGTGAACGATGTCCTCAGGAATTTCCTTGCCTGGATCGACGAAAGTCACGTACCAGTCTTCGATCTTGCCGTCATTCATGCGAGCGGCAGCGATCTGAATGAGTTCATCGTGCGCGAAAGAAAGCCCCGTCGCCTCCGTGTCGACGACAACGATGTTCCGGTCAAGGTCGCCGAAAGTGTGCGACTCAGCCGTCCGTTTGAGCGAGGCATAGCGCCGAACGATATCGTCCGGCGTGCCTTCAAGGACGCTGTCAGTAATGCGTTTGAGCGTCTCGTCGTTGACGTCTGCCATTGAAGCCTCTCCTTAGAGCACGCGAATCACGCATGCGAATAAAATTCATCCCGCGGCCACCTGAGCGCAGCTGCTGAAACGTACACCGAATTATGGCCCCTATCCTACCAAGATAATGCGGGTGAATGACGGATTTGCATGCTGTTTGCTTCGCAGTACGCACGCCATCCAAGATTGACCGCATGCCGCATGCTAGACTTTCTCCCCGTACTCGATTTGCAAGGAGCGCCTGATGAGCGATTTCTACCAAGGATTCTATGCACGCATCTACACGCCCTCCAAGAAGGAAGGCGGTCTGCTCGACGGCCCCGACAATCTAGTGGGCGACCGTTACGAGATCATCTTCAAGAACAAGGAGAACGAGGACGGCTCGACGTCGTCGGTCGCTTGGATAAAGAACCGCTTCGACCAGGTGATTGCGTACTTCACACCGGAGGTCAGTCTCAAACTGCGGCTTGCGCAGGCGAAAGGCCTCGAGCTGACGGCAATCCTCTCATTCGTCGCCTACAGCGATAATGCCAATCCCTGCTCGTACTGGGGCGAGGTCGCAATCATCTGCTATTCGAAAGCGTACGAAGAGGCTTTCTCGAAATTCATCGATACAGTATCGAAGAAGATGGCCGACGGCATTCGCCTCGAAGTGAAGCTCGGCGATCAGGCTGTCGAAGAGATCATCAAGACGAATGGGAATTGGGAGCAGACGAAGACCGTGCCGCTCCCCAAGAAGAAGAACAACTCAGTCATTCTGAAGAGCCGCCAGCGTTCGAGCGAGAAGCTGATAGAGCAGGGCCGCAAAGGCAATGTCGGATGTTACGCCATTTCGATCGCATTCATCGTCGCCGCCGTCATCGTCGTGATCCTCCTGATGCACCTAACCGGATTGTTCTGATGGCGTCAGCAATTCAAGGCGCGATGCCCTAGATGGAGTTGCTACACCCGGCCCGGCGGTGTAGCCGCGGACTTGTCCGGCGGAGTCGCCGCGCACCATCCCACCTACTTTATTTCAGCAGGTAGCCATAGTGGGCGCGGTCGTCTCCGACCAAACCAGCAGGTAGCCATTGCACACGGCAGTCAACTCCAACCAGATATGCATGTCCGCTCATAACGAGGGGCCTTCCGTTCAAGATACGGAAAGCCCCTCTCATTTGGCCAAGTTCGATTGTCGATAGCAAGCAATACTCGCTAATATCAATCCCCTCACGGTACTGACTGCTGCTACTTTTCAGGCGAATCGGCGTCATCTGCCCAACTATGTTCGCGGACATCTGCCCCTTTTAGGACTGGGACATCGATAATTCCTGTTGTTATTCTTTGCGCTCAAACGCCAACTCAATCAGCTTCGTGCACAGCTCGGGAAAATCAATTCCAGCAACGCGCGCCGCGTCAGGCAGAAGCGACGTGCTCGTCATACCGGGAATCGTATTGGTTTCAAGAATCCACGGCTCACCATCGCTGTCGATGATGAAATCCGATCGGGAGACGCCGGCGCAACCGAGCACCTTGTGCGCAGTAATCGCCGCCGCGGTCGTCCGCTCGGTCACCTCATCAGAGAGCGGGGCGGGGCAAATATGCTTCGAACCGCCAGGCGCATACTTGGACTCAAAGTCGTAGAACTCATGAGAGGGAACAATTTGAATGATAGGGAGGGCTTCCGGCTCGTCATTCCCGATAACGGCAACCGTAACTTCAGTTCCGGATACGAACTTCTCGACGATGACCTCGGTATCGATTTCGAAAGCCTTCTCAATCGCGTCGTCAAGGTCCTCTTCGTTCTCCACGATGTAGACGCCAAGGGCGCTACCTTCGGTCGCAGGCTTAACAACGCACGGAGTTCCGATCTTCTCCACCAGCTCGCTGTGTGATGCTTTGTGATCAGGAGTCAGAAGAACAGATTGCGGTACGTTAAGCCCGCCTTTTTCGTAGAACGGTTTCGACTTCGATTTGTCGATTGCGAGAGCGCTCGCCAACACTCCGGATCCGATGTACGGAATACCGAGGATTTCGAGCAATCCTTGAATGGTCCCATCTTCGCCCATCTTCCCGTGAAGGCAAAGGAATGCAACCTGGTAGTCACCCTCAATCAGTTTCACCAGATCCTGTTTACGTGCTGGATCAAGCATGTCGACTGAAAACCCAGCCGCCTCGAGCGCCTCACGCGCTCCGTTGCCTGACGCAACCGAAATATCTCGCTCGCCGCTCGTCCCACCAGCCAGGAGAGCCACATGGCATTCGCTCGGAACTACCTTCTTCACCGAAAGCCTTCTTCCTATCGAATCTGTAACGCGGTGGATCGAGTATAGCAAACCGGACCTGTAGCTCACTGGCCCGTGAAACATGGAGGAATGTTTCACGTGAAACATCTACGTGACTCTGTGTGAAACGAGCGTCACGACAGACGGTATAATCGCCCCTATGAAACCGATCATCGAAACATATTCTCTCGAGCAGCTTGCTGACATTGTCAAGGAACTTGGACTGCCGCAGTTCAGAACACGGCAGATTGCAGCATGGCTGTATGCGAAAAACGCAGCCTCGTACGACGACATGAGTGATCTCTCCAAACTGCTTCGCGGTACTTTAGCCGAGGAGTGTCCCCTTGTCAGACCTCGCATTGTCGATCAGCAGGCTTCTAACGACGGCACCAGAAAATTCGTACTAGAACTGCATGACGGTGTCCTCGTCGAAACGGTTGGAATCCCATCAGAAGATGGGCGCCTGACCGTCTGCTGTTCTTCACAATCCGGATGCGCTATGAATTGTGCTTTCTGCGCTACAGGCAGATCGGGTTTTCGTCGCAACCTTCTTCCGGGCGAAATAGCAGAGCAAGTGCCGATCGTCAGTGACCAGCTTGATCAACGCGTATCAAACGTCGTCATGATGGGCCAAGGAGAGCCATTCGCGAACTACAGCAATGCGATCAACGCACTTCACATCATGAACCACCCCAAGCTCCTTGGCATTGGAGCTCGTCGCATAACCGTTTCAACCTGCGGTGTAATTCCAGGAATCAAGAGGTTCTCGCAAGAACCCGAACAGTTCACCCTTGCGATTTCGCTGCATTCCGCAGTTCAGGAAACCCGCGACCACCTGATGCCAGGGGTAACGAACTACCCGCTTCTGGAATTGAGGAAGACCGTTCAGGACTATCTTGATAAAACAGACCGGCGCGTCACGTTCGAATATGCCCTTATGCGAGGCATCAACGATTCACCCCGCGAGCTCGAGGCGCTGATTGATTTTTGCTCTGGCATGCTTTGCCACGTGAATCTCATTCCCCTAAACGAGATTTCTGACTCTTCCTTCCACCCCGTGACACACAAGCGCATGCAAGAGTGGTGCGATCAGCTCAATGCAGCTGGTGTCAATGCGACGATTCGCAACTCACGAGGTTCGGACATCGCAGGAGCCTGCGGCCAACTTGCAAACTCATACGCGAATCACCGGTAACCCTCAGCCTCTCATCAATCCCAGGCCTATTACGCAAGTTCGGATTCCACCGTAGGGCGAATCCCGTTATCAGCACGGAAGACTTCACTATGGGCTTATCACAGCCGAACCGCTGCGTAACGCTTCTTATTGCCAGCCACGGAATCCCACAATGGGCTCAGTTAAAGCCTGACCCCAACATGCAAAGTTGTTTCCAGCTATGTGTGCACACGACAATCGCACCCCGTTGCCTCAATCCAGCGAAAGCCACCGAATGAGTACAAAGCTTCTCACAGCTAATGGTCACTCCTTGCGGCATGTCGGGCCGCAATGGTCTCTCCTTGCGGCATGTCGAGCTGCTCGTATGTGCCTGATAATCGATAATGATCGGAACCTCTTCAACCAACCAGTCAATCGAGTCCCAAGGTTGGCGTAAGACTGCGCAGCGCAGAGACGGTCGATAGAAAAGCTACCACCCCACAAGACCGCGCCTTGGGGTTAGGTACAAAGGTCGCTCATCGCGGTAGTATTCCTCATGAGCGACGGCCATCACCCTGAAATATCAAGCATCCAAGTTTACAAATTCGGAAGAAAAGACAACAGGCGCAGTGGAAAACTGAGAGCTGATCGGCCAGACGTTCCCACGTACAACCACAAAGAAGCCTCCCCTCTTTGAACCGCTTACCGTCCAAAGAGGGGAGGCTGTTCTGCGCCGATTGGGATTTTCACCGGCGCGATACACCCTCGATACACATTCGCTCGAGAATATCCAAACCTTTGGACTCCCAAGCAGCGGACTCTCGCCCTTGGGCATCTCGAGCGTCGCACGTTCTACAGCGCTTCAGGTTCCGTGACAACTGATTCTGTCAGCTCTTCGAAGATGCGCTCCAGATCGTCTTCATCCTTGAATTCAATCTCGATCTTGTTCTTGCCCTTGACCGAACGCACCTTCACATTGGTGTTGAACCGTTCGCGAAGCGCCCGTGCAACCGTCTTGAACGACTTCGGCGTCGGCTGACGCGTTGAAGGCGCCGAATTCTTCTTTCCTGACAGCAGCCGTGCAATAGCCTCAGTCTCACGCACAGAGAGCTTTTCGTTCTTGAGCTTCTCAGTCAGCTTCTGTTTGCCCTCTTCAGAAGGGATAGACAGAATTGCGCGAGCATGACCAGCGGTAATCTTGTCTTCATAGAGTAACTGCTGGGCATCCTCAGGGAGCTCCAGCAATCGTAGCGCATTGGCGACCGTCGAACGACCCTTGGAAACCGCCTGGGCGACTTCGGACTGCGTCATGTTTCCATGTTCCATCATTCGGCGATAGCCGTATGCCTCTTCGATAGGATTCAGATCGCTTCGCTGCACATTCTCGATGAGCGCAAGCATCAGCGCCTTCTCATCATCCGCATCTTTGATACGGATAGGCACTTTTTCCAACCCAATCTTCTTGCACGCTTTCCAGCGGCGTTCGCCAGCGATAATCTGATAGTCGTGTTCACCCAACTTGCGCACGAGAATCGGCTGCAGAAGCCCATCACGGCGAATAGAATCGGCAAGTTCCTCAAGCTCTTCCTGCTTGAAGTTCATACGCGGCTGATTCTCGTTCGGATGAACCTCATCGATAGGAACCTCATCCGAAACTTTCGGGGCCTGTTCAGGCTTCTCTTCGATCTCCTGTTCAGATTCGGGAGCAGACTCAGGTTTCTTCTCCACAGCCCGCTCAACAACACCTTTAATGGTGATGTGATCTTGGCGAGCGGAATACAGGTCCTCATCAGGGATGTTGGGATCCTCAAGCTCACCCCGTGCAACCGTTTCCGCCGGCTTTTCCTCCTCTTTCTTCACAACCGGCACAGCAGGCTCGGGATGAGGAGCTTTGTTCACCTGGACGCGACGCGGTGTTTGTTTTTCGTGACCGAAGCTTTCGCCGTAATCTCCACCGAGAAGCGAATCAAGGCCTCTTCCGAGACCACCTCTGTTCTTAGGCACGCTTAATCACCTCTTTAGCGAGATCTTTGTATGCAAGGGAGCCTTTGCCCGTAGGATCGTACTGAGTAATGGGGAGTCCGTAGCTAGGCGCCTCGGAAAGCTTGACCGTTCGGGGAATCACCGTATCGAAAACCTTGCTGCCGAAGAAGTTTCTGACCTCAGCTGCAACCTGCTTCGAAAGAGTCGTACGACCATCGTACATAGTGAGCAGAATCCCGAAGATATCGAGTGACGGATTCAGGCGCGTTTTGACACGTTTCATCGAATCGAGAAGTTTTGTCACACCTTCCAACGCATAGAACTCGCATTGGATAGGAATGATCAGCTTGTCTGCAGCAACCAGGGAGTTAACAGTGAGCAATCCCAGCGACGGAGGACAATCTACGAAGATGTAGTCGTACTTCCCCCGAAGCGAGCCAATGGCATCCTTCAATCGATTCTCTCGCGCCATTTCAGAAACCAACTCGACCTCGGCACCAGCAAGATTGATCGTCGCAGGAACCAAATCGAGGCCTTCGCACACATCCGGGATAATGACATCTCGCACGTCAACGTCATCGAGCAGCACATCGTACACGCATTGATGCAGCTTGCTCTTTTCAATTCCCAGACCACTCGTTGCGTTACCCTGCGGATCTAGGTCGACAAGCAGGACGGCTTTGTTCATCTCTCCTAGAGCTGCCGAAAGATCAATTGCCGTTGTCGATTTTCCAACGCCACCCTTTTGGTTGATGATTGCAATGATTTTCGTCTCTCCAACTACATGAGTCAGAGGTTTCTTCTCGCTGTATGATTTGATTTCGCGAAACGGAATCTGTTCTTCTTCATGAACAGGCTCTTCGTCCTCAACAGTCTCTTGCGCACTATTGGGCATATCCGCCTGTTCGACTTCCTCCGATTTCTCGCCCTCAGCATTGCCATCATCGGATTCAGTTTGAGGAACATCCCGTTCGACAACCTGAACCTTTTCGATGATCATCTCTTCATCATGGATAGGTTCACCATCGTCAGCCGACTCACGGTTTTCGATATCCTCTTCAACTTGATGAGCCTGCTGCGCAGCGGCTTCACGATGCGCCTCTTCTTCTTTTCTATTGCGTCTTAGGCCATCGAAGAATCCCATGAATCCTCCCTCCATCACTTGTTGAGAATATATCGTTCAAGATGTTTCACGTGAAACATCTCTCGCAATTGACCTGTTTCATACGGCCAACGACATTGCATTGGCCCTCGACTCACAAAGGCTTCTTCCGTGCGAATCCGACATGCCGAGGCAACTTGATCATTGGGTAACCGCATTTCTCGAACACGATGATACGCCTGAATGTTTCACCATCACTGAGAGTTGCCTGTCTATCGGAAATCAATTTCATTCCCAACGTCCTCGTGAGCGATTTTGCATGATCAAGTTCCTCATCAGTCACGTGCGATTTATAACAGACAAGGTGACCTTTTTCCTGCAAAAGAGGATTTGCCAGCTCCATGAGAACCGAGAGCTTAGCGACGGCGCGAGCGGTCACAACGGCAAACGAACATTTTTTCTCGCGTGATATCTCTTCGGACTGTCCAGCTATGCATGTTATCTGGTCGGAAAGGCCGAGCTCAGCGACAATCGATTTGAGCACTTCGACTTTCTTCAGTTTTGCATCCATCAAGGTGGTAGGACGCCCCGAAAGCACTGCAAGAGGAATGCCTGGATAGCCGGCTCCTGACCCGAGGTCGCAAAGCTCGCCTTCAGGCGAGGCGTTGATTTCGTCAAGCCCCACAAGAGAATCCTCGATATGAAGAACTTCAGCGCTCTCTTCGTCATCGATGCGAGTCAGATTGATGTGCTCATTCGCTTCAAGGACGAGCTTGAGATGCAATTCGAGAAGCTCTCGCTGCTGCGCTGTGCAGAGCTCTTTCCATTCCATTTCAAGCAACCCCCTCGGCCGTCGACCCAATGCATCTATGGTACTAAATACATCTATCACCGGGGTCTAAATTTATCCGCTTTCCAAACTGCGCCGCGCCGCCGCCCTGCCACTGGAAATCCTTCCTACAGCCGTCAATGCACCGCTCATCGTCCGCACAACCGTCGTCCTCAAGCTGTACGACAATCTTTTCAATGCGGTGCAACTATGCAAACTCCCACTCACCCTTGGAGAACAATGCTTCCAGACCTCTATCCACATCCATCACGATGTAGGAATCGCACAGAAACAGATTCGAAAGAAGAGGCAGTGTCGCGACGAATCAGACTCTTGAGGATCGAGAACTATAGCTTTCCCATCATCTATCGGCGCGCATCGGTACTGTTCAACCAACCACGCAATCTGTCCTACAACAACAAATACAATGGATCGACTTCGCCTGCTAGCTTACTCATAGCACTGTATCTGTCATATACGCCGTGCAGGCTCAGGCTCACAGTACCTCGATTGGCAGTTCCTCGATTGAACATCGTCGCGCTCCCGTTGAACGAAGGACCATTGAACACCTCGTAGTGTCGGTGAGCGACAATGCGGCACTTCAATTGAATGCTATTGCGACGCCAACATAGCTATCCCGACTCGTTTGGCGACGTGCTGACCATGCCTTTCATCCGCTTATCGCAACGCGAGTAACACACATTCATGCTCTATCGCATCTATGATCTCAATTCGAATTCACTTGCGAGCGTTCGTATCATTATTACCCTGACGGCAGGAACCCCTCCCTCGACGCAGAACAGCTACATAATCACGTAGAAGGCAACATTCACGCATGGTTGCAAGCAAACTACTCGAAGTCCCCTATTCGACAAAACTGTCAGATGACCGAAAGCAACTCAAATGAGCATTGTGTGACTACGTCATCAGCCAACATCGTTCTATCGAGATCGACAGATTCCGACAAGTATGTATGACTTGCACTTCAGCTCGCTTGCTCTACAGTTCGCCAGCTTTTCAGTTGAGTAGCAGAACAAGAATGGACTATCAAAATAGTGTCTACACCATGGACGCAGCTATCGTCCAAATTCAGCTTCGTTTTGAACGAGGCGCAACAGCCTTTGGTGTTTCCGACATACGTCGACCGCAAGTGAACAGCTTGTACGCGTTGATGCATCGCTGAGCTCATACGGTCATCGCAACGAGACAGCGGGCTACAGTCAATCATTTGCAAGAGACATCTCGTGGGCATCGATTCAAGAGCATCGACCGAAGCGACTAGCAACCATTAAACGCTCTAACTTTCGGCAACCTTAGAGCAGCCATTTTCCAGGTGGTCGTCTTTGCAGCCACCTTCCTCTCAGAGAAAACGGATGGGGTGTGAGAACCTGCGTGCCTTGCGCTCCCGAACCGTTGCATACAGTCAAACGCTCACCCAGTAAAACGACCTAATCTCTAGTGCGCGGAAATCACGGTACGACCAGAGACCACCAAGTTCAAGGTGCAACTCAGGGAACATGACGTGCATGAGCACAGCTTCCTCCGACGGTACGCCTAGAAACCACTTGACCAACTGAGGTCGCAGAGCAACCAGAAACTATCTGACTAGCTGAGGTCACTACACAATCGGAAATCAATAGGTTGATGCAAACGCATCGAAGAAAGATGCTAGCTCATATACAAAGAGAGAGGCCGTAGCCTCTCTCTTCAGAAAACTCGATATATAGCACTGGAGCTCTTGCGCACCCGCGATACTCAGATTACCTGCCCTTTAGTCAACGGGCATGACGATAACGTGACGCGCGGAACCTTCGCCTTCGGACACTGTATCAACCCGGTCATCATCACGAAGCGCAACATGAATGATTCGACGCTCATAAGGAGTCATCGGGCGCAGCTTCACATTGCGATGCTGCGCAGCAGCTTTGTTTGCAGAAGAACGCGCGAGCGCTTCAAGCTTCTCGCGCTGACGGTTCTTATATCCTTCGACATCGATGATGACAGGGAAGCGGAAACCAATCTTCCGAACCGTTATTGCCGAGATGACGAACTGGAGCGCATCGAGCGTCCGGCCATGACGACCAATGAGGACCGCAAGATCGTCACCAGTGATATCGAGAATCAGCTCGCCTTCGTCGCCCTCGTATTCGTCGATGGTCACCTCGCCAACATTGAAGTACTTGAGGATGTCGCGAAGCGCGGCGATTGCCGTATCTGCGATCTGATCAAGCTCCTCATCAGTCAAGTCCATCGGGTCGCGGTCGGAAGCCTTCGATTTGCCCGCAGGTTGCGCCTCGTTCGCTTCTTCCGGCGCAGCAATCTCCTCGGTGCTTTCCACGCTCTCTTCTGCGGATTCTTCAACACTCATTTCGGACGCTCCTCTTTGAAGTTCCTAATAATTTGCCACACGCGAAACAATGTTTCACGTGAAACATGCTTAGTGCTTCTTAGATTGACGCTTCTTCTGCTGGCGACGCTCGACGCTCACCACAACAGGCTTCGCCTCTTCCTGGACTTCCTTCTCGCGATCAGCGCGCTTCAAACGCGCCTGCGTGAACTGCTGCTGGCCAACGGCGATGATCGAGGAAACGCCCCAGAAGAGAAGTACGCCAGCGGGAGAACTCCACGAAAGCCAGAGCATGAACAAGCTCATGACGCCGGACATAATCAAGGTCTGATTGCGCTGCTGAGTGTTCTTGTTGTCCTTCACCTGCAGAATCATCGGCAGGAACGTCGCGCCTGCGAACACGATCATCAGAATCAGATAGGGGAGAAACGCAACGAACCCGTAGCCGAAAGCATCAGCCGGCGTATAAACCAAGTTGGGAACCAGGTTGTAGAAGCTGTAGTTCGTGCTTGCAACCTCGGGGCGATTGCCAAGGTCGCGCAGAACCTGGAACAACGCGATGAAGATAGGCATCTGCAGGAAGATAGGCAGGCACCCGATGAGCGGATTGAACTTCGCATCGGCGTAGAGCTTCTGAAGTTCTTCCTGCTGACGCATGGGATCGTCGGCATACTTCTGCTGAATCTCAGCCATGAGCGGCTGGACCTTCTGCATCTTGTAGTTCGACTTCGTCTGACTATGCATCAGAGGAGCGATGATGATACGGAAGATGATGGTGACGACGACAATCGCCATTCCCCAGTCACCAAAGGGTGTGTAAAAGAACTCGATGATCTGGAAAATCAGGTTCTTAAAAGCTTCCCACATGAACGAAGTTACCTTTCTCTATGTACGTCAAAGCTCATGGCACAGGATCGAAGCCGTAAGGTCCACCAGGATGGCACCTCAGAATTCGCTTTATTGCGAGTTTCATCCCTTTCAAGAAGCCGTAACGCCTGAGAGCAATTAAAGCATATTGAGAACATGTGGGGATAAATCTACACGTAGCGGGGAATAGAGGCGACATCGCCATCTGATAGAACCTGACAAGAGCAATGGCAAACAAACTGGGCAGGCGTTTCACGCGCGCCCAGGTAGATCTTCCGGTCATCATTGAAGACCAGCTTTGCTAACCGTCTTCCTCATAGTTTCGAGGAGCCGAGAATAGGGAGCCTCGGTCACACCTCTCTTTGCAACCAGAAGCATGTCATACGAGTCGAAGGGGCCTCCGACCTCCCGGCAAAGGCTCCTCATTCTCCGCTTGGCTGAATTGCGCCAGACGGCATTTCCGAGTTTTTTGCCCGCAATAAAAGCAACACGACCACTCAGGCCGTGCTGCTCTTGGTTCCTTAAAACTATTAAGGTGAAGTATGGCGTCCGAAAACGTTTACCGCTTTTGAACAGAGATGATATTTCTGCGCTGGATTTTATCGTATCCAACCCGAAACACCTCGTTTAGACGGTAAGACGCTTGCGACCCTTAGCGCGACGACGGGCGAGCACGCGACGACCGCCTTTGGTAGCCATGCGAGCGCGGAAGCCGTGGCACTTTGCCCTTTTACGTTTGTTGGGTTGATAAGTGCGCTTCATTTGTATTCCCTTTCATTACTTTTTGCAGAGCGAAAACCAATTATAAAGCCGAATCATCCCACGTCAATACAAAAATCCACATCACAAAATACACTCACGAGACAAGGGGTGCGGCGCATACCCTGCGGCGGCCTGGCTCGCATCTACAGCGCACCAGACATTCAGCGGCGCGTGTGCTCCCAATTCGTTCCGGAGCGCCTATGCTTTCGCATCAACCAGACGGGCAACGCCACACGTGCGCCCGGTTCGTTCTGGGGCACCGACGCTTTCGCATCAACGAAACGGACAGAAGCGCACGTGCGCCCGGTTAGTTCGAGAAAAACGCTGACACTGTCGGCATCGCTTTCGACGTGGAAGCGCGATCGGGTACGGCCCCTCGTTTTCCAAGAGAGCGCTCAAAGGGGAAGCAATTCGAAGGTGGAAACAACCGCTGCCGAACGTGCCATCATCGGCCGTCTTGTCGGCGGCAGCTCCCTCGGCTTTGGGGAAGCGACCGCTGCCGAACGCGCCATCATCGGCCGCGCCTTTTCCACGTCGGGCGGTGAAAGCCTTTCCACCACGTGAATTTTCACTACGGTGAATATCCGAATGCCCACCGTTATTCACCGTAGCGGGGCTTTGACGGTGGAAAAAGTGGATAACTCCAGCTCGCCGCGTTGCGAGCGGTGGATATTCTCAGATCCGACTCGCCGGCCCTGGGTGGGCGAACACGAGCTCAGGGAAGCCCCTCACCTGCGCTTATCATTTGCTTTTACAATTGTCACAATTCTGACCTGGGGTTTTACGAAGGGCTTGCGAATCAGCCTCGGCGCGACGGAGTTTTCGACCGCCTCCGGAAAGCCTCCCAATGCAGTGGGAAACACCTGTCGACACGGCGCTCTACAGGGGTTTCGCAAGCCGTCTGAACAAGTGTTCCATCCACATTCCCCACAATGCGCCCGCATCGCTTTCAGTTTTTCACCTACGTGTTTCATTGTTTTCCACTTTTATTGAAACATTGGTGGAATACGTGGAATACTCCACGTCACCGAGCGTTCGCGTTTTCATGAATTTCCACCTTTCCCCGCAAGTTTTCCCATAAAAGTGGAAAACCCTCTGGAAAGTTGGAAAGACGCTACAATGGTCTGCATGAAAATCGACATCCTTTCCCAAGGAAGGCACGGAAACCGATGGATGACAACCAGCTCGAGGACACTGCCCAGTCACGGCCCAGCTACGCATACGACTTCTCATACGTCGACGCCGTCGCGCGTATCGCGCTCTATGACGACTTGGGTGCGGCGCCGCGCGTGACGAAGATCGAGCCCGCAGGCACCGACGAGTTCATCGAGAACCTTTCCACCACCATCTACGAGCAGGCGAAACTGCTCGGCGGCGTCATTCCGTACACGGTCATCCGCGAGATTTCCGAAAACTTCATCCACGCGAACTTCATCGAGGCAACCGTGTCGATCTTCGACGGTGGCAACACCATCCGGTTCTCCGACCAGGGACCCGGCATCCCCGACAAGGACAAAGTCCAGCTGCCGGGCTTCTCATCTGCAATCGAGCCGATGAAGGACTACATCCGCGGCGTGGGATCGGGTTTCCCCATCGTGCGTGACTATCTGGACAACCGGCACGGCGTACTGACCGTCGAGGACAACGTGCGCGGGGGCGCGGTCATCACCATCAGCCTCGACGAGAAGCGCTGCGCCGAGGCGCACGCGAAGAAGCAGGAAGAAGCAGCCCGGCAAAGCGGAGGCTCCGACGACGGCACATCCGCCGAACACAGGAGTCAGCATGGCTCCGACAGCACCCCGACCAGGGAATTCGGCACACAGGGAACACAGCCTGCAAACATCCCGATGCCCCCGCTCACGCCGCGCGAACGCGATTTCCTTCCTTTGTTCCTGAACGAAGGCGCGCTCGGCGTGACCGAAATCGCCAACCTGACCGGCGCGCCCAACTCGAGCACGTACAACGTCCTCAAAAAGCTCGAGGAGGAGGGGCTTATCCTGAAGACGTCCAACCAGAAGCGCGAGCTGACGGAGTACGGGCGCCAGATAGCGGAGAACATCAGGTAGCGCGGATGAGGACCGAAGATCGCCGCACGGGCGCACGACGCCGCGGGCGCGCCGGGCGAAGGCTGAAAGTCCCGGAATCGGAGACGGCAGCCCAACGGTGCGCGTGGTTCGGGCCTGCGCGGTTGCGGTTCCGCTCGCCGCGCGCGGCACGATTTCCGCAATGCGCACCTTTCACGTATCGCGCTTTGCGGATTCGCAAGCCCGCGCTGAGCCGACACCCTTCCTACCAGCATTTTTTTGAAGCATAGGCAATCGTTCCGGAGAGCTTTCCCATGAACAGCGAAACACTCGTAAACGAATGGAACCAGGTCTGCGAGAAGGTAAAGACCTACGACGGCGTCAACGCGTCGCAGGTCAACGCCTTCTTCAGCCGGCTCGAGCCGCAGGCTATGAGCGAGGACTTCCTCATGCTCACAGCCGACACCGACTTCATCAAAAGCTGGATCGAGCGCCACTACACCGACGTCATCAAACGGGCGCTCAAGGAGCTGCACGGCGTCGACTTCACCGTCGAGGTGGAAGTGGACCCGACCCAGGCTGCGCGCATGGAACAGGCGAGACGGGCCGCTGCGGCAACGGCAGCGCCCGTCGCACCGCAGGCGGCGTCTTCCTCACCCGCTACGTCGGGAACCCTCGTCGGTGGCACCGCGCAAGCTGTCTCGCCGGCCGCCACCCAAGCATCCTCCGGTCTTCAAGGCGCGACACTCGCGCCCTCTGCGACTCCCTCGCCTGCCCCTTCCACAGGGAACGCCGCTCCAATCGGCTCAGCGGACATGGCGAAAGGCGCTGCGTTCGCGAGCGTCGGCGCAGCGGGAGCAGGCACGTTCCCACAAGCGGCAGACGTGCAGGCCTCTTCCCCAACGGGAATCGCTAGCGCAAGCGTTATACCTGCTCAAAGGGACGTTACCGCAGCGGCTGCAATGGCCGGCGGCGGGGCGCCCGCCGGCAGCTCCGGCCTTCCTGCACAGCAGAGCGGAAGCGCGTGCCCCATCGCCGGGAGCGCCTCCGCAGACACCAGCCGCTCGTCCATCGACGCGCCCGCCTCGACGCTCACGTTCGAGAACTTCGTCATCGGCGACTCCAACCGCATGGCCTACTCGATGGCCGTCGCCGTAGCCGAGGATCCCGGGCAGCCGATGCTCAACCCGCTGTTCATCTACGGAAAATCAGGCTTGGGGAAAACGCACCTCATGCGCGCCATCCAGAACTACATCGCCGAGACCATGCCCCAGCTGAAAACGGTTTACGTTGATTCTGCCGACTTCCTGAGCAAGTACATGGAAGCCACCGTCGCGCACGACAAGGACAAATCGAGCTACCGGACGTTCAAGGACCAGTATGAGAACGCCGACGTGCTGCTCATCGACGACGTCCAGTACCTGCAGGGCAAGAAGCAGACGCTCGACATCGTGTTCCAGATATTCAACAAGCTGACCGACGAGGGGAAACAGGTCGTGCTTTCGGCCGACCGCGCGCCGAAGAATATCGACATCGACGAGCGGTACTACAGCCGGTTCAACGCAGGCGGCACGTTCGACATCCAGCCGCCCGAGGTGGAAACGAAGCTCGGCATCATCAAGAGCTTCATCAAGGAGTACAACGCCACCACGAAGGGCGCGGACTACGTCATTCCCGACGACATCCAGATGTACATCGCCGAGAATTCGAGCTCGAACATCCGCGAGCTGAAGAGCGCGGTGACGAAGGTCATCTACCACATGATGGCGTTCGGCAGCGACAGCATCACGCTCGACGACGTGAAGCGCCTGCTGGAGAACCACTTCTCCGGCGGCAACATGAAGAAGCTGAGCGTCGCAGACATCCAGAAGCAGGTGGAGGAGTACTACAAGGTCTCCCACGCCGACCTCATCGGCAAGAAGCGCGCCCGCAACATCGTTTACGCACGTCAGGTTGCCATTTACCTGTCGCGCCAGATGCTCGACCTGCCGTACAACTACATTGCGAAGAGCTTCGGCAACCGCGACCACACCACCATCATGTATTCGGTCACCAACATCGAGGACAAGATGAAAGAAAGCCGTGACCTACGCGAGGAGCTTGAGACCATCCGCCAGCTGATCCGCGAGATGTAGGTGCGCGAGAAGGTCCGGAGAAGCCGGCGAAGACCCCTCGACTGACGCTGTGGAAAACCGGTCGATGCATGTTTTGCGAATGTGGGAAAACCATCGAAACCGGGGGAGCGATAATCTTACCGATAAATGCGGCGGAAAGAGGGGACACGCGCTCCACTTTCGAAATGGGATGTTTTACGGCTACCCACCTGCGTAAACGTTGGTTATCCACCTATCCACCGTGCTTATTACTACAACAATTCAAAGTACTATTTTTAAGTTCTTAGTATTAGAAGAGAAGAGGATAGGAGGTCTCCGGGTCTCCGGGTCTCCGGGTCCGTAGACCGAAGCCCCCTCTGTGAAGCTCATCTCAGATGAGGGCAAGGAGCCCTGGAGGCGAAGGCAAGCATATTCACAAGCGCCTCCTTCACGAGGGTGGGGAAACGGAAAAGGACGTGGGCTCCTTCTTCATGAAGACGCGACCCGCGATGGACCTCTACATGACGCATATGCGGACGTGTACCTCGATGCTGCGCGCCGCAGCGTATGTTCAAACCCAAACCACTACCACGCTCCATTGCATACACGTGGATGCAAACGCAACCGCAAGTGCAGATGCGGTTGTATTTGCGGGTCGAGCTACGATGACCTGCCCGCGATGCAGACCCTCCATGCTCATTCGATTGCCTTGCCTCAAGACACCCGCGTCGCACGTATAATGAAACAGACTATGACGGACACCGGCACCGGCCGGTGCAATGGAAGCGCGGGGTGCCTTCGGGCGGCAAGGAGCGAAGCATGAAATTCAGCATCAACCAAGGCGAGCTTGCCAACGCCTTGTCCATCGTTCAGAAGGGCATCTCGACCCGCTCGACGCTTCCCGTGCTGTCAGGCGTGTTCATCGAAACAAGCGTCGACACCGTCACCTTTCAGACCACCGATCTCGAGCTTTCCATCCGCTACACGACGTCGGCGCTCATCGAGGAGGAAGGAAGCGCCGTCGTGCCGGGCAAGCTGATTCTCGACATCGTGAAAAGCCTGCCCGACGCAGCCGTCCACATCGATACGCAGGACTTCGATGTGTACGTGACCTGCGAGAACTCGTCGTTCTCCATCAAGGGCCTCAATCCTCAGGACTTCCCCGGATTTCCGACGGTCAGCCCCGACCAGCAGATCAGCGTTCCCTTCACGACGTTTTCCGAGATGGCCAAGCAGGTCAGTCGCGTCGTTTCCAAAGACGAGAGCCGCCCGGTGCTCACCGGCGTTCTGATCGAGCGCGAGGGCGCGACGCTGCGCATGGTCGCCACCGACTCGTACCGCCTGGCCGTGAGCGAACGCGACATCGAGGGAGAGGGCACGGCAGGCGAGTTCTCCGCCATCATCGCCGGCGCGTTCGTGTCGGAAATCGCCGCGCTCCCCAAATCGGGAGAGGACATCACGCTCGGTCTGGCCGACAACCAGATCATCATCGCCTACGGCGGCACGACGTTCGTCAACCGTCGCATCGAAGGCCGGTATCCGAACTACCGCCAGCTCCTGCCCAAGTCGTACGACACCCGCGCCGTGGTCGACACCGCTCAGATCGTAGCCGCGACCAAACGCGCGTCGCTGCTCGACCGCGCGGGCGCGCAGGTGAAGTACTCCATCTCGAAGGCCGGCGCGCTCGAGCTGTCTTCGATGTCCCAGGACGTCGGTTCCACGCAGGAGACGCTTGCGGCGCAGGTCGAAGGCGAGGATGTGGAAATCGCCTTCAACAGCGCGTACGTGCTCGACGGCCTGAACGTGCTCGGCGACGATACCGTGGCGCTCGAAGTCACGACCTCGCTCAAGCCGGGCATCTTCAAGGGAGCGAGCAAGCCGGGGTACCTCTACCTCGTCATGCCGGTGCGCTTCGACTAGCCGACCATCCGTGGGTTCGATCGCATGGATTTGAGGCTCGCGTCGCTCACGCTCGACGACTTTCGCAACTACCGTCATTTCGAGCTGCCCGATATCGGCGACTTGACGATTTTCGTCGGGCATAATGCGGTTGGGAAGACCAACATCCTCGAGGGCATCCAGCTGCTCACCGCCGCGACGTCGTTCCGTCACCCCACCATCGGACAGATGGTGCGTGCTGGCTGCACGGTCGCGCACCTCAAGGCCGTCGAAACCGACGGGAACCGCCTTGTCAACCTCTCCCTCGGTATGGAAGCGGGCAAACGGCGCTACCTGATCAACGGCAAGGCCCATGCTGCGGGCGATGTGAAGGGAAGGCTTCCAGCCGTCACGTTCACGCCGGACGACTTGCAGCTGGCGAAACGCTCGTCGGGCGTGAAACGCGACGCGCTCGACGAGCTGGGGTCGCAGCTGACGGGCAGCTACGATGTGGTTAAACGCGACTACGAAAAGGTTATCCGCTATAAGAACCGCTTGCTGAAGGAAGACGCCCCCGACGCATTGGTCCAGAGCATCAACGAAACGCTTGTGACCTGCGGCGGCCAGCTGTTCTGCTATCGCACAGCTCTGTTTCGCCGCCTGCTTGAGCGGCTGGGCGACTACTACGCCACGTTGTCGCTCGGCCATGAGAAGCTGAGTGCGCGGTACGAGGCGTCGTGGGATGCTTCACGTGAAACATTGATGAAAAACGACGTTTCATCAGGTACTATGTACAGCGGTATAACGCGTGACGACGTGCGGGAGCTGCTCTCACGCGCGCTCGACGAAGCCCTTCCGGCCGAGCGCCGCCGGGGGCGGAGCGTCATCGGGCCGCATGCCGACCAGATAACGTTGCTGCTCGACGGAGCCGACGTGGCCGACTTCGCGAGCCAGGGGCAGCAGCGCAGCGTCGTGCTCGCATGGAAGCTCGCAGAGGTAGGCGTAGTCGAGGAGTCGCTTCACCAGTACCCCGTGCTTCTGTTGGACGATGTCATGAGCGAGCTCGATGCCGGGCGTCGCGATGCGCTCGTCAGCTTCGTCCAGAACGACATCCAGACATTCATCACGGCGACGAACCTCGAGTTCTTCAATCGCGATCTGATAGACAAAGCACGCGTCGTGCGGTTGCCGATCGAAGGGACGGTGTGATGGGAACGCTGAAGAACGAGCTCTCGTCGCTGTTCGCCAAGATGGGCGACGATGCTCCCAACATGCGAAAGCAGCGCCGCATTGCGGAAGTCTACGAGCGCTACAAAGGAGCGCTCGAGTCGGTGTACGGCGACGGTGCACAGCTGTTCCTGAGCCATACCAACGCGGTGTACATCCTGCGCGACGACGGCACGCGCCGTGCAGGCGCGAAGAACGGCGCCGCCGCGGCGCCGCCTTTTGACATGCGCGGTGGTGCGCGCCCTTCCGCGACCCGTGGCACTTGGCAGCCACGGCGGAACGCGCATGGGGGCGGGGCCGGAACGTCGGTGCATGCGATTGACGGGGCCGCTGAAACAGCGGAGCACCTGTCTGGCGGCGCTGCGGCGATGGGCAGCGGGCCTGTTGCTGATAGGAGCTCATCGGCTCACCGTGCACCTGCCGCCTCCGGCGCGCCATCCCGTTCCGCCGCCCCACAGCTGCAGAAGCGTCTCGTCGTGTACGTCGACGACAGCATCTACGCAGCCGAGCTCAACGCGCAGCGCGAGCTTCTGCGGCTGAAGCTGCTCGAGTTGTTCGGCGAGCGCATCGACGTTTTCGACATCTTCATATCGCGCGGCAACTACCGCAAGAAACACCCCTTCGACCGGATGCGCGCCGAAAGCGCCCCGGAGCCCGTGCGGAAAACGCCGCCCGCGCCGCTTTCCGCTGAAGAGGAATCGCGTGTGGACGAGGCGGCCGCGCGCGTCGAGAACCCACGCGTTCAACGGGCGCTCGAAAAAGCGATGAAGGCCGATTTGGAATGGAAAAAAGGTGAGAAAGGCAAAAAATAGCGATCGTTGCTATATCAGGCCGTCAAAACGCCTTTCATTGCCTGTAGTCGCTATGTAGAACGCCATTACGGTAAGCGATTCTGATACCATACATAAGGATAG
The DNA here is from genome assembly GCA_903789375.1 of uncultured Eggerthellaceae bacterium. GTDB lineage: Bacteria > Actinomycetota > Coriobacteriia > Coriobacteriales > Eggerthellaceae > CAIFEB01. The sequence continues at coordinate 6,369 of CAIFEB010000007.1, read as the reverse complement.
GCTCGCCGTGGGTTCTCCGCGGCGGTTCACCCGTTATCACGGAAATGCTCGTTTCGCGCGGACGCGTCCGCGCTCGATGCAGCGAAAAAGCAGTTTGTGAGGAGCAGGCAAGTGGTAAGCAAACCGAATCATTACGATGCCGGGGACATTCGCGTCCTCGAGGGGCTCGAGGCAGTGCGTGTTCGCCCCGGTATGTACATCGGGTCGACGGGCCCGCGCGGCCTTCACCATCTGGTGTACGAGGTGGTCGACAACTCGGTCGACGAAGCGCTCGCCGGCTACTGCGACCATATCCAGGTGTGGATTCACTCGGACAACTCCATCACCGTCCTGGACAACGGCCGCGGCATCCCGGTCGATATCCACCCCAAGGAGCACATCCCCACGGTGGAGGTCGTTCTGACCATCCTCCACGCTGGCGGCAAGTTCGGCGGCGAGGGCTACAAGGTGTCCGGCGGCCTGCACGGCGTCGGTGTGTCGGTCGTGAACGCCCTGTCGCGCAAGATGGAGGTCGTCGTAGCCCGCGACGGCAAGGAATACGCGATCTCGATGGAGCGCGGCAAGACGTCCGAGAAGCTGCACGTCATCGGGAACACGAAGCGCACGGGCACCAAAGTGACGTTCTGGCCTGACCCCGAGATCTTCAAAGAGACGACTGTCTACGACTACAGCGTTTTGCAGGAGCGCTTCCGCGAGATGGCGTTTCTGAACAAGGGCCTGCGCATCGACCTGACCGACGAGCGTACCGACCCCACGGCGGAGCTGTCCGTGCCGGCCAAGGAGCCGAAGACGGAGACGTTCAAGTACGAGGGCGGCCTCATCGACTTCGTCGAGTACCTGAACAAGGGCCGCGAGATCATCAGCGGCGAGCCGATCTACTTCGAGGCGGAGAACGAGGCCGGCACCGTCGAGATTGCCATGCAGTGGTCGACGGGCTGGTCGAACACCATCATGGCGTTCGCCAACAACATCAACACAGCTGAGGGCGGCACGCACCTCGACGGTTTCAAGCAGGGCGTCACGCGAACCATCAACGAGTACGCGCGCTCGAAGGGCCTGCTCAAGGACAAGGATCCCAACCTTTCCGGCGATGACACGCGCGAGGGCCTGGCGGCCGTCGTGTCGGTCAAGCTGCACGATCCGCAGTTCGAAGGCCAGACGAAGACCAAGCTCGGCAACACCGAGATCCGCCCGCTCGTGCAGCAGGCCGTGACCAAGGAGTTCGGCGAGTTTTTGGAGGAGAACCCCAAGCCCGCGAAGGAGATCGTGAAAAAGGCGTCCCAGGCGCTCAAGGCCCGCGAGGCCGCACGCAAGGCGCGCGATGCAACCCGCCGCAAGGGCGTGCTCGAGTCGTTCTCGCTGCCGGGCAAGCTGGCCGACTGCTCGAGCAACCATCCCGAAGAGTGCGAGATCTTCATCGTCGAGGGCGATTCCGCAGGCGGCTCAGCCAAACAGGCCCGCGACCGCAAGTACCAGGCGATTCTGCCCCTGCGCGGCAAGATCTTGAACGTCGAGCGCGCCAGCTCGAGCCGTGCGTTCTCGTCCGACACCATCACGGCGCTCATCACCGCCATCGGAACCAACGTCGGCGACAACTTCGACGCGGACAAGGCTCGTTACCATCGCATCATCATCATGACCGATGCCGATGTCGACGGCGCGCACATCCGCATCCTGCTGCTGACGTTCTTTTACCGCTATATGCCCGAGCTCATCTCGCGCGGCTACATCTACATCGCGCAGCCGCCGATCTTCGGTCTGAAGAAAAAGAACTCGCGGTCGCCGAAGGTCGAGCGCTACATCTACGACGAGAAGGCGCTCGGATCGGTGCTCGCGGAGTACGACAACCCGGACAAGTTCGACGTCCAGCGGTACAAGGGCCTGGGCGAGATGGACCCCGACCAGCTCTGGGAGACGACGATGGACCCCGCGACGCGTACGATGCTGCAGGTCAACATCGACAACGCCGCGGAAGCCGAGCGTGCGGTGAGCGAGCTCATGGGCGACAAGGTGGAACCGCGCCGCGATTTCATCACGTCCCACGCGCACGACGTCCGCTTCCTGGATATCTAAGGAGACCGCTGAATGAGCGACGACAACAACAAGAACAACCAGAACACGCCGCTTGACGGCGACCCCGAGGACGCTGAGCGCGACGAGAACCGCGCCGACGCGGCATCGGACGACGCGGAGGACGCCGCGGGCGCTGCCGACGCCGACGATGAGGGCGACGACAACGACGACGAGCCGCGCGACGAGCGCCTGAGCCACTTCACCCAGATCGCCGAGGACGACATGGACATGGCGAGCCCTCTGGGCGACGTGGTCGAAGACGCCAACGCCGGCGAGGGAACGATCGTTCGTGCCGTCTACCTGGGCAAGGAGATGCAGACCTCGTTCCTCGAGTACTCGATGAGCGTCATCGTGTCCCGTGCCCTGCCTGACGTGCGCGACGGCCTGAAGCCGGTGCACCGCCGCATCCTGTACGCCATGTACGAGTCCGGCTACACGCCCAACCGTGCGCACATGAAGTCCGCGCGTACGGTCGGCGACGTCATCGGCAAGTACCATCCGCACGGCGACTCGGCCGTGTACGACACGATGGTGCGCCTGGCTCAGCCCTTCAGCATGCGCGTCCCCTTGGTCGACGGCCACGGCAACTTCGGCTCCATCGACGGCGACTCCGCAGCCGCCATGCGTTACACCGAGGCGCGTCTGGCGAAGCCGGCCATAGAGCTGCTGCGCGACTTGGACAAGGAGACCGTCGACTTCCAGCCCAACTACGACGAGAGCCTGGAAGAGCCGGCGGTTCTGCCCGCGCGCTTCCCGAACCTGCTGGTCAACGGCTCGCAGGGCATCGCCGTCGGCATGGCGACCAACATTCCGCCGCACAACCTGGGCGAGGCCATCGACGCGACGTGCCTGATGATCGACAACCCTGACGTGACCACCGACGAGCTCATGCAGGTCATGCCGGGCCCCGACTTCCCGACGGGCGCCACCATCATGGGCCGTGCCGGCATCAAGGAGGCCTACGAAACCGGCCGCGGCACGCTGACCATCCGCTCGAAGTACGAGATCAAGGAGAAGAAGAACGGCCGCAGCCAGATCATCTTCAAAGAGATCCCGTACATGGTCAACCGCCAGCGCCTGCTGGAAAAGCTGGGCGAGTTGGTGCGCGATAAAAAACTGCCCGAAATCAGCAACATCCACGACGGTGCCGATCGCCACGGCATCGACATCATCATCGAGCTGAAGCAGAACGCCATTCCGCAGGTCGTGCTCAACAAGCTGTTCAAGCACACGCAGCTGCAGGTGGGCTTCGGCGTCATCATGCTGGCGCTCGTCGACGGCGTGCCGCGGGTGCTGTCGCTCAAGGAGATGCTGTTCTGCTACATCCAGCACCAGGAAGACGTCATCGAGCGGCGCACGCGCTATGAGCTGCGCAAGGCCGAGGAACGCGCCCATATCCTCGAGGGCTACATCATCGCGCTGGACAACATCGACGAGGTCATCCACATCATCCGCTCGTCGCAAACTGACGCCGAAGCGAGTGACCGCTTGATCGCGCGGTTCGGGCTGGACAAGAAGCAGACTGACGCCATCCTGGAGATGCGCCTGCGCCGTCTGACCGGACTGGAACGCGAGAAGATCCAAACCGAGTTGGCCGAGCTGCGCGAGAAGATCGCGTACTACAAGCGCGTGCTCGAGGACCGCACCCTGCTGCGCCAGATCATCAAGGACGAGCTGCAGGAGATCAAGAAGAAGTTCAACTCCCCGCGTCGCACGCAGATCGGCGCCGCGGCGAAGGACATCGACGTGGAGGACCTGATCGCCGACGAGAGCATGGTCGTCACCGTCACGAAGGCCGGCTACGTGAAGCGCCTGCCCGTGGCGACGTACCGCTCGCAGAAGCGCGGCGGCAAGGGCACTCAGGGCGTCAGTCTGAAGGACAACGATTACGTCGAGCATCTGTTCGTGGCCACGACGCATTCGTACATGCTGTTCTTCTCGAGCACAGGCAAGGTGTACCGCCTGAAGGTGTACGAGATTCCGGAGGCGTCGCGGCACGCGCGCGGCACCGCCATCGTCAACCTGCTGCCGCTTGAGAAGGGCGAGACCATCGCGGCCGTCATCGCCACGAAGGAGTTCCCCGAGGACGAGTACCTGATGTTCGCCACCGAGGAGGGCATGGTCAAGAAGACGGCCATGTCGCAGTACAACCGCACCCGCAAGGACGGGCTCATCGCCATCAACCTGAAGGACGGCGACCGCCTGATCGCCGTGCGCCGGGTGAAGGAAGGCGACAAGGTGATGATGGCCACGTCCGCGGGCAAGGTCATCAAGTGGAGCGAAGACGAGGTGCGCCCGATGGGCCGCGGAACAATGGGCGTGCGCGGCATCAGCCTGTCGGCCGGTGCGGTGACGCTCGGCATGGAAATCGCGCATCCCGGCACCGAGCTGTTCGTGGTGACCGAGCGCGGCTACGGCAAGCGCACGCCGTGTGACGACTACCCCGACCAGCATCGCGGCGGCCAGGGCGTGTTCACCATCGCAATGACCAAGCGCAAAGGCCAGCTTGTCGACATGAAGATCGTCCGCCCCGGCGACGAGATCATGATCATGTCGAAGGACGGCGTGACGCTGCGGACGCCGGTTTCGGGCATCTCGAAGCAGGGCCGTTCGACCCAGGGCGTCCACGTGATGGACGTGGCGAACGGCGATCGCGTGACGGCGGTGGCCATCTCGAAGACGGCGAAGGCCGCGCGTCCGCGCAAGACCGACGAGAACGGCGAGGAGCAGGTCGCCGTCGACGACGGAACCGACATGTCCGAAGAGGACTTGGACGACTAAGCCCGGAACGTCTGGCTGAAACCCCGCGTGAGAACAACGGCGCGCCCGCGCGATGCGGACGCGCCGTTCTGCGTTACGGGGTTGGATGGCCAGTCGGGGCGATGAGCTCGTCGGATGGCTGGTCGGGGACGCTGGGCCCGTCGGATGGCTGGTCTGCGGTACGGGGATATCGCAAAGTCCGGCGGTATTGCGGCGGGACGTGCTCGAACGGAAAAGCCCGTGGTGCAGCGGCGGGTGGCGCCACGCCGCCGATTGAAGAGTGGTATCGAAATAGGGAACGGGTCGCGCTGCGCAGTTAATTCCTATTGTTCGCTGTCCTCGCGGAAATCTTCCGGTTCGAGGGTTTCCAGGAAGCTGTGGAACTCGGCGAGCTGCTGCTTCTCGTCGAACGGCGTGCGATACAGGTATGGATACGACGCGGTGTCGAGCACGTCCTCGTCGATGAACAGCGGCGCATCCTCGCGCACGGCGAGGGCGATTGCGTCGGACGGGCGCGCATCCACCTCGATGAGGCGGCCATGTTGCGACAGGACGAGCTTGCTGAAGAACATCTTGCCCTTCACCCGGTTGATGAGCACGTGGTCGATGGTCGCGTCCAGGTTCGTGATGGTGTCCAGGAACAGGTCGTGCGTGGTCGGCCGTGCGAACCGCATGTTCTCGAGCGCCATGCCGAGGGACACGGCTTCGGGCCCGCCGACGAAGATGGGCACGACGCGCGATTTGCCAGGTGCGACCGGCTTCTCGTCCGGTTTGAGCACCAGCACGGAAGGCGACGGCGCCGGCGATGCGATGAGCGTGAGGACCTCGACGGGAACCATGATCCCTCCTTGCGGGTGGTCAGATACGGGTGTGCGGACGCTGTGGCGTCGTACAGCGGGGCTCTGCTGACTGCTGCGCGCTGCGTGCGATGTGGCGTGCTCGAGATGAACTGCAGCAGCGCCTGGCGCCTCCGCCGCTTTGCACGCGGTTGCGTTTACGAACGATTATAGTGGCGCATCTTCCACGTGGTTCGGCTGCGAAACGGGAGGTGTCACCGTCCCGTTCTTGAAGGGTACGAACGAGGGCGCGTGTGTGGGCGAACTCACGGCATAGTGGTGAATGCCTTGCACTCGATGAGCCGCTCGCTGCTGAGCCTTGCCGCGATGAAGGGCCGGCTGCCATCGTGGGGAGCTGTGTGATATCCCATTGCACGTGCTCGACCGGGCCGGTGCGCGCTTGCGAGCGAAGGAGAACTGTCGTGCGGAGCAGCCGATGCGCACCCGATAGGGGCGCGTTTAGTTTCGCCTCGATGAGGCGACAAAGCTCTCCCGAGATTGAGCGTTGCGGTCTTCGCGTTATCTACCTGGGTAAATGAGGTTGCTGCAGCTTCATATGTGACGGGAATTCACATTTCAGGAAATATTAAATCCATGCTTGCCCTCGCAAGGATTGAGAGTTATATTAATCAGGCACTTTTTGAAGGGCCCGTAGCTCAGTTGGTTAGAGCGCACGCCTGATAAGCGTGAGGTCGCTGGT
>CAIFEB010000006.1:57659-81519 GCA_903789375.1 uncultured Eggerthellaceae bacterium | reverse complement strand
CTCGAGCGCGTGCGGGCGCGCGAGCGCCAGGAGCAGGAGCGCGCGACGGCGCAGCAGCGCGGGCAGGCGGCGCATTCGCAGGCGCAGCAGCAACCGCAGCAAGGGCAGCAGGGGCAGTACCGGCAGAACCCGCAGATGCAGGACGGGCAGCTGCAGGGTAATGCGGGAGCATCCGCCCAGGGACGGCCGCAGGGCCGCGGGCAGTACCCGCAACCGGGAAAGCAGCAGGGTCAGGTCCCGACGCCGGCGCAACAGCAGGCTGCGCAGCGTGAGCAGGCCGCGCAAGTGCAGGAGCGCGCGGAGCGGGTTAGCGCCGAGGCGGCGCGTGCGCAGGCCCAGGTTGCACAGGCGCAGGCGGACCAGGCTCGTGCGCAGGCGCAAGCCGCGCAGCAGGTCAACGCGCAGGCGCAGGCGGCTGCAGCCCCGATGGGGGCGGCTCAGGCGCAGGAAGCGGGCTTCCAGGACGCGGCGGCGCAATCCGCTTCGACGGGCGCCCTGTCCGCCGAGCTTGCGGCGAGGCTCGGCAACCCGGCCGCGCTTCAGCGCGTGTGGCAGGCGACGCTGTCGGCCGTGAAGAAGCAGAAGTCCGCGTTCGGCGTTCTGTTCATGAACACGAAGGTCTCGTTCGACGCGGAGCGGGGGGCGGTCGTCGTCTCGTTCCCGCCCGAAAACGAGTTCGCCTTCAGGGCTGTGCAGAAGCCCGAGGTGCAGCAGGCGCTCGACACGGCGCTCGCCCATGCGGCCGGCGCGCCGGTGCCCGCGATGATCGTGCAGGGGTCGAAAGCGGGCGCGCCCCAAGCGTCGGCACCGATGCAGCAGGCGCAGCCCGCGCAGCAGCAACCGGCGCAGCAGCCTGCGCCGGTGTCCGAGGCCCGGCTGCATGCCCAGCGCGCGAAGGAGCAGGTCGCACGGAGGGCGCAGGAGCAGGCGGCGCGGAATGCGGCAGCGCAGAACGCGGCAGCACAGAATCCGCAGCCGGTTCCGGACACGACGAGCTCGGCATCGCCGCAGATGCCCGAGCATCCCATCGAGTACGAGGCAACGTTCGAGGACCAGCCTCCCTACGACGAGGTGCCCTACGACGACGTGGTGCCGTATGACGACGCCCCGTACGACGACGGCTACGGCTACGACGACGTGCCGGCCGGCGCTGGCGCGCCTGCGCAGGCGTCAGGTGGGTTCGCCGGCAACGCAGGGCGGGGAGGCGCCGGCATGCGCGGCGTCGGCCGGTCAGCCGGTGGGAACGGTGCTGGTAGGGCGTTTGCGGCCAGCCAGGCCGCGGGCGCCAATCCAGCGGCCGCGGGCGCGAACTTCGCAGATGGCATGCGTGGCATCAACGCCGCGGCAGGCGCCGGTTCCACCAGCTTCGCTGCGGGCGGAAGCGCTGCGACCCAGGTAGCCGGCGGGAATCCCGTCAGTCCCGCTGCGGGCGGAAACCCCGCCGGTCCTGCGGGCGCGGCTTCGGTTTCCCCTTCTTCGGGCGCTGCGGCCAACGCTGCGGCCAACCCCCAATCCGGCTCCGCAGGTGCGGGTGCAGCGACGGAGACATCCGACCTGGAGAACCTCCTCAAAGCGGGATTCGGCGACGGTATCACGTTCGAGCAGATAGAATAGTCCGGCGTTCTCGAATAGGTGGACGCTTCAGGGTGGCGGTACGGCTCAGAAGCGGCGGACCGGCGGCGCACGCTGCGAATCGCCGGACAACACGGCAGCACGGCAGCATAACAACACGACAATACGACGAAAGGCAGTTTCCCATGGGCATGGACATGAAGCAGATGATGCGTCAGGCGCAGAAGATGCAGCGCGAGCTGGCCACGGCGCAGGACGAGATCAAGGACATGACGTACACGGCGACGTCTGGCGGCGGCGTGGTGACGGCGGTCGCGCGCGGCGACGGTCGCATCGAGAGCCTCACCATCAAGCCGGAGGTCGTCGACCCCGAGGACGTGTCGCTGCTCGAGGACATGATCACCGCCGCGGTAAACGAGGCGCTCAAGGGCGTGTCCGAGCAGGCCGACAAGCGCCTGAGCTCCGTCACCGGTGGCATGAACATCCCCGGCATGCCCGGCCTGATGTAAGGGCGCGTTTCCATGCAAGCGGCGCCCGCATTGGTGAAACTGCTCGATGAGCTGGAGCGATTGCCTGGCGTTGGCCCAAAGTCGGCTCAGCGTATCGCGTACTGGATGCTCAACACCGACAAGGCGACGGTGCTGCGTCTGGCCGACGCCATCGTCGAGGTGAAGAACTCCGTGCACTTCTGCAAGCGGTGCTTCAACTACGCCGAGGACGACCTGTGCCAGATTTGCAGCTCGGACAAGCGCGACCAGGGCGTCATCTGCGTCGTCGCCGAGCCGACCGACATCCCGCCCATCGAGCGCACCGGCGTCTACAGCGGCGTGTACCACGTGCTCGGCGGCGAGCTGGCGCCGATGGACGGCGTCGGCCCGAACGACCTGCACATCGCCGAGCTGATGAAGCGTCTGGCTGCGGAGGATGTGCGCGAGGTCATCCTGGCCACCAACCCCAATGTCGAAGGCGAGACGACGGCCGCGTACCTGGCGCGCCTCATCAAGCCGCTCGGCGTCACGGTGACGCGCCTGGCGAGTGGGCTGCCTGTCGGCGGAGATTTGGAGTTCGCCGACGAGATCACGCTCGGCCGCGCCATTGAATCGCGCCACGCCCTGTAGGGGCGGCGCGGGGCATTGGGTTTCGAATCGCAGGCACAGCGGGTTCTGTCCATGCCGCACAGCCCAATCGCATGCGCTGTGGGATGGATGACTCTTGTCAAAGCCTGGCTCGCATCGTGGTGCACGCCGATGTAAGCATGCACTGTGGGGTCTATGGCTCTTCTTAAAGCCCGGTATAGCTCTCCGCGTCGACTTAGAGAGGGGACGGCGTCCTCGGAGGCGGGGGTCGGCTCCATGGCCGCGCGTTCGACATCGCGCATATTGCGCGCATTGGCCATCTCGAAGGCGGGGTCGGCTCCATGGCTGCGCGTCTCTCCCCGTCCAAACTCTGGAAATAATGACGATTTCTGTCATTTCTTCCAGAGTTTGGATTGCGGAGTGCCGCTTTTTGCGTTTGTTGGATTGTTCTCCGTATCGGGTGTCTCAATGAGCGGATATCTTCTGCTCAAATAGATTCGTAACATTGTATATAACGCTATCGATATAAAGCTGAACTGCGCATTTGATGCTAGTCGCGTATGGTTTGCATCGTAACCTCCGCGGGGAAGCCATCGGCGGACCGAGAGTCTATTTATCTATATTGAAGACAATCCAAACTTTGGCGAAAATGCCGCGATTCGGCATTATTTCCAGAATTTGGATGCCCCTTCGAAAGCGGCATGGCGGGATTCCCCAGGGCCGGGAGGACGCGCATGTCGGGTAGACTGCATGTCGGGTAGACCGCGTGCCCGGCGGCGGCGCGACCTGCATAACAGCGAGTTGCGCGCGCCGAATCGGGACGAGAGTGCGCATTTGGCTTGCGCGATTTGCTCGGAATCGGGAATGCATGCGGATTGGGATGAGGGCACACTTGAGGCCTATAAACCATGATTCCGACTGAGGGCAGACGTGCTTTTTTGCCTACAGCTCACCACTGCTGCTTATTCGTTGGCGCGTAAGCATGCGCCCGGACGTCCCGCCGACGTGCGGTACGGGCTATGGGACTGTAGGCAAAATTCGGAATTGAGGGCCAAATCTGACGAGGTGCGCGACGCGCGGCTTTGCGGCGACTCCTGCGCTGCCGAAGCCAGCGCCGACGCCCTCTGAGCACAAAGAAACGCCCGCATGCCTTGTTGGTATGCGGGCGTTTCCTCTCCAAGAAGACTGACGACCTGTCCCCTCCCAAGAGCAAGTCACCGTCGATGTATAGGCGATGTAAATCGTTCCTTGCGATTTCCGCTGGCAGAAATTATAGCACCGTTCGCAGCCGAACCGCATAGAAATTCGCACCGTCCGTCCATATTTCGCTGCGATTCGTGTGCGTTTATGACTCACGACAGCTGAGGCATGCGCATGCGTCGAAGCGGATTCGAGCTTGCTCCAGGGTGTAGGACGGAAATAGTCAGATTGTTGTTCTCGGTATCTTGCTATTAGCTTATGTGAGCGTGATTCCGGTGTGCGATGCGTGAGGCTTCCAGTGGTCGACTTACTTTGCCGCTCGCTCAATTAGACCATTCACAGCTGTGGTTGGCACTGCAACCGCATGCAACTCGTATACGTTCGGCCACAGAGTACGATGGGGCTGCTGCCGAGAGAATCGCGCTTGCGTGGGGCGTTGTCGTGATCGGATGAAGGCGCGGAAGAAGCTGAACCTCATGGACGTTTTCGTCTGCGTTGCATGTACGCGTGGGCTGCGGCTTATATACATGGCCACCTGTGCCACATGGCCAACGGTGGTTCCGTTCGATTGCCGCGAAGCATCCTGCTGCGGGCTGCGGCAAAGCGCGTCAATCTGATAAGGTGCGCCTGCCGAACAATTGAACAGTTCGATCTCGAAGCGCTGGCGGGCGTGCGAAACCACACGTATTTGTTAGGAAATAATCGGAGATGAATCATGGCTGATTGGTCCAAGAATCATTCGCAACGGACTAAATCGATTGGTGCCACGATGGCGGATGTGGCACCGTCTGCGACTGTGCATTCGCGGAAGGTACGTACGGGTTCGCAGATGCTATCAATCTCCGAAACGATCATACCGGACGCGGCAGTGGGAGCAGCGCCTGCCTCCATCTCCGCAATGGCTTCCGCCCTCACCCCCGCTTCCGCCGGCGAGTCCGTCACCTGGGGGTTCTGCGCTGTCGACTGCCCGTGTCGGTGCCCTTTGCGCTTTCACGTGCGCGCGGGCCACGTGGTGAAGGTGGAGCCGTACCGCGCATCGGGCACCGGCGTCGCGCCCGTCGCCTGCCATCGCGGCCTGGCCATGGGCGCGCTCGCCGAAAGCCCCACGCGCCTGCGCTATCCGCTGCTGCGCACCGGGAAGCGTGGAAGCGGCCAGTTCAAGCGCGTGAGCTGGGACGAAGCCATCGACCGCGCGACGAGCGAGCTCAAACGCGTCATCGGCCGCTACGGCAACGAGGCCGTCTACATCAACTACGGCACCGGCGCCTGGTCATCCACGACCAAGTCGTTCCAACGGCTGCTGAACCTGGTCGGCGGCAAGCTCGGCCGTTACAACAACTACTCGAACCCGCAGATCAAGACGGCGGCGCGGCTCATGTACGGGCGCGCGGGCTCGGGCTCGTCGCTCGGCACGGCGGCGCACGCGCAAACCGTCATCGCGTTCGGCTGGAACCCCGTCATCACGCGGCAGGGCGGCGGTGCTGACCGTCGCACGTGGCCCCGTGCGGAGCGCGCGCTCGCCGCCGCGGGGGCGAAGGTCTACATCATCGATCCGCGCAAGACCGAGTCGGTGCGCGACGGGGCTGAATGGGTGCCCATCAAGCCCGGGACCGATGCCGCCCTCGTGGCGGCAATCGCGCATGAGCTTATCGAAAACGATGCCATCGACCAGGCGTTTCTCCATCGCTTTTGCCGTGGTTTCGACGAGGGCACCCTGCCCGAGCGTTTTCGCGGCAAAGGCCTGTCGTACCGCGCCTACGTCATGGGCGCGGGCTTCGACCGCACCGAGAAGACGCCCGCGTGGGCGCAGGGCGTGACGGGCGTGCCCTCAGCGAAGATCCGCGAGATCGCCCGCGCGGTGGCGGAATCCGACCCGCTCTACGTCACGCAGGGCTGGGGCCCGCAGCGGCGCAGCAATGGCGAGTGGACCGCGTGGGCGGTCATGGCGCTGCCGTGTCTGGTGGGGCAGGTCGGGCGGCTCGGCACCAACGACGGCCAGCGCGAGACGTCCGTGTCGCTCACGGACTACGGCCTGCCGACGGGCGAAAGCCCCGTGGGCTTGTCCATTCCGGCGTTCCTGTTCACCGACGCCATCGCCCATCCCGAGATCATGACGCGCGAAAACGCGGGCGTGCGCGGTGCCGATCGGCTGCGGTGCGGCATCAAGTACCTGATCAACTATGCGAGCAACTGCCTGACCAACCAGCACGGCGACATCAACCGCACCCACGACATCCTGGTGGACGAGGGGGCTTGCGAGTTCATCCTGGGCATCGACTGCGAGATGACCGATTCCGCGAAGTACTGCGATCTGCTGCTGCCTGACCTGTACCGGTTCGAGCTGCCATCGCAGTCGTCGGCTGGCTTCGACGGCACGCTGTGGCTGACCACGGGCACGCCGGCTCCGACCGAGCGGTACGAGCGCAAGAGCGCCTACGAGATAGCGGCGCTCATGGCCGCCAAGCTCGGCGTGCGCGACGAATTCACCTGCGGGCGCACCGAAGAGGACTGGGCGCGGCTCTCCTACGAGCGCACGCGCCGACGCCATGTCGATTTCGACTTGCCCAGCTGGGACGATGCGGTGGCACAGGGCGTCGTCACGCGCCCGATCGCGCCGCGCGTCGCCCTGGTGGACTTCGTTGCCGATCCCGCGCGCAACCCGCTTCCAACCGCCTCGGGCAAGATCGAGTTCTTCAACGAGAAGCTCGCCGCCCGGGCGTTCGACGGCGCGGGGCTCGCCGCGCTTCCGCCCCTTCCCGCCTACGTGCCCGAATGGGAGGGCGCGCAGACCGCAGACGCCCGCTTCCCGCTTCAGCTGACGGGCTACCACAGCGCCGCGCGCGTGCATTCCATCTGGGGCGGGCTCGAGGAGCTGCAAAAGAAGTGGGCCGAAGGCGCCGTCATCAACAGCGCTGATGCGGCAGCGCGCGGCATCGTTGATGGCGATGCGGTGCGCGTGTTCAACGACCGCGGCTCGTGCGAGCTACCGGCGCACGTGACCGACGAAATCGCACAAGGGGTCGTCGCCATCTCGCAGGGGGCGTGGCACGACGCCGACATGGACGGCGACCGTGTGGATCACGCGGGCAGCATCAACGTGCTCACCGGGCACCGCGCATCGCCGCTGGCGTTCGGCAACCCCCAGCACACCAACCTCTGCCAGATCGAGCGCGCGGCGCGCAAGGGATAAGCCGACGGGCTCGCCCGCGGGCGTCGCGAACGGAAACCGCCTGAAAGCGTAGGCGCGCCGCTCGCGTGCCGCCGTTTCCAAGGGAAGAAGTCCGACGGGCGTTGAGGCACACGATGGCCGCCCCGCGCCCGCGGCGCGCAAGAAGTAAGTGGCAGCCTCTCAAACGCTTGCCGTTCGCGCGCCCGCACCTTTAGTGCGTGTATTTCTGCAGATAGTCGATGAGCTCCTGGCGCGAGTGCAGGTTCGTCTTCGCGTAGATGCGCTTGATGTGGGCGTGCGCCGTTCCCTGGCTGATGAACAGCTCCTCGGCGACGCGCTTCTGCGTGTGGCCGAGCGCGTACAGCGTCAGCACCTCGATTTCGCGATCGGACAGCATGAACTGCCGGCCCATCTCCTCGGCGGAGTGGCGCATGGTCTCCTCGCGCACGTCGGCCATGGTCTGCGCCTGCTCGTTCAGGCCGAACACCTTGTCGAGCGCCGCGTTGCGCTTGCGCTCGGTCTCCTCGAACTGCATGCGCTCCTGGGCGAGCGCCCGATCGGAGATGTGGTGCGTCACGTTCAGGATCAGGCAGAACACCACCTGGGTCGACAGCACCAGAAACGCCGACGCCACGGCGATGGTGATGATGTTCTCGTGCACGGCGAGGATCACGATGCTCGCCGTGCGCACGAGCGACCGGCAACCCAGCCACACGACCCAGCCCGAGAACGCGTAGTAAAACGGCTCGAGCTTGCCGACGGACATGAACGCGATGGTAATGTACCAGGCGAATCCGACCATTATGGCATTGAGGCTCGTGGTGAACAGCGCGCCGACGTCCAGACGGCCCGGCAGCACGGCGTAGAACAGGATGGCAAGCATGGCCAGCGCCTCGAGCACGATGAAGGCGCCGACGTTCATGAACTGCTGGCGCATCTTGATCAGGCTGGCGATAGCCAGAAGCGACAGCCCGATGGTCACGCACATATACGCGACGCGGGTGCTCGCGCGGAACGCGATTGGGTCGCCGTCGGGGTAGCCGCGCAGGATGCCGATGACCACGGCGAGCGAGCCGATGCCCGCGGCGAAGGCGATCAGCAGGCGGTTGCGGCTGACGATGTCGCTGCCCAGCCCGAAGAAGTCGTCGCGGCGGTTGACGCCGGGAATGGACTGCGGCGTGTCGACCTTGTGCGTGGCGGCCAAGCAGGGGAACTGCGCCAAGGCGATGAGCCCGGCAAGCGCCGTGCCCCACGGCTGGGGAAGGAACGCGATCAGCATGAGCAGAACTTCGCTCACGGCGAGCGCCGAGAACACGTACACGCCCGCGGTGACGGCGTTCGCACCGCGCACGAGCCTCAGCCAGTACATGATGGCGAGCGATCCCGCGCCCGTGCACAGCACCGAGATGGCGAACAGCAGCGGGGTGGCGGTCGGCACCATGACGCCTGCGATGCCGAACGCCCAGCCGGACACCACTTCGACGACGATCGCCGCCTGCGCCATGTGCTTGGCGGCGTCGTTTGACAGCTGTTTTTTCGTGCGCCCCAGATAGATAACGAATCCAAGCAGGATAAGCACGACCAAAATCATAGGGCCGTCGGTCAGGATGCCCAGGTCGGTTTTGGAGTAGCCGCCGTAGGTGACGCCAATGAGCCCTACGCGCGCGCAGGTGAGGCCCGCGATGAACGGCAGCAGACAGCGGTAGGTCTCCCACGTCGCCTTCTCGCGCAGAAGCGGAGCCTCGGCCCGGGCGTAGGCTTCCTCGTCGCGCTCTTCGCTCGGCGCGACCGAGTCGATCGCCGCCTTCAGCTCGCTGGCGAGTACGCTTGCGCCCGCATTGAGCGCAGCGGTGCTCTTGGCATCCACTGTGGATTCCGCCACTGATTCGCCCCCCGTATTGTTTCGAAAACCGCGCGGCCCAAAAGAGGGCACCGCCGGAATCGGCTCATCGGGCGCTCGTTATCCCCAAAGAGGGTAGGGAGCGCCTGCCCATTGGCTCACTATAGCAAGAGTGGGGTCGATATGCCGAAACGAACAGGTTAATTTCGACCGAGGGCACCGTTGCCCTATCATGATACGTGGGATTGACGAGCTTGCGCGATTGCCGGCAAGCTCTTGCACGAACGGGAAGAGGGGGATTTCCATGGGCGAATTCTATCCGGCCGATCTGCGCGACAAGACGCGCGACGTCTATCACGAACCGGTTGACCGCGCGCTCATCCGCACCGAGGACGTATACGAGACCGAGACCGAAATCGGGACGGTGGGATATTCCGACAAGCTCATCGAGGTCATCGCGAACTACACGAACAGCGGCAGGCCCGAGGGCTACAACGCCGAGTGCATGGTGGGCAAATCCAAGCGCGGCGAGGTCGCGCTCAAGCTGTATGCCGTGGTGAACCCGGAGACGCACGTGTTCGAGCACGCGGGCTTCCGCACGCGCGGCTGCCTGGCGGTTACGGCGTGTGCGAGCGTCATCTGCACGATGATCGAGGGCAAGACGTTCGACGAGGCGCTCGCCATCACGACCGACGACGTCAAGCGTGTGCTCGACGGCGTGCCGTCCGACAAGGCGTACACGCCGGTGTTCGCCATCGAGGGCGTGCGCGCGCTCATCGGCGACTTCTACAGCCGCCAGGGCGCCACGCTCGAAGAGCTCGAACGGCTCGTGCCGTGCGACGAGAGCTCGATTGCCTGCATCATGTGCGAGAGCTGCTCGCTGCGCACGACGCGCGTTGACATGATGGTCGACGCGATGCGCGCGCAGCAGGAGGCGAAGTAACGATGGCGCGCGATGATGAACAGGTGAAACACGTGGATGAGGAAGACGCTGCCGCGTCTGTGCCCAAAGGCGCGCAGCCGGCCGCTGCGGCGGGTGGCGCAACCGGAAGCGCGCCTGCGGATGCTTCAAAGGCGGCTGCCGTCGGCGAAGCTTCGGGCTCGGACACGCAGCCGCAGGCACAAGCGGCATCAGGTTCCAGCGCGCCGCCGGATGCCGGTGCCGCCGGACTCGCACCTGATGCGCAGTCGGTCGCAGCGCCCGAAATCCGTGAGGACCCGGCCGAGGCATATGCGCGCATGACGCCCGATGAGCGTGCGCTCGCGGAGAACAATGCGCTCGCGCAGGTCTTCGACGACGTGCGCGTCCAGTCCCGTGCCGGCGTGCTCGTGACGCCCGAGCGCTGGGTCGAAGTCGGCTTCGTCCCGCCGCACATGACGGGCGAGGAGTTCGAGATGTTCGTCTACGACCGCGTGCGTCTGCAGATGGACCGCGAGCGCGAGGAGGAAAAGCGAAAGGAAGCGGCGCATCCCGAGGAGGCAGCCGAACGCAAGCGCGAGAGCGAGGCGGCGCCGCACGTGCGCTCTCGCTACCGGACGGCGACGCATGCCGTCGGCGTGCCGAAGATGTTCGGCACGAAGAAACCGGCTGCGGAAACGAAGCAGAACGAAGCTTCTGAACGGACGGAACCTGCAACCGTGCCCGCACAGGAGGAAACGGCGCAGTCCGCTTTGACGGATGTGGTGCGCCAAGCGTCAACGTCCGCGGCGGCTCAGCCCGCGCCGGCGCCCGTTGCCAAGCAGCAGCCGGCAGCCGCTGCGGTCGCCGACGCGTCGAAGGTCGTGAATACCCGCGAGCGCGTCCGTCTGGCTGCCGAGGAGCAACCGACGCCGGCGCTGTACGAGCCGGTGCCTGCGCCCACCGAGCCGGCCGATCCCGAACGCGTGCCGCACCGCCGCACGCTTGAGGAAGCGCTCTCCGGCGAAGACGACGTGCCCGACGATCCCGCGCTCGACGGTGAGCTCGATCCGTCGATTTTCGACGGCCTCGACCTGCCCGAAGGCTATCGCATGGGCGTCGTTGATGGCGAGTACGTGCTCGTGCCCACGGGGGAGAAGCCCCAGCCCAAGAAGCTCGATGTCGACGCGTCGCACATCACGGCACTCGAGGGGCGCTACAGCTACTATCTGTACGATGCCGCACAGATGACCGAGACGTACGCTCATTGGGCGTTTCTGGCAGCCGAGGGCGATGACGCGGCGACGCTTGCCGACACGGCACGGCAGGAGTCGCGGCTGTATCCGCGACCGATGGATGTGGCAAGCCTCATGAACGAGCCGTTCAACATGACGCGCGAGCGTATCCGCGCGGTGTGGGAGGACATGCAGCGGTCGGGCGCGTACCCCGACATCGCGCGCTGCGAGGCGTCCAACGGAGACGTCTACTTCTATTCGACGAAGTACCTGAGTGACGATCAGGCGCAATCGCTGGCAGAATGGCAGTCGGTCGGCCGCGCGATGAACGTGTAGCGCGCTGCGCGGCGAAGTCCTCGGTCCCGGCATCGCGGTCTCTCCATCCAGACTTTGCCAAGAGGGTTTTATGTTGAAGCCAGTCGAGGGGCACGCGGGCGGTTGCGCGGGCAGCGTGGCCGCCCGCTTCGCGTATTCTGCCTCGGGCGCGGTAGCCTGCAGCGAACTCCCATGCTTTGCGTGCAGCAGCCCGCAAAGCAAGCTGCCGACCGGCATTGGCGCCCATCGCATCCACCGGTCGCTCATCATCCCCGTCCACATACAAAAAAAGCGCCCCGCATGCATCAGAGCATGCGGGGCGCTTCGGGTTCACGCTGCGTTTGCGCGGCGCTTGCCAGTTGCCTACCTTACGGCAGCAGGTTCAGCGAATCGAGCTCCTGCTCCACGTCGCTCATACCGTACTCTTCCAGGCATTCGCGCGTCGGGCAACCGAGCGTGTGGTCCCAACCGAACTTGTCGTAGACCATGCGCAGACCCTTGTCGAAGTCGTCGCGGTCCATCTTGTCCGTGCCCTGGGTGAAGGGCTGCTTGTCCGGGTCCTTCGTGAACGGCCACTCGGTTATCTTGTCGTGGTCGTCATGCATGTTGTTGTTGCCCAGGCTGCCGTCGGACTTGGTCATGCCGCGGACGGTGCAGGCACGCTGCAACGTCATGATGCGGGCGCCGGCCTCGTACAGCTGGTCGGTGGTGACGTCCTCGCCGGTCACGGCTTTGAAGAACTTGGCCTCCAGGTCCAGGTCGCCGCGGTAGTCGCGGGTCTTGGACGGGCTCATGGTCATCGGCCACACCCAGTTGCACAACGTCAGCGAGTCGTGCAGGACGTCGGTGACGATGGACCACCAGCAGAAGTTCGCCTTGTGGTCGTTCATCGGCGTGTAGTTCTTGTCGGCGTCGACTGCATCCTCGCCACCCCAGACCTCGGCGGCGATGGCCTTCTTGACGTCGATCGGCAGGCCGCAGCCCTGGAAGTTAACGGCGGAATGGATCATGTCGTCGCGGTTGAACATCATGTTGTAGATGCCACCGACCTGGCCGAAGCACTCGATAGCGTGGTGGACCGGCCAACCGCGGTAGTTGATCAGGCACGACGCCGTGGTGTCGAACCATTCCATGTCGTCCCAACGCTTGCACCAGACGATCGGGCCGTAAGCGATGTAGGACATCTCGTTGTCGTTCTTTGCGATGTGGCGCAGAATCTCCACCATGATGGACGGGTCGTTGTTCGGGAACTTGCTCCAATCGAACAGCGCGTACTCGTCGGCGGGCAGGACGCGCTCGAAGATGCCGTCGTGGATGCAATGCGCGATGTCGCGGTACAGCTGCGCGTAGTTGCACCACAGGCCCAGGTCGTCCACCGTGGAACCGATGGTCTGGTTCCACACGACGAAGTCCTCGGTGTTCGCCTTGACCGGGGTCAGATCCGATCCCAGGATGCCCATCATGTAGAGGAACGGGAAGTTCGGCACGCACGTGTTGCCGGTGATTTCGAAGCCGCCGTTCTCCTGGCTTGCTGGAACGCGCAGGTCGGAGTAGCAGTGAATCGGGCAGCTGTGGCAGCCGTCCATCTTGATGGTGTACTTCTCGGCTTCGGGGCCGTCGTCCTTGGTGGACTTCATGCAGCGGTAGCCCACGGTGTTGAGCTCGCCGGGCTTGGGCTCGCCGGTCTCGATGGGGCCGCCTTCCGCCTGGGCCCAGTACAGGCCGTTGCGCGCGGTCCAACGAGAGCCCTTGTCGTAGTACTCGGCCCATTCCTGCTGGGTCGACG
Source organism: uncultured Eggerthellaceae bacterium (assembly GCA_903789375.1). GTDB lineage: Bacteria > Actinomycetota > Coriobacteriia > Coriobacteriales > Eggerthellaceae > CAIFEB01. The sequence goes on along the minus strand of CAIFEB010000006.1, from coordinate 68,428 downwards.
GCACGACGTGGTTGTTGTTCGAGCCGATGACTTCGCGCAGCATGTAGTCGGACAGGTCGGCGACGGCCTGCGGGTCCTTGACGTTGACCGAGCCGTTGCCCTGCACGACGAGGGCCTTGAGCTTCTTGGAGCCCATGACGCAGCCAAGGCCGGCGCCCGCGGAATGGGCGCGCGAGTTCATCATGCATGCGTACGGCAGCAGGTTCTCGCCGGCGGGGCCGATGGAGGCTACGCAGCAGGACTCGCCTTCCAGGCGGTTCAGGATCTCGGTGGTCTTGCGGGTGCCGTTGCCCCACACCATGCTGGCATCCTTGATTTCGACGTCGTCGTCTTTGATGCACAGATACACCGGGCGCGTCGCCTGGCCCTTGACGACGATGGCATCCCAGCCGGCCAGTTTGATGTTGGCGCCGAGCATGCCGCCCGTGTGGGCGTCGACGACCAGGTGGTCGGTCGAAAACGTGGAAAGGAAGCTGACCGTGGTGCGGCCGGCCAGAGGCACGCCCGAGGCGGTCAGAGGACCGACGGCGTAGACGATTTCGGCTTCGGGGGAAAGCGGGTCAGTGCCTGCGGGCACTTCATCGTAGATGATCTTGTTGGCAAGGCCCATGCCGCCAATGTACTGTTTGTAAGGCTCGGTGGACGTGGTCGTGATTTCACCGGTGGTCAGATTGACGCGGAGAATCTTGCCCGTCCAGCCATACGACTTAGCATCAGCCATTTGTTTTCTCCAAATCTCTTCTTGATCAGTGTGTTGCGTGGCACGATCGATGCGATTCGGAGCTCGACGGTTGGCATTTCCGTCGCCGGACAGTTTCCCAAATGTTTCTATAGTGGCATCCCCTCTTTGAGGGTATTTCAAGGTATGTGCTGGTAGAAGGCGCAAACGGGTCGGTTTTCGGTTTATTCACGCGATTTTTTACCCTCCGAGAGGGGATTGCAGGCACCGATATATATGCATACTTCAAGCTGTTGCGTGGTGAATTGAATGCGAGGGGGCGCACGCCCGAAGAGGGTGCCGCGAGAAGAGGGCGCGGCAGGGCGTGTACGAGAGAATGGTTCACCATATTTGTTGAGGGGGATTACCAGGTATGTCAGACAACAATCTGGAAAACAGCACCTCCACGGAGCAGTCGGCTCCCCAATCGAAGCCCAAGAAGACCATCACGAGGCGCAACGTGCTCGCCATGGCGGGCTGCGGCGTCGCCGGACTCGTCGTCGGCGGCGTGCTCGGATCGTGGGGCGTCACCGAGGACAAGATCATCAACGGCGACATGGACCTGCGAACCACGCCGACCAAGATGATCGTCACCGATCGCGCGCGCTGCTCGGGATGCCAGCGCTGCGAGATGATGTGCACGCTGAAGCAGGACGGCCGCGTGTGCCAGCACATCGCGCGTGTGCGCGTGCATGACAACTACTTCTGGGGCACGTCGGTCGACACCCATGAGGGCACGTTCGGCAACTGCGAGTTCACCGTCGAGCACTGCAAGCAATGCGCCGACCCGATGTGCGCGAAGTACTGCCCGGTCCATGCCATCCACGCCGACTCCAAGACCGGCGCCCGCGTCGTCGACACCAAGAAGTGCATCGGCTGCGGCATGTGCGCTCAGGCCTGCCCGTGGAACATGCCGCGCATCGACACGGAGTCCAACGTCTCCACGAAGTGCGTGTCGTGCGGCCGCTGCGCGGAGCAGTGCCCGAACGGCGCCATCCAGTTCATCGATTGGAAAGACATTGCTCAGGCCTGCATAGATCAGGGCGTCGTCCGTACCGTCACGCTGGTCGACTAAGCAGGCGGACAGTCATCGTTTCGTCTGAGCGCACGCGTTCCGAGTTCGATTTGAAAGAGAGAGTTCAGCCATGATGGACAGCGCAGCGGTTTTCTCGGTGCTCTCGCGATGCTTCGTCGAAGGCGAGCAAGCGGAGTGGGACGAGCTGACCGCGCCTACAGCGTGGGCGGATTTCCTGGGGGGAGCCCGCCAGATGCTGCAGGACACCCACGATCTTGCCGAGCGTGCCCCGCGGGGCAGCCGTCGGATCAGCGGATGCCATCTGCGCGATGTCCTGAGCGAGTCCGAGCTGAAGGCGCTTGCGGTGCCGCCCACGTTCGCTGCGCACGATGAGTTCGCGCGGACGCACTTCACGGGCGGGCTTCCGTATTCGGCCGTGCCGGTTGAGTCGCTGTACTGCAAAGACGACGACCGCCGCGATCCGCTCGAACCGAACCGCGGGCTGTACCTGGGAAAGACCGCCGACTACATGCGCGATCTGACCACGTCGCTCGGGCTGTCGATTCCCGACGAGTTCCGGGCGTGCCCCGACCATCTCTCACTCGAGCTCGACCTCATCGCGGTTCTGCTCCGTTCGGGCATGGCCGCGCAGGCGCAGACGCTTGTCGTCGAGCGCCTGGGATGGTTGACCGACTACCGCATGAAGCTCATCGGCCTCAACGAGGAGGCGGCGAACTTCTACATCAGCTTGGTCGACATGCTCGTGTGCGAGCGGGCGAAGTTCACCGAGGCATCGGATGAGGAGGATGAACGTCCGCGTGCTGTGGCGAAGCGATGAAGACGACGAGATCTTTACTATAGAGAGGAAGACAGCAATGTCAGAGAAAGCTTTAACCAGGCGGAGCTTCCTGGCTGGCAGCGCGGGCGCCGTGGCGCTCGCCGGCGCGGCCGGGTTCATGGGCTTCGGCGCCTGGGAGCAGGCGCACGCTGACAGCCGATCGACCGCCAAGACGGTGACGACGGCCCATTCGCTGTGCGGAGGCTGCTCGAGCAAATGCGGCTACACCGCCTACGTTTCCGACGGCAAGCTGATCAAGCAGCTCGGTGACGAGGGCCATCCCTACTCGCGGGGCAAGCTGTGCGCGCGCGGTTACGGCTATGCCAACATCGCATACTCCGAGGATCGCCTGACCGACCCGCTCAAACGCAACGCCCAGGGCAAGTTCGAGAAGATCGACTGGGACACGGCGATTTCCGAGATTTCCGACAAGGTCAAGTCGATTATCTCCTCGTCGGGCGCCAAGGCACTCGCGCTCGTGCATGATCCGCGCCCGTCGGGCAAGTACTACGGCCCGCGCTTCATGCAGGCGCTCGGCTCCGCCAACGTCTACACGCACGGCGCAGCCTGCTACCTGTCCCGCACGTCGGGCTTCAAGCAGGTCGTGGGCGGCGGCTGGACGTCGGACGTCGCGCATTCCAAGATGACGATGTTCATCGGCCGCAGCTACGCCGACGGCGTGCGTCCGTCGCAGGTCGCCGACATCGAGGCCGCCCACGCCAACGGCGCCGACCTGGTCATCGTCGATCCGCGCCTGAACTCCACGGCGCTGTTCGCCACCGAGTGGGTGCCGATCAAGCCTGGCACCGATCTGGCGCTCGTGCTCGGCATGTCCAACGAGCTCGTCCGCAACGGACGCTACGACGCCGACTTCGTGGCCGCCAACGTCGAGGGCTTCGAGGATTGGAAGAAGGCCATCGCCCCGTACACGGCCGAGTGGGCCGAAGACGTTTGCGGCGTCCCTGCCGACAAAATCGCCTCGCTCGCGGCGCGCATGGCCGCTGCGGCGCCTGCCTGCTCCATCGAGCCGAGCTGGCGCGCGGCGTTCGGCTGCCAGTACGCCAACTCCGGCGAGACGGCCCGCGCCATCGCGGTGTTCAACTCGCTTCTGGGCGTCTGGAACCAGGAGGGCGGCGCGCTGTTCCTGCCGTCGGTCAAGGCCGGGGCGCTCGACCAGGGGAAGTTCCCCAACCCGCCCGCGGTGTCCGAGAAGGCTTACGGCCTGTCCGACCTGCCGCTTGCAAGCGAGTCCTCGGCGCTGTCCGTGGCCGAAGGCGCGCGCACGGGCGACATCAAGGGCGTGTTCTTCTACAACTCCAACATGGTCGCCGGCTACCAGAACCCCACCTACCTCGGTGAGTGCTTCGACAAGCTGGACCTGTGCGTGGTCATTGACGTGCTCATGAGCGAGACCGCCCAGCATGCCGACTACGTGCTGCCCGAGTGCAGCTACCTCGAGCGCTTCGAGCTGCCCGAGTTCGTGTCGGCCTCGACGCCGGTCGTGTCGCTGCGCGACCAGGTGCTCGACGTGATCCATCCCAACACCAAGCCGGTTGACGAGATCTTCACGCTGCTCGCCAACGCCTGCGGGGTGGGCAAGTACTTCGACTTCACCGTAGAGGAGCTCGCCGACGCCCAGCTGCGCACCGTGGGGCTCACGCTCGACGGTCTGCGCGCGTCGGGGACGCAGTCGTTCCCCGAGAAGGCGTTCGTCTACGGCACGACGCCGAAGTTCGGCACGTCCGACGGCAAGGTGCACTTCACCAGCGACGCCTGCGCGAAGGCCGGCTACCCGGCTGCGCCCATCTGGACCGCTCCGGTGGCCGATGGCGGATCCGACGAGCTGCGGCTCATCGGCGGCAAGCAGGCTATCCACTGCCACAACCAGTCCGTCGATGTCGCGGCGCTCATGAACATCACCAAGGACTATGGCCTCGAGCGCGTCTGGCTGTCGAGCGAGGACGCCGCTGCGCGCGGCATCTCCGACGGCGACACGGTGCACATCTCCAACGCCCAGTCCGATGGCACGGTGAAGGTGCACGTTACCGAGCGTCTGGCTCCTGGCTGCGTGTGGATGCCGAGCCACTACGGCTGCGCGGTTCCCGAGCAGAAGAACGCCTACAAAGTCGGCCTGCGTCAGATGGACTTCGTCCCGTTCAGGATCGAGCCCGGTTACGGCGGCGCATGCACGCAAGAGGCGTTCGTCAAAGTTGAGAAGGTGGGTTAGCAAATGGCGAGATATGGAATGCTTATCGACACGACGAAGTGCATCGGCTGCTTCACGTGCCGCACGGCCTGCCAGCGCCAGAACGGCCTTTTGGACGATGAAGCCTTCATCCGCTTCGAGACGCGCGAGTCGGGCAAGTACCCGAACGTCCACGTCGAGACCGTGCCTCTGCAGTGCATGCACTGCGATGACGCGCCGTGCGCGCAGGTGTGCCCGACGGGCGCTGCGCACATGGGCGAGGACGGTATCGTCCAGGTCGATCAGGACCGGTGCATAGGCTGCCTGTACTGCATGGCCGCGTGCCCCTATCAGGTGCGCGTGCGCAATTCCAAGACCGGTTCGGTCGACAAGTGCCGTTTCTGCACGGTGTCCGCCTACACGAGCGGCACGAAGATGTGCACGTGCGTGGAGGCGTGCCTCACGGGCGCCCGCACCTTCGGCGACCTCGACGATCCGGACTCGGAGATTTCGAAGAAGATCGCGGAGACGGGTGCGGCGCCCATCGCGCCGGGTCTGTCGAAGCCGAAGATCTACTACGTGAGGTGATGAGGTCATGTCGTTCACTCCTATCTGGGGCGTGCCCATCGCCCTGTACCTGTTCCTCGCAGGTTTGGGCGGCGGCGCTTTCGTCACCGCGTACTGCCTGCGCAGGACGGCGCCGGGCCAGGCTGAGTCGACGCGCCGGTTCGCCCACTATGCGGCGTTCATCGTGGTGTGCATCGGCCTTGCGATGCTGATGCTCGACGCCAAGGCGGGCTTCTTCCATCCCCAGCGCTTCTTCCTGCTGCTGACGAACTTCGGCTCGTGGATGACCTGGGGCGTCGTGTTCCTGGTCCTGTTCACGCTCGCTGACTTCATCGTCTGCATCCTGGATCTGACCAAGCACAAGACCCCCGAATGGCTCGAGGTCTTCGGCGTGATCTTCGGCCTTCTGGTCGCGGTGTACACCGGCGCTCTGCTGGCCACCCCGCACGCGTTCCCGCTGTGGAACTCTGCGGCACTGCCCATCCTGTTCCTCGTGTCGGCCATGTCGACCGGTGCAGCGCTCGTGATCGGGTTCGCGGCCATCAAACGTCCGGAAGAGTTCAAGGCCATGGAATGGGTGTCCGACGCGCACTACTGGCTGCCCATCGCCGAGCTCGTCCTGGTGTTCTTCCTGATGTGGGTCACCTACCACAACGGCGAGGCGGGCGCGAACTCCGTGCTGGTGCTCATGGTCGGTCAGTACGCGCTGGCCTTCTGGCTCGGGTTCATCATCATCGGCCTGGTTCTGCCGCTGATCATCGAGTCGGTCGGCCGCTTCGGCAAGAAGGAGAGCCGCGGCATGACCGCATGCGCCGACGTGTGCGTCATCATCGGTGGCTACCTGCTCCGCTGGCTGATCATCGTCGCCGCCCTGCCGGTGACGCTCGTGGTCCCCGCGATGTTCTAATCGCGGTTCCGGCCCCTTTCCCTTTGGGCTCACGGGGAGTGCAAGCCGTTGTGGCTGCGCTTCCCGCGGGCCTTTTTCTTTGCGGAGATTTCTCTACAGTTTGTTCGATTGACGCGCGCCCTCCGATGGTGCGAACATGCGTTTGTTGCAAACGTATGTTCGGAAGGGGGGAAGCGTGGACCGAATCGTTCTGCACAGCGACATGAATTCGTTCTACGCAAGCGTTGAGCAGGCAGAACGCCCCGAACTCCACGGCAAGCCCGTCGTCGTTGCGGGCAAGGAGGAGCTGCGCCACGGCATCGTGCTCACCAAAAGCGTCGAAGCCAAGCGCTTCGGCATCAAAACGGGCGAGGCGCTGTGGCAGGCGCGCGAGAAGTGCCCGGACCTCATCGTGCTGCCGCCGCGCTACCGGCTCTACCGTCGCTACTCGGAGCTGGCGCGCTCCATCTACTACCAGTACACCGACCTGGTCGAGCCGTTCGGTTTGGACGAATGCTGGCTCGACATCACGGGGTCGGTCGGCCTCGCCGGCGGCGACGCGCTCGTCGTCGCGCGCGAGATAAGCGAGCGCATCAAGGCGGAGCTTGGCTGCACGGTCTCTGTCGGCGTCAGCTGGAACAAGATATTCGCCAAGTTCGGTAGCGACTACCGCAAGCCCGACGCCATCACCGCCATCACGCGCGACAACTACCGCGACGTCGTCTGGCCGGCGCCCGTGCGCGATCTGCTGTACGTGGGCCCGGCCACCGAGCGCAAGCTGCATGAATACGGCATTGACACCATCGGCGGGCTCGCGCATGCGTCGGACGCGTACCTCACGCGGCGCCTCGGCAAGATGGGCCTGGTCCTGCGCACGTTCGCGCGCGGCGAGGACGCCACCACCGTCAAGCCGTACGACCCGGCCACCCGCACGGTCGACCGCGTCATCAAAAGCTACGGCAACGGGCTCACGGCGCCGCACGACCTCACCTGCCCGGCCGACGCCAAGGCGCTCATCTGGCTTCTGTCCGAATCGGTGGCGCAGCGCATGCGCGAGGACCGCGTGCGGGCGCGCACCATCGCCATCGGCGTGCGCAACGGCACCGATCTGTGCGGCTACGGCCGCCAAACGCACCTCGCGCGGCCCACGGCCGCCACGCGCACCGTCGCGCACGCGGCGTGGGATCTGCTCACGAGTAACGAGCCGCTCGATGCGGAGCATCCCATCCGCGCGCTCCACGTGCGCGCGTCCGACCTGGTCTGGCCCGGCCCGTACGAGCAGACGTCCCTGTTCGACCTGGTCGAGCCCGACTACGAAGGGCTCGACCGCGCCATCGACGACCTGCGCCGCCGCTTCGGCAACACGTGCGTCGTGCGCGGCGCCGAGCTCGTGGACGACCGTCTCGCCGGCGTCGACATCAAGGCGGACAACACCGTCCATCCCGTCAGCTACTTCCACCGGTAGGCGATCGGCATGGTCAGAGGCATTCAGACGCGCCGCAAGCGCTACGTCGAGGTGCTTGCGCGCATCGATCCGGACGGTACCGTCACGCCCGTTTCCATCACCTGGGAGGACGGCCGGGTGTTCCGCATCGACCGCGTGCTCGACGCGCGCCGGGCGTCGTCGCTCAAGGTGGGCGGCTGCGGCATGCGCTACCTGGTGGAAATCGGCGGCCGCGCCACCTACCTGTTCTTCGAGAACCCCCGCTGGTTCGTGGAGGAAATCGTTCCCGGCGTTCCCCGCGCGGACGGCGGGCTGGGGTAGGGCGCTCGCGCGGCGGTGCCCGCTTGCGTCCGCGCAGGCGCGTCCTCGCTCACGCGCGGGCGAACGTCAGGCCGTACACGGTGCAGCCGCAGGCGGCAAGCGCGTCGGTTGCCGCGCACAGCGTGGCTCCCGTGGTGAAGACGTCGTCCACCACGAGCACCCGTCCGCCCGTGCGCGCCCGGGGCAGGGCGGAGAAGCGTCCCTCAAGGTTGCCGAGGCGCTCCGTGCGCGACAGGCCGCGCTGGTCTTTCGTGCGCGGCGGCGCGAGCAGGGGCCGCAGGGGTCGGCCCGTCTGCGCGGCCACGGCGCGGCCCAGATCCGCTCCGTGGTCGAACCCGCGCTCGCGCCGTGCGCGCTCGGATGCTGGGATGTACGACACAGCATCGAACTCCCAGTTCGGGGGCAGAGCACGCACCATGATGCGCGCCATCGGCTCGGCGAGGCGCCGCTCGCCCTGGTCCTTGAACGTGCGCACGATGCGCCCCGAGTCGTCGTCGAACATCACGGCCGATGCACATCCGGCGAACGGGAACGCGTCGCGTCCCAGGTGCCCGAGCGTTACGGGGTTGCACTCGCTGCACTGCACGCGGCCGAACGGCGCGCCGCACACCGGGCAGGCCCGCCACCAGTCCACGTACGAAAGCCGAGCCTCGCACGAGACGCACAGCACCGCGCCGGGCAGGTCGCAGACTGCGCAGCGCGTGGGCCACGTCGCCTCGGCGACGGCTGCCGCCGCAATCCCCGCCGCCCGCCGCGCCCTGTGTGAGAAACGTTCCATGGGCACACCCTAGCGCGAGAATCTCCCACAGCCGCCGCCCACACAGCGCCGAGAAGCCGCCCCTGCGCCGCACGCGTCGCGCCGAGAAGCTGTCCCTACGCCGCCCGCGCGCCTGCGCACCGCCACTTCCCATCCGCTCCTGCACCGCCCGCGCTCCCATGCGTTTCCGCTCCCATCCGCTCCTGCGCCTTTGCGCCTCTGCCTCCGCGTCTTCCTTGCGCCGCCTGCGCGCCGCCGTCCCCCAACCCTCTCCGGACCGTCCGTATCGCATCGCGAAACCGCTCTCGCGCCATCCACATCCCCGCTTTCCCACCGCCCCGCCATCGCGCTCGCCGCGCGGTTCGCCGCATCGTCCCAGCTTGCTGTCCGCTTATCCACAGCCTGCGCCCGCGCGGCTTTTCGGCTTGGTGTCATGTTTGTTGCACCGAGCCCTCCGTTGCATCGGTCCACGTCGCGTTCTGGTACACTCGAGGAGCTTCTTCCAGGTCTGTAGTTGCGAAGCGCTTTCGCGCTTTCAGTCCATGGCAGACGCGGTCGAAAGGATCCACGTAATTCCGCCGTTCGCGGCGGATGAGCACGGCGCGTTCTAGACGTAAGACGCATCGCCCGATTACATGACTATCGCGACGCGGTGTTGCGACGGGCGAGAGGACGATGGTGAACAGCTCAGTCCCAATGCGCGAGTGTGGGGTCGAAAACTAGGTCAGCTGGAAGAAGCGCGAAAAGCAACGGCACTTCGCCTGCGGGCGAAGCTGCATGAGATGGAGGGTTCGTATGAGACGTTGGAAAGCGGTCCTTGCCCTGTGCCTGTCGTTCGTCTGCATGGGGGTTCTGTTGTCGGGCTGCGGGCCGTCGTCGTACACACCCGACCAGAAAAGCCAGGCGGTTTCGTCATCGGCGCTCGGCAAGGACGGGGTGCTCCGCGTGGGCGTCAACGCCAACTCGGCGCCGTTGGCGGGGCAGTCGTCGGGATCGTCGCGCATCGTCGGCATTGACGTCGACGTTGCCGCCTACATCGCCGATGAGCTGGGCGTCAAGCTCGAGCTCGTCGACGTCGGATCCGATCCGGAGGGCGCGCTCAAGGACGGCAAGGTCGACGTCGTCATGGGCGTCGACTCCTCCGACAGCGACGCGTCGTACTGGCGCTCGGACAGCTACCTGCAGACGGGCGTGGCCCTGTTCGCGCCGTCATCGACTACGTCGGTTCCCACCACGTCGTCGAACGTCCAGATTGCGGCCCAGGCTTCGTCGAAGAGCGCATGGCGCGTGTCCAATCTGTTCGGTGACGGGTCGCTCGTTTCCGAAACGGATTTGAAGAGCGCGTTTTCGGCGCTGTCCTCGGGCTCGGCGCAGTACGTGGCGGCCGACGCCGTCATCGGCGAGTACGTGGCGCACACGAACGGCTACGATGCGACCATCGTGGCGCTGCTGCAGGACCCGAGCGGCTACTGCGTGGGCGTGAGCACGTCCAACACCGAACTGCAGAGTGCCGTGAGCACGGTGGTGAAGAAGCTCGCGAGCGGCGGCGTCGGCGACATCATCGAGGCGAAGTGGCTGGGTTCGGCGCTCAACCTGAATAACGTGACGGTGGTGAAGGGCGCGGCCACGACGGGCTCCGCGAGCACGACAGCGGGCACGACGAGCACGACGGGAACCGCTGGCTCCGCGAGTGCGACCGGTTCGGCGACCTCGACGGGCACGACCGGCACGACTACGGCCACGGGCGCCACCGGCTCGACTGGCGCCACGAGCACAACGGCTGCCACCGGCACGACCAACTAGTCACGGCCGGCGGTCGCGCAGACCGCGCTGGCACAAACCACGAACGCGGGAAGCGGCGCAGACCGCGCTGGCGCATGCCGCACACACGAAAAGCGGCGCAGATCACGCTGGCGCATACCGCACATATGAGAGACGGGGCGGGGGCCCCACACCCGCCCCCCCCCCGGGCTAAAAATAAAGAAGGTAAATTATATCCCCCACCCCAACCCCCAACCCCCGAACATATAAAAAAAAA
>CAIFEB010000006.1:37189-57649 GCA_903789375.1 uncultured Eggerthellaceae bacterium | reverse complement strand
TTTTTTTTAAAAAACACACCACAACCCGGGGCCCTCTCCCGGGGCCCAAAAACCAAAATTAGCCCCGCCGGGGGGGGCCCCCCCCGGGGCCCCCCCCCCGTCTCTCATTATCCGGAGGTTCCTTTATCGCGCGCACCGCTCCGCTCACGCCTCGTCCTCGAAATTTCCGCAGTTCCAGCCGCTGTACCAACACATGGTCTCTTCACCGTTTCCGACCGTTTCGAAACGCGCTCATCACGGTTCGCTCCGTGCACGCTCGCGCACTCTTACGTCCAATTCGCATATGTCCAAAACTTTCAATTTTATCGTTCGCCGATGAATGCACTTATAAGAAATTCAAATAACCCCACGCGCCGCAGATGGATGAAAATAATGGCGAACAAGGAACAGATAAGCAATAAGTGATATGCGCGCTTGTTGATGCATGCAGGCCCGCCGACGTTCGCCCTGGGGGAGGGCGAACGTTTCGGCATGCGCAGGGGCCAGAAGGGGTGAGAGCGTGAAGATCGAGTATATTCGCGAATTCGTCGACCTTGCCGAATGTCTGAGCTTCACCGTGACGGCTCGCCGTCAGTACATTTCGCAGCCGGTTCTTTCGACGCACATCAAATCGCTCGAGAAGGAGCTTGGCTTCACGCTGTTCGATCGCGATCGCCACAGCGTGAAGCTCACGCGCTCGGGCCGGCTGTTCTACGAGGAAGCCGTGCAGATCATCGCCCACTACGACCGGGCGCTGCTCGCCATCGAGCGTTCGGGCAAGCACGACGGCGACCAGCTGTCGGTGGGGTACCTGCACTACGCGTTCGGCGGCATCATGCCAGAGGCGGCCAACACCTTCCGCGAGCTGTATCCGCAAACGCATCTGCGAACGGTCGTGTACGGCTACAAAGGCGCAGCTCAGGCGCTTATGGACAACTCGGTTGACCTCGTGCTCACGCTCGATGTCGACGATAAGCTTCGTCACTACTGCAACGTCACCAAGCTCGGCGAGGACCCGGTGCGCCTCATGGTCAACGAGCGCGACCCGCTGGCGAAGGCCCAGCTGCTATCGTTGCCCACGCTGCGCGACGAGCCGTTCGTGCTGCCGCATCCGCATTTCAGCGATGTGTTCCCGTGGTTCTACAGCGGGCTGTTCGAGCGCGCCGGCTTCGTTCCCAAAGCGGCCAAATACTACTGCAACGTCGCTGCGCGCCTGCGCTGCGTGCAGCAGAATCAGGGCGTCGCGCTTGTGGGCAACCACCTGCGCCGCGCCAACCTGGGCAAAACCGTCTTCGTGGACCTTGTGGAGGACTGGTGCCGCTACGATTTGGCGGCCATGTGGCGCAAGGATACGAAGAACCTCGCCATCGAGGACTTCATCGAGATCCTGTGCAGCCTGAGCGCCAAGGAGAGCCTCTTTGCCGGGCCGCAGGAGGAGTATCTCGAGTCCCGCGTCGAGGCGGAACATACCGCGTAGGGCGCTCCGACAATCCGCAGGTTATCGTGCTGCAGAGGGGGATGTGCCTTTCCGGGCGCGCCCCCTCTGCATTTTCCGGGATGCGATGCGCGTCGGGCGCCGGTTTGGGCCGTGGACCCCGTTTCGGCCGGCGCCGAGTCCGAAAGCCGTCCATCAATCCTTCATAACCGTTGCGCTCGTAATTTCAGCGACCGTTCGCCGGCGGAAACCGACCGCACGCCTATGACCTTGAGTTATTCAATAAACGAATGGAACGCATGCTCTCGGGCTCTGCTTTGCGGCGTTTGCAACGGTTCATCACTGTTCGTCACTCACCTGTTACCTTTCCAAAACATAGCGTTTGAACTGGGCAAACATAAAGTCTCCATAATTATCCACAAGATAGGATTAATTGATAAGAAATTGAAATAACCGCGCCGGACCCATGTCCGTAAAGTACCCGTTGTAAGCGAGATCGGCCCCGTTGCCCCAGACACCTTCGAGGTTCGATCGCAGCTTGACTTTCCTAAACCGAGTGAGGAAAAGGAGTGGGAAGCATATGGCTTATGGTAAGCAGTGGCGTACCGAGCTCGAAGACGGCACGGTAATCACTCGCAGCAACACGTGGTCTCCTCCGGGATCGCATCCCGTTGGATACGGCGTGAAGGTTGTTACCAAGGACAACAAGCTGATTCGCGTCGAAGGCGATGACGACAACCCCATCACCAAGGGTCGCGTTAACGCCATGAACCTGGCTCTTCGTGAGTACACCCACAATCCCGCCCGCATCATCTATCCTATGAAGCGTGCCCGCGAGGATCGCGGTAAAGATAAATGGGTGCGCATTTCTTGGGATGAGGCCATCGACGAGATTTGCGAGAAGGTTCGTTACTTCCAGAACACCTACGGTCCCGAGTCCATCGTCTGCTTCGGTGGCACCGGCCGTGAGGCTTGCATTTACTACTACGCACTGACGTTCTCGGTCCTGCAGTCGCCGAACTGCTGCTACACCCAGTCCGGCTGGTCCTGCTACGGTCCGCGCTGCTCGGTCTCCGACTACGTCCTGGGCGCTGGCTACCCCGAGCTCGACTACGCTGGCCACCTGCCTGGCAGCTACGACGACCCGGCGTACACGCTCTCCAAGTACGTGGTGGTTTGGGGCAAGGAGCCCCTGCCGTCCAACGGCGACGGCTTCTTCGGCCACTGCCTCGTCGACATGATGAAGCGCGGCACGAAGATCATCTCCGTCGACCCCCGCATCACGTGGGTCGGCGCCCGCAACGGCAACATCAACGTCCAGGTTCGTCCCCAGACCGACACGGCTCTGGCTCTCGGCCTGATCAACCTGATGTTCCAGAATGACGAGTACGACAAGGAATTCGTCGAGAAGTGGGTGTACGGCTGGGAAGACCTCAAGAAGCGTGCTGAGGAGTATCCGGTCGAGAAGGTTTCCGAGATCACGACCGTCCCGGTCGAGACCATCGAGCGCGTTGCCCACATCATCGGCACCGAGCGCCCGATCGGCTTCGCTTGGGGCCTCGCGTTCGACCAGAACAAGAACGGCGTTCAGCTGTCCCAGGCCTTCATCTGCATCGAGGCTATGGCCGGCGCGATCGACCGTCCTGGCGGAGTCACCCTTGGTCCTCCGTCCGCTCTGCTCGGCAAGTGGCGCATGGAGCAGCGCGGCGCTATGACCGACGAGGTTTGGGCGAAGCGTATCGGCGCTGAGCAGTGGCCTGGCCTGTCCACCGGCATGGCCACCACGCAGCCTGACGAGACGCTCAACACGCTCGAGTCCGGCAAGCCGTACAAGCTGCACATGGCTTGGTTCAACAGCTCCAACTTCCTGACCCCGACGTGCTCCGCTCAGCCGAAGCGTTGGCATGACGGCCTGGTCAAGCTCGACTACGTGGTCGTGCAGGACCTGTTCATGACCCCGACGGCTATGGCTTGCGGCGACATCTTCCTGCCGATGAGCACGTGGGCCGAGCATGACGGCATCGTTCTTACGCACTACGGCCGCAACACCGTGTTCATGGGCCCCATGAACAAGGCTCTGCAGGTCGGCGAGTGCAAGTCCGACATCGAGATTTGCCTGATCTTCGGTCAGCGCCTGAACCCCGAGTGGTGGCCGTGGTACAAGCCGGCCGACGGCAAGCACCTCGACCTCGATGCTCTGCAGAAGGGCGTCGAGAGCTTCTTCGACGATCAGCTGAAGGAACTCGGCATGACGTTCGAAGACCTGCGCGAAGCTGGCATCTACCAGCCTGGTGCGCACGGCTTCGAGTACGAGAAGTACGAGAAGGGCTTGCTCCGCTTCGACGGCCAGCCTGGCTTCAACACGATCACCGGCCAGATCGAGGCTTACTCGATTCTGTACGAATCCTGGGGCGAGGATCCGCTGCCGTACTACTACGAGCCTGACTACAGCCCGATCAGCAAGCCTGACCTGGCTGGCCAGTATCCGCTGATCTCCACCTCTGGTTCGCGCCGTTACAGCTCGTTCCACTCGGAGCATCGTCAGGTGCCGTCGCTGCGTCAGATCGATCCGTGGCCGTGGGTTCAGATCAACCCCGAGACCGCGAAGCAGTATGGCATCACCGAAGGCGACTGGGTCGAGGTTTACAACATGTTCGGCGAGGCCCGCTTCAAGGCCGAAATCACGCCGATCATCAAGCCTGGCATCATCAACTGCGCTCATGGTTGGTGGTTCCCTGAGCAGGACGGCGAAGAGCCCAACCTGTTCGGCGTTTGGAAGTCCAACTTCAACTCGCTGGTTCCGCATATGGACATCGGCAAACTTGGCTTCGGTGCTCCGTACAAGGGCGTCATGTGCAACATGAAGCGCGTCCGCAGCCTCGATCAGGACTAAGGAGGGTAGAAAGAAATGGCAGACACTCAATACGGCCTGCTCGTAGACTACACGTTCTTCTCTGGCAACCACGCGGCCGAGATCGCTTGCAAGGAAGAGCTGGGTCTTCCGATCGACCAGTTCGGCATCAAGGAAGTCCAAGTCGGCCCCTTCAAGAAGGGTGAAGGCAACGACGGTGACGACTGGGAATGGTTCTACATCCCGTGCCCGACGTCCATCTTCTCCGATCATTGGGGAGCTGGCGGAGACAAGGCCGGTCAGCGTCCTCTCGCCGTCCAGGTGGAGGAATCCGCTTCCATGGAGTACGGTCCTCTCGATGAGATGATCGAGCGCATGAAGCAGATCGATCGCCCGACCGTTCTGTTCCGTCTTTAACTGATAGTCGGTAATGCTTAGGCTGCTCCCTCTTCGGAGGGGGCAGCCTATCCTAGGCAAAGGAGCAAGAATGAATCGCGATGAATTCCTGGCTCTTGAAGACAACAAGGCCATGGCGAAGTACCTGAACGACCAGATTGATGCTGGCAAGACGCCCGAAGAAGTTCAGGAAGAGCTCGGTCTGACCAAGAAGGACCTCACCGAGCAGGCCCTGTACCTGGTTCGCGGCAAGTTCCTGGCTCGCGCCTGGGGCGGCTACACCACCACCAAGCGTACGGGCAACGAGGCTGGCGACTCCGCCAACGGCGTTGGCGACAGCGATCCGTCCAAGGGCTACAACGGAATCTAATGCTCGTTCGTCCCGTACGGGGCAACGGCAGGTGATTCAACACGTTCCGTCGAAGGGAGAGGTTTTTAATGGCGACGGAAGTCGACGACATCATTGCTGAGGTCGAGGAGCTGGGGCGCCTCGACGCTGAGCAGGAGCAGATTCTGTACAACATCGCACTGCGCCAGGAAGAACTGGGTCGGCAGCCGACGAATGTGCTTCTGAGCAGGCTCGAGGGTTCCCCTATCTACCAACCGCTCATCGATCGCGAGTATCTGACGGTCGAGGTGTACGACCACGGCGACAACAGTGCGCACGCGGTTGCCAATCTCATCGTCACGCTCAAGGGTATGCGGTACTGCATCCAGTACGCAGATGAGATCGAACCGAACCGTCGATGGAACGTGGCGGGCGAGCGACGTTACTAGTCGCTTTCTCAGCTGGCAACGAATGGCCCGCTATCGCAAAACGGTAGCGGGCCATTTCTGTTGAAGAGCCCGGTTGGCTCTCTCTGGTATTCTCGAACCGGCTGGCATTCTGCTCCGTGAGGCTTTCAGGCACGGATCGGAATGTTGCTGATTCGAAAGCGCGCCGCGCGTTCGAGGCGATCATGCTCCGGCGATCGCTCGAACGCGGAAAAGCAAAGGCGTTCGAGCACAGGGTGTATCGGAGGAAGGGATTTCGATGCAAAAGGCAAAACGAGGGTTCGCCCGCAAAACGCGTCAGGAGGACGGCTCATGGCTGCTCACGGTCGGCAAGACCGGCGAGGAAGACCGCACGCGCACGTTCGAGGGCACCGAGGACGAAGCTGATCAGGCGCTGCTCGCGTTCTATCGCGAGACGTTCCAAGCATGAGCGCGCAATCCGAGCGCTTTCGAGCCAACGTCGCGCGCGACCGCGCGCTCGCCTCGATGCGCGAAGCCGAGGATGCCTACGTGCGCGCCCTCGAGGAAAAGGGCGTCACGTTCGAGCAGCGCGGAGTCGAAGACGAGCGGATAGCGCAGCTCAGACAGCAGCTCGAAGGAGCAGGCGCCTTGATGCGCAACGCGGGCGCAAGCATCTCCTACGGATGGCTCTCGCCCGCGTGCGTCGAATGCACGGGCACGGGCGGCAGCGAGACGTTCTCGACGTCGTTCAAATGCCACCGGGATTGCTACTTCTGCTTCAACTACAACCTGCCCGATTACGAGCGCTACGTCCGTGAGGGATGCCCGTGGGAACGCGAGCTTGCCGACGCGCGCGACAAGACGCGGGGAAAGCTTGCGGTCATCGGCCTCACGGGCGGCGAGCCTCTGCTGAACCTGGATGACTCGGTGCGCTTCCTCAAGCGGGCGCGCGAGCTGTTCCCGCACGCGCATCTACGCATGTACACGTCGGGAGACCTGCTCACCGAGGAGGGCGCGCGCCGTCTGCGCGACGCGGGACTGTGCGAGATACGCTTCAGCGTCAAGCAGGACGACACGGATGCGCTGCACGAACGCGTGCTCGACCGCATGGCGCTCGCTCGGCGCTTCATACCCGACGTGGTGGTGGAGATGCCCATCGTGCCGGGGACCGAGGACGAGATGCACGCGCTCATGACCCGTTTCGATGAGATCGGCATCACGGGGATGAACCTCTTGGAGTTCTGCTTTCCGTTCCACAGCTGGGTTGAGTTCGAAAAGCGGGGTTTCAAACTGAAGAACCCGCCGTTCCCCGTCATGTACGACTATGGTTACTCGGGCGGGCTCGCGGTCGCGGGCAGCGAGGAGCTGGCGCTTTCGCTCATGCTTGACGGCATCCGCTCAGGTTTCGGGTTCGGCATGCACTACTGCTCGCTTGAGAACAAGCATCGCAGCGAGATGCGGCAGCGCAACGGGTTCGTCGGCACCGGCAACCCGTGCTTCACGTTCGACGAGGGCGACTTCTTCATAAAGTGCGCGCGGGTGTTCGGCGAGGACCGCGTCCGGGCGCGCCAGGCTCTCGAACAGGCGGGATGCACGACGCTGCTCGAGGACGACGACGAGGACTCGACGTCGTTCCCACGGGCGTACGCGCAGGTGGCCGAAGGCGCGGGCACCGAGGTGTGGGACGCGTTCTTCGTGGCGGAGCGCGATGACCAGGGCGGCTGGTTGCGCGAAGTGGGCGTGTTCCCCACGAGCGCATAGGGCACGTGCGCGGTCTCCGTGCGCGGTCGCGTAAACGGCTGCGCCCGGGAGCAAGCGCTGGTTGCGCTGCACGCGCGAGCCTGGCGATTCGGCAGGAGGGGGGATTGCGATGGGCTACAGCGATACTCCCATCGACATGAGCAAGATCGCGTCGGCGGCCGACGTTGCCGACGGCGCGGTGGAGGACGCCGCGCTTGCGGGCGACAACCTCGAGGACGCGTACCGTACCCTGGACGAGCGCCGCCGCAGGATTGTCGGTGCGAGGGGTGCAATCGACTCCGTGCGCCAGGGCGCGTTCGCCGATGACGAGGGCACGATTTGGTCGTACGCCGTGTTCGACAACGCCGAGGTACGCATGCTGTCGGCGGAATCGGACGTAGCGAGCTTGCGTGTTCCCGCGCAGGTCGAGGGGCTGCCCGTCACGTCGATCGGGTTGGATTTCGGCATGAAGGCGCCCTCTTGCGAGGAGCTTGTGCTGCCGGAGACGGTGCGCGCGCTCGAACCCTGCGCGTTTCGCGCCATGCGCGCGCTCGAGCGCGTCGTGTTCCCGCGCGGACTCGATACGTTCGACTCATCGTGGCTGCGCGGATGCAGAAACCTGCGCGAGCTGGTGCTGCCCGGCGCGGTCGAGAAGCTCGACGCGGGGGTGTTCGCCGAGGGGCGGCTCGACCGCCTGGTCATCGGAGCGGGCACGAAAACGCTCGAACCGGGCATGTTCGAGAAGAGCCGTCTTCTGTCCATTGCGGTCGATGCGGGCAACCCTTGGTTCACGACCGATGGCACTGGCGTGCTCAGCGCCGACGGTGCGGTGTTCGTGGCGCTCTGCGTGCCGCAAAGCGCGTTTTGTGTGCCCGATGGCGTGCGCAAGATTGCGAAGAAAGCGTTCTACTCCATGGAGGGGCTCACGGCGGTCGAATTGCCGGACAGTCTGACCGTCGTCGGCAAGTACGCGTTCGCGCGGTCGGGCCTGCGCGCGTTTTCGGCGCCGCCCAACCTGCGGCGCATCGGCGAGCGTGCGTTCTTCTACTGCCGTCGCCTCACCCACGTCGACGTGGGCGAGGCGCTCGAAGTCGCGGAGTCCGACGCGTTCTCGCGCACATCGGTCGAAGCGCTGCATTTCCCAAAAACGCTCCGCGAGCTGGGCGTTCCGATTGCGGTCGGCACGAAGCTCGACCCCTGCGGCGAAAACGCCACGCTCACCATCGCGCCCGACAACCCGTACCTGCACCTCGATGCCGCAGGCGGTCTGTACGCGCACGACGACGCGGGCGGAAAGCGCTTCGTGCGCCTGCTCGATCGCGCCTGTCGCACGTACTCCGTCGAAGAGGGCACGACCGCCGTCGCCGACGAAGCCTTCTCGGGTCTCGAGTCGCTTGAGCGCGTGACCATCCCCGCAGACGTGCGCACCATCGGAACGCGCGCGTTCCATGCGTGCCGCAATCTTTCGGAGGCGACGCTGCCGGACTCAGTCGAGTCGATCGGCGACGAGGCGTTCTTCTGCACGGCGCTCAGCGCGCTGCGCATTCCAGCGCACCTGCGCCATCTGGGAGAACGTGCGCTCGTGACGACGGGGGCCTATCGGGGCGCCCACGCTCCCGAGCTGCGCGCCGCTGAAGGAGCCTCCGACGACGGACGTTTCTACGTGGACGGCGACCTTCTCTGCTCGCGTGAGGACGACGGCGTGCACGTCATCGCGTACCTGGGAAATGAGGCCGCCGTCGAGCTGCCCGCCGGCACGGTCGCCGTCGAGCCGTACTCGTTCGCCGGTGCGCGTGCGTTGCGCGAGCTGGCGTTGCCCGCTGGTATCAAGGACGTCGGACTGCGGGCGTTTCGCCTGGAGGCGCCGCTTGCGCGTCTGCGCGTCGAGCTTGCCGAGCCCCTGGAGGGCCGCCGCACGCTTGACCTGACGTTTCCGGAGACGGAACGCGGCCTGCGCGAGGTGGTGCTCGCGCTCGGCGCGCGCGAGGGCATCGATGCCGAAACGATCCTTTCCCATTACGACCAGGCCATCCTCAATCCGAACGACTTCGACACGAAGACCGAGCGGGGACTTGGTGCCTACGAGCAGGCGCGGTTGGTGCTCGAACGCCTGGCCGACCCGGTTCTTATGGATCCGCTTGCACGCGACTTGGCAGAACGGTTCCTCCGAACCGAGGCCGAACCTATCTGCCTGGATATCGCGCGTCACGGTGACCAGGCGACGCTTGGCATGATGATGGACGCAGGATTCGTGAACGAGGATAATATCGAAACGATCATCGATCAGGTCGCGACGCTGCGTGACGCGGCCTTGACCGGTTTCCTTTTGGAGCAGCAACGGCGCCGGTTCGGTGGTGGGGGATTGGACTTCAGCTTGTAGGGAAACGCTGGCGAGGCGTGCTTGGCGGCTGGTGGCGCAGGTCTTGTGTTCCGCGAGGCGACATGCGCGCCGGGCGAGAGCGCGAATCGCCTCGCAGTAAGCGCCTTGCGGAAGAAAGCGGAGAGCGCGCGCGGCAGGCGGAGCAAGGGCCGCGCGCTGCGGATGGAGGGGCCATGGCGATAGCCGATCAGAAAACCGTGCGGTTCGAGCGCGCGAGCGCTCTGGCCGAAGATGTGATCGAAGAATGCCGCATGCAGCTGATGCTGCGGTTTCGGTTCCTCGACCGCGCCTTGTGGCGCATGCCGGTAGAGCCGGTGCACGTGCAGGCGCGCTATCCGCTGGCGACGGACGGCTCGCAGGTGTACGTGTGCCCCGAAGACGAGGTCGCCCGCGCGCTGTCGTCGGTGGATGAAGCGGTGCGCGACTACCTGCACCTCGTGCTCCACTGCGTGTTCCGCCATCCGTTCCTCAAGGGCAGAAAGCGCAAAGACGCCTGGTCGCTCGCGTGCGATGTGACCGTCGAGGCGCAGGCGCTCGAGCTTGCGGGGGAGCGGTTCCCCAGCGCGGACGACGAGGCGCGCGCCCAGGCGCTGTCCGAGATGCGCCTGGCGGCGGGCGCGCTGTCGCCGATGAAGCTGTACCGGCTGTTCGAAGCCGTGGCCATCATGCCCGAAAGCGAGGCGTGCCGCGGCGTGACCGAGGACAAGGTGAGCCTCTGGCGCGTTCTGTTCGAGCGCGACAACCACGAGGCGTGGCCGGCGCTTGCGCATGAGAAGTCGCAGGAAGAACCCGGTCCGGTCGAGGAGCTTCCGCAGCCGGGTGATGACGGCGACGACGAATCCGACGACGTCACGATGGTGCAGGCATCGGGCACCGACCAGTCGGACGACAGCGGCGAAGAACGCGACCAGGACGAGAAGCCCCCGTCGGGCGATTCACCCGATGCGGGGACGGCCGACGACGACGGCGACGAAGCGGATGCGTCCGCGGAAGCCCAGGAGGCGCAAAGCTCCGACGACGAGGACGCGCAGGCCGATGCGAGTGCGAACCTGCCCGACGACGATGCCGAGAGCCAAGATGTGCCCGACGACCGCGACAAGGACGAGGCGGCGGAGAAGTCCTGGGAGGACATCGCCAAGCAGATGCGCGTCGACCTGCAGACGTATTCGGCAGCGTGGGGCGACAAGGCGAACGACCTGGTCGAGGCGCTCACGGTGGCGAACCGCCGCCACACCGACTACGGTTCGTTCCTGCGCCGTTTCATGACGCAGACCGAGGAGCTCAAGATCAACCCCGACGAGTTCGATTACGTCTTCTACACGTACGGGCTGAAGCTCTACGGCAACATGCCGCTTATCGAGCCGCTTGAGTACGCGGACACGACGCGCATCCGCACGTTCGTCATCGCCATCGATACGTCCGAATCGTGCAGCGGCGACGTGCTGCGTCGGTTTCTGGAGCGTACGTTCGACATCCTCAAGGAGGGCGAGGGATTCTCGTCGGAGATCAACGTCCACCTTGTCCAATGCGATGCGCGCGTGCAGGCCGACACGAAGATCGAGTCGCTGCGCCAGGTGCCCGAGCTCATGCGAGGCTTTTACGTGCGCGGCGGCGGCGGAACGGACTTCCGCCCGGTGTTCGCCTATGTCGACTGCCTGCGCGCGGAGGGCGAGCTTGCGGACCTGCAGGGTCTCATCTACTTCACCGACGGTTTGGGGACGTTTCCGGACAAGCCGCCCGACTACGACACGGCGTTCGTGTTTCTCGATGACGGCTCGCCGACGGTGCCGCGCGTACCGCCGTGGGCTGCGAAGGCGGTCATCGACGACGACAGCATCGGCGTCGTCGAACCGGTCGTGTCCTAGGCGTTGGGCCGAGGCGCTGGGCCGCGGTATTGGCCCGCAGCGTCGCGCCACGGCGTTTCATGCGAATGACGAGGCGACGCGCGCCGATTGGAGGCGCGCATCGTCCGATCTCCAAGGGACAATCATCCGATCTGAGGCGAAGGAGCTAACGAACCATGGACATACGTACCGCGAAGAACCAGATCAAAGACGCGGTCGCGTCGTATCTCGCGCATGACGAGGCGGGCCTGCCGCGCATTGAACCGGTCCATCAGCGCCCGATCTTCCTCGTGGGCGCGCCGGGCATCGGCAAGACCGCCATCATGGCGCAGATCGCCGACGAGCTCGACTGCGGCCTGGTCAGCTACTCGATGACGCACCACACGCGCCAGAGCGCGCTGGGCCTGCCGTTCATCGTGCACCACGACTACGACGGCGAGGCGTTCGACGTCACCGAGTACACGATGTCCGAGATCATCGCGAGCGTCTACGACTGCATGGAGAAGACGGGCTGCGACCGCGGCATCCTGTTCCTCGACGAGATCAACTGCGTGTCCGAGACGCTCTACCCGTCGATGCTGCAGTTCCTGCAGTTCAAGACGTTCGGCCGCCACCGCGTGCCCGACAACTGGGTGGTCGTGTGCGCCGGCAACCCGCCCGAGTACAACAAGTCGGTCCACGAGTTCGACGTGGTGACGCTCGACCGTCTGCGCGAAATCGACGTCGAGCCGGACTTCGAGGCGTGGAAGGCGTATTCCCAGGAGAAGGGCCTGCATCCGGCCGTTCTCACGTTCCTGCAGGCCAAGCAGGACTGCTTCTACCGCGTGGAGGCGAAGCCCGGCGGGGGCAAGAGCTTCGTCACGGCGCGCGGCTGGGAGGACCTGGCGCAGACGCTCACGCTGTACGAGGAGCTCGATCGGCCGTGCGACCGCACGCTCATCGACCAGTTCGTGCGCGACGAGGACATCGCCGACGATTTCGCCGTGTACTACGACCTGTTCCGCAAGTACCGCTCCGACTACCAGGTGCCCCAGATTCTGGATGGCACAGCGCCCGACGCCATCGCCGACCGGGCGCGCGCTGCCGAATTCGACGAGCGCATGGCGCTCGAGGGCCTGCTCGTCGATGCGCTGTCGTCGTCGTGCGCGGGCGTGCTCGAGCAGGAGTCGCTCGTGATGGCGCTGCGCGACGACCTGCGCCAGGCAAAGCCGCAGCTCATGGAGGGTGCGGGCGCGGCGGACGTGCTGGGAGCCCTGCGCGCCGACCATGCGCAGGCACTCGCGCGGCAGCGTTCGGGTGGCTCCGCTCAGCGCGAGCGCGTGCGTCGCGAGAAGCTCGTCGAGGAAGCGCTGTCCGACCTCATCGCGCGGTGCGCGACCGAGCGCACGGCGTCCGGCCCCGCGGCGTTCGACACGATTGCGGCGGCGTACGCCGAGCGCGTCGCAACGCTGAAGGAGTCCGTCGCGGGAGCCGACGCCGCGATCACGAACGCGTACGATTTCTTGGAGAAGTGCTTCGGCGCCAAGCGTGAGCTGGCCGTGTTCACGGCGGAGCTGACGACGCGGCGCATGACGACCCAGTTCATCGCCCATTACGGCAACGAGCGGTACTACCAGCACAACGACGCCTTCGAGGTGGACGAGTCGCGGCGGCGCCTGTCGGAGAAGCTCGCGGCACTGTCCGACGAGGATGCGCAGGCGGTCGACATGGGCTCGACGGTCGGTCTGGGCAGGGCCGCGTCGGCCGTTGCGGCGCAGGCGGATCGGAAGCCGTCCGATGCGCCGGGAAGCGCAGCGGCTGGCAGTAGTGCGGCGGCGCAGTCGAAGGCGGTCGCGGCGCCGGAGAAGCCGGCTGCGGACATGGCGGCCCATGGCGCAACGGGAACGCGGTCAGCAGCGACATCCGCGCAGGCCTTCGGCCCCGATTCCCCTGAATGGCGCGCCGCGTGCGAGGAGTACTACGCGGGCAAGCAGTTCGAGTACGGGTTCGCCAGCATGTCCCGCATGACGCTGCCGAACAGCCAGCTGCGCGGCGCCACCGTGCTCGACGTCTGCTGCCGTCGCGGCAAGGGCGCGTACAAACTGAGCGCACGCGTGGGCGCCAAGGGACACGTCGTGGGCATCGACCCCATCCCGTCCTACATCGACGACGCACAGGCGGGCGAGGCGCGCGCTGCAAGTGACAACGGACTGCCCCAGAGCAACATGGAGTTTCACGTCGCGTATCCCGAGGATCTGCTCGTCGGCGGCGTCGGGGCGGAGACGATGGACTTCGTCTACATCAACAACGTCTCGACGCTGCTGTTCGACCAGAAGGCGGCGCTCGCGGAATTCTTCCGCGTGCTCAAGCCGGGCGGCACGCTCATCTACGAGTCGGTGTTCGCCAGCGCCAAACGCGACGACAACGTCGTCGAGCAGGCACGCCTCATCGGCAACAGCATCCAGGCGGCGCGCACCCGCGCGGAGTTCGACGAGCTGGCAGCTCAGGTGGGGTTTGAGCCGGCTGAGCAGGTGGAGTCCTACCCGGTCGAGCCCGATCGCGGGTTCATGAGCGGGAAATCCGTCGAGACGGTGCCGAGCGACGAGCAGGTGACGTTCGAAGCCGTGGCGTTGAACCTGCGCAAGCCGGCGCGCAAGTAAACTGGCAACAGCGTTTGCATCGGCGCCCGCGCCGGAAGGCGTAAAAGCGCCAACCGCATGGAAGCCGATGCGAAGCGGTGGCTGCGCGAAACGATGCATGATGGCGGCGCGGGGATGTGCCGCAGCGAAGCGCCGATTCCGTGCAAAGTAAACTGTTCAGAGGAGAATGCCTCATGAAGCTTCTGGTCATCGGAAACGAGCAGCGGGTCGCGAAGTTCACCCCCGACCTTCCCATCACGCACGACGTCGAGGTGGTGGTGAAACCGGTCGGCACGAGCGACGATGCGCTGCTGGTGGCGGCATCCGACGCCGATTTCGTGCAGGCAGACGCCATCGCGATGGTCTCGGCGCGCCTCATCGAGGGGATGCCCAACCTCAAGCTCATCCATTCGGAGGGCGTGGCGTACAACGGCATCGACTGCGCGGCGGCGGCTGCGCGCGGCATACCCGTGTGCAACAACCGCGGCGCCAACGCCGACAGCGTGGCCGAGCAGACGATTCTTTTGATCCTGGGTCTGATGAAGCACGTGCGCGAGGGCGACCGCGCAGTGCGCGCCGGCCATCAGATCGAGCTCAAGGAGAAGCTCATGGTGTCCGGCATCGCCGAGCTCACCGATGCGACGGTGGGCCTCGTCGGCTTCGGGGCCATCGGCCAGGCGGTCGCCGTGCGCCTGCGGGCGTTCGGCACGCGCGTCGTGTACAACAAGCGCCATCCGCTCGACGCCGCACGCGAGCAGGAGCTGGGCGTTGAATATCTTCCGCTCGACGAGCTGTTGGCGTGCAGCGATTTCGTGAGCCTGCACGTGCCGGTGACGCCGCAGACGAAGGGCATGGCCGACGACGCGTTCTTCGCGCGTATGAAAGAAGGGTCCTGTCTGGTCAACACCGCGCGCGGCGATTTGGTGGACAACGAGGCGTGCGTACGCGCGCTTGCCTCGGGACATCTTGCCGGAGCGGCGTTCGACACGCTTGCACCCGAGCCAGTGACCGCGGACAACCCGCTTGTCGCCGTGCCTGACGACCTTGCCGACCGGGTGCTCTTCTCGCCCCATATCGGCGGCGTGACCGAGAACATGTTCCGACGCGCCTATCGCACCATCTGGGAGAACATCGCACGCGTCGCCTCAGACGAGCAGCTCGTGAACCGCGTGAACTGATCCTTGGCGGAGCGGAGTGCGCGCTACTTGCCCTGACCGGCCTCGTAGGCGGCGACGTCGGCGTCGGAAAGGCCGCGCTCGCGCAGCGCGCGCTCGTAGGCCGCCTTGTCCTTGGCCATCGCGTGGCCCAGCACGCCCAGAACGGCGGCGAGCGCCGCGAACACAATGAACACGAGCAGGCTCAGCTGCGGTGTGGTGAACAGGCCGCTTTCAAGCGTGTAGAGCACCCACACGGCGACGACGGCCACGCATGCGATGATGAAGGTGCGCCGACGCTGGCGGTAGGAATTGCGCAGGCCGATCAGGTGCTTCATACGCTTCGCAGGGGGGCGCTTGCCGTGTGCCATGGAAAACTCCTTGTCGATCGTCGTGGTAGTTCAGCGTACCGCACTTCGGCCGTACGGGTGTTCACGTCGAGCCGTTTATTTCACAGCATAAAGATGCAATGTAAAATACCAGGTCACACGTGTAAAAATATATATGACTCAAGAAAGTATAAAGGCTGTTATAAGACTCTTGCATAAGAGGTTACCCGCCTTTCGGCTGCGGCCTATAGTTCATCTGTAAGGCTTCCGGTGACTCGTGCCGAATCCTGTGATGCAAACGGCCGTTCGCGGTCGTGTCTGGGTCTGCATTACGGGGGTGCGTCCGAATTCGCCATCATCGTGCGTGGCATGCCGTATCGGCGTTGCTGCGGGGGATGAGCCTAACTGGGAGAGAAATCACAACAAAGGAGTCGACTTATGTGCTTTAGGCCAGCCAGTGCGCAAATCGATATCAAGTGCCCCGAGTGCGGCAAGACCTTGCCGGTTGTGGGCAACACGGTGCTGAAGAAGTGCCCGTTCTGCAAGCATGAGTTCACCGATGCTGAGATCGAGACCATGAAGGCTTCTCTCGGTGGCTCCGGTGCTCCTGGCGCCCCTGCGGCTCCTGGCGCTCCTGGTGCCCCGGCTGCTCCTGGCGCTCCTGCGGCTCCGAAGGCCCCGGGTGCCCCTGCGGCTCCCAAGGCTCCGGGCAAATAGGCTCGCGCTTTTCTGGTTTGTTCTCGTTCCAAGCGTTACGGCCGAACTGTTCTTTGAGGTGAAACTGTGTCTGGCAAGCAGCCATTCGATAAGAAATCGCTCGAATTGACTCAAGCCGATCTGGGGGGTTTTGCACTCAACGATCTGAAGTGCCGTGCATGCAGCGGGTACGGAAATTGCGGCTATCGCATGTACCGTCTGTATGAGGGGAAAGTTGTCTCCCTGTGTCAGTTGCGCAGGAAGCAGCTGCTTGGTGACGATAAAGACGCCGGTCGGTAGTCGCCGAACGAAAGGGGAACGTTCGGCGAATGCCTGACAGGATCAACGTCTTCGACTCTTGTGGAATCTCTTTCATCTGATGTGACGAGTAATTCCCGACATTCTGATCCGAACAACTGAATATCTGCTTTTTGCCATACAGGGTGTAACCCTTAAGGAGGGGTATCTCTATGAGCAAAAACACCGACGCTGTCGTAAAAGAACCTTTTAACGGCGGCAAGGAGTTTACTGTCTCCGATGTCATCGACAGCATGGGCATCAACGGCCATACGTGGCTCGTGTTCGTCCTGCTCGGCTTCGCGATGATTTTCGACGGCTACGACTTCATGGTGGTCAATACCACCAATATGTTCGTGGCGCATACGTTCTGGCCCAACAACCCGAACCCGGGTGCGCTCATGGGCTCGCTGACCACGTGGGGCCTGCTCGGCATGGTGCTCGGCGGCGCGTTCGGCGGCGTTATGTCCGACGCGATCGGCCGTAAGAAGACGCTCGTCATCGCCGTTATCTTCTACGGCGTGTTCACGCTGCCGCAGGCGTTCGCGATGAACCTTCCGTTCTTCGCAGCGTTCCGCCTGATCGCCGGTTTCGGCGTGGGCTCGTGCATCCCGATCGTAACCACCTGCTTCTCGGAAACCATTCCGTCCAAGCAGCGCGGCGTGTTCGTGACGTTCGGCATGGCCTTCATGGTCGCCGGCTGGGTGCTCGCAGGCATCATCGGCAACCCGATCTGCAACTCCACCAACCAGCTCGTGCCGTTCGCTGAGCAGGTGACGTACCTCAATGCTGACGGCTCGACCGCCACGATGTACGCGAACTGGCGTCTGTGCTACCTGATTGGCGCCATTCCCATCGTCTACGGCATCATCCTGCATTTCGCGATGCACGAGACGCCGCACTGGTTCGCCAACAAGGGCCGCAAAGAAGAGGCGTGCAAGGCGCTCGAGGGCATCGAGCAGCGCACGACGGGCCATCATCATGTGTACGACCCGGCCAAGCTCGTTGTTCCGCCCAAGCCGAAGAATACCAAGCCCGAGGTCCTGTTCTCCAACAAGTTCATCGTCGCCACGGCTGCTATCTGGACCACCTACTTCGTCGGCCAGTTCTGCGTCTACGGCATGAACGCCTGGATTCCGACCTGGTTCAAGGGCGTTGGCTACTCCTCTTCTGACGCGGTGACGCTGCAGACGTGGAACAACTTCGCCGCCATTCTTTCGAACGTGACCGTCGGCTTCGTGTCCGACAAGATCGGTCGTAAGAAGAACCTGGCGTTCGGCTGGGTGCTGTGCATCGTCGCCATCATCTTGTGCTCGCTGTTCGTCCGCGCCAACGCGTTCGGCCTGTGCATCTTCCTGATGCTGCTCTTCGGCTTCGCTCTGAACTACGCCATCACGGCCGTTCAGCCGCTGATGCCCGAGAGCTACCCGACCGCCATCCGCAACACCGGCGTGTCGTGGTGCCAGGCGTTCGCCCGCTTCGGCGGTTCCGGTTCGTCCATCGTGCTCGGCGCTATCGCCGGCATGAGCGCGTTCCAGGTCAACGGCGCAACCAACTGGAGCTCCGTCGTGCTCGTCCTCATCATCCCGTTCATCCTCGGCCTCGTCTGCACGCTGCTGTTCGTGACCGAGACCGGCGGCAAGTCCATGGACGAACTCGCCGCTGCCGAATCGGAAGAGGATCCGAACGACACGGGCAAGACGCAGTTCTTCATCATGATGGTCGTGGTGCTGATCCTCGCGATCCTGTGCATCGTGTGCCCGCTCGTGGTGTCCGGCTGGAGCAAGAACCCGGTCGCCCTGCCGCTCATGGGCATCGGCCTGCTGCTTCCGTTCCTGTACTTCTTCATCTTCGCTGGTCGCCAGCTGGCGAAGCGCACGAAGTAGCATCGAGCGAGATGTGAAGCGTTGCGCTGGAGGCATCTGATCTTTCGGCGGTAGAGAAGGGGGCTGCGCAGAAGCACGGCCCCCTTCTTCGTTGCCTGCTCGAAATGTCTTTGTTCGCACGCGGGCGCCTAACGTATGAAGCAACGTTGCGAGCATGAGAATAGTGCTATGGGCATGAAAGGTTCGTGCATGCAGCGATATGCGGGGTTGCGACCATAAGCGGGGTCATGCGCGATTGATCGCGATTGCATCTGCGTCGTTCAAGCGTTGGCCGCTGGGGAAAGGCGAAGACGCTCCCCTCTGCATACGAAGAACCCCGCGCATTACGGAAATGCGCGGGGTTCTTCGTATGCATGGTCGTGTGCGCGGAGATATCGCTTCTGCTTGGCTGCGTGCGCGGGCGAATGTTCGAAGCTAACAAGCCGTGCGTGCGGCGATATCGCTATCGCCTGTTTACCGACGAGGCTCCTCAGAGGCTTGTTTCTGCAGCTCGTCATAGGTGATGCCGTGGTCGAGGAAGTGCTGCTGGAACTTCTTGAGCCACGACGCGTTCTCGTCGCTTTCGCCTTCGCTCAGGCCCTTGTACGCTTCTTTGAGGGCGATGCCCACCGTGGCGGCAGCGGCGATACGCAGGTGCGAGATGTCGCGCACGCGCACTTCGTAGCACAGGCCGTCGTTTTTGAACGGGACCGTTTTGATGGTGACTTCCTTCTTATCGTTCTCCTCGCTGACGAAGTTGAGCGGCTTGTCGTTTTCAAGCGAGCCGCGCACGTCCCAGAGCATCCCCTTGACATAGTAGTGCTGAAACACCAGGTACGTGTGCAGTTCGTAGCGGTACTGACCGACGCGCAGGTCGTAGCTGAGCGCCTTGTAATCGGGCTTGACGGCGGCCATGCTCGCGCCGCTTGCCGCGAAGATCTCAGTCGGATTCTTCTCGTCGGACCAATCGCGTTTGACCGTGGCGAACACGTCACCATCTTCGTAACGGATGGTGAAATCCCGCCGGTCTTCGAACGCCTGCACGGGAATATAGACGCGGTTGAAGGGCATGAATCGCTCCTTTGCGGTTGTGATAAGGGGAGATGGCCGCCGCTGTGACGTTCGTGCGGGGCTTGCGCTTATTATACGGCCCCGGCGCTTGAAAGATGCGCCAAGGTTAGAGAAAATGCCTGATGACGTTCGCTGCGCTTGCCGCGGAGTCGCGAGGATTGAGGCGCGAAGGCAATGCGCTGGACATGGCGGCGGCACGGGTCGGATGGCGTTCGCATGCGCGCCAGGCGATGCACGCACGCGCACATGCAGCGAAGGAGAGGGAGCTGCTATGGGAGGGCGGCGTCGAATCCCCGTCGGGCAAACCGGCGGCGTCGGTATCCCGAGTGAAAGATGCGGCGCGATTGCCGCGAAGGACAAGCGGCGGCAACGCTGCGCAACGGAGGTGAGCTTTATGGAGCTTGGTTCGACGGTGAAGGTCGTCTACACGGGGACGCTCAAAGATGGTACGGTGTTCGGCACGGCGACGGAGGAGAAGCCGCTCGAGTTCCAAACCGGCATGGAGAAGACCATCCCGGGTTTCGAGCGCGAAGTGATGACGATGGAGGTCGGCGACAAGCGCACGTTCACGCTTGAGGCGGCAGACGGCTTCGGCGAGTACGACGAGGAGCAGATGCTCGAAGTGCCGACGGTAAGCATCCCGTACGATGTTGAGGTCGGCAAGACCGTGTGGATGGCCGATCCCACGGGGCAGCGCGTGCCGACGAAGGTCGCGAAGATCGAGGACGGCGTCGCGACGCTCGACTGCAACCATCCGCTGGCGGGCGAGCCGCTGTCGTTCGAGGTGGAGCTTATCGCGGTAGAGCCTGCGCCGGAGGGCTTCATCTCCATGGCGGAGCGCCGCAAGAAGATCGCTGAACAGCAGGCCATGCTGAGCGGCGGCCAGGGCATGCCGGGCGCGCCGTCCGACGTCCCGGCTCCGGGCGTTCCGGCATCGGGTGCGACGGGCACGGAAATGCTGTAGGCGTTCGAGCCGAACATACCTGATATGAAGAAGCGCCGGACCGCGAAGGCGCGCCGGGCGGCGCGTCGTGCAATCGCGGGTGGGGTGCAGTCAAGATTGTTGGGGG
>CAIFEB010000006.1:0-37179 GCA_903789375.1 uncultured Eggerthellaceae bacterium | reverse complement strand
TTGTCGTGCTCCCTTAAATTTCTTTATTTTACTCCGCCCGTGCCGGCTTCGGCTGGGGGGCCGCCGCTTCGTGCATGCGCGGATGGCATGCAGTCAAGATGCTTCGTGCATGAGTAGGCGGTATGCAGCCAGGATGCGAGCGTCTTGAGCTGCGGTTCGCAGACGGGCGCCACGTCGTTGAGCGGCTGGCGCCCGTCGCCTGACCTGTTCTCAGGGTGCCAGGCGTGCCCCGGTTCGGCGCAAGTCGAACCGGGGCGTTGTCCGAGGCCCCTATCCCATGAGCCGGACGACGTTGAGGCCGGCCTTCGACGAGGTGAGGATCTCCTCGTTCCCGAACGCGCATACCTGGCGCGCATCAACGACGGCGTCGACCGTGTCGGCGAGAGCGCGCACGTCGTCGACCGAGGTTGCGAGCACATTCGCGCGCAGAGCAGCGCGTTCGCCCTGCGGCCGGCGCGCGAAGAACTCGGCATCCTGGCGCCGGATCAGCTGGCGCGGTTTGATCGGCGCGTCCAAGCCGGCGACGGTGCTCACGACGAAGCCCTCCCAGTCCTTCTTAGACGGATCGAACTGCCGAATCCAGTCGCCCGCCTTCGCGAAGCGCTCGAGCGTCTCGTCGAGATGCGGGTCGCGGAACGAGTAGAAGCGCATGAAGCCCTCGAGATTCGACCCGAAGCCCACGCCGTACGCGCCGCCCTTCACGCGCACCTCGTTCCACAGGTAGTCGAACGACAGCACGCGGCTGAGGATGGGATGGGCGCCGGAGTAGGGCGTGCCGAGCGTGCGGCGGTCGCGGCCGACCGAGGCGAAGCACACGTTGCTCGGAACGATGAACGCCTCGTTTCTCACCTGGGGTTGCGGCACAACCAAGCTGCGCTCGCGGCCGAGCTTGCGGCCGGTCTGGGGCTTGGCCAGCCAGAACGCGTCGTAGTCGTCCTCGGTGCCGGTGAAGCTCACCGTGCACAGGTCGTCGTTGAACAGCGTCTGCGCCACGCTGGCCAGGCGGCTCGAGAGCTCGCCGGCGCGCTCGTCGAAGTGCTCGAGCAGGTCGCGCAGGAACAGGTAGAAGTCGACGTTGGACACCTGCTCGCGGATGACGCCTGCCGCCGTGCTGTACGACCGCACGCGCGCCATCGCGCACGAGTGGCCGCCGGCGATGAAGCCCTGCTCCAGGTCGATCTTGCGCTGCGCGAGCACGTCGCGGATCTTGGCGGTGTCGGAGAAGTCGCTTTCGTAAAGCACCTCGTTGACGAGCGTCGCCAGATACGGGCTGTTGGGCGACAGGGCGCTCGCGCTCACCACGAACTTCGGGTTGGCGACGAGCACGTCGTCGCGATCCTCGTACACGTCCAGGTAGAAGTCGAGGTTGCCAAGCTTGCCCTGGACGAGGGTGTCGATCTGCGCCGCGGTGTGGCTGCTCGTCGGCAGCTTGCCCAACACGAGCGCGAGGATGCTCGCGTAGGGCAGGTCCTCGAAGCTCAGTCGGTCGGCGTCGAAGTAGCGGTACGCGTAGGCGATGCCGCGTGTGGGGATACGGTGGCGCAGACACGTGAGCGGCGTGCGCCAGTCGAGCTCCAGATGCGGTTCGGCGGGCACGTCCTCGATGTCGGCGATGCCGAGGCGCGGAAGCGTCGCCTTCGCCTCGGGCGAGTCGGGCTCGGTCTGCATCGCGCGCAGCGCGGCCTCCTCGTCGACGATGTGGCGGCGCTCCTCGGGCGTGAGGCTCTCGTTCTTCTTCGCGAGCTCCTCGGCTGCGCGGGTGCCGTCGCAGCCGGGCTCGGGCACGATGCTCGCGGACGCCATGTGGTCGTTGTCCACGAACAGCGAGCGGGCCAGGTCGTCGAAGTAGGTGCCGTCGAGCTTCGCGCGCAGGTCGGCGAACTCCTTGTCGTAGCGCAGGTACGCGGTGGCGTCCGCATCATCGTACAGCCAGCCGGCAAGGCTCGCCATGGCGTACACGACGCCGTCGGCCGTGCCGAAGTTGTGCTCGCGCATCGCGAATTCGGCGTGCGACAGCGACGCCTCGATGAGCTCGCGGTCGAGGCCGCCTTCGAGCAGGTGCTCGACGGTTTCGGAGATGAGCGGGACGAGCCGGTTCTCGCCATCGTTGCGCGGCAGGCGCATCTCGGCGACGACGAAGGGCTGCGCCAGGGAGTCAGCCAGGTAGAAGCTCACGTCGTCGGCGATGTTGGCATCGAGCAGTGCGCGCTTGAGCGGCGCCTCGTTGCTGCCGGCGAGGGCGTCGACCAGGATGTCGGTCGCCATGACGCGCTCGCGGTCGTGGGCGCTTCCGATGACGTAGCCGGCGCCGGCACAGGCGTTTTCGGGGGCCGTGTCCATCGGATGGACCACGCCGAGGCGGCGCACCGGCTTCTGCAGGTCGATGGTGCGCGGGCGCAGCGGCTCGGCGCCGGCGGCGCGACGCTCCTCGTCGCGCGCGGCCTCAGCCTGCGCTTCGGGCGTGAAGCGCTCGTCCAGATAGGCGAGCGCGCGGTCGATGTCCAGGTTGCCGTACAGCAGCGCATAGCTGTTGTCCAGGCGGTAGTGGCGGCGATGTTCGTCCAGGTAGTTCTCGTACGAAAGCGTCGGGATGCCTTCGGGGGTGCCGCCCGACTCGAACGCGTACGCGCCGTCGGGGAACAGCGCCTTCTGCAGTTCGTCGAACAGCACCGAGCTCGACTCGGACAGTGCGCCCTTCATCTCGTTGAAGACGACGCCGTTGTACACGAGGCGGGTCTGGTCGGCCGGCAGGTCGGCGGGGTTGGACGCATCGGCGTCGTCCGCGGCCGCGCCGGCAGCCTCAACCGCTTCGACGAGCGCCGCCACCGCAGCTTTGTCGGTGATGCCGGCTGCCGAGGCCGCCTGCGCGATCGCATCCGGGTCGGTGACGCCGGCCGCCGCGAGCGCCGGGGCGATCTCGGCTGCGTCACCGGCGAGGGCCGTACCGTCGCCTGTCGCCTTCGGCGTCAGCTCGTAGTGCCAGCCTTCCTGCTCGAACACCGTGCGCTTGCGGTAGATGGCGGGATGGAGCACCGCGTCCAGGTAGACGTCCATCAGGTTGTACAGGTCGTGCTTGTTGGTGGATGCGACGGGGTACATCGTCTTGTCGGGGAAGGTCATGGCGTTCAGAAACGTCTGCATCGAGCTCTTCAGCAGGTCGACGAACGGCTCTTTGACCGGGTACTTGTCCGATCCGCACAGAACGGAGTGCTCGAGGATGTGAAACACCCCCGTGTCGTCTTGCGGCGGCGTGCGGAAGCCGATGGAGAACGCCTTGTTGTTGTCGTCGTTTTTCAGGTACAGCAGACGCGCCTTGCTCGCGTCGTGCGTGAAGACGACCGCCTCGCCGTCGATTTCGGGAAGCTGCTCGTGCGAGACGACGGTGAAGCCGTGCGCGGTCTGGCCGGGGATAAGGTCCATGGAATCAGCCTTTCTCAAAGGGAACGTGCCTTCGGTTCATTCTGCGGCAAGCGGCGCGGGCGCGGTGCTCCGGAGAGCGCTTCGGGCCACGGCGCGACAGGCGGCGCCCGGCAGGGACGCTTTTGCGCGAGCGCCGCGACCGTTGGGGATGCTGCGCGATTCGGCAGACAGCCGTGCGTGCTGGGTGGCCGTGCCCCGCGTTTCCACTTGCTGCAGGCGTTATGTACGCGCCTACCTTAGCACAGGACGAGGAACATCCAACCAGGTGGGCGCACAGGCGTTGTCGCGCTGAAACGCGGAGCGGGGAAGGGGCGCCGTGCGACGGCCACGCTCGCTGCGCGTCCTTGAAAGGGATCAAAGCGCTCAGGGCGGCAGACACGCTCGGTGCATGCGCCTTCGCGAGCGTTATGAGTGTTGCGGCCATGTGGCGGACAGGCGGCCTGCCTTTCCATTCGCTCTCGCATGCGTGCATCAGAACGCGAGGCTGCGATACGGATGGGCCGGTTCGCGCGCTTCCGCGCCTGTGCCCTTCGTGCCTGCATTCGCACGCACGCGTTCCCGCGCCGGTGACCTTCGTGCTTGCCTTCTCATGTGCGCATCCGCACCAACGGCGGCATGTTGCCTGCTCACGTTCGTGCCCGGCGGCGGCGCGGGCGTGCGGCAGCGTGAATATTCTCTGTTCCCCCCGGCGCGCGTTGGGGGGTACCGTATAATTTTCGCCAGACGAAAGGAGCGGAAGCCATGGCTGATCCGAAAGGGTTCACGCATATCCAGGTCACGCCCGAACCGGAGGAGGACACCGTCATCCGCGCCGGCGTCGGCGCCCAAGGCGCGCCGTCGGTTCCGGAGGGTTCGTCGGCGCATCCGCAGACGCAGCCGCAGCAGATTCCGCCTGCCCGTCCGCAGACGCAGCCGCAGCCCGCGCCGGCTCCCATGCCCGCCCCCGCCCCGCAGCAGGTGGCGCAGCCGCAGCAGCAGCCGTCGCAGCGGCGCGCGACGCCGTTCGCCGCTTCCGCGTCTGCGCGCAAGAAGGACGAGTATCACGAAACGACGCTCGAGGACATCGAGAGCACCAAGATGTCGACCATGCAGAAATGCGTCATCGTCGGTGCCATCGTGCTGCTCATCATCGGCGCCGTGTACTATTTCACGCTCATGGGCTAACCGACCGTGTGGATGAGGGCGCGCCGTTCCAGCCGCGCCCAGCCGCCCGCGTGCGGGCGACGAAGGAGGACATATGAAGAAGAATCGCACCACCAAACACTCCCGCGACTCCTTCGACGAGGCATTTTCCGACGCCGAATCGAACGACTACACCAAGGGCGACGACCCCATCGGCCTCACGCAGGCCTTTGCGCCGATTCCGGACGAAGACGATTTCGATTACAGCGCCGAGCAGCGTAAACGCGCCGGCGAGTACACCAAGGGCGACGACCCCATCGGTCTCACGCAGGCGTTCGCGCCCATAGGGTCGGGCCGGGCGTCGCATGCGCGCTGGGATGCCGAGGCCGACGATGGCGCCTCGAACGAGCCGAGCGCTGCCGACGGCGTTGCGGACGCCACGGGCGCAGCGGATGGAACCGGGGCGTGGCAGACCGCTTCCGACGGGGCTGCGCCGGCGTTCGCCACGGGCGTCCAGCGGCCGGTGTACGAGGCGGCTCCCACCGCCGCCGGCGCGGCTGATTCAGCCGGCGCTGTCGCGGACGCTGCCAACGCCAACGCAGCCGCCGCTTCGTATACGGCAGGGGAGCGGCGCGCTTCGCACGCCCGCGGTTTCAGCTACCAGGGCGACCAGCACGAGGACTATCCGGATGCGCTCTCCGCGCTCGAGCCGGTCGACGCGCCTCCGCTGCTCGTCAACGAGAAGGTGGTCGACGACAAGGGCGACGAAGGCCGCCATGCCGCAAAGACCGAGGAGCCGCCGCACCTGCGTCGCTCGCGCCGGGTGCGCAAGACGCTCATCGTCGTCATCGTGCTTCTGGTCGCGCTCGTCGCGGCGCTTCTGTTCTTCGGATTCCACGCGGTTGTCGAGGGCAACAGCATCGCCTCGCAGCAGGCGCAGAGCCGCTCGACGATGACCACGGCAAGTGGCAACGACGCCACGAGCGCCACCAACCGCACGACCGACGTCCCCAATCTGACCGGCCTGCTCGGGCTTTCGCAGGACGCGGCGATCGAGCAGATCGGCCACGGCGCCACGGTCACGTCCACGCGCTCGACCTCCGACAACGGAGCCATCGTGTCCACTGTGTCGGTGGCGCTTTCCACCGAGCCGGCCGATTCGAAGGTAGGGCTGCCCACGGTGTACCTGGGGCTCGACGAGAGCGGCGCCGTCATCCAGGTGGGCTATTCTGCATCGGCCGCCTCGCTCGGGTTCAGCACCCAGAGCTTCTCCGACGCGGTCAACAGCACCCACGTCATCGAGAAGGCGCTGCAGGCCATCGGCGTCAACGTGAGCGAGGGCGCCGTCACGCTGCCGTCCGACCGTTCCGCCTACACGACGTACGCCTCCGACGGCACCACGGTCGCCCGCGAGCGCTGCTCGTTCTCGGGCGAGGCCACGGTGAACGGCATTCCGTGCACGTGGTCGTCGGTGCTGTCGTACGACTACACGACGGCCAACCTGACGGGCGACCTGTCCGACACCGTGCGCGTCATCTACGTCTACGTGACGGAGAACACCGCGCAGAGCGCCTCGACCGATTCCGCGGGCGAGTAGCGGGCGCAATTGCGAAGAATCCATGCAGCCGGGTTCTCTGTGCTATGATGCAAAGGCTGTTAACACAAGTGAGGGCGCAAAGCTCTCCACCTGGTTCGGCGCTGCGTGCAGCCGATGGGTCGTCTGAATACGTTCGCTTTCCCAAGCGCTCTGCGTTCATGCGCCCGCCGGTTCGTGCCGGCGGGCTTTTTCGTTACCGAGCCGGGTTCGCCACTGCGATTCGAAGGGGAAGGTGAGCGCAATAGCAGCTCAAGAGCCTCGGCTCAACGGACAGATTACGGTATCCGAATGCCGTCTGATCAGCTACGACGGCAAGCAGATGGGCATCTACTCTACGGCGCAGGCCCGCCGCATCGCCCAGGACGAGGGTTACGATCTGGTCGAGATCGCGCCGAACGCCACGCCGCCGGTCTGCCGCATCATGGACTACGGCAAATACAAGTACGACCAGGCCATCAAGGCCAAGCAGGCCCGCAAGAAGCAGGCCCGGGTGGAAACCAAGGAAATGAAGTTCCGCCCGAAGATCGATGTGGGTGACTACACGACCAAGAAGAAGCACGTGCTGCGCTTCCTGTCGCAGGGCAACAAGGTGAAGATCACCATCATGTTCCGCGGCCGCGAGATGTCCCACCCCGATCTGGGCCTGTCGATTCTCGAGCGTCTCGCCGACGACCTGAAGGACGTCGCGGTCATCGAGAGCGCCCCCAAGATGGAGGGACGCAACATGCATATGCTCATCGCACCGCTCCCAGCTGCGGTGAAGAAGAAGAGTGCCAAGGACGCGAACAACGCCGCCGACAAAGGCGTTGAAAGTGGAAAGGAAGAATAATGCCCAAGATGAAGACCCATCGCGGAACCGCCAAGCGCTTCCGTGTGACCGGATCCGGCAAGATCATGCGCGGCAAGGGCTACAAGAGCCACATCCTCAGCAAGAAGAGCCCGAAGCGTAAGCGCAACTTCCGCAAAGAAACGCAGGTCGCCGCGTCCGACCGTCGGGTTATCGCTCGCAATCTCGGCCGTCGTTAAGCTTAAGAAGGAGAATCTCACATGGCACGTGTCAAGCGCGCAGTCAATGCGCATAAGAAGCGTCGCACCACGCTCAACCGCGCGAAGGGCTACTACGGCGCGAAGTCCCGTTCGTACCGCAAGGCGAAGGAGCAGGTGCAGCACTCGCTGCAGTACCAGTACCGCGATCGTCGCAACAAGAAGCGCGACATCCGTCGTCTCTGGATCACCCGCATCAACGCCGGTGCCCGTCAGAACGGCATGTCCTACTCCGTGTTCATGAACGGCCTGAACAAGGCTGGCGTCGAGCTTGACCGCAAGGTCCTGTCCGACATGGCCATCAACGATCCGGCGGCGTTCTCCAAGCTGGTCGAGGTTGCCCGCAAGGCCCTCGAGGCCTAAACCAGCGCTCGAACGCTGGACGGCGCGGAACGTCCGCGCATCCGTGAACGATACAAGCGCCCGCAGCTTTCATCGAGCTGCGGGCGCTTCGTCGTTTTCAGAGGGGATCCGGGCAGCACGGGATTGGCGATTGGCAACGGGGAACAGGCGATGGTGGGCGATTCTCACGGCCGATGCACTTCGCACGCGTACGCCCAGACAGCAAAAAACCGGCCGGCGTCAGATGACGCAGCCGGTTCGAAAATACAAGCGAACGCACAATCGTTCGCGCGTGTGAGCCGGAGGCTATTCGACGCTCACCGACGTCTTCACGCTCACCGACGCCTTCTTGCCCGTGGGGCTCAGGTCCACCTTGCACGGCTCGATGATGCCCGAGAGCGTCTTGGACACGTACGCCTTCACGACGTCGATGGCGGAGCCCTGCGCTCCCGCGACGACCTCGATGCCCGAATGACACAGATAGTTGGCGCGGTCATACTCGATGCGTCCCACGATGAGCGTGTCCACGTTGATCTTGTGCAACAGGTCCACCAGGCCATCGAGCGGCATATCGGTTGCCGGCAGGTTTCGGCTGCCGGTGATGATGCCGCGATCGACCTGGTAGCACGTATAGCTCGCGCTTTGCGAGAAATACGGCGCAACGTCCAATCCGCAGCATGCCACGGCTATGTTCATATAGTTCCTCCCTTGCCGATCCCTCCGGCTTATCGGCTGTGAGACTGACGGCGGAGCGCATACCCGGTGAATAGTATGAGAACGCTCGGCGTCATCGTCTCAGTCAGAGTAACTGAACACGCTCTGAGTATCAGCGACGTATGCGCAAGTGGGGGTTATTTCGTCGCAAGCGCGAGAAGCGTCAACGCCGGGCGCGTGGGGCGAGGGCGCCCGGCGGAAGACAGTGCTGTTCACAGCTGTTTACGCGCGATTGCCTCCACGGCGGTTCTGGCCGCCTCGTCCGCCGTTACCGCGACGGTTGCGCGAGGTGCCCTTCGACGCGGACTTCGAACGGGCGCGGTCAACGGCGGCGCGATGCGCGCGCCCGGGCCGCACGTCGGACGTGCGCTGCACAGAAGATGCGCCCTGGCCGCCCGAGCGTCGCTTGGAGCTCGTCTTCGGAGCTGTGGCGGCGGGGGCGTTCTTGCGGTTGCGCTTTTCCGACCGCGTGGGCTTGGCTTCGGCGGCTGCCGCACGCCGCGCCTCACGCCGTTTCTCGCGCTTCTTCATCTCACGCTTGGCCTGGGCGATTTCGGGGTCGTGCCGCGCCTGGGCGTTGGCGGCCTTGCGCTCTGCTGTCGCACGCTCGGCGTCCCAGTCGAAGTCGTTCAGTTCCATCTCGGGGATGGTCTGCTTGGTCATGCGCTCGATGTCGCGCAGGGCGTCGCGGTTCTCGGGCGTGACGAACGAAATGGCGAACCCGCGCTGGCCCGCGCGACCCGTGCGGCCGATGCGGTGCACGTAGTCTTCGGGCTGCTCGGGCAGGTCGTAGTTCACGACGTAGTCCACCTCGTCGACGTCGATGCCGCGGGCGAGCACGTCGGTCGCGGTGATGATGTTCACCTCGCCGGCTTCGAACTTGTCCAGGGCGCGGCGGCGCTGGTTCTGCGAGCGGTTGGAGTGGATGGCCTCCACGTTGTAGCCTGCGCGGCGCAGCCGCCGGCACGTGGAGTCGGCGCGCGAGCGCGTGCGGCAGAACACGATGACGCGGTCGGCGCCCTTTTCCTTCAGCACCTCTTTGAGCAGGGCGGGCTTGACGCCCTGGGGCGTGCGGATGAGGAACTGGTCGATGGTGTCGGCCACTTCGCCCTTGTGCGCGATCTCGACGGTGACCGGATCGTTGAGGAGCGACCCCGTCACCTTCTCGATGGAGCTGTCGATGGTGGCGGAGAACAGAAGCGTCTGACGGTCGCGCGGCGTGGCGGCGACGATCTTCTTCACCGAGGGCAGAAAGCCCATGTCGAGCATGCGGTCGGCCTCGTCGAGCACGAGCGTGGTCACTTCGCCCAGATGCACCGCCTTCTGGTCCATCAGGTCGATGAGGCGGCCGGGCGTGGCGATGAGCACGTCGGTGCCGTGCTTGAGCCGCTCGATCTGGGGGCGGTATGACAGGCCGCCGACGACGCAGGTGATGCGGTGATGGGTGCTCTGGGCGATTTGCTCGCAGACGTCGAAGATCTGCTGCGCCAGCTCGCGCGTGGGCGTGATGACCAGAAGAAGCGGGCCGTTCGAGCCCTTCACGTGTCCGAGCTTGTCCATGGAGGGAAGCGCGAATGCGCCGGTTTTGCCCGTGCCCGTCTTGGCGGCGGCGATGACGTCGCGGCCTTCCAAGACAACGGGAATCGCGCGCTCTTGAACGGGTGTGGGCGCGGTGTAGCCCATGCGCTTGACGGCGGCGAGGGTCTTCTCGGACAGACCGAGGTCGGAAAACGATGACACTTGTGAAGGTTCCTTTCTGGGATGAGCGCGCGGAGCGGACGCTGCGCGCGCAGGCTGCTAGCGCACGTGCGCGGGGCGGTCCCCGCAGTACACGCGCACGAAGTTTTTCTTTCGGTAGAAGCTGCTCGGGCTCTTGGGCACGCGGGCGAGCTCCATGGTCGCGGCGGCGATGTCGCGCGCCGCGTTGGGTCGGCGGATGTGCTCGCCGTTGGTGAGCATGGCGTCGAGGCTCTGGGGGCGCTCCATCACGTAGCGCAGCGCGTCGGAGAGCTCGCGCGGGGTGGTGACGCACAGGGCGGCCGACGACGACGTGAGCATGCGCGTGTTGATCTTCTCCTGGCCGTAGGCCTTGCCCACGAGCACCATCGGCGTCTTCGCGCACAGGCATTCGGTGACGGTGAGGCCGCCGGATTTGCAGACGACCAGGTCGCTGGCGGCCATGAGGCCGGCCATGTCCTCGACGTAGCCGAAGACTTCGACGTTGTCCAGGTCGTATTTGCGCAGCTCGAGCTCAAGATGCGCGCGGTAGGCGTCGTCTTTGCCGGCGACGAT
Organism: uncultured Eggerthellaceae bacterium; assembly: GCA_903789375.1. Lineage (GTDB taxonomy): Bacteria > Actinomycetota > Coriobacteriia > Coriobacteriales > Eggerthellaceae > CAIFEB01. Next base: position 26,648 of record CAIFEB010000006.1, on the reverse strand, counting down.
GACCAGGTGCATGGCGGACAGGTCGCCGAAGGTGGGCAGGATGTCGTCGAGCGCCTCGCGGAAGCGCTGGTAGGGCTTGGGCAGAAGCGCGCCGGCGAGCGCCAACACCACCTGCTTGTCCTGGGGCAGGTCGAACGCCTCGCGCATGGCGCGCTTGTCGTGCGGCAGGCGGAAGTCCTCGCGCGTCGGGATGCCCGTGATGCGGATGCGGTCTTCCTCGATCTTGCGTGCGCGCAGCGTCTCGGCCATCGACTCGGTGCCGACGCAGAACAGATCGCAGTACCGATGCGGCCACAGGCCCTCGGTCTCGTAGTCGGTGGGCACGCACACAAGAGGGAAGTCCTGGCCGCACAGCATGCGCGCGGCGGCCGCGGCGTTGGCGCCCACGATGTGGGTGGCGACGATGGCGAGCGGCTTGACCTTGCGGACGTACTCGGTGAACGGGGAGAACATCAGGTACGACCAGATGCTGCCGCCGCCCCAGAGCACCTTGCCGGTGAAGGAGTAGCGCCAGATGACGTCGTAGATGGGACGCGTGGCGCCGACGAACATCGACGCGGTCTTGTTGCCGTCGAACGACTGGCGGCCGTAGTCGAGGATGTCGATGAGCCGAACGTCCAGGTCAGAGGGCACGAGCGGGTTGCCTTCGGCGCGCATGAGCCGAAGCGCCTGGGCGACGGCCGCCGCGGCACTGCGATGGCCCGACCCCACCGACGCGTACACGACGAGCACGCAGTGACTGCGGTCGTGCTCGTAGGGCGTGGTGCAGGATTCGGCGGGAGTGGAGGCGCTTGTAGGTGCGGTGCTCGCAAGTGAGGCGCCGCCTTGCGCAGGCGCGGCGTCCCGGGTCGCAGCGGCGCCGTCTGCATAAGCCGTTCCCACGGGCACGCCGCCACCTGCAGGCGCGGCTTCCGCGGATGCGCTGCTCCCATGTGCAGGCACAGCGTGCGCCGCCATGGCGCCGTCATCCGCGACAGCAGCATGCTGCCCGGCGGAATGCGCTGGATTGGTGGTGGATGTCGTGTCGTTCGAGACCATGCAGGTGATTCTAACCCACGCGCCCGACCGCGTGGCACGCCGGGCGCTTCGGGCGTGCAAACTACATCTAATGAAGTGAAGGCATAGGAGCGAAGGCGCGAGAGGCGCAGGCGCATCGACGCGAAACCTGCCGGACGGGAACATACTGAGGGCCTCGTGCGGTTCGAGGGCCGGCCGAAGAAAACGCGCATGCGGTGAAACGCAAACGGGGCGGCGCGAACCCTGCCGCGCCGCCCCGAAGGATGCGGATGGTGCCCCCAACGAGAATCGAACTCGTGTCTCAGCCTTGAAAGGGCCGCGTCCTGACCGCTAGACTATGGGGACATGCCGTTCTTAGAACAGCCCGAATAGTATTGCAGAACGCCTGCGGCATTGCAAGCCTGAGGCGCGCTTTGCTTGTGGGGAGTTTGCGGATTTCCTGCCGGTTGCGGGCGTTCGCGGCGTCTGCCGCGGATGCAGCGTGTTGGGCTCGCGCCTGGGGTGGATGTCGCGGAGCGTCGCAGTCCTGTGCTCATCCTCATAAGCGTGGCGGGGGGCGTCACGCGGAAGCGGTGGGGGAACAGCTGCGCAGATGTTCCGTTCGGTTCCGTCCGCATATGAAAAATGCCGGCGAAAACGCCGGCATGTCGGTTCCTGGTGTCCCCGACAAGATTCGAACCTGCGGCCTTCTGCTCCGGAGGCAGACGCTCTATCCAGCTGAGCTACGGGGACATGACGCGTTGATTATACGCTATCATCTGCAAGTTACAACGACATTCGTCCGAAGGGAACGCAACTCCATGGAACAGCAGGTAACGATCGAGCGCATGACGTACGGGCCGGCCGCGGTCGGGCATCTGCCTGGCGGCAAGGCCGTGTTCGTGGAGGGCGCGGCACCAGGCGAAACCGTATCCGTCGAGGTGGAACAGGACAAGAAGACGTACGCCCGCGCGCGCCTCGTGCGCGTCGTCGAGGCGTCGGACGCCCGCGCGACGGCGGGGCTGCGCTGCACGGCGGCCTGCGGCGGATGCCCGTGGCGCCATCTTTCGTACGAGGCGCAGCTCGCGGCCAAGCGCTCCGCGGTCGTGGACGCGCTCGTGCGCACGGCCCACATGGACGCCGCCCGCGCGGACGGGCTCGTGGCGCCCTGCATGGCCAGCCGCCGCCAGGACGGCTATCGCAACAAGCTCGAGCTGGGCGTTTCCGCAACGCGCGACGGCAAGTTCAACCTGGGGTTCCGGGAAGAGGGCTCGCGCGCGTTCGCCGCGGTCGACCGCTGCCCGATCGCTCACAAGAAGATCGAGCGCGCCCCCAAGGCGCTGCGGGGGGCGCTGCGCTTCGTGCAGGGCTCGGCCGACCTGGGCCTGTTCCGCGTCGGGGTGCGCCACAGCCTGTCCACCGGCGAGCTTGAGGTGGCGTTGTGGACCCGGCCGGGCGCGTTCCCGCGCGCGCTCGCGGCCAAGGTGGTGGGCGACGCGCTTCCCGCGACGAGCATCGTGCGGGTGCTCGCCGACCCGGGCAGCGCGCGCAAGGTGAAGGGCGTGGAGACGCTCGCGGGCCGCGGATGGTGGCGCGAGCGCATGGGGGAGTGCCTTTTCTCCACGCAGGCGCCGTCGTTTTTCCAGGTGAACACGGCTCAGGCGCAGCGGCTCGTCGACGCGGTGATCGAAGGGCTCGGCGGCGAGGACGCGCTTTCGGGCCAGCGTGTGGCCGACCTGTACGCGGGCGGCGGCACGTTCTCCATCCCGCTCGCGCTCGCAGGCGCCGACGTCGTGGCGGTGGAGGCGTCCGGCTCGTCCGTGCGCGACCTGCGCTTCAACGCCGAGCTCAACCAGGTGTACCTGGACGTCGTCGGCGGCGACGCGGCGCACGAGCTGTCGACGCTCGGCGCGCTCGACGCGCTCGTGGTCGACCCGCCGCGGGCGGGTCTTGCCGAAACCGTGCCGGCCGATATCGCAAAGGCGGGTCCGCGCCGCGTCGCCTACGTCAGCTGCGACCCGCAGACCCTCGCGCGCGACGTCGCGCGGTTCGAGCAGCTGGGCTACGAGCTTGTGAGCGCATGTCCGGTCGACATGTTCCCCCAGACGTTCCACGTGGAGACGGTCGCGCTTCTGAGCAGGCGGTGAGGCGTCTGCGCCGACGCTTGAGGCGTGCTGCGCCGTCTTCGCGAGCATACTCCGTTGCGCCTGCTCGGCTTTGCCTTCGCCGTGTTCGTTGTAAGGTTTTTAGACGGCGCAGGGCGCCTGCTGATACAATTTTCGGGAGATGCCATGCGCAGGCTCGCATTCGCAGGTTTTGCTGCGCGCCGCCTGTGCGATTCGGCTTTGAGACTAAGGAGTCATCATGAGTGCTCTTCACACCCCCGCATACCAGCCCACCGGCAAGGAGATCGCCGTGTTCACCACCTCGCAGGGCACGATCCGTGTCCAGCTGGCCGGCACGGACGCTCCCATCCATGTGGGCAACTTCATCGAGCTGTCCCAGAAGGGCTTCTACGACAATCTGAAGTTCCATCGCTACGTCCCCGGATTCGTCATCCAGGGCGGCGACCCCAACACCCGCGAGCTTTCGTCCGACGAGGTGCGCGAGATGGTCAACAGCCCGTTCTCGCGTCTGGGAACCGGCGGCCCGGGCTACTGCATCAAAGAGGAGTTCACCACCAACCCCAACAACTCGCACGAGGACGGCGCGCTCGCCATGGCTCGTTCGAGCAACCCCGATTCCGCGGGCTCGCAGTTCTACTTCTGCCTGGGCCCCCAGCACATGCTCGATTCGGGCTACACCGTGTTCGGCCAGACCATCGAGGGCAAAGACGTCATCGGCAAGCTGCGCGCCGGCGATGTGATCGAGCACGTCGAAATCGAGAACGTGGCCGAATAACCGCAGCGCGACCCCGTAAGGCAAGAGAAGGAATTCGATGAACAACGATCTATTTCAGCAGGCCAAGGCGAAGAGCTCGGCGTCCGACTACAAGGGCGCGCTCGAGCTGTACACGCAGTGCCTGCAGGATCAAACGCACCCGCTCGAGCCTGGCGAGACCGGTCTTGTGTACCACAAGATGGGAAACTGCCTGACCAAGATGAAGGACTTCCGCGGCGCCATCCAGGCCTACACCGAGGCGGCGGGCGACACGGCGTACGACGCGTGCGGCACGGTCAACTACAACCTGGGCATGGCGTACGCGGCGCTGCGCGACTACGACGACGCGATCAAGCACTTCGAAATCGCCGTGTCCGACGGCAAGTACCTCACGCCGTACAAGGCGTACATGGGCATGGGCAACGCGCTACTGCGCCAGGGCAAGTCGGCCGAGGCCGGCGTCGCCTTCCGCGAGGCCGCGCTCGACGAGGCCAACCCCGATCCCACGAAGGCGCTGCTCAACCTGGGCGTCTGCTTTATGTCGCTCGACCGTCCGGCCGACGCCGTCACCTCGTACGAGAGCGCGCTGCAGTTCGACATGAACCCCGACACGCGCAACAAGCTGGAGGCCAGCCTGGGCCAGGCGTACGTCGCGTGCGGCCAGATGCAGAACGCCGTCAACGCGTTCGAGAGCGCCATCGCCGACAAGACGTACTTTCTGTCGGCGTCCGCCAGCGTCGACTACCAGCGCGCCATCGCCGCCGTGTCGCAGGGCACCGACGAGCTGACGCAGTCGCTGCCGCCGGTCGCGGCCGACACGTCGGGCATCGACGTCGTCACCACCGACGAGGAGATCTACCCCAACGACCAGGAGGCCTACGCGCCCGCGCCGCAGCAGCCGGCGTCGCCGTACTACATGGCCGACGCGTACGGCTCGCCCGAGGCGCAGCAGGAGGCCGACGACCGGTTCTTCACCGCCTCCGACGACGAGCTGGAGAAGTGGTCGCGCGGCGAGGCCAAGAAGGAGCGCAAGCGCAAGAGCTCCGGCCTGAAGGCGCTCGTGGTCGTCATCGTCATCGTCGTGGTGCTTTTGGCGGCAGGCGTCTTCGCCTACACGCAGGGCTACGGCTACCCGATGCAGCAGACCGTCGCGGAGGCGCTGTTCAACGACTCGACGAGCGACGTGTACGCGTCCAGCCTGAGCTCCAGCGACATCGCGACGATCCAGAACACCATCCCGAGCGGGGTGCAGACGAGCGTTGCGGGCGTCGACCGCGGCATGGCCACGTCCACCGTGTACGTCACGGCCACCACGTCGCAGGGAAGCGACCTTACCTACCAGGTGTCGATGGTTCGCGAGGGCATCGGCTGGAAGGTGTCGGGCGTCGATCTGTACTTCGCAAGCGAGAACTAACGCAAACCTCGGTGAATGCGGGCCCTGCTTCGGCGGGGCCCTGTTCGCGCGTCCGGAGGGACGCGGCGGGCGGCAGAGGCGCCGTCCCGCATATACATAAGGAGAAAGGCAAAGCAGCATGGCAATTCAGAAGACCTACACCATGATCAAGCCGGACGGCGTGCGCAACGGCCACATCGGCGAGATCGTCAACCGTTTCGAGCGCGCCGGTCTGAAGATCGAGCGCATGGAGCTCGGCAACGTGACGCTCGAGCAGGCCGAGGCCAACTACGCCGAGCACAAGGGCAAGCCGTTCTACGACGGCCTGATCTCCTACATCACCTCCGGCCCGGTCGTGAAGATGGTCGTGTCCGGCGAGGGCGCGGTTGCCAAGGTGCGCACGCTCATGGGCGCCACCAACCCCGCCGATGCTGCCCCCGGGACGATTCGTGGCGACTTCGGCCTGGTCATGGACGAGAACGTGATTCACGGCTCCGATTCGCCCGAGTCCGCCGAGCGCGAGATCGGCATCTTCTTCGCGTAAGTCGCGCGAAAGAGGGTATGCGGCGCGCGGACGCGGCGCGGCATGCGGGTGCCGCATGCTGATGCGATGGCCTGCGACGCCCTACAAGAGCTTCGCCGAAGGCGGGGCGGATGCGAGCGATTGCGCGCGTCCGCCCCGCCTTTTCGCGTTTTCGGAAGCCACGCGAGCGGAAGTGTCCGGGCGCGCCGCGCGGGCTGGCATCGGATTTGGCGTTCGGGCTTGCCACGCGTGCAGTTGCGCCGAGCGATGCGGATGCGCCGTGCCTGCAGCCGCACCGCGCGATGCGGACGCGTTGCGCCTGCAGCTACCGCCGCGCGAGCGGAAGCGGCCGGCCACGCCGTCGGCTCGCCGCGGGCGCGTCTTTCGCCGCCAGCCGATAGCGGCCGCTGATGCCGGGACAGCGCCGGCGGCGCTGTGATACAGTCGATACATCCTCATCCACCCAGACGAGAAGGGGACGTATGCTCTATCGGGTTATCGATGCCCAGGAGTTGCCTGCGCTTGTCCGCGCGTTCATGGAATCGTACGAGGTGGTCGCACCCGTCAAACGCGGCAGCGGATACGTGTTCCGCGCCGTCGACGATCCCGCGGACATCGCGCTGTCCTACACGATGACTGACTCCTCGGTGAAGAAGTACCTGCTGCCGCCCGACGAGCCGCTCATGCGGTTCGATGCGCGCACCAACCTGGTCGAGGACTTCCATGAGGAGGTGACGCCGCGCGTCCTGTTCGGGCTGCACGCCTGCGACATCAACGCCATCAACCGCTTGGACCTGGTGTTCCGTGACGGCGCCTATCCCGACCCGTACTACTGCGCGCGCCGCGAGGCCACGCTCGTCGTCGGCATCAGCTGCATGCCGGGCGACCACTGCTTCTGCCAGCTGTGGGGCTCCGACGAGGTGCAGTTCGGCTACGACCTGTTCTTCCAGGACATCGGAGGGAAGTACCTGGTCAGCATCTCGAGCGTGACGGCGGCCAACATCCTCGAGTCCGCGTGCAACCCGCGCGAGGCCACCGACGAGGACCGCATCGAGTTCCGTCATGCCACGCGCCGGCGCCAGGCGGCATTCAACCCCGACATCCCGCGCATCGAGGACGTCTCGATGCTCATGGACGCGTTCCACAAGGACCCGTTCTGGGACGAGCTGGGCGGCCGGTGCCTGTCGTGCACGGCGTGCTCGGCGGTGTGCCCGACGTGCTACTGCTTCGACATCACCGACGAGCTCGATCCCGACGGCGCCCACGGCGTGCGCAAGCGCGTGTGGGACTCGTGCACCAACCCCTCGTTCGCCACGGTTGCGGGCGGTCACAACTTCCGTCCCACGGGACGCGAACGCGTGCGCCATCGCATGTACCACAAGCTCAACGGCTTCATGGCAACGCACGACCGCATGCTGTGCGTGGGATGCGGCCGCTGCGTGGACGCGTGCAAGGCCAACATCAACCCGATCGAGGTGCTCAAGTTCTTCGAGAAGAAGGGGCTGGAAGATGTCGAATAACCGCTACGGCGCCTCCATCGACGTGCCGGCATGGCGCGAGCAGCCCCGTCCGGCGACGGGTGCGGAGCTCATGGCGCAAAACGCCTATCGGCCGTGGCCGGCGCGCATCACGTCGATCAAGGAGCTGACGGCGCACGAGAAGCTGTTCGAGTTCCGCCTGATCGACGACCGTCTGCGCGACGCGTTCCACCACGAGCCGGGCCAGTTCGTCGAGGTCAGCGTCTTCGGTGTGGGCGAGGTGCCCATCTCCATCACCAGCTCTCCCACCAAGCAGGGCTTCATCGAGCTGTGCATCCGGCGCACCGGCGCGGTCACCGAGGTTCTGCACGAGATGCAGTGCGGTGACATCGTGGGCCTGCGCGGGCCGTTCGGGCGGGGGTTTCCCGTGGACAAGATGCGCGGCAACGACATCCTCGTCGTGGCCGGCGGCCTGGGCATCGCCCCCGTGCGCTCGCTCATCAACTACATCCACGACGAGCGCGCCGACTTCGGCAAGGTCACTATCGTCTACGGCTCGCGCACGCCGTCCGACATCATGTTCCGCGACCAGTTCGAGATGTGGCGCCACCGCCGCGACTTCGATCTGCACCTGACGGTCGACCATCCCGACGACGACTGGGACGGCGCGGTCGGCGTGGTCACCGAGCCCATGAAGACGCTCGATATCAACCCGCGCAACACCTACGGCGCGGTATGCGGGCCGCCGGTCATGTACCGGTTCGTCGTGGCGCAGATGCGGCGGATGGGCATCAGCTACGACCGCATCTACATGAGCTTCGAACGCCACATGAAGTGCGGCATGGGCAAGTGCGGCCATTGCCAGATCGGACACCAGTACGTGTGCATCGACGGTCCGGTGTTCAACTATTGGGAAGCGAAGAACATCCAGGGGTCGATTTAAATGAACGCGACGTTGATTGCCTCGGAATGCGAGGCGCGCACGCAGCCCCGGGTGGTGGTTGCGGGGCTGGCCAGCTGTTTCGGCTGCCAGCTGCAGATAACCAACGCGGAGGCGCATCTGCTCGAGGTGCTCGGGCAGATTGACCTGCGCTACTGGCAGCTCGTGTCGTCGGAGCCTCTGCCCGACGAGTACGATGTGGCGGTCATCGAAGGCGCCGTGACGACCGACGAGGCCGTGCGCACGGTGCGCGAGCTGCGCGCGAAGGCCAAGGCGGTCATCGCCATCGGCGCGTGCGCGGTGACGGGCGGCGTGCCGGGCATGGCGGCGGCGGGCTTCGACGACCGCGTCGCGGGCACGTTTGCGGGCGCGGTGCCTTCGGCGTGCGGCACCATGCGCGCACCCAAGCCGGTGTCGGACTACATCGACGTGGACTTCACGGTGCGGTGCTGCCCCATCGACTCCTACGACTTCATCCGCGTGCTGCAGAGCGCGCTGTACGGGTCCAACCACATCGAGGCCGACCGCACGATGTGCGGCGACTGCAAGCGCCGCGAGAACGAGTGCTTCTACAAGCAGGGGACGCTCTGCCTGGGCCTGGTCACGCGGGCGGCGTGCGGGGCGCGCTGCGTCAACCTGGGGCGCCCGTGCAACGGGTGCGCGGGGCTGTCGCCCGACGCCAACCTCGAGGCGGCGCGCGCGACGTGCACGGCGGCGGGCGTCGACCCCAACCGGTTCGACGAGGCGCTTCAGATGTTCAACCAGGCGGCGCTCATCGCGGCGGCCGACGCGGCGCGAAAGGAAGCTGAGTAAATGACCACGACGGCGATCAAGATGGACCACCTGGCGCGCGTCGAAGGCCACGGCAACGTCCATGTGGTGATCGAGGACGGGCGGGTCGAAACGGTGGAGATGAACATCGTCGAGCCGTCGCGCCTGTTCGAGAGCATGGTGCGCGGGCGCAGCTACACCGAGTCGTCCTACATCTCCTCGCGCGTGTGCGGCATCTGCTCGGCGAGCCACGTGGTGACCGACCTTCTGGCCATCGAGCACGCGTTCGGCATCCAGGTGACGGACCGCACGCGCGCGCTGCGCGAGCTTCTGGTGTACGGGTCGTTCCTGCAGAACCACGCCACGCATCTGTACGTGCTGGCGGCGCCCGATTACCTGCGCAAACGCAGCATCTTCCCGCTGGCGGAGATGGATCGGTCGCTGTTCGACCAGGCGCTCGGGCTGAAGGCGCTCGGCAACGAGCTGTGCAACAAGGTGGGCGGCCGCTCCATCCACCCGATCACGGCCGTGGTCGGCGGGTTCACGCACGAGATCACGCCCGACGAGTACCGCGCGCTGGCCGAGAAACTCACGGCGGCGATTCCGTTCGCCGAGCAGACGGTCGACCTGTTCCATTCGTTCCCCGTGCCCCAGATGGAGACGGCGGGCGATTTTCTGGCCATGGAGGCCGAGGGCGACGCGGCCTATCCGGTGGAAGGCTCTTGCCGGGCGCGCTTCGTACGCGCGGGCCGATCGTTCGACGTCGCTGATGTGGATGACGAGATCGAGGAGTACCGCGTCGACCATGCGGCGGCGGAGTTCTCGCGGATGCGCGCGACGGGCAGCACCTTCATGTGCTCGGCGTTGTCGCGGCTCAACGCGTCGTGGGACCGCCTGAGCAAGCGCGCGAAGATCGCGGCGGCGAAGGTGGGGCTGCGGCCGCCCGCGTACAACCCGATGCTCAACAACGTGGCGCAGGCGATCGAGCTGGTCGACGCGCTCGAGCGGTGCGCGAGCCTGTGCCTGCGCTTGGCTGACGACGAGTTCGAGGGCTCGAGTGCTCCCGTCGCGTTCGAAGTGCATGCGGGCGTGGGCGTCGGGTTCACCGAGGCGCCGCGCGGAAGCCTGTTCCACAAACTCGAACTCGACGATGACGGGCGCATCGTGCATGCGTCCATCATCACGCCCACGTCGGAGAATCTTGCCAACCTCGAGGCCGACACGCGCCTTTTGGCCGAGCAGCTGGTGGCGGCGGGCGCCTGCGCGGACGAGGCGAAGGCCGAAATCGCCAAGCTCGTGCGCGCGTACGACCCCTGCCTGAGCTGCAGCGTGCACTAGGGGACACGCGCCTGAATGCGTGCGGCGGGCTTGCCGGCAGGGCAGGGTGCAAGTGCGCGTCCGAGTGCGGTGCTGCGCTTGTCGCTCGCGCGTGTGAGCCCGCGGCTTCGTCGCGTTTGATGCGAACCGCCGACTGCGGAGCGTTCCGCGGTCGGCGGTTTTCGTGTGCGCGACGACGGCTTGCCCGGGGTGCGCTTGCCCGCCGGCGTGGGCTGTGCTAGATTTCCGCTGATAAACCTGCAAGACACATATGCTTTCGTCCGTTTCGCACCCGTGCGCTTCGGGAACGCCTTGGACGGAGGGTCCGTCTGTGCCGCTTTCGGCGACGGAAAACCCGCGCGCGAGCGCCAACGCCCACCCGCGCGCGTGCGCCTGCGCCGATCGGTGCGGCATCGTGTGTCGTTTCCGCTTTCCGAGAAAGGACTTTGAACTTCCGTGGCCGCTTCCTGCATCCTCATCGTCGATTCCTGCTGCGACCTGCCGTTCGAGCTGGTCGATCGTCCCCAAGTGGAGCTCGTCCGCTTCCCGTACTTCTTCGGTAGCGAGGAGCACCTCGACGACATGTTCCACACCGCCGACGCGAAGAGCTTCTACGGGCGCATGCGGGCGGGGGAGGCGCCCACGACGGCGCAGGTGTCGCTCGTCGTGCTCGAGGAGACGTTCCGGAAGTGCGCGGCGAGCGGCCGGGACAGCGTGTACCTCAGCTTCTCGTCGGGGCTGTCGGGCAGCTTCGACAAGGCGCTGCTCATCCGCGACAAGGTGTGCGCCGAGTACCCCGACGCCACGATCGAGGTCGTGGACACGCATCTGGCGTCCACGGGAGAGGCGCTTCTGATCTATGAGGCGCTGCGCCGTCACGAACAGGGCGCCGGCGCCGCCGAGTTGGCGTCGTGGGCGCGCGAGGCGCAGCACTTCGTCAACGTGTTCTTCATGGTGGACAACCTCGACGCGCTGCAGCGCGGTGGCCGCATCCCCGCGTCGGTGGCGTTCGCCGGCTCCAAGCTGGACGTGAAGCCCATCCTCATGATCCCCGATGACGGCACGCTGTCCATCAAGACGATCGTGCGCGGGCGCAAGAAGGGGCTCAAGACCTTGGCGCAGCTCTACCGCGAGAACGCCGCGCCGTACCAGGGTGCATCCGACGTCTGCGTGGGCAATGCCGACTGCCCCGACGACATGAAGCGCCTCGAAAAGCTCGTGGCGGGCGACGGCGACGTCCACTTCGTCGAGACGAGCATCGGCCCGGTCATCGGCTGCCACGTGGGTCCGGACATGGTGTCGCTCGTGTTCTGGGGACGCGACAAACGTCCGGCGTCGTCGGTTTCCGAGCGCATCGCCCAGCGCATCCGCTCGAACCGCTAGCAGGCGGCTCCGACCGTCCTCCAGAGCGTTCCGGCGCTGGCGCAATACGCCCGCGCAGGCGCTCACATCCGCGCAAATTCCGTGATGACTTCGCCGTTTCGCACGAACGCCAAACGGCTGTTGTACCATTGCAAGGAAACACTACCCGTATGCCCGCATGCCCTGCGCGCGATGCTCACGACGGCGTTCGGGTTTGGAACAGAGCTTAATCGCAATCGAGTTTCAAGGGGTTTGCCTGCATGTCCTTTTTAGACGCATTCTCGGGGCTGACCGGCAGGATGTCGGTGGACATGGCTATCGATCTGGGAACCGCCAACACGCTGATCGCAATCGCGGGCGAGGGCATCGTCATCGACGAGCCCTCGGTCGTCGCCATAGAGAAGAGCACCAACCGCGTGCTCGCCGTCGGACGCGAAGCCAAGAGCATGATCAACCACACGCCCGACGCGTTTTCCGCCCAGCACCCGCTCAAAGACGGCGTCATCGCCGACTACGACGTGACCGAGGCCATGATCTCGGCCTTCATCAACCGCGCGGCACCGCGCAAGTACCCGTGGCAGGCCAAGCCGCGCATCGTCATCTGCATCCCGTGCGGCGCCACGTCGGTGGAGAAGCGCGCCGTGTTCGAGTCCACCATCCAAGCTGGCGCGCGCCAGGCCTACCTGATCGAGGAGCCGATGGCCGCCGCCATGGGCGCCGACCTGCCGGTCACGGAGCCGACGGGCTCGATGGTCGTCGATATCGGCGGCGGCACCACCGAGGTGGCCGTCATCTCGCTCGGCGGCATCGTCACGTCGTCGTCGCTGCGCCTGGCGGGAAACCGCATGGACGAGGCCATCTCCATGCACCTGCGCGACCTTCTGGGCATCAAGATCGGCGAGCGCACGGCCGAGGTCATCAAGATCAAGATCGGCTCCATCCTCCCGTTCGAGGACGGCCGTGAGCGCGACATGATCATCTCCGGCCAGGACGTCATCACCGAGCAGCCCAAAGAGGTCACCATCCAGTCCGAGGACGTGCGCTCGGCGCTCGTCGCCCCGTGCGAGGAGATGGTCGTCAACATCAAGGAGACGTTCAAGAAGACCAACCCCGATCTGGCCAGCGACATCATCCAGAACGGCATCCTTCTGACCGGCGGCGGCGGACTGCTGTCGGGTCTGGACCGCTACCTCACCGACAAGCTGGAGATTCCGGTGTGGGTCAGCGAGACCGCGCTCACCAACGTCGTCCAGGGCTGCCTCAAGGTGCTCGAGACGCCCACGGCCCTGCGCCAGACGCTCATGGGCTCGCGGTAGGCGGCGAAACGGTTCTCGCATGCCATTGAACTTTCAACAGGGCAGCTCGCCGGCATCCCAACGCCTGGTGCTGGCGGTGCTGCTCGTCGTTTCCATCGTGCTCGTCGGCGTCTACTCCCACGAGGGGGACGCCGGCGTCCTGCACGGCATCCAGAACGTCGTCGCCGCTTCGACGACGCCCGCCCAGCGCGCCGGCGCCGGGGTAGGTGCCGCCACCGAATCGCTCGGCGACCTGGCGACCGACGCCACGGCCGACGCCAGCACGATGTCGGCGCTCAAGGAGCAGAACGAGCAGCTGCGCGCCATGCTCGCGGACGCCGAGGAGTACCGGCTCGAAGCCGAGCGTCTGCAAAGCCTGCTCAACATGGAGCAGACCTCGGGCGTCACCGGCGTGTCCGCCCAGGTGGTGGGGAAGAGCGCCGACGCGTGGAACCAGACGGTCACGGTGGACGCCGGCACGGCCGACGGCGTGGAGACCGGCATGACGGTGATGGGCTCGACGGGCGTCATCGGGCAGATCTCGCATGCCGACGAGCACTCGTCGACGGTGCGCCTGCTCACCGACCCCAACTCGGGCGCCGCCGTCATGATCCAGTCGAGCCGCGCCAACGGCATCGTCCGCGGCTCGCTCGACGGGACGCTCTACCTGCAGGACATCGACGAGGACGAGATCCCCGCCGTGGGCGACGTCGTCATCACGTCGGGCCTGGGCGGCAGCTACGCGGCCGGGCTCATTGTGGGCACGGTCGTCAGCGTCAACAAGACCGCGTCCAACTCCACCGGCACCATCATCGTCGAGCCCAACGACCAGGTGCGGTCGCTTGAGGACGTCATCATCGTCACGGGCAAGTCGACCACGCAGTCCACGTCGGCCACCACCGCGTCGCAGAGCGCAAGCGCAAGTTCGAGCGTGAGCTCGGCGCAGAGCGCAAGCGCAAGCTCCAGCTCGGCCGCTCGCTCGCAGAGCTCGTCGGCGTCGTCAACGTTCTCGTCGTCCGCGGCGACCGCAACGTCGACGACGCGCTGATCGCGCGGGGCTCGCATCGCAGCCGCGCGTGCTGATACCTTGAAGGAGGCCATGGTTTGTCGTTATCGCGGGACAACCTCTACATGATCATCGGAGCGGTGGTTGCCGTCCTGCTGCAGTTCATCCTGGCTCCGCACATCGCCATCGGCAACGCGCTGCCCAACTTCGTCGCGGTCTTCGTGTTCCTGTGCGCCATCGTGCGCTGCCAGACGTTCGGGCCGGTGCTGCCGTTCGTTCTGGGACTGCTCTACGACCTGGCCTGCGGCGGCGTCGTGGGCGCCATGGCGTTCTCGCTCACGCTGTTCGCCTACCTGACGGCGCGCGTGTTCTCCACCATGGACAACGACACCGTCTTCATGCCGATCGCCACCATGGCGGCAGGCATCCTGCTGTGCGAGCTGTCCTACGGCATCATCCTGCTCATCTGCGGTTACGACGCCGGCTTCGGCGGCGTGCTCCTGCACATCATCCTGCCGTGCTTCTTGTACAACGCCATTCTGGCGGCGGTACTGTTTCCGCTGGCCGCGCGCCTGTTCGTGAACGACGAGCCGACCAACCCCAACGTCACGCGGCTGCGGTAGGGGGACGTTCATGGTCATCGCCGTCATCGTCGGAATACTGGTGTTCGTGGGGCTCGTCGCGGCCCTCGTCGCCGTGCTCGTCCTGCGCTCGCGCCATGACGAGCAGGCGGGCACGCGCGTGGGCACGCAGTCGGCGCATTCGAAGACCATCTCGACGGTGGGGGTGTCCGCCAACGGCGGCGGCGCACGTGTGACGTCGTCGGAATCCACCTCGGGCAAGACCAGCGAGAACGTGCATTCACGGTTCGTCGCCATGGGCGTGCTCGCGGCCGGCGTGTTCGGCTCGCTCGCCGTGCGTCTGTTCGACATGCAGGTGCTCGAGTCGCAGAGCTACCGCACGGCCGCCGACCAGAACGCCTACACCACCGTCTACACCCCGGCGCCGCGCGGCTACATCTACGACGCCGACGGCATCGCCATCGTGAAGAACCGCTCGGCGCTCACGGTGCTCGCCGACGCCGACGTCATCGACAACCATGACGTGATGATGCGCCTGTCGGCGGTTCTCGGCATCCCGTACAACATCATCCGCCAGCGCGTGCAGGACACCTCGCTCGGCGCGCAGAGCCAGCGCATCATCTCGAGCGACGCGCGCCTGCGCGACGTGGCGTTCATCCAGGAGCACTCCGACGCGTTCTCGGGCATCTCGGTGGAGCAGCGGGCGACGCGCACCTACCCGTACGGCGCGCTCGCGGCCCACGTGGTGGGCTACACCGGAAGCGTTTCGGAAACCGAGCTGGCCAACATCCCGTCCAACCGCAACGTGGAGCTGGGCGACATCGTGGGCAAGAGCGGCCTGGAGTCCCAGTATGACAACCTGCTCGCCGGCGAGCACGGTGAGCGCAAGGTCGTGGCGGACAGCTCGGGCGCTGTCGTCAGCATCGAGAGCGAGACGCTGCCCACGCGCGGCAGCGACATCTACCTGACCATCAAGGCGCCCGTGCAGTACGTGGCCGAGTCCGCGCTTGCCGAGCTCATCGCCCCCAACGGCGTCATCGGCACGGGCACGGGCGTCGCGGGCGCGGTCGTGGCGATGGACGTCACCGACGGCAGCATCCTCACCATGGCGAGCTACCCCACGTACTCGCCGGCCACCTTCACCGGCGGCATCTCCCAGGACACCTGGGATCTGTACTCGACCGCCTCGTCGTACTATCCGCTGCTCAACCGCGCCATCCAGGGCACGTACCCGGCGGCGTCCACCTACAAGGCGTTCACCGGCATGGCGGGTTTGAAGTACGGGTTCGCCGACACGTCGCGCACGTGGACCTGCACCGGCTCGTGGGACGGCTTCGGATCGGGCGACGTGCAGAAGTGCTGGAAGGAAGGCGGCCACGGCACCATCGGGTTCCGCGAGGCCATCGTGCAGTCGTGCGACACCGTGTTCTACGAGATCGCGAAGAGCTTCTTCTACGCGGGCACGAGCCAGGGCGGCACCATCTCCGACACCGCCCTGCAGGAGGAGATCGCCAAGTTCGGCTTCGGCCAGCAGACGGGCGTCGATCTGACGGGCGAGGAGGCCGGCCGCATTCCCACGCCGGCGTGGAAGGCGCAGTACTGGGCCGACGTGCCCACCGAGGCGGTCTGGCGCGGCGGCGACATGACCAACCTCGTCATCGGTCAGGGCGATGTGCTGGTCACGCCGCTGCAGATGGCCGTCGCCTACGGCGGCATCGCCACGGGCAACCTGATGAAGCCGCATCTGCTCAAGGAGGTGCGCAACGCCAACTCGCCCGACAAGACGGCCGTGTCGGTGTCCGGCGAGGTCGTGGCCACGCCCGATGTGTCCGCGGACAACCTCGCCACCGTGCGCGACGCGCTGCACGGCGTGGGATCGGCATCGTCTACCATCACGGCGGCGTTCACAGCGCAGGGGCTCGACGTTGACGATCTCGCGTGCAAGACGGGCACCGGCGAGGTGTCCGGCAAGGACGACTACGCGTGGTTCGCCTGCTACATGCCCTACGACGATCCCAAGTACGTCGTCGCGGTCATGATCGAGCAGGGCGGCGGCGGTGCCGCGGTCGCAAGCCCCGTGGCCGCCAAGGTGATGGGCGCCCTGTTCCAGAACGCATCCGGCCAGCTGACCGACGTCGGGTCGGTCGCCGGCTCCAACGGGCAGTCGGTCGCGTACTCGGGCTCGTCTTCGAGCCGTTCGGACTAGGGGGCGCGTCATGAGCCAGCCGTACCAGATCAACACCGTGCGCACGCCCGGCCGCCGGGCGCAGACCGCCGCTCCGCGCGGCGGCGTGCGGTCGCGCATCAACATCCCGTTCGTCGTCACGTGCGCCCTGCTCGTCGTCTACGGGCTCGTCGTGGTGTACTCGGCCGTGTCAGCCGACGCCGACTACAGCTTCTCGCGCCAGATCGGCGGCGTGGTGGCGGGCATCGTCGTCATGGTGCTCATCGCGCGGTTCGACTACCGGCGCCTGTCCGATTACACCACGGTGTTCCTCATCATCAACGTCGTGCTCATCCTGTCGCCGCACCTGCCGGTTATCGGCGTCACCACCATGGGCGCCACGTCGTGGATCAACGTGGGCATCCAGCTGCAGCCGGGCGAGTTCGCCAAGATCACGGTCATCCTGCTCGACGCGTCCATCATGGCGCGCTACAACGGCCGTCTCGACGACCCGCGCGAGTACCTGAAGGCGCTCGGGCTGATGCTCGTTCCGTTTTTGTGCATCATGACCCAGCCCGATCTGGGCACAGGCCTGGTCTACCTGTTCATTGCGGCGGTCGCGCTCGTCGTGGGCGGCGCGAACCGGAAGTTTCTGCTGTACACGCTGGCCATCGGCGTGGGGCTCGTAGTGCTCGTGTTCGTCGTGGACGAGGCCATCAAGGGCGCGACGGGCGACTACGTGCTGCTGAAAACCTACCAGCGCAACCGCCTGCTGGTGTTTCTGGACCAGTCCGGTTCGGCCAGCACCGACCAGGGTTACAACCTGCAGCAGGCGAAAATCGCCATCGGTTCGGGCGGCCTGTTCGGGCGCGGCTACCTGCAGGGCTCGCAGCACACGCTCGGCATCCTGCCCGAGGCGCCGACCGACTTCATCTTCTGCGTGCTGGCCGAGGAATTCGGCTTCATGGGCGCGCTCGCCCTGCTGGCGCTCTACATCGCCCTGGTCGTCGAGGGCTTCCAGATCGCAGCGGCTTCGTCGGATTCGTTCGGGATGCTCGTGGTAATGTGTATCGTCGGAATGTGGTTGTTCCAGATACTCGAGAACATCGGCATGGACTGCGGGCTGATGCCCATCACGGGCATTCCGCTGCCGTTCATGAGCTACGGTTCGTCGTTTATGGTGGTGAACTTCGCCCTGCTCGGGTTCATGAGCTCGGTGTGGGCCCACAGCAAGCAGAATTCGAGGAAGGCCGGCTATGCAGTTACCCGTTGATGTGAAGGCACTCATGGACGAGGCGCACCACGGCGAGGAGGCGCGCGCGTGCGAGCTGGCGGTCAGCGTGTACCTCGACCCCACGGCGCCTGCCGACGTCACCGCGTACGTGCGCAGCGCATTTTCGAGCGACCGCCCCAACGCGCGCATTACCATCGCGTACCTCGACGACGATTACGTCATTCATCCGTCCGATGACATGGCGGTCATCGTGGCCGGCGCGTCCGACGAGGTGGGCCCGGCGGCGCGGCAGATGCGTGACGCGGGCGTGCCCGTCATGGTGGTGACGACCCTGCCGGTGTGCGTGGACGACATCGCGCGCGCGGCCGACGCGCCGATTCCCGAAGGCGATATCGTCGCGCCCGAGAACCCGCTGTTCGCCCACGAACGTTCCACGGGCGACGTGCTGAGCGACGTGTGTGCGGGTGCCGCCGGTGCCGTGTGCGCCGGCGCGCAGGCGTTTTCCGACGTCGTGCCGGTGCTCGGCAAGGTGGCGGAGGCGGCTGGCGCGCTCAAGGAAGCAGCGCAGCGCACCCAGGAGCAGCAGGCGTACGAGCGCGTGCGCGCCGCCGAGGCGCGGGTGGCCGCGGCCGAGGCTGAGCCGCTTGCGTTCGACGAGGCTGCGCGCGACCAGGTGGCCGAGCGCATGGGCGCCTGGGTGGTCGCGGCGTGCCGGTCGAAGAAGCTCGCGTTCGCCTACGCGTTCTCGTTCGTGCGCCGTCCGCTCGCCCGCGACGCGGTGACCACGA
This sequence comes from uncultured Eggerthellaceae bacterium, assembly GCA_903789375.1. GTDB lineage: Bacteria > Actinomycetota > Coriobacteriia > Coriobacteriales > Eggerthellaceae > CAIFEB01. Next base: position 7,920 of record CAIFEB010000006.1, on the reverse strand, counting down.
CGTCGCTGCAGAACGCGGCCGTGGGGCTCGTGCCCCTCATCCCGGGCGCCGATTTGCCGCTCATGACGCTCAACCAGGCCAAGATGGTCATGCAGATAGCCGCGGCGTACGGCCAGCCGCTCGGCCGCGAGCGCATCCCCGAGGTCGCGGCCATCGTGGCCAACGGCTTCGGGTGCCGCGCGCTTGCGCGCAAGGCCGTGGCGCTCGTGCCGGGCATCGGCTGGGTCGCGCGCCCGTCCATCGCCTACGCGGGCACGGCGGCCGTGGGCTGCGCCATCATCGAGTACTTCGAAGGCGGCGGCAATCTGACGGGCTTGGCGCACGTGGTGGAGGAGTCTGCGCGCGCCGGTGCCGCGGCAATGGACAAGGTGAAAGGGGCGGTCGCATCGGCATGAGCACTCTGACCAACCTGTGGCCCCAGGTCGCGCCTCTCGTGGCTGCGGCCGAGCGCCCTTCGCGCTACATCGACCACGAGTGGGGCTGCGTGCGCAAGGACGACGCGGACTTCCACTTCTGCATGATCTATCCCGACACGTACGAGATCGGCCAGCCCAACCAGGCGCTGCGCATTCTGGTGAACGCCGTCAACGCGCGTTCCGGCATGGCGGCCGAGCGCGGGTTTCTGCCGGCGCCGGAGCTCTGCGACGAGCTGCGCCGCGCGGGTCTGCCGCTGTTCTCGGTGGAGAGCTGCGCGCCGGTGCGCGAGTTCGACGTCGTGGGCATCACGTTGCCGCACGAGCTGGCCGCCACCAACGTGCTCGAGGCGCTCGATCTGGCCGGCATCCCGCTGCACGCCGCCGACCGCGCCGAAAGCGACCCGATCGTCGTCGCGGGCGGGCCGTGCGCATTCAACCCCGAGCCGTACGCGCCGTTCTTCGACGCGTTCAACGTGGGCGAAGGCGAGGAGATGCTGCCCGAGGGACTCGAGGTCGTGCGCACGATGCGCGCCCAGGGTGCGCATCGTGCGGACATCCTGCGGGCGCTCGCCGACATCGACGGCTGGTACGTGCCGAGCCTCTACCGCTGGCGCGACGAGGACTACGCGCGCGAGACGGGCGCCTGGATCGAGCCGCTCGTGCCCGGCATCCCCACGCGCATCGAGAAACGCCTGTACAAGGGGTTCGCCGCGAGCTCCGGCTGGGAGCCGTGCATCGTTCCCTACACCGAGACGGTTCACGACCGCCTGAACGTGGAGGTGCTGCGCGGGTGCGCCCGCGGGTGCCGGTTCTGCCAGGCGGGCATGATGTACAGGCCCGTGCGCGAGCGCTCGGCCGACAACATCGTCGACGCCGTCGAGCGCGGCCTCGACGCCACGGGATACGACGAGGTCAGCCTAACGTCGCTGTCGACGACCGACCATTCGCAAATCGCCGACATCCTCACGCGCCTCAACCGGCGCTACGAGGGGTCGGGCGTGCGCGTGTCCATTCCGTCGCAGCGCCTGGACTCGTTCGGGGCGCAGATGGCCACGCTCGTCGCCGGGCGCAAGAAGGGCGGGCTGACGTTCGCGCCCGAGGCGGGAACGCAGCGGCTGCGTGATGTCATCAACAAGAATGTGACCGAGGACGACCTGTTCGGGGCCGTGGACGCCGCGTTCGCCGCGGGGTGGCGGCGCTGCAAGCTGTACTTCATGATCGGGTTGCCCACCGAGACCGACGAGGACGTGCGCGGCATCGCGAGCCTGCTCGCGCGCACGTACGAGCGGGCGCGCGACGCCGTGGCGCCCGACCAGCGCGGCGCGGTGAAGATCTCGGCGTCGGTGGCGCTGTTCGTGCCCAAGGCGCAGACCCCATTCCAGTGGGACGGCCAGATTCCGCCGGAGGAGGCGCTGCGCCGCGTCAACCTGCTGCGCAGCAGCGTGCGATACCGCGCGATCGACATCCGCTGGCACGATCCGGCGACGAGCTTCGTCGAGGCGTACATGAGCAGGGCGGGGCGCGAGGGCGCGGCGCTCGTCGAGGAAGCGCATCGGCGCGGCGCGCGGTTCGACGCGTGGACCGAATGCTTCAACGGCGACGCGTGGCGCGCAGCGGCCGAGGCGCTCGGCGTGGACATGGATGCCGTGGCGCAGACGAGCTATCCGAGCGATTACGTGCTGCCCTGGGAGCACATCTCCACGGGCGCGAGCCGCCGCTGGCTCGTGCGCGAGCGCAGGCGGGCCGAGTGCGGAAAGTCGACGCCTGACTGCACGTTCGGGCCGTGTTCGGCCTGCGGCGTGTGCGCGCTGCCGCTGCAGGAGAACGAGCTGGCGAGCCCCCGCGTCTCAGGCGAGGCGGGGGAGGACGCGGTGGCGGATGCGTGCGAACGGGCGACTGATGGGTCCACGCCCGCAGAATCTGCGTCCGACGCTGCTGGTTCAACTGATTCCTCATCTTCGACCGCACCTGAAGGAGGCGTCCAATGAGTGCTGAACGTCCTTTCGCGCACGCTGTGGCACCCCTCAGCGGCGCTTCCTCGCACGTGCTGGCTGACGACCCGGAACGGCGGTTCCGCCTGCGGTGCCGCTACGTCGAGACGGGCCGGCTCGCGTTCCTCTCGCACCTCGAGGTGGCGGCGACGCTCGAGCGCGTCGTGCGTCGCGCGCGGCTTCCTTTCGCAGTGAGCCGCGGGTTCTCGCCGCATATGAAGATCGCGTACGGCGCGGCGCTGCCCGTGGGCATCGGCTCGGTGTGCGAAATCTTCGACGTGACGCTGACCGACTACGTGCCGGCTGACCAGGCACGCGCGGCGCTGCGTGCTGCGACGGTGCCCGACCTGATGATCGAGCAGTGCGCGTATGTGGAGCCGCGGGCGAAGGCGGCGAGCGTCGCGTACCCGTTCAGCACGTACGAAGTGCGCTTGTCGCGCCCGGTGGACGGGCTCGTCGTTCCCGACGAGGTGCGCATCGTGCGCAAGCGCAAGGAGCGCGTCCTTGCGACGGCTGACTATTTGCGCGGCAGTTTCGTGCCCGGTCCGTTCGTGCCGGACGGCCCGCTCGGGCTTGCCGACGGCGTGAACGGCTGCGGGGCAGGGGCGGATAGCCCAGCCGCAGCGACGGGGGACTGCGCAGAGTCGGAAGGCCGAGTCGTTGCGGCGGTGGATGGTGTGTCTGCGGGCGGCTGGACTGCAGCAGCGGAAGGTGCGTTGGTGGGCGGTCGGGCTGTTGCGGCGGAAGGCGCGTTAGCGGATAGCCTGGACGCAGCGGCGGATGGTGCGTTGGCGGGCGGCCGGGACGCAGCGGCGAAAGGTACATTGGCGGGGGGCCCGAACGCGGTGGACGGCTCGTCTGCTGACACGGCCTCCGCATGTGGTAACGCCGCGGCGTCCGCGGTGTTCCACTTCACGCTCGAGGCCAAGCCGACGGGAAGTCTCCGCCCCGACGTTCTGTTGCGAGCGTACCTGGATGGCGCAGATGACGTGCGCGTTCTTTCCGTCACCCGCGTCGAGCAGCGCGCGGAGGCGCGCTGAGGAGGCGCGACGGCGGACGACCGCGCGAAAGCGCACTGGCTGGGGCACGCCTCGGCCCCGCGCTTCTGCGTCGCCACCGTCGAGCAGTGCGCGGAGACGCGCGGGACCAATGAGGCATCCCGGGGGAAACGGCCCTGGTCTGGTTTGATTGAAGAATTCTCCGTGCAGGCCTCGAGAAGGGATGTCATCCCATCCCGACGCCCTCGGATTGCGCGAGCCGTCACCGCGGCGGCGTGAGCTTCGGGGAGGGTGGTCGCCCCGGGGCGAATGAACATCGGCGTTCAATCCAAATTCTGGAAATAATGACGAATTCTGTCAATAATTTCAAAGTTTGGATTTCTGGGTGCCGTTTCTTACGTTTGCTGGATTGTTCTCCGTACGAGATGTTCCGACGGTTGGATGGCTTTTGGCTCAAGCAACTTCGGCACTTCATATATGTTTATATAGACATAATACTGACCTGCTCTTTTGACGCATATTCGCATGCGGTTGGTATCGGATCTGCAGTAGGAAGAAAATCGGCAGGCCGGAAGCTCATTTATCCGAATTGCAGATAATCCAAACTTTGGCAAAAATGACGCGATTCGGCATTATTTCCAGAATTTGGACGCTCCTTCGAAATCGGTTTGGCGGAATTTCGAGAGATTGGGCGAACGCGCGCGAAGCAGACCGCGTTTTCGGCGAGTCGACGATGAGCCTCGGAGTAGATGCCATGAGACGCCTGAACGCTTGGCCGGAATTCCTCTTCAGGAGTGTTGTCGCAGTTCGAGTCTGTCGCAATTCGTGATAAAAGCCATTCGGCGGATGCGCCTTGCGGTGTGGGGCGCGTGTTTTGCAGTTGGGGCGCGTGTTGCGGCGTGGGGTGGATGCCGCAGGCCTTAGAGTTCGGAAGGTGCTGCTTCCAAGGTCGAGCTTCAGCCACCTCAAGGCTAGAGCATCCGTCAAGAGACGCGACGATCTTGGTTGTTCCAGCGGGAATCTCCACAGCGGGACTGCCGCAATGGGGCTGGCGATACGCCTGACTCTCTTGCAGGCTGCATGGATGGCAGCGCGAGAAATCTCGGCATGGCAAAACAAAAACCCGCCGGGCGGGTGCCCGACGGGTATCAGCTCGAATGGCGGGAAGTACGAGACTTGAACTCGCGACCTCCGACGTGACAGGCCGGCGCTCTAACCAACTGAGCTAACTCCCCATTCGGTGTGCCGCTTTGCTGCGACAGCGAAAGCAATTCTACTGAACGTTGCGCTGCCATGCAAGACCTAATTTTCAAGAATGCAAAATTTTGTGCACCTTGTGAAGAGCGAGGGGAAAGAGCAGGCATGGTTGACTTGCAGGCGGCTCGCAATATATTTAGCAAATAAAATGTTGAAGAGCTAAAGCGTCTGAGTTTGATTCACGGGTACAGAGCTGCGGAGGGCGACATGCGCCAAACGGCCGAGCCGCCGACGCCGGCAGCTTCCAGGCTGCCGGGAGGACGGGTGCAAGGCCCCGAGCCGCCGGTTCGCCGATCGGCTGAACCGTCAAATGCGATGGGCTCTCAACTGCCAACCTGCCAAGCCACCAAGCAATCCGGGCGCATACCCGCCGACAACGACGGGTGCACAGCCGCCCACAAGGAGGGACCTATGAAAATGCCACCGTGCGATTGGGCTGAGGACGACCGGTACGCTGCCGAGAAGCGTGCGCTCTCCAATCTGTTCCATCGCATGCACAGCCCGAACTTCCGGCCGCCCACCGCGCCTGGTCTTACCGACTCGGAGACGTTCGTGCTGCTCCACATCGGCATGGCCGCAGGCGGCGGTGCCGACATCCGTCCGTCGCAGCTTGCGCGCCACGCTCGCATGACGCCGAGCGCGCTGTCGCAAACGCTGAAACGCCTCGAGGAGAAGGGCTGCATCGTGCGCACGCGCGCGGAGGGCGATTCGCGCAGCGTCTCCATCGACGTCACCGAAAAGGGTTCCGAGCTCATCGAGCAAGCCCGTCGACTGCGCAATGACGCGTACAGTGCGCTGCTCGATTACCTCGGTCCACGCGACGTCGCCGAGCTCACGCGTGTCCTGGGCCGTATCGCCGACTTCGCCGAGCAGATGAGGAAGGCGAAACAGGCTGCGGGAACTGACGGACAGACGCCGCAATCTGTGCAAAAGCCCGTTCCGCAGCCTGCTCCACAACCCTCGCAACCCGCACAGGAAAGGCGGTAACGTGAGAATCTTCAAGTATCTGAAAGGACACGCGGCGGCCGTGCTCGTCGTGCTCGTGCTGCTCGTGGGGGAGGCGTTCTGCGACCTCGCGTTGCCAACCTATACGGGCAACATCGTCAACGTCGGCATCCAGCAGTCCGGCATTGAGAACGCGTCGCCCGACGTCATGACCGCGCGCACGTTCGACGACGTCGCCATGCTCATGTCGGCGGATGACGAGAACCTGCTGCGCGCGTCGTACACCCTGGGCGACGACGGCCTGTACCGCCTGAACGATACGGGGAAGGCCGACCGCACCGCGCTCGACAGCGCCATCGCGCTGCCGCTCGTGGTAGCCGACCGCGGTCAGCTCGCCGAATCATCCGACGATGCAGCATCCGCGGCAACCGAGGCAACGGGAGCGGCCGATGCGGCCGATTCCGGCACGGCATCCGCGCCGCGTGCTGAAGCTGCTGCCGGCGCTCCCGTCAGTCTCGACCAGTCCGCTGCTGACGATGCCGCCGGCGCTTCCGCGGAAGGTGCCGAAAGCGATGCCGCTACTGCGTCCGCTGCTGCCGACATGTCGGCAGCGTCCGCATCCGCCGCCACCCTCAGCAGCGCGCAGGCGCCCTCGCTCGCCGCGCTCGAGTCCGCCTACGCGCAAGGTCTCATCTCGAAGGACCAGATCGCCGACCTGCTCTCGCAGGTCACCGCCTCGCTCGGCGGAAGCGACGACCTCATCGCCCAGCAGGCGGTGGCGTCGGCGGGCAGCGAGCTCGAGCGCGCAGGCGTGGACCTCGCATCCGTTCAGATGTCCTATCTGCTGCGTACGGGCCTCACCATGATGGGGTTCGTGCTGGCCAGCGCCGTGCTCGCCTCGGTCATGGGGCTTCTCGCCTCGCGCGTCGGCGCCGGCGTCGGTCGCGAGCTGCGCGGCAAGCTGTACCGACGGGTCATGGCGTTCTCCGACGCCGAGGTGCAGAAGTTCTCCGCGGCGTCGCTCATCACCCGCGCCACCAACGACGTCCAGCAGATCCAGAACATGACGGTTATGCTGCTGCGCATGATGCTCTACGCGCCGATTCTCGCCGCGGGTGGCGTCATCATGATCGTCCGCACCGACCTGTCCATGGCCTGGGTCGTGCTCGTCGGCATCGTCGCGGTGTTCGCCGTCGTGGGCGTGCTGATGAAGCTCGCCATGCCCAAGTTCCGCATCATGCAGAAGCTCATCGACCGCGTGAACCTCATCGCGCGCGAGATGCTCACAGGCGTCCAGGTCGTGCGCGCCTTCGGCCGCCAGGACCGCGAGCAGGAGCGCTTCGACGACGCGAGCCGCACCCTCATGGGCACGCAGCTGTTCACGAACCGCGTCATGACCTTCATGATGCCGTCGATGATGCTGATCATGAACGGGCTGTCGGTGCTCATCGTGTGGGTGGGTGCGGGCTACGTCGATGCCGGCACCATGCAGACGGGCGACCTCATCGCGTTCATCACCTACGCGATGATGATCGTCATGAGCTTCCTCATGATCGGCATGCTGGCCGTCATTATCCCGCGAGCCGATGTTTCCGCAGGACGTATCGATGAGGTGCTCGAAACGGAGCCGTCGATCGTCGATGGGGCGGCATCGTCTTCATCGGGTGCCGGTGGGCTCGCTCGTACAGCTCGGACCGGTGCGGCGTCGTCGGATGCGAATACGCACGGCAGCACGCCATCGCATGAGAGCCTGGCTTTGACAGGGGAGTCGCCGGCGTCCGCTCCGACTGGTGCAGCGGGACTCGCGTCGGCAGCGATCTCGACCGCCACGCCTGAGCGCGCTGTATCGGCGCAGGCCACTTCCGCCGCGCACGCTGACCTGTCGCGCAATCCGGGTGCGACCATCGCGTTCGATCACGTCCGCTTCAAGTACCACGACTCGAAGGACTACGTGCTCAAGGACGTGACGTTTACGGCCGAAGCGGGGCAGACGGTGGCCATCATCGGCTCGACCGGCTCGGGCAAGTCGACCGTCATGAAGCTGATCGAGCGTTTCTACGACGTGACCGACGGGGCCGTCACCATCGACGGCGTCGATGTGCGCGCGATGCCGCAGCACGAGCTGCGCGCCCAGCTGGGCTACGTGCCCCAGCAGGCGTTTTTGTTCAGCGGCACCATCGCGAGCAACATCGGCTACGGCGTGGATGCCGCCTCCGACGCTGCCGCCGGTGACGCTTCGACGATCGACGACGCCGCGCCGGCCGGCAAGCCCGCATCCCCCGGCTCTGCCGCCGCCAGCGCCGAGCCTGCCGC
>CAIFEB010000005.1:8343-92040 GCA_903789375.1 uncultured Eggerthellaceae bacterium | reverse complement strand
GCGCTCCGGCCGCCCCTGGCGTTCCCGGCGCTCCGGCCGCCCCTGGCGTTCCCGGCGCTCCGGCTGCCCCTGCGGCCCCCGGCGCCCCGGCTGCTCCGAAGGCTCCCGGCCAGAACTAATCGGTTGGCGTTGAGCTAAGCGGCCTCACGCCAAGGCGGGACGGATGCGGATCCCATGCATCTCCCCACGCGAACCCTTCTCCCAGTTCGCGTTCCGGAGACGCTCGGACTCGCATCCGCCCCGCCTTTCTATTCCCATGCGAAACTTGTCCGGAAACGGTTGAGCGCGACTCCGGACGCGGGGGCGAACAGGGCCCTATGCTACAATTCCAGACTTGTAGCAGGGCGAATGAGCGCACGCGCCAGGTGAGCAAACCCGGTGCGCAGGATTTCGCTTCAGCCTGTGGGCACGAGCCCCAAACGCAGACGTTCGGCGAGGAGAATGACCGTACATGATAAAGATCTACGACACCAAGCAGCGCGCGAAGGTCGATTTCGAAACCCTGGAGCACGGCAAGGTGAAGATGTACGTGTGCGGCCCGACCGTCTACAACTACATCCACATCGGCAACGCGCGGACGTTCATCTCGTTCGACGTCATCCGCCGCTATTTCGAATGGCGCAAGTTCGACGTCGTGTTCGTGCAGAACGTCACGGACGTCGATGATAAAATCATCGCCAAAGCCAACGAGGAGGGCCGCTCGGCGCACGAGGTCGCCGCGGAGTACACGAAGGCGTTCATCGATGACATGCACGCCGTCAACGTGAAGGACCCGACCATCCGCCCGTGCGCCACCCAGGAAATCCCCGACATGATCAAGCTCGTCCAAGAGCTGGTCGACAGCGGCCATGCGTACGAGGCCGGCGGCGACGTCTACTTCGACGTGCGGTCGTTCCCGCAGTACGGCGAGCTGTCGGGCCGCAACGTCGACGAGATGGAGTCGGGCCATCGCGAGCTGCGCACCGAGGGCATCGCCGACCGCAAGCACGACCCGCTCGACTTCGCGGTGTGGAAGGCCGCCAAGCCCGGCGAACCCGCGTGGGATTCGCCGTGGGGCAAGGGCCGTCCCGGCTGGCATCTGGAGTGCTCCACCATGGCGCAGAAGTACCTGGGCCTGCCGTTCGATATCCACGGTGGTGGCGCTGACCTGGTGTTTCCGCATCACGAGAACGAATGCGCGCAGAGCGAGGCCGCCACGGGGCGCGTTTTCGCCAACCACTGGATGCACTCCGGCATGCTGCGCATCAACTCCGAAAAGATGAGCAAGTCCCTTGGCAACTTCCTGCTTCTGCGCGACGTGCTGAAGACGGTCGACCCCAACGTGCTGCGCTTTCTCATGCTGCAGACGCATTACCGAAGCCCGCTCGACTTCTCGAGCGACCGACTGTCCGAGGCTGAGACGGCGCTCGGCCGTATCGTCACGTTCGTCCGCAACCTCGACTGGGGCATCGAGAACGCCGCGGGGCTTCAGGACGTGTTCGACCCCGCCATCGTAAAAGACGAGTGCCGCAAGGAGAAGATCGCATTCATCACGGCGATGGACGACGACTTCAACACGAGCAAGGCGCTCGGCACGATTTTCGATTTCATCGGGAAGAAGAATGCTGAAATCGGCGGGAGCGCGCTGTCCGTGCGCGACGTCGCGTCGGCGCAGGAGATTCGCGACCTCATCATGGAGCTCATGGGCGTGTTCGGGCTGCAGATGGACAAGCTGGTGGCCGGCGACGAGCCGCAGGAGTCCGACGCCTTTCCGCCCGAGATCGTGACGCTTGCGGCGGAGGTCGCGGGCTACGAAGGCTCCGATGGTGCGGAAGCCGTGGATGCGCTGCTCGCCGCGCGCGCCGAAGCCCGTGCGGCCAAGGATTGGGCGCAGGCTGACGCGATTCGCGATCGCTTGGGCGCGCTCGGGTTCGCCGTCGAGGACACGCCGCAGGGCGCGCGCATTTCCCGTGTCGAAGACTAGCAAACCCGAGCTGCTGGCGCCCGCGGGCGGCCCTGACCAGCTGGAGGCCGCCATCCGGTTCGGCGCCGACGCCGTGTATCTGGCGTGCGACCAATTCGGCATGCGCGCCCGGGCGCAGAACTTCAGGCTCGAAGACATGCCGCAGGTGGTTGCGCGCTGCCATGCGGCGGGCGTGAAGGTGCACGTCACCATCAACATCCTCATGAACGACGACGACATCGCCGTGCTGCCGGCCTTCATGGCCGCGCTCGACCGGGCGGGGGTCGACGCGTTCATCATCGGGGACCTCGGCGCGTTCGCCATCGCGCGTGAGCACGCGCCGCACGTGGAGCTGCACGTCAGCACGCAGGCGTCCGTCATGAACGCGGCAGCGGCGCGGCAGTGGTACCAGCTGGGCGCGCGGCGCATCGTGTGTGCGCGGGAGATGAGCGTCGACGCCATCCGACGTCTTCACGAGCAGATTCCCGACGATCTGGAGCTCGAATGCTTCGTCCACGGGGCCATGTGCATGGCGTATTCGGGGCGGTGCCTGCTCAGCTCGGTGATGACGGGGCGTACGGCCAACCGCGGCGCGTGCGCGCAGTCGTGCCGGTGGAGCTACGCGCTCGTCGAGCAGCAGCGTCCGGGCGAGTATTTCCCGGTGGAGGAGGACGTGCGTGGGTCGTACGTCATGAACGCGCAGGATCTCAACATGATTCGGCATCTGGACGAGCTGGCCGCGGCGGGCGTGGACTCGTTCAAGATCGAGGGGCGCAACAAGCGCGCGTTCTACGTGGCCACGGTCGTGCGCGCGTACCGGCAGGCGCTCGACGGTGGGGACGTGGATGCGGCGGAAGCCGAGCTCAACACCATCTCGCACCGGCCCTACAGCACCGGGTTCTACTACGGGCGCGCGACGCAGTCGCCCGAGCGCGACGGATATGTGAAGGAATACCTGCACACGGCGACCGTCATGGCGTGCGAACCTGCTGGGGAAGCTGAAGCGAAGCCCGCATGGCATGTCTTCGTGCGCTGCTGCAACCGGTTCTTCGAGGGCGACGAGCTGGAGGTGCTCAGTCCCGGACCCGTCATAAAGCATGTCGTTGCGCGGGATATCTGCCGTCTTGCACCAGCGGACGGCGGCCTGCCGTTCGTTGAGCGCGGTCTTCCGTTTGAGCAGGTGAGGAGCCAGTCCATGCTCGTCGCGGAGCCTGTCGCGAACCGCGCGAGCGAGTACTATCGGATCACGCTGCCCTGCAAGCTCGAGCCGGGAGACTACCTGCGCAGGCGGGTCGACCGGTAGAGGGGCGAGCGGACAAACGCCGGGCGCCTTCGGGGCGACTGTCCACATCACTGCATCGATTGGTAGGGTGCTGGCTGTTTCGTGTTCCTGCGTGTGGTACCGTCTTCCGCAAATAAGATGTTGACAACTATTGGACTATGTCATATATTCGAGAAGGTCTGAAGCACAGTAGCGGCCCGCGCAGACTCCCAGATGCGCGGGCCGTTCTGTTTGTTCGTGTCGGGTTTCGCCTTCGGGTGCTGCTTGTCTTATCAATGAATATGTCGGTCGTTCCGACGAAATGAACGATGTTTCAAACACCTTCATGTTGCTGAAATCTCGCAATCCCGCAGTCCTCAGTTGTACCCGCGCGGACTCAGCTTCGGCGAACATTGGCCCGCGTCTGGCAAAATGTTTCGTTCTGCCTGCTGAAACCCCCATGCCACCTTGCTATGATGGAGTCGCAGCGAAAACGCCACGACCGAAAGGGGTCGCCATGGGACAGAAAGCCGCTGATGCCCTCGCAATATCGTACGAGGAATTCCCCACTTACCTGCACGCCAACCACTCCGTGTACATGGACGTTGACGGCGCCGTCTACTATCTGACGGACGCGAACGACCAGTACTGGCGCGCGCAGGACACCGCGCAGAAGAACGAGAAGGGCCACTACGTCGATTGCAGCGAGCTCGTCCCGACCTTGGCGGAGTTTTTGGAGCTGCCGTTCGCCGATGGAGAATCGGTCGCCGACATGTTCGAGCGGGCGACGTTCTTCGCTTCCGAATAGCGATCGCGGACGGCGCTTTGCGGAAGAGCTTCGACGGGGACGTTGTGCCAGCTTCGCGTGAAGCTTCGAGCCTTGCGGGGAGCGTCGGCCGGATTTGCGAGGGGCCTGAACGCAACCTGCAAGAGCTTCGGACGGATTCACAAACGTCTTTTCGCGAGGGGAAGGTGCGCTCCTCAAGCTGCCTCGGGTGCGAACAATAGGGCAACGAGCAGGCCTAATGGGCGCAATTCTTTCAAATTTCTCGTAAAACGATGTTGTGAAGTAATGGACAATGTCATATAGTTGAAGAGGTCTGAAGCACCGAGGACGGTTCGCGTTAACTCCCAGGACGCGAACCGTCCTTGTTTTCTGCCCACGGCTTGCAGCAGATCTCTGATATGCCTCCGCTCTGGGTTCCCGCATGCGTTTCGCGAATCGTTCCTGATTTCCTGCTCAAAAACGTCCGAAATAATGGACATGTGCGCATTAACATGCGAAAACTCGACTTTATCGAAAAATTTATCTTACATATAAAATGACAATTGAATTGAAAATGCAAAAGTGCATTTAAATGTACGATAAATGATGATGCATCGCTGAATTCCCATTGAAATCGGCCTCTGGATGCGTATCGTTCGAAAAGCGAGGATGAAAAAACGGCTCGAAGGTTGTGAGGGCCGTGCAGAACTGGTTCATGCGTTTCGGCCCGAAAAATAGAGCGACCGGAACGGCTGAGGGGGGATACCGTTCCGGTCTTGACGAGTGAGGCCTGAAGAGAGAGGTAAGAGACTTGGTATTTACGTCTCAGGCAAGGATAATATTAATGTATGAATTACACTCAGTCAAGAATAATTTGGGAAATCGGATAAAAATTTTTCGCGTCCACCGGTAAACGGCATATGGTTGGCATTTCGACCGGCAGGCGACATGCGTGCGCTGGGGCGAAAATTGCGCGGTGCACGCTTACGTCTGCTCCCCTGAACAGCAACCCTCCACGTTCGAACGACATGAACCGGCGCAGCGTACGCCAACCCACCGTCGAATCGGGTAAGATGGAGCCACGGGGATGCGGCATTGTGAAAGCGCATTGCGTTGCGGCTTGAAATCAAGATGCGGCATCGCGACGAAGTCTTGCGGCGCAACATCGCGGTGCGGCAGCGTCGCAAGTGGCATTGTGACGCGAGCGTTGCGGTGCAGCATCGCAGCCTGGAACGCAACGCTGCAACACGGCGTCGCGGCCAGAAATCGCGAGCGTCGTGGCGCAATGTCGCAACATCGCGGGCAGCTCTGCGGCACGGCATCGCGACCCGAAACCGCGTCGCCGCCGCACTGCAGCATCGCGACCCGAACCGCATCAGTGCGAAAGCGAAGCCTCGGATGGGGGGGCCTCATGGCGTTCGTCGAGTTCAGAAACGTGTGCAAGCGCTACGAGATGGGCGAGGTCTCGGTCGACGCCGTTTCGGACATGACGTTCGACATCGAGCGCGGCGAAATGGCCGTCGTCGTCGGCCCGTCGGGCGCCGGTAAGACGACGCTGCTCAACATGCTCGGCGGCATGGACACGTGCACGTCGGGAACCATCCGCCTCGCCGGCCGCGACATCAGCGCGCTCTCCGAAAAGGAGCTCGTGCGTTACCGCAGGTACGACATCGGCTTTGTCTTCCAGTTTTACAACCTGGTGCAGAACCTGACCGCACTTGAAAACGTCGAGCTAGCGGCCCAGATCTGCAAGGATCCGCTCGACGCGCGCACCGTGCTCGCCGAGGTCGGGCTGGCCGACCGCGCCGACAACTTCCCCGCGCAGCTGTCCGGCGGCGAACAACAGCGCGTGGCCATCGCTCGCGCGCTCGCAAAGAATCCGAAGCTTTTGCTGTGCGACGAACCCACCGGGGCGCTCGACTTCCGCACGGGCAAGGCGATCCTAGAACTGCTCCAATCCACCTGCCGAAACTCCGGCAGCACCGTCGTGCTCATCACCCACAACAGCGCCTTCACGGCCATCGCCGACCGCGTCATCCACGTGCACGAGGGTACGGTCACGCGCGTCGAGCGCAACGCCCATCCTGCCTCGGCGAGCACGCTGGAGTGGTGACCTATGGCCCGGTCGGCGTTTGCGAAGGAGGTGACGCGCTCGATAACCGGTTCGCTCGGCCGGTTTCTGGCGCTGTTCGCCATCGTGGCGCTCGGCTGCGGTTTCTACGCGGGCCTGCGTATGACCTGTCCCGACATGAAGCTGGCCGTTGACCGCTACTTGGACGGCACCAACTTCATGGACGTGCGCGTCGTGTCGACGATGGGGCTTTCCGACGCGGACCTCGACGCGTTGCGCCAGGTCGATGGCGTGGAAGACGTCATGGGCGCGCGCGAGACCGACGTGCTGGGGCGGCTCGGCGACGGGCAGTACACCGTGCGCGTGCACGAGCTGCCCGCGGCCGCCGCAACCAGCTCATGCTCCGACGGCGTCACCGTGACCTCGGACGATGCCGATTACCAGAACCGGTTGATCCTGTCCGAGGGGCGCTGGCCCACCGCCCCCAACGAATGCGTCGTGTCGTCCGACCGCGTGCTCAACTCGCCGGTGCAGATTGGCGATAGCGTCGAGGTCATCGGCGGCAGCGACACGCTCGACGATACGCTGGTCGAGCGCTCGTTCACCGTCGTCGGCATCGTGCATGCGCCGTATTACATTTCGTCGGGCAGCATGGGCACGAGCTCGATCGGGTCGGGCATGGTCGAGGAGTTCATCTACGTTCCAAGCGACGCGTTCGACGCGGACCTGCCGTACACCGAGGCGTTCCTCACGGTTGCGGGTGCCGCTGACCTGCCGTGCACGGGCGACGCGTACGAGCAGTTGGTGAACGAGGTGGAAGAGCGTCTGCGCTCGCTTGCGCCCGAACGCGAGCAGGCACGTCACGATGAGCTGACGGTCGATGCGCAGGCCCAGGTAGACGACGCGCAACGCGAGCTGGAGGACAACCGAGCGCAGGCGGATGCGGAGCTGGCAGACGGCCAGGCCCAGCTCGACGACGCGGCAGCGCAGCTTGCGGAAAGCGAGCAAGAGCTCGCCACGAGCGAGGAGCAGTATGCATCCGGCGCGCGCGAGCTGGCAGACCAGCGCGCGCAGGCGACGTCGCAACTTGCAGACGCGCAAGCGCAGCTCGAAGCGGGCGAGGCGTCCTACGCGGACGGTGCCGCGCAGCTTAAGGCGGCGGCCGACCAGGTGGACGCACGGGAGGCAGAATGGCAGCAGGCGCGCGGTGCACTCGCGGCTCAGGCGTCCGACGACCAGATCGCCGCCGCGCGGGAAGCTGTCCCGCAGCTTGAACAGGCCGTATCCGGCGTGCAGCAGCAGCTGGCCGATCCAACCCTTCCGGCCGAGGCGCGGGTTGCGCTCGAGAAGCAGCTTGCGGGCCTGCAAGCCCAGCTCGCGCAGGCGCAGCAGCTCGTCGCGGCGGCTGACCAGGTGGAAGCGGGCCGCGCGCAGCTCGATGAAGCCCGCGCGCAGATCGACGCCCAGACACAACAGCTTGCGGTATCGCGCGCGCAGCTCGATGCAGGTTGGGCGCAGCTCGCCGACCAGCGCGCACAGGCGACGGTGCAGTTGGACGCCGCGCAGGCGCAGCTCGACGATTCGCGTGCGCAGCTCGATGACGGCTGGGCGCAGCTCGCGCAGGGTCGCGCGGACTACGAGGCGGGCGCGGCGACGCTCGAGGACAACCGCCGGAGCGCGTCTGACCAGCTGGCCGACGTGCAGGCGCAGATTGACGATGCGCAAGCGCAGATCGACCAGGTCGCAGAGCCTTCGTGGCTCGTCATGGGGCGCGAGAAGAACATCGGCTACCTCAGCTTCACGAGCGACGCCGACCGCGTCGACCGCATCGCCAGCCTCTTCCCGTTCATATTCTTCCTGGTGGCGGCCCTTGTCGCGCTGACCACGATGACGCGCATGGTCGAGGAGGAGCGCGGGCTCATCGGCATGCACAAGGCGCTCGGCTACTCCAACGCGCGCATCGCATCGAAGTACTGCCTGTACGCGCTCGCGGCGAGCGGCGCGGGGGCGGCGATCGGTATTGCGGTGCTGGCGAAGGTGCTGCCGGCCATCATCATGAAGGCGTACGCGATCATCTACTACGTTCCGGGCGCGATCTACCCGTACGACGTGCCGCTCACAGCGCTCGCGGCGGGGCTCGGCATCGGCATCACGCTGGTCGCTACGGCGGCTGCCGCGTACGCGACGCTGCGCGAACGGCCCTGCGACCTCATGCGCCCGCGCGCGCCCAAGCCGGGCAAACGCATCCTGCTCGAGCGCGTGACGCCGCTGTGGAGGCGGCTGTCGTTCTCGTGGAAGGTGACGTTCCGCAACCTGTTCCGCTACAAGCGGCGGTTCTTCATGACGGTCGTCGGCATCGCCGGGTGCACGGCGCTGCTGCTCACGGGCTGGGGGCTGCACGATTCGATCAACGACATCATCGACGTGCAGTACGGCCAGCTGGTGCATTACGACGCTGTGGTCTCGCTCGATGATGACCTGTCGGCCGATGATGAGCAGGCGGTAGACGACGCGCTCGCGTCCGA
Organism: uncultured Eggerthellaceae bacterium; assembly: GCA_903789375.1. Taxonomy (GTDB): domain Bacteria; phylum Actinomycetota; class Coriobacteriia; order Coriobacteriales; family Eggerthellaceae; genus CAIFEB01. The sequence goes on along the minus strand of CAIFEB010000005.1, from coordinate 83,475 downwards.
TGCGGTGGGCGACACGACGCGCGCGTACGTGACGACGATGCTGGCGGAGCGGCCCGATGGCGGCAATGCCCGTGCGAGCGTCGTGGTGCCGCAGGACGGAGACGGGTTCGGGCGGCTGTGGACGATGCGCACGCGCGTCGGGCGCGAGCCGATCGCGCTCGGCGACGATGCGGTCGTCATAGACGAGAAGCTGGCGAACACCCTGGGCGTCGGGGTGGGCGATGCGATTGAGCTGGCCGAACAGGACCAGCTGGGCGATGCGACGGAGACGACGTACCGGTTCATCGTCACGGGCATCATGGAGAACTACATCTACGACTACGTGTTCGTCGGGCGCGACGCCTACCGCGCTGCCACGGGCGAAGATCCCCAGCCGAGCGCGGTCTACGCCAGCGTGACAGAGAACGCACAGGCGCGCGATATGTTCACCGAACGGCTGCAGGACATCGCCGGCGTGCGCACGGTGGCGTACAACGACGAGGTTATCGACTCGTACCGCACGATGTTGCGCAGCGTCGACATGATTGTGGTGGTGCTCGTGGTGTCGGCGGCGGCGCTCGCGTACATCGTGCTGTACAACCTGACCAACATCAACATCGAGGAGCGCCTGCGCGAAATCGCGACGCTCAAAGTGCTCGGGTTCACGCGCCGCGAAACGACCGCCTACGTGTACCGCGAGATCATCCTGCTGGCGCTCATCGGCGCCGCTGTGGGGCTCGTGCTCGGCGTGTACCTGGAAGGGTTCGTGGTCGTGTCGGCCGAGGTCGACCAGGTGATGTTCGGGCGGTCGATCCATGCGGCGAGCTTCGTCATCTCGTTCGTGCTGACGATGGCGTTCTGCCTGCTCGCGCTGTTCGGGATGCGGGGCAAGCTCGCCCGCATCGACATGGTGGAGAGTCTGAAGTCGAACGAGTAGGGATGGCGGTGCTTGAGCGGCGGCCGGGCGCGCTCGGCACGGCTTGCGTGCGGTGCTGCGTCTGCTTGTGGTTGCCGGATGCGGGCTTTGCTTCGGTGTGCGGACGATGCTGTGATTGCATGCTCGTTGGGCTCGTTGCTCTGCTTCGACGCGTAGGGCACAGGACCCGCCGTTGGCAGCGCGTTTGCGCTTGCGCTCGGGCACCCTGCGCTACCCCCGCTCCGGGAACCACCCGACGCGCGTGCCGAACAACGCGGCTATCACGGCGATGACCAGCGGATATCCGAAGCAGAACAGCGCGTAGGGCAGGTATTCCACGCACGGCACGCCCAGAATCGTCACCATGTACACGGCGCACGTGTTCCACGGCACGAGCACCGACGTGATGCCGGCGCTCGAATTCACGATGTTGCCCCAGACGTCGTTGGCGATGCCGCGGCGGCGGAACTCGTTGCCGTACATCTGCGACGCCATCGCGATGGCGGGGTACTGGTCGGGCAGCACCACGTTGAACAGCGCGCCCGACGCGACGGCGGCGCAGCTCAGGGAGCCGGTGCGGTGCAGGCGGCTGACGACGGGCTCGATGAGCGCGTCCATCAAATGGGCGTGCTTCATGATGCCGGAGAACGTCATGACCAGGATGACGATTGAAATCGTGCTCATCATCTCCTGGATGCCGCCGTTGGTGAGCAGCTCGTCGAGCGGGGCGAAGCCGGTCGCGCTGACGAAGCCGGTGTTCGCGGCGGCGATGACGAGCGTGGCGCTTTGGCCTTGCAGCGTGCAGGCGAGCACCATGCCCACGGCCGTCGACAGGAGAAACGACGGGATGGCGGGCATCTTCAGGGCGATGCAGACGATCATGACGACCAACGGGACGAGGTCTGCGGGTCCGATGCGGAAGTTGGCGGCGAGGGCGGACGTGATGGCGGACGTCTGGTCGGCAGCAGCGGCCGCGCCGGCGGAGGGGTCGGGTGCGAATCCGCGTCCCATCAGGTAGTATGCGACAGCGCAGGCGGCGCAGGTTGCCAGGCACGGCACGATAAAACGCCGGCAGAGCGCGAATATGCCGCAGTCGGCGATGGCAGCGGCCAGGTTGGGGCCATCGACCAGGGGCGAGATGATCTCGCTCACGTAGGCGCCGGCCACGATGGCGCCGGCGGCCATGCCGAGCGGGATGCCGAGCGCCGAAGCGATGCCGATGAATGCGATGCCGATGGTGCCGGCCGCGCCCCACGACCCCAGCACGATGCCCACGGCGAGCGTCGCCAGGAACGCGATGGGCAGGAACAGCTGCGGCGTGACAACCTGCAGGCCGTAGTAGATCATCGTCGGCACGGTCCCCGACGCAATCCACACGCCGACGAGCATGCCGATGCACATCAGGATGAGCACGGCTTCGAGGGAGTCGTAGATGCCGTCGAGCGCGCCTTTGAGAATGTCATCCCAGGTGTAGCCAAGCGTTGCGGCGATGCCGCCGGCCAGAACGCAGCCGGCGATGAGGGGGATTTGGGGCTCGGTCTTCAGGACGACGACGCAGAAGAGCATGATCGCGCCGAGGCCGCCCAAGGCAAGCATGCCATGATGGAAGCGTGCGGGGCGGGGCGAAGCGGTACGTGGGGCGGTCATGGTGTCCTTCTGGGTCGGATGGGGTGGGGCCAAGCGCTGATCGGGTTGCGGCGGCGGGTGCGCGGTTGCGTGGCGGTTGCGCTGCGTGTCGCGCACGGCGTAGCGGCCCCGCGTGTCGCGCACGGCGTGGCTGCCCTGCGTTTGAATTGCCGCCCGCAGCGTGGCAACCCTGTGCTCGGAGTGATGCCCGCAGCGTGGCGGCCCCGCGTGTCGCAGCAGCGTGGCAGCCCCGCGTGTCGCGTGCAGCGTGGCCGCCCTGCGCTTGGTTTTCGCTGCGGTCTGTTTTGTTCGGGTCCCTGGCTTTCGGTTCGCTTGGTCGCGCGCCGAAAGCGCATGCCCTCCATTATCCTCGAATGCCCGGGCGCAGCGTAGCGCCGAGGGTCCCGTGTGGAGAATCATGAAGCGTCCTTCACAATTGAAATTCGGCATTGACCGAAGAGCCGATTCTGGTAAAGTATCCCTTGCACCTTTTCGGGGCCTTAGCTCAGCTGGGAGAGCGCATGGCTGGCAGCCATGAGGTCAGGGGTTCGAACCCCCTAGGCTCCACCATCAACACGAAGGGCCGACGCATCAAGCGCCGGCCTTTTTTCTTTCTTGCGCCTGACATTGCTGTTTCCCCCGATGGCTTTGAAGAGTCGCTGCAAAGCCGCCGCTGCGGAAGACGAGTCATGCGCGCAAATCCGACCTTCTCCGCAGCGGGGCATACGAGAAGCGGGACGAAAGGCCTTTCGCGCATCCGCACCGCAAATGTGCAGTTGAGGTTCGCGTTGGGAAATGCGCAGTCATCATCCGAGGTTCGCGTTGGGAAATGCACAGTCTGGATCCGCCCCGCTTTGAAAGCGAGCGAGGCGGGCGAGCGGCGGCTCCTCAGCGAAGGCGCAGAGAAGTGCGCGGTTCGCATCTCCCCGCTTCAAGAGCAGCACCTGCTCGGTGCAGGGCTCTTGGTTTTGGCTAGTTCAGGCAAGGAGCTTTCGGAGCTGCGGGAGCGCCGGGGACGCGGGGAGCCGCAGGAGCCTTCGGAACGCCCGGAGCGCCGGGAGCCGCAGATGCCCAGGAGCCCCAGGAGCCGTAGGAGCGTCTGGTGCGCCAGCGCCGGGGACGGACGTAGGAGATGCAGGTCCAAAGCACATGGTGAATCCTCCATTCACTCTCGGCGCGACAACGAAGGTCGCGGACTGATCGGGCGTGAGCCCGCTAAATGCACGAACCGATACGCCGTTTGAACGGGTAGGTGTCGGTCTCGCGCATCGTGAGCAGATGGTACTGTTCGGCGTGGAACGTGGTGAAGCGGCGGACGCTCGTGGTGAGCACGAACGGGAACTCATCCATCTTATCCGGCGTGAACACAGGGCTGGACGGCGGCTCCTTGTAGTACGGCAGCGGGTCGTCGCCGAAGGTCTTGTACGCGAAGGAGTGCAGCTCGACGCGGCCGGTCGTGGTCGGGAAGCCGGGCTGTCCGTCGGGGTGGAGCTGGCCGGTCTGATACTTGTAGTACGGCTCCTCGGTCATCAGCGTGACGTGCTCCCGCAGATCCTTCCACTTCATCTGGCCGTTGCACTCGTTGTACTCGTCCTCGGTCTTCCGCTGATCCCAGAACTCGGGGTGCATGCACTGACCCAGAGCGTGCAGGATCTCGACGTCGGACTTGCATTCGCCGACCTGCATGCACTTCTCCTCGGCCCCGTAGAACGACACGTTGATGCCGTAGTGCGTGACGACCATCGCATTATGCTCGATGGTCGATTCAAGCGGCAGGACCACGTCGCAGCATGACATCGTCGTCGCGTTCTGGAACAGCTCGATCGCGAAGTTAAAATCGAGCTTCTTGAGCTCCTCGCACCACAGGTCGGGCGAGTTGGTGATGGCGTTGCCGCAGGGATTGGAGGATTGGAACATGGCCATGTGGATCTTGTAGGGCTCACCCGTCGGCAGCGCTGTCAGCGTCTCGTCGAGCTGCGTGGTCCACATGACCGCGCAGCTCGCGGGGTGCTTGTCCATGCCGATGCGATTGTTCCAGCGCCTTAAAAAATACGACAAAATGAGTTCAAATGTGCGATAAACATCGCTGACTGCTGTCATATAATCCCTGCAGTACACCATATCAGTGCACAGATTGAAAGCGCCCGGACCTAGGGGCGGCGATCCCTTGGTGCGAGGGAAACGCGCGCATCGTCTCGTTGACCCCGTATCCGATTGTGCGAAAGGAAAAACGAATGGGAATCATGGACGCCTTCAACGACGAAGACGGCAAGATCAGCTTCAGCAACGGCAAGTACCGCGTGATGCAGGTCGTGCTCAGGGAAAAGTTCGTCGGCAAGGGCTCGAAGAACTTCCGCGAGATCGAAGACCTTTGCAACGAGCAGTATGAGCAGGGCTATCGCCTGCACACGTTCGCGCAGTCGACCGCCAACTCGTCGGGCTTCGGCGGCGGCGACCGCACGGTGTGCAACCTCGTGTTCGAGCGGATGGACTGACGCTGGCGAGCGGGAGCAGGGCCGGCGAGACGATGCCAACTCGCCTCGGCGGGTTAAATCGCTGCCGAAATTTTCGAATTTTGGTTTCCGTACGTCATTAATCAAACATTTAAATTCAAAATGGAATATAAAATGAGTAATCATATTTAAATGTGTGAAAATGAAGCGAAAGAGGCATCTAATCGTTTATCGGGTATGTCGTCCGCTCCCGTTCCCGTCAATGTGACCGGCGATAACGCCTGCTGACATGGTCTTCGACTCACGGCCCGCCCACATGCTCCGCATGGGCGGGTCGCACTGTCTTGCCGCTTGGCAAGGCAGTGCGACCATCGTGCTACTTCGATTCGATCAGCAGGCTCGGCTCGGTCGCGAGCAGGGGCGTGCCATCGGGCGCGTGCAGGAGCATGAGTCCCATCACGTCGTTTACGTGCACGGGGAAGTCGGCGTCGGGCTCGTTCAGCAGCGTGCCGATGAGCATGCCGTCGTCGCTCGACCCGATCAGGCGGAACCACACGCCCTCGGTGGGCAGGCCATCGGCGAACAGGCGCACGAGCACGTCGTCGGGATAATCGCGGTTGCGCAGCGGATCGAGCTCCTCGATGGCGCGCACGCGCAGGATGTCGGGCGTGCCGTCGAAGTACGTCCGAATCATGTCGAGGTGCTGGTCGTAGCGTTTCGCCAGTTCGTTGGCCTGGTCATTGAGAAATACCACGCGCGCTGCGGGGCTCACGCTTCCCGAGCGCACGGTCACGCGCTTCTTCTGCGCGATGGCGAACGACTGGTCGTGGAACACGGTGCCGGTCGCGACGCAGGCGGGCGCAAGCAGCTCCAGCGACAGTCCGGCTTCAACATCGATGTAGCCGTAGACGAGCGCACCGTCGGCATCGGCAGGCACGTCGACCATGTCGGCGAGCCGCTCGACAGGGAAGTCGACGAGGGCGAATCGGTGGTACAGGTCGCGAAAGCTCAGGTCGGAGAACGTGCAGGATTCCATGGCGGGCCTTTCTCGAGAACTGGTGGGTTTGGCGCTGCGGGCGCAGATGGTGCCACGCGTTCGCAGGTGGCGCAGCGCGCTGCGTGGTGAGCGCACGGTGGGCGGAAAACCGCCTACACCGGAAGTCTGACGCTCGGCGCAGGCAACGGCACGCTCCCGTGCCTCGCACACGGGCTCGGTTGTAAACCGGCAGCATCGTGACCGGCCTACAATCCGTGACAAACATTTCGGGTCAGCATACACCCGCGGCGCCATCCGCCGGGCGACACCCGTCCGATTCGTGGGGAACAACGCGCACGCCCGCGCCGTTCGCCCGGGCGTGAACGGCGCAACGCGCGCGCTTCCCCCTTCCGCCTTCGCATCGTCCCTGTTCCAGCCATCTCCAACCGACGCGGAAAAAATTGCGTGGACCGACGCTTAAGCGAAACCGGCAGGTTCTCTAACCTTTGCAACTGTAACGGAGCTCGGGCAAGCGCATTCGGCAGGCAGCCGATGCGCATGCGGGTAGCGCTCGGACCGCCGCTTTCGCTCAGGCTAACTCATACGAAGGCGGCGGTCCGAACCGACCGACATGCAGGCATCGGATACGAATCCGCATTGCAAGGCAGTCCGCGCGCACGGCAGCCAGTCAGCGCGCAGAGCAGGCAGCCAGCGCGCAGGCATGGCGTGCGCACCCGAGCAGGCGACATCTCCGGTCGCCGCACCGCGCAACAACCCGACGGGGCGCATTCCCTCCCAGCACCTCGTCACGCGACAGCAGAAAGGAAGCTTTCCCATGACCGACAAAGCACAGCTCCAAGAGACGTACGGCCTGTACATCGACGGCGAGTTCCGCCCGGCATCGGACGGCGCCACATTCGAGACCACGTGCCCGGCGAACGGCGAGCATTTGGCCAACATCGCCGCCGCCACGACCGAGGACGTGGACGCCGCCGTCAAGGGTGCATGGCGCGCGTTTGAGACCTGGGGCCGCACGTCCAACAAGCAGCGTGCGGCGATTCTTCGCCAGATCGCCCAGGTTATCGACGACAACGCCGACCATCTGGCCATGGTGGAGTGCCTGGACAACGGCAAGCCCTACCGCGAGACGCGCGGCGTCGACATTCCGCTGGCGGCCGATCACTTCCGCTATTTCGCCAGCTGCATCGAGGTGGACGAGGGCTCCGCGACCGTCCTCGACGAGCGCTACCTCAGCCTGATTCTGCGCGAGCCCATCGGCGTGGTCGGGCAGATCGTGCCGTGGAACTTCCCGTTCACCATGGCTGCGTGGAAACTGGCCCCGGTGCTAGCCGCCGGCGACTGCACGGTGTTCAAACCGTCGAGCGCCACGTCGCTTTCGGTACTCGAGTTCGCGCGCCTGACGCAGGACATCATCCCCGCCGGCGTGTTCCAGGTGATCACCGGCTCGGGCCGCGCGGCCGGACAGGCGCTGCTCGACCATCCCGACCTGCGTAAACTCGCGTTCACCGGCTCCACCGAGGTGGGCTACAGCGTAGCCGAGGCCGCGGCGAAGAAGCTCATCCCGGCAACGCTGGAGCTGGGCGGCAAGTCCGCGAACATCTTCTTCGACGACTGCGATTTCGAGCACGCGATGGACGGCCTGCAGATGGGCATTCTGTTCAACCAGGGCCAGGTGTGCTGCGCCGGTAGCCGCGTGTTCGTGCAGGACACCATCTACGACAAGTTCGTCGCCGAGGCCGTAAAGCGCTTCAAGGCCGTCAAGCTCGGCATGCCGTGGGACCCGGACACGCAGATGGGCTCACAGATCAACGAGAAGCAGGCTCAGAAAATCGTGAACTACATCGAAATCGGCAAGCAGGAGGGCGCGACGGTCGCCGTGGGCGGCGGCCGTGCGACCGAGGGCGCGCTGGCCAACGGCGCGTACGTGCAGCCGACCCTGCTCACCAACGTGACCAACGACATGCGCGTCGCGCGGGAGGAAATCTTCGGGCCGGTCGCCGTCGTCATCAAGTTCCACGATGAGGACGAGGTCATCGCCATGGCCAACGACAGCGAGTACGGCCTGGGCGGCGCCGTGTGGACGCACGACCTGAGCCGTGCCATCCGCGTGTCGCGCGCCGTGGAGACCGGCCGCATGTGGGTGAACACGTACAACCAGCTGCCCGAGAAGGCGCCGTTCGGCGGCTACAAGAAGTCCGGCATCGGCCGCGAGACGTACAAGTCGATCCTGGACAACTACTCCCAGGTGAAGAACATCTTCATCGACATCGATGACGCTCCGAGCGGCTTCTATCCCGCGCCCGAGGCGTAAAGGATCGGCCTTTCTGCCGTCAACCATTCTTCCTGCGCCCACCCCGAGCCGACGAAACTGCCTGCGAACTGCGAGTCGGCTCGGGGCGCGGTGCGTTTATGGGGCGTTTGCGCTGGTTGAACGGCCGATTAACTTCGGCTGCTCAAGGCGAGCTGCGAGGCGGTGGCGCTCGCTTCGCAGCTCGGGGCAGCCGGATTGACGCCCGGTCTCTGCAGCCGGCATGCTGCGCGGCTCTGCTCAAAGCGCCGTATCGGCCGCTATCGCTTCCCGGCGCTTCGCTTCGTCCCGAGCTTCCCCCTGATCTCGTCGCGGAAGATGTCGGTGAGCGCGCGCACGACGTCGCCGATGTAGGCGGGCTCGATGCTTGCGAAGTTCAGCACAATGTAGTGGATCGTAAGCGCGTTCGGCTCGACGGCGTAGTCCGACAGCATGTTCAGGTTGAGGCCGCGCGCTTCGGCGGCGGCGCGAATGGCGTCGTCCGTCATGCGTGTGTCCACGTGGAGCAGCAGGTGCGTACCCACGTTGGCCGGGCGGATTTCCGCAATCTCCATCAGGGGCGACGCGGAAAGCGCGTCGATGATGGCGCGGCGCTGCTTGCCGTAGTAGCGGCGCAGGCGCGTGACGTGGCGTTCCAGGTAGCCGCCCTCGATGAACGCCGCCAGCGTGTATTGTTCGAAGCTGGATACCGTGCACGAATAGAAGCTCAGCTGGGCGCGGTACAGCTCCGACAGCGTAGGCGGCAGCACCATGTACGAGATGCGCAGCGACGGCACGAGCGTCTTCGAAAACGTGTTCATGTAGACCACCTGGCCAGTGTCGTCGCGCGTGACGAGCGGAGGGTAGGCGGTGCCGCCGTAGCGCAGCTCGCTGTCGTAGTCGTCCTCGATGATGTAGCGGCGCGGCGAGGCGTGCACCCAGTCGAGCAGCTGCTCGCGGCGTTCGGGCGGCATGACCGCGCCGGTGGGGAAGAGGTTGGCGGGCGAGACGTGCACGATGTTGGCGGCGGTTTGGGAGAGCGCGTCCACGCGCAGGCCGGACGAGTCGATGGGGATGTACGTCCAGGTGGTGCGCATGCTGCGCGACAGGTCGACGAGCTTTTTCGATCCCAGGTCGGCGATGCCGACCACGCTTTGGGGGCCGAACAGCTGCAGCAGGCGGCCGTAGAGGTACTCGGTGCCGGCGCCGATGAAGATGCGGTCGGGCGTGGTCATGATGCCGCGTAGCTCGTACAGATACGCGGCGATGGCGCGGCGCAGCGCGAGCATGCCGTTGTAGGGCACGGTTTCGAAGAGCTCCGGGTCGCGTTCGGAAAGCGTGCGCCTCATCAGGCGCGACCAGGTGTCCACGGGAAACAGGCTCATGCTCAGGCGGTTGGCGCGGAAGTCGATGGCGCCCTGGGGCAGGCGGCTGAGCGCGGAGCCTGCGGGAGCGGCTGAGCCTGCGGCGGCAGGTGCAGGCGCAAGGCCGGATGCTGCCGATGCGGCAGGGGGAGCGGGCGCGGGGAACGTGCCGGGCGCTGCTGCGCCGGGCACGGCGGATGCGGCGAGCGGTACGAAGGCGCCGGGTACGGCCGGCGCGGATGCTCCGGCTGTGCCGAGCGCGGCGGACGGCGAGGTGGCGAGGTCGTGCGCGGTGGACGGCGAGGCGGCGGAGCTAGATGCGGCCGATGCGAAAGGCGAACCGGACGACAGGAAAGCGTCTGGTGCTGTAGATGAGGCGGACGGCGGAGCGGCCGCGCCGGATGCGACGGCTGACGGCGATGCGGCGTTGGCGGATGCGATGGAAGGCGATGCGCTCCGGTAGCTGCCGGTGTCGCGGTTTTCGCACACGAAGAAGCCGCTGCCCGGACGGGATTCCAGGTAGCCTTCGGAAACCAGCAGGTCGTAAGCCTGCTCTATGGTGCCGACGCTCACCGACAGGTGCTGTGCCAGCACGCGCTTGGACGGCATGCGCTCTCCGCCGGCGAGCGCGCCGCGCAGCACGTCCTCGCGGATGCAGCGGTACAGGTATTCGTACTTCGGCAGATCGCCGCGTGCGTCCATGTCGTAGGTGACCATTGAGCTCCTTGGTTGGTTGCTGCCCGGACGGGTTGGATGGATGACAGGATACCCCAAGGAGGTTGGCCGATTGCTGCGTCGACGGTTCGTGTTGACGGATGACACAGCGAGCTGCTTGGAATCCGGAGAGGTGCTTAAAATGCATGGCGCGTACGACGCTGAGTCTCAGGCGCCTCTCGTACATGGCCTAGAGGCTTGGGATGCGTTTTCGTGCATTTCACGGTGGTGAGGTGGGTCTCGCATCCTTAGGCGAAAGTCCCGGCGATTGCAAGGCAGGACGTCCCGTAATTGCAAGCTACTGCGTCCGACAGTTGTAAAGCGATGCTTCCGATAATTGCAAAGTAAGCAATAAAAACGCTGTTCAAATCCCATGCGAGCGTCACCCTTTGCCCTGCCTCAATTTTCTGAATTCAACCCTGAGGATTGCGGAGCCAATCGTGTTTGCAACGTGCATCAACCAATAGCCAGCCGGTGGCATGACGTCTCATACCCAGCTCAACGTTTTCTTACGATTCCATACGATTCAGTGTTTATGTTCAAAAACCCTTCTCGCTGGAAGAATGCGTGTAACGGCTTAGGTGCAGGGGATTGCGCATAGGCCCTTGACAAATTCTTTCTTGGGGGAGGGAGAATCATGAGTGCATCGTCCATCAGCTCATTTGGCGTGAAGAATCGACAACTCACACCAACAGAGCGCTGGCTCTGCTTCGCCGCGTTGTTCTTTTTGGGGTTCACGGCAACGTTCAACCAGTTCAAGGCTGCACCAGCAATTCAGTTCATCGGCGCGGATCTGGGGATGGGCGTCGACATGCTCAGCCAAATCATGGGCGTCTTCTCTATCGCCGGCATGATCCTCGCGTATCCCGGCATGCTGGTCATGCAGCGTTGGGGCGTAAAATTCTCCATTGTGGTGACCTCCCTTATCCAGCTTTTGGGCTCCGTCATGTGCATGGTTTCCACGAACACGGCCATGTTCCTGTTCGGTCGTACGCTTGAAGGCGTCGCCTACGGACTCATCTGCGTTATCGGGCCGAATATCATGCCGCGGCTGTTTCCGCTCAAGGATCAGGGGCTTTGCATGGGCATCTGGTCTCAGTGGACGCCTGTGGGGGTCGTTATCAGCTTCTTTGTCGCGCCGATAATCTTCGAGGCAGCGGGCGGTGCGGCGGTTGCCTTTTCCTGGCGTCCCATTTGGATCGTCTCGATAGCCATGGAAGTCATTTCCATCATCTGGCTGCTCGCAAGCTGCAGGATGCCAGAGATTCCCGAGAACGAGCTGGTTGCTTCTGATCCGACAAAACGCAAGAAGCCCGGTCGGAATTTCACCGTCGCCGGCATGATTGTCTGCGCGTTTTTCTTCGTGTGGGTTTTCGACTACGTTGCGAACATCAACACGCTCTACCCGACGTTCCTGCAGAACGAGAAGGGGCTGTCGGTGTTCGATTCCGCGATGCTGCCGAATTGGACGGCAATCATCAGCATCCCTCTCGGCATCGTTTGCGGAGTTGCCGCTGACAAGTTCCATTTCCGTAAATGGATGGTCGCGGGCGGATATCTACTCGTAGCCGTGCTCATGGCGTTCTTCTACTTCACTCCGGGCACGGACATGACCGGTCCTTGGATCGCGTCGATCCTTATGGGCGTAGCGGGGGCAATGGTTCCGACCGGCACGCGCGCCATTACGCCGGTTCTCGTTCCTGAGCCGAAGAAGACCGATTTCGTGCTTGCCACCATGGCGTTTGCGACAGGTGTCGCCCAAGTTGTTGGCGGATACATCGTGTCGCCAATCGTCTCCTCGATCGGCTGGCAGGCAAATGCGCAGTTCGTTCTCGCTCAGCTTGCCATTCTTGCTGCTGTCATGGTCGCAGTCTTCGTGACATCTGATGGAAAGGTGGCTGACATCAGGAAGAAGGAGGCGGAAAGCGATAGCGAGTGATTCCAAATGACAGGCAAAACCCATTGATCTGATTAATGTGCGAGGGGGAACTATGAGAATCAAAGATGATACCGCGGTGCACAACCTCGGACTCGAATCGTTCGGGGGAGGCGCCAACATCGTCGCCGCGGATGCAAAAGACGGGAAGCTGGTCCGCATCCATCCGGTCCATTTCGATCAGGATTATACGAAAGACGAGCTCAACTATTGGAAGCTCACGGGGAAAAACGGGACGGTGTTCGAACCGGGCATGAAATCGCTCACGCCGCCGTTCCCGATGGTGTACAAGCGTCGAACCTACTCTAAAAATCGCATTCCCTTTCCCATGAAACGCGTTGACTGGGATCCGGAAGGCGAGCGGAACCCGCAAAATCGCGGTATTTCGAAATACGAGCGTATCAGTTGGGACGAGGCCTGCCGCATCATCGCGGGCGAGATCAAACGCATACACGATGAGTACGGTCCCTATTCGATTCTCTGCCAAGCTGACGGCCACGGCGAGAGCAAGGCCATCAACACGCCTCATGGCTGCATGACCAGGCTCCTTTCCGAAGTAGGTGGATTCACGATCCAAGCACGCAATCCCGACAGCTGGGAAGGATGGTACTGGGGAGCCAAGCACGCGTGGGGCATGGATCCTGTAGGCCAGAACACGCATTCGACCGGAACCGCGCAGGACATCGCGCAGAACTCCGATGCGGTGCTGTTCTGGGGCTGCGACCTGGAGACGACCACATGGGGATGGGGCGGCCAGCTTGCGAGCAGAATGGCTTACTGGTGGCATGATTGCGGCATCAAGCACATCGCGATCTCTCCTGATGCCAACTACACGAACGTTGTTCACGCAGACAAGTGGTTCCCCGTCCTTCCCAACACGGATGCTGCTCTTCAGCTGGCAATCGCATACGTATGGATCAACGAGAAGACATACGACGAGGAGTACATCAAAACGCACTCCGATGGTTTTGAGTGGTTCGTCTACTACGTCATGGGCAACGAAGACGGTGTTGCGAAGACGCCTGAATGGGCGGAGCCGATTTGCGGCATCCCGGCATACAAGATAAAGGCGCTCGCGCGGTATTGGGCGAGACACGCCGTGTCCATTGCCCATTGCAATGGAGGTTCGTACATCCGCGCTGCTTTTGCGCATGAACCTGCACGTCTGGAAGTGTACCTGCTTGCCATGCAGGGCGTCGGAAAACCTGGCCGCATCTCGATCAAGTTCATCGAGTGGGTGCTTTTCGGGATGTCGTCGTGCAGCCCGTTGCCCACGTCGAAGGTGATTCCGAATACGGCAGCTTGCTACAACGGACCGCTTATCGGTCAGGGCATGGAAAGCTTCGTCCCCAAGACCAAGATTCACAAGGCGCTTCGAGGAGAGTCCTTTGATTGGTATGGGCGTGGTACTTCTGCCAACCCTCGCGAAGACCAATTCGAGCATTTCGAGTTCCCTGCTCCGGGCAACAAGCCCGTCAAGATGCTGTGGTCGGACAACCCGGCGTTCATGACGTCTCTGAACGGTGGCAATGAGTTCCAAGACGCTTTGCGGTCTGAAAACCTCGAATTCTATCTGATGGAGGCGCCGTGGTTCGAAGACGATGCGCGCTTCGCTGATATCGTGCTTCCCATTTGCACCAAGTTCGAGGTATCCGACTTCGGCACCGACAACGACTCCGGCCAGTGGAGCGCGGTTACGTACGAGAAGGCGATCATCCCGCCTGTTGGCGAGGCTAAATCCGACTGGGAGGCAGTTCAGGCCATCGGCGCGGCGCTCGAGCAGTACGGCGGTATCTACGAGGGATGCGTCCAGCGCATGACCAAGGGAAAGACCGTCGAGCAGCAGGTTCGCGACGGATACGACAACTGCGGAATCGCCGAAGAGGAACGCGACTGGGAGACGTTCAAGAAGCGCGGGTATCAGCTCATTCCCACGCATGAGGGATGGGAAGATGATGTCGTGGGCCTTACGCCCTTCGCGGACGACCCCGATCACAATCCCCTGGAAACGCCTACGGGAAAGATCGAGTTCTACTCGGTGCCCCTTGCGAACAACTTCCCCGACGACGGGATCCGCGGCCCAGTCGCGCACTGGATCGAGAAGGGCGATGGGCACGACGACAGGCTTTCTTCCGACCGAGCGAAACAGTATCCATTCCTCATCGTATCCAACCATCCTCGTTGGCGCGTGCACGCCGAATTCGATGACGTGGAGTGGCTTCGCGAAATCGAGACGTGCAAGGTTATCGGCCCGGACGGATACGCGTACGAGCCTCTTTGGATCAATCCGGTCGATGCGGACAAGCTGGGAATTCACTCGGGCGACGTCGTCAAGGTCTTCAACGAGCGCGGCGCGGTGCTCGGCGGGGCGCGCGTGACCGAGCGCATTTGCGAACACGCGGTGTATATGGACCATGGTGCGAATGCCGACGTGATTGTGCCGGGCGTTGGCGGGCTCGACCGTGGCGGCGCAATCAATCTGATTTGCCCCACTGCTACGACGTCGAAGAACGCAGACGGCGAAGTCACTTCGGGATACCTGGTGGGTGTCGAAAAGGTGGACGTGTTCGAGCTGGCCAAGCGGTATCCGGAGCAGTTCAATCGCAACAAATTCTACGACGCGAGCTACGGGCAGGACGTGCGCGACTACCTCGTTGAGGAGGAGTAAGACGATGAAATGTTTGGTTGTTGATCTGAGCAGGTGCAATGGTTGCTATAACTGCCAACTTGCCTGCAAGGACGAGCATTGCGACAACGACTGGAGCCCCATTGCGGCGCCGCAACCGGAAACCGGTCAGTTCTGGTGCAAGATGAACGAAACGGAGCGGGGTCGTGTGCCGGTTGTCCGCGTTGACTATCGGCCCGAATTCTGCGGGCAATGCGATGACTGCAAGCTGCTCTCCCAGGCCCCCGAATGTGTGTATCGCGATGAAATGACGGGCGCGATCATCATCGACTCCGAGAAGGCAAAGGGCCGCAGCGACCTTGTAGATGCCTGCCCCAGCCATCTTGTCTACTGGAATGACGAGCTCGGTCTGCCCCAGAAGTGCACTGGGTGCGCTCATTTGATGCAGGATGGCTGGACCCAGCCGCGCTGCGTGGAGGCGTGCGCGACGGGCGCGCTCCGATACGGAGACGAGGACGAATTCGCCGATGAGATAGCGTCTGCGGTCCATCTGTTCGATCAAGGGGAGGACAGCCACGTCTTCTATCTCAACGTGCCGAAGCGATTCGTAGCCGGCACGGTGGCGAATAGGGCAGAGAACGAAGTCATCATCGGGGCCAAAGTCGAATTCATCAACGAGCAGGGCGAAACGGTGAATTGCACGGAAACCGATGAGTTCGGCGATTTTCGCTGGGATGAAGCCGACGAGGCTTCGTACCAGGTGGTGGTTACGGCAGAGGGATTCGACCCTGTCACGTTGGTCGCTGACTGTCGTGGGAAGGATGTCGTCTTCGACGATTTGCTCATCGACCAGCAGTAACGGCTTCGCAGGCGCACTCGGAGAGGGGGTGAGTGCGCCTGCTGGTGAGGATTCATAGGATTCATAGGATTCATAGGGGATGGTAATTGATGCAAGAAAAATGGGCTAGAAAGCTGGCGATTATCGTAGCTGGCATTGTCGTGTTGGTGATCATCGGCGCGATGCCCACGGCGGCTGGGCTTACGTGGAGCGGGAAGATGGCGTTGGCTATCTTCGTCGTCTCAATCGCGTTCTGGGTGTCTGGGGTAATGCCTCTTGCGATCAGCGCGTGGGCTATGGTCGGCTTGGTTCCGCTGCTGGGGATTATGAGCGCTACGGATACGTGGGCAGCTTCGATCAACAACGCGATCATCTTCTATCTGTGCTGCTTCGCGTTTGCCAGCTTCGTCGGCCGTTCTACGATTGCCACACGGCTCACCGGCTTGATTTTGCGATGGGCTGGGACCAACTCGTCGCGTGTGCTGCTGGGCTTCATGGTCGGTACTGCGCTTATTTCCACGCTGATGGACAATCTGCCCTTGACGGCTGTCATGCTGCCGATTGCATACGGCGTGCTTGATGCGAACAACACGCCGACGGGCGGGAAATCGGGATTCGCGAAATGCATAGCCATCGGAATTCCTTGGGCAGCTGCTATCGGCGGTGCGATGACCCCTTCGGGATGCATCATCAACGTGTTGGCGATGACGCTTATCGAGCAGAATTTCGGCGTGCACATCAGCTTCGTTCAGTGGATGGCTTTCGGTGTTCCCTTGGCTGTCATCACGATTCCTTGTGCATGGTTTGCCCTCGTGAAGATCTTCAAACCGGAGCAGCTTACCGATGAAGCGGTGAGCTCGGGCATACAACGCGCGCAGTCCCTCTCTCGGATGCCGCGCAGCGAGGTCCTTGGTCTCGCAGTTATGTTGATCACCATGGTCGTGTGGATTGCTTCGTCGTGGATTACTGCTATCGACATCACGGTTGTTTCCTTGATCGCGCTGGGTTTCATGTTCCTTCCGGGTGTGAATGCGATCAACTTCGATGAGTACCTCGAAGACTCGCCGTGGGGCATGATGCTTCTGATGATGGCCGTTAACGTTCTCGTCACGGCTCTCACGAGCACCGGGGCTACCCAATGGCTGGTTGACACGGTGATGGCGCCGATGACCACATGGCCTCTCGTCCTGACGCTGCTCGTACTATCTGTGCTCGCCTGCGTTCTGCACAACGTCATCCCCGCGGGTCCCGCATGTGCCGGTCTCATCGCGGTGCCGTTTGCCGCCATCGTGTCGTCGATGGGTGGCTCGATTGCCGCGACCTGCGCCATGGTCGGATTCTGGAGCGCAATCGCTCTTATGCTCCCGCTCGATGGCGTGCCGCTGCTCTCGTATTCGAGCAACCGACACTATTTCGGCTTCGGCGACATGTTGAAGTCGGGATGGGTTCCGAGCTTGGTGATGGTCCTCATCACCGTGTTCCTGACCCCGGCGACCGCCATGCTTATCGGATTGCCGTAGCGCATTCGCTCTGTACGATTAAACGGTAGCTCGTATCGATACCCGGCTAGTATTATCTAGCCGGGTATTCGGCGTTGGGGGGATTATGCAGACGAACTATCTCAAGTACTTCGTGGATGTGGCGCGGCTGGGGACGGCCGCTGCGGCAGCTTCCGCGAATTATATGACACCACAAGGAATCAGCCGTTCCCTTTCGGTGCTCGAATCGGAGCTTGGATGCAAGTTGTTCGAACGACAGTCCAACAAGATGGTTTTATCTGAGTATGGTCAAAGGATCCTTCCCATAGCCATTCGCATGTTGAATGCTCAAATGGACATGGAGCGCAGCGTTCTCGATGTGAGGGAGCTGACGAACAAGGCATCTAAGCTGGGCGTTGTCGCCTATCTTGCAAATGTCGCATTCGATTCCGGGTTTATCTGGCCTATGACGAACGAGTTCGAGGGGCTGTTTGCCAACACGCGTCTCGTGCAATGCAACAACGCCGAGGTGCTTCAAAATCTATTGCAGGAGAATCATCGCGATGACGAGGTGGCTCTCGGTCTGTTCTGTTTTTTCAGCCCGTTTGAGAGGGAGAATCAGAATGCGATTGCCTCGTTAGAGGAGAACGGATTCGTCTATCAGCAGTATCTCGCCTCGTACGACATGGCGGTGGTATCTCAGCACTCAAGGCTTTCGGATAGGAAGACGATTTCACGTGCTGACATGCGCTCACATCCGCTTATCGCTTCGAATGACGACATTGCGAAAGTTCTCAAGCGGTTGTATGGCGAAGACGCGGTAAGTATGGTGACATCGGACAGTGGGTTTAGGCTCTCGATGGTTGAACGAAACCTCGGGATCTCAGTCGTGCCTGCGTTCTCTCAGATCTTATCGTACAGTCGCTTTGGGGAATCTCATGAGGTAAAGGCAGTGCCACTGAAGGAACCGTACTACCTCGAAATCGGTTTTGCCGCAAAGCGCGAGGTTCACGGGAATGAGTACGTGAAAGAGTTCTTCAAGCGTCTGACGTCGTTTTATTCCCAATTTACGGACACACCGTATATCAGTCTCGTGTCGAGCGATATAACGATGTTAGATGCCGGCTCTGCATCAAAGAAACACGATGAAGCCGTGGCTCGAGCGATTGCGGAACGCTACGGTCTGACCAAACGGGAGCATGAGACACTGGAGATGCTCATGACCGATGCTTCAATTTCGTCGATTGCGGAACAGCTAGGCACCGCGCAGTCGACTGTGAAAAGCCATATATACAGCATTTACGGTAAGCTGGACGTTCATTCTCACGGGGAGCTGATCCTGCTGGTTGATGAGGCAGCTAAGGGCGAAGGTAACACGCGGTCTCAAGGGTAGAGCATTTTGGCAAGTCATGGAGACGCTTGGCTGGTTCCGATGATTTGCGGAAATCAGAGCTATCTGCTTATCGCTCATGAGTTGGGACTGAAGGTGAAATTTGGTGCCAGGTTCATCTTTTGCTGTTGAATCAATCCCCTTTGCTATCGCAGGCGAATCCAAGCCTCCGCGCGCATCGAAAGCCGCGCTCTTGCCACGCGACCGCCCGCGCCATCGGCGTTACTCAAGCTCGTGGTAGTACAGGCAGATATCGGCGTAAGCGCCGTCGGGCATGCGGAAGCCTTTGGGGATAGTACCCAGCTGCACGAATCCGAGTTTCTCGTAAAGATGCCGCGCTCCGGCGTTCGACGCCACCACCGCGTTGAACTGCATGATGCGAAAGCCGTGCGCTTTCGCCTGCGAAAGCGAATCCTCGACGAGTGCTCTGCCAATGCCCTTGCCGCGGGCGTCTGACGCCACCGCGTAGCTGGCGTTGGCGATGTGCCCACAGCGGCCGACGTTGTTCGGGTGCAGGATGTACAGGCCGACCACGCGTCCATCCTCGACGGCGACCCCGCAATACGTCTGGGATGCGAAGAATGCGCATGCGGCATGCACGTCAAGCTCTTCCACCTGCGGAAACGCGATGCCGCTGCGCACGACCTCGTTCCATATCTCAGCCATGCCGGGCACGTCGGCCTGCTCGTATGCTCGAATCTCGATCATGCTTTGGTCTTCCACGATATGTTGCGCGCCGTCAGCCAGCGCGATGTGCTCTTTCGGTTCCAAGCTTCATTCCTTTCGAAACGCAATCTCGCCGGTTACAGGGTCCATGGCGTCCACGATAGCGAGCGAGTCCAGGCGGTACCCGCGCTCGCGCAGCGTAGCGCCGCCGGGCTGGAAGCCCTTCTCGATGGCGACGCCGATGCCCTCGACGGTGGCGCCCGCCGCCTCGCACAGCTCGATGAGCCCCGTCATCGCGCACCCATTCGCCAGGAAATCATCGACGATGAGCACGTGGTCATCAGGCCCGATGTACTTCTTCGACACGATCACGTCGTAGTCGCGCTCGTGTGTGAACGAGTGGATCTTGGTGGTGTAGACCGAGCCGTCCAGGTTGATCGACTGGCTCTTCTTCGCAAACACCACGGGCAGGCCGAACACCAGCCCCGCGACAGCCGCGATGCCGATGCCGGATGCCTCGATGGTCATGATCTTGTTGATGGGCGCGCCCGCGAAATCCAGCTTCCACCGCCGCGCCATCTGCTGGAACAGCTGCGCGTCCATCTGGTGGTTGATGAACGAGTCCACCTTCAGCACCTGGTCGGATTTGACGATGCCGTCCCGCCGGATGCGGTCCTCAAGCGCCTTCATGCCCATGTCGTTTCCCCTCGTCGCTCGGTCGAAGTTCGGTTGTGGCAAGCATACCATGCGCCCCCGCGCGGGCGGGTGCGGCGGGGTTGCGCGAGCTGTTGCGCCGTGGGGAGCTGGGTTTCGCTTCATGTCGCACACGGGCCGTCTTGCTTGGTTCGCGGGCGCCTGAATCGAGCGGGCGGCATTGCACCGGTGGACGCGCGGGTGCGGCGGGGCGTTCACGTACGCCACCCGCCCGGCCGCGATTTCGGCGAATCTGTGGTCTGGAATTGTTGACTGAACCTGCGCCCGCGGGAAATCGCGCCGGGTGGGGAATAATGTGAGCCGAACAAGCGAAACCGGCCGAACGGGCTTGGCTGGAGGTAACCAGCCAAGCGAGCTGGGCTGGCGGTATCGACCGGAGGGGCGCATCGTGGCGAAGGGCAAGCGGAAAACGTGGCAGGTGGTCCTCGGGGCCGTCATCGCGGTGGTCGTCGTCGGCTGCGCGGGCTTCGGCCTGTGGCTCGCCAGCGGCGATGCCGTCTACACGCCGTCGAAGATCACGCGGTATTCCAACGAATCGCCCGAATCGCAGACTATCATCACGCGCGACTGGTTCGGCCGCTGCACGCGCACGACCGACGTCGCCTTCAATGCGTCCGGCGAGCTGAAGACCTACCTCAACACCGACACGACGGTGACGGACGACCTCACCATGGTGACGTACGGATCCTTCGACGCGCTCGGGTTTCACGCAAGCTGCGATGACAGCTCCAACGGCAAGGGCTCGGCGGACGTCGACGAATCCGACGGCCGCGTCAACAGCGTGACCTGGACATACGACGATGGCTCGACGCTTGAGGTGCGGTATGCGTACAACGCTGCCGGCGCCATCGTGGAACGCGCGAGCACGTTCGCGCACCCCGGCAGCCTGACGCGCGCCTTCGCCGAGACGTTCGACGACCGCGGCCTGCGCACGAGCACCACGCTGTCGTACCCCGACGGCGGCGACGCGGCACTCGGCACGCAGCGGACGTACGATTGGACGTTTTCCGACGACGGCCTGCCCGCAAGCTGCACGGAAACCACGGTGACCGGCTCGTACGCTCCCGCGGTGGAGACGTTCACGTTCGTCTGCGACGCGCACGGCAACATCGTGAAGAAGTACAACGAGGCAGGTCAGATGGTCGAGAAGGTCGAGTACGCGAAGGTCACGAAGAGCACGCCGTTCCCGCTCGCCGACATGATGCTGCTGGCGGACTAGGGCTTCGCCTAAAAACGCGGAGGGCCCCTCGTCCGAGGAGCCCTTCGAAAAGGACAGCGTTTCAGTTGCTTGGACGGAGCCTTGCGAGCGTCTGGCAGGCGAAGGGCGGCCGGTTTGCTGCTCCGCGCCTTCGCATGCCAGCGGCGCCTGGCAGACGGCTCGACTTCCCGCCTTCGCATGCCGCGCGGTCCTGGGATTTTTCCGTCTCCTACACGTGCTCGAGCGCCTGCGCGACATCGGCGACCAGGTCGTCGGTGCCCTCCAGGCCGCACGAAAGCCTCACCATCGACGGGCTGATGCCGGCGGCCACCAGCTCGTCGTCGCTCATCTGGCGATGGGTTGAGCTGGCGGGATGCAGGCAGCACGTGCGGGCGTCGGCGACGTGCGTCTCGATTGCGGCGATCTTGAGCGCCTCCATGAAGCGGACAGCCGCGGCTCTGCCGCCTTTGACGTCGAAGCTCACGACGCCGCAGCCGCCGTTGGGCAGATACTTCTGCGAAAGCTCGAAGGAAGCATCGCCCGGAAGACTGGGATAGCACACCGACTCGATCTTGTCCGACTTCGCAAGGTACGTGGCCACCGCAAGCGCGTTTTCGCAATGGCGCGGCATGCGCACGTGCAGGCTTTCGAGCCCCAGGTTCAGGTAGTAGGCGTTCTGGGGGCTCTGCATGGGGCCAAGGTCGCGCATGAGCTGGGACGTTGCTTTGGTGATGTAGGCACCCTCGCGTCCGAAACGCTCGGCATACACGATGCCGTGGTACGACTCGTCCGGCGTGGTCAGCCCCGGGAACTTGTCAGCATGGGCCATCCAGTCGAACTTGCCCGAATCGACGATGGCGCCGCCGAGCGCGCCGCCGTGCCCGTCCATGTACTTGGTGGTGGAGTGCGTGACGATGTCGGCGCCCCACTCGAAGGGCCGGCAGTTGACGGGCGTGGCGAACGTGTTGTCGACGATCAGCGGCACGCCGTGGCGATGCGCCGCGTTCGCGAACTTCTCGATGTCCAGGACCGTGAGCGCCGGGTTGGCGATGGTCTCGCCGAAGACGCACGTCGTGTTGGGCTTGAACGCCGCGTCAAGCTCGTCGGGCGTGCAGGTGGGCGCGACGAATGTGACGTCGATGCCCATCTTGCGCATCGTGTGCGCGAACAGGTTGAACGACCCGCCGTAGATGGTGGAGCTGGACACGATGTGGCCGCCCGCCTCGCAGATGTTGAACACGGCGAGGAATGTCGCGGCCATGCCCGACGACGTGAGCATGGCCGCCGTTCCCCCTTCGAGGTCGGCGATTTTGGCGGCCACGGTGTCGCACGTGGGGTTCTGCAAGCGTGAATAGAAGTACCCTTCGGCCTCGAGGTCGAACAGCGCGCCCATCGCGTCGGACGAATCGTACTTGAACGTGGTGGACTGGATGATGGGCACCTGGCGCGGTTCGCCGTTTTTGGGCGTATAGCCTGCTTGCACGCAGCGGGTGTCGATGCTTTGGCTCATGGAGGCTCCTTCTCTTCGAATGTCGACCTGTTTATTGTAGTAGCGCGCTGCAGCGGCGGATCGGCGAGCGGAAGGGCCGCCTTTGGATTACAGATACGCGCAGGCCCCGCTTTCGAGAGCGAGAGCGGGGCCTGTGGAGGAGCGGGCGAAATTGAAAGATCTCACCCGCGCTGGACCTCGGTTTTCCGAGGCGTTGTCGTTACAGAATCTCGCGGTCGGCGCTCGCGTAGATGATGCCATCCTTGGAACGCTCCCACGCGGGCAGCGCGAAGATGCGCGCTCCACGGGCGCGCGCTGCAGCCATCTTCTCAGCCACCGCCTCGGGTCCGTACGCCAACGCCTTGTTTGGGCAGTTCTTCACGCAGTAGGGAAGCTCGCCTTCGCTCGTGCGGCTTTCGCACTTCACGCATGCCTTGCTGTAGACGGGCATCCAGCTCATGTGCAGGTCGGGCCAGGTCCCGGCGGGACGGTCGATGCCCTCGCCCGAGCCCAGCGTGCGCACGTCCACGAAATGCTGGCCGTCCTTGAGCTTGTTTCCCGTCATGCACGAAAGCGAGCAGGTCCAGCATCCCGTGCAGCGCAGCAGGTCCACGAAGATGGCGTCCTGTGCGACATCGGTCGCTTGCGGTGAATGCGCTGCGATGATTTTCTCGGCCATGGGTCCTTACGCCTCCTTCGCATCGGCGTGACGCTCATTGTCTTCGGCGTCCGCATTCTCGTCGTTCTCGTGTTCGCCGTCGGAAAGTTTGCGCACCTCGCAGGCGCAATCCCAGATGGTATCCCAGGCGCCCGCCATGCCGGACACGGCGAATCCCGAGAGCAGTGCGCCGACCTTGCCCTCGTCGGCCACGCACTGGTACCAGTAGTTGGCCGCGTCGTCGATGGTGTCGGCGTCGCCCAGCGGGACCAGAAGCTCCGAGTACATGCCGCCCTCGTTGAACGCGCGCTTGCGCCAACCGAACCACACTTGCACGGTTCCCGGAGGAATCGCCTGGTCAAGGCGCATCTCAATCACCACGTGACCGCGTTCGTTGTACACCTCGCATCGGTCGCCGTCCACGATGCCCTCGCGCCGCGCGTCGACGGGGTTGATGCGGCCCGTGGGCTTGCCGCCCGAAAGCTCGGCCATCACGGGGTCGTCGCTGAACATGGACTGCATGAAGAACCGCTGTCGGCCGCTGAAGAACTGGTACGGATGCTTGGCCGTCCCCTCGGCCAGGCGCTTCGCCGTGGGCGCCTCGTACGGTTCGTGGTACGCGGCCATCGGCAGGCCGATAGACTGCAGACGCTCGCTGTAGAACTCCATATGGCCCGTGGGCGTTTCGAACTTCATGCCCAAGAATGGGTCCCACGGCACCGGCGGCACCGCGGCGCGAATGATCTTCTCTTCCTTCAGTCGCTCGAGCGTGATCTTGGGCTCGACGTTGGCGATGAAGGGGTAGGGGGTGTTCAGGCGGATGCGAATCCAGTCATCGGCGGTCTTGTCGAAGTACTCGCCCAGGCCCAAGCGTTCTGCCAAGCCATGGTAGATGAACGCCGGGTCCTTGCATTCGCCTTGCGGCTCGACGGCCGGCTCCTGCAGCACGATGTGGTTGTACTGCGCGGCGGCAATCAGCTCCTCGCGCTCGAACGGCATGCAGGCGGGCAGCACGTAGTCGGAGTACTCGCCGGTGTCGGTCATCCACACGTCGATGTCGACGATGAGCTCCATCTGCGGGAACGTGTCGTCAATCCAGCGCGAGCGGTTGGGGCAGTTGTGCACCGGGTTGCCTGACAGGTTGAGGAACGCTTTGTACTTGCCGCGTTTCACATCCTCGAAGTAGTCGGCCTGCTTCACGTAGTGGGCGCGGTCGTTCTCCTTGCCCTCGGGGAACACGATTTCGGTGTTGTTGAAGCCCATGGGAAAGCCGCACGGCTGAATCTCGGACGTGACGCCGCCGTTGAGCTGGCCAAGGTTGCCCGTGAGCATGCCGAGCAGGTACAGCGCGCGGTACGCGTCGCCTTGGTTCTGGTAGCGGAGACCCAGCGCGCCCACAATGAACGCCGGGCGATGGCTCGAGTACTCCTCTGCGAGCTTCACGGCATCAGCTGCGGGAACGCCCGTGATGGCTTCCTGGTATTCCGGCGTGTAGGTGGCAAGATGCTCCTTGAGCAGCTGGAACGCCGGCTTGTACGTGTGTCCGCCGTATTCGAAGACGCCTTCGGTCGCGGGCGTGCCCTCGTATTCTTCAGCGCCGCGTGCCGTCGGTTTGATGGCGTCGGACTCGGTGTCCCAGTAATAGAACCAACCGTCGTTGGCAGCGAACTTGCCCGTTTCGACATCGACCAGCAGCGGGGCGACGGTGTACTTGATCATGTACGGCATGTCGGCTTCGCCGCGCTGGATGATCTGGTTGGCCATGCACAGCGCGAGCGCCGTGTCGCTGCCGGGCTTGACCGGGATGAACCAGTCCGCATAGCCCGCCGTCGCGTCGAACAGAAGTCCCACGTCGACGATCTTAGCGCCGCGGCTCTTCGCCTCGACGATGTGCTTGGCGCAGCGCATCTGGTTTTCGACGGGGTTGCCGCCCCAGACGATGAGGTAGGTGGTGCCGTCGAACTTCACCGGATCGATCATCATGTACTTGTAGAAGTTGCCCAGGTCGAAGTACGAGGCGTAATACGGGCCGTTGTCCAGGCCGTACGCGTTCAGCGGGTCGGTGCCGCCCCACAGGCAGTTAAGCCGTTCGCCCAGAAGCGAGTCCAGACCCTGCGACGGCGGCAGGCTCGTGGTGATGTTCCAGAACGTCACAGCTTCGGGGCCGTAGTTCTCCTTGATCTCCATCAGTTTGGCGCCGATTTCATCGAACGCCTGGTCCCAGGAAATCTGCTCCCACTTGCCCTCGCCGCGCTCGCCGGCGCGCTTGAGCGGATGGAGCAGACGGTCGGGCGCGTAGACCTGCCGCCAGGACATGATGCCCTTCTGGCAGCAATGGCCTTCGCCCGCCTCCGCGCCCTGGTAGTCGACGGCTTCGGTCCGCACGATCTTGCCGTCTTTGACGACGGTCTTGATGGCGCAGAACTCATGGTCGCCCCATCCGGGACACGCGGTGCAGACCCATTTCTCCTCAGACATGGATTCCCCCTTCACTCGTGTCGAGAGAGTGGTTCGCCTTCGGTGATCGGTGGTGCTTGCCGCATGTGAAAGCGGATGGTCGTCGGCATCGGTTGGCGGTTGCGCCGTTTCGCTGCGATGCCGCTGCGAAATCGCTTCAGCGTATGGCTGAACACTGCTCGCTTACGTTGCGCAAGCAGGTCGATATCGGATGCGAACAGCTCGTTTCCCCTGTTGAAAAGCATACCGGGGACAGCGCGAGATGTAAGCGTCAAAGAAGGTAGATAGAGCAAGTTCAAATTTGTAAAATAACGTATTGGCAAAACTATTCGATGCAGCAAGACTTCTGCAGCGTCGACGGGGTGTCTGAGGGGGAGCGGACATGCTGGCAAGTGCGGGTCATACCGATTGGATTACCGCGAGTGTGCTGCTGTCGCGCTCGGCAAGCGATGCCGTTTCGCGTATGGGAGGCATATCGATCACGCAGTACCGCATGCTGATCAGGCTCGTCATGGCGCCAGACGGGATGACGGTGTCGGCCATCGCCGACGAGCTGGCGCATTCGAAGTCGGCCGTCACCATCGCGCTGAACAGTTTGGAGCGCAAGAAGGCGGTCACGCGCGCGTATAATTCTGCGGACAAGCGTGTCGTTACCGTGCGCATCACCGATGCGGGCCGAGATCTGGTGGCGCGCATCGACCCGGCGGTCAAGCAGGTGGCACATGAGTTCTGGTCCTGCTACACCGACGAGGAGCTCGCGCTGACGTACCGTGATTCGGGGGCGACTGCCAAGAACTTCAATCTGACGTATCGCAAGGACGGGTCGATGAGCATCGAGAACGCCTACGTCGATGCGTCGTGGGTGATCGTGTTCGCCATCACGCAGCAGCTCAAGCGAGCGAACATATCGCTCAACGAGTATCGGCTGCTCTATCTTCTGTACGAAACGCCCGATGGCATGAGACCGAGCGATGCGGCGCGGCGGTTGCTTTTGCGGTCGAACGAGGTGGCGACGACATCCGCCAGGCTCGAACAGCATGGGCGCATCGTCCGCACGCGCAGCGAAACCGACCGGCGATCGTGCACGCTGTCGATTACACCGGAGGGCACGGACAAGCTCCGGCGCATCACGCCCGGAGTCGTCGAAGCGCTGAGGAGCCGCATTGTCGACCTGCCGGCAGGCGCATTCGACCAGTACGAGACGATCGCGCGCAAGGTGCTTTCGGCGAACCGTGCGCTGCATCTGCTGGGATAGGGAAATCGCGGAATCGGTTCATCGGGGCTGCGCTGGTCGCGGTCTGACGATTAATAGCGCCGAGGTCTCGAATGCAAGCGAGAGCGCGATGATAGCGACAGCTCTATCGAGGTGCGTGCAGCCGTGTTCGCCTCGCTGCCTACAGCTCGTACAGCGCCACCATGAGCGGCATCGTCGCCACGCACAGCAAGGTGGTGATCACGTTGATGGAGCTTGCATAGCCGGCGTTGCAGTCGTAGATCTGCGCCATCTGGTTGATGGTCGACGCGGTGGGGCCCGCGGCGGCGAGCAGCGTGATCAACAGGACGCTCGTGCCGTTGGGCGAAAGCGCGGCCAGCGGGGTGAACTTCAGCACCGCCAGCGCGCACAGCGGAAACACCACCATGCGGAACGTCACCGGCAGCGCGATGCGCTTGTAGCTGCGGAGCTGGCGAAAATCCAGGCCACCCATGATGATGCCGGTGATCAGCATCGCCACCGGGCCGATGAGGTTGCCGACCATGCTGACGCCGTCGTAGATCGGCCCCGGCAGCCGCAGCCCGGTGACGAACAGCGCCAGACCGACGTAGACCGACACCATGTTGACCCCCGTCAGGATGCCGCGCCAGTCGGTGCCGCGCAAGCTGAGCGGCTTGTTCTGCAGCAGGCACTTCCCATGGCTCCACATGAACAGCGTCTGGAAGCACATGTACGCGGTGCAGTAGATGACCCATTCCGATCCGAGGATAGCGGTGACCAGGGGAATGATCAGATTGCCGGCATTGGAGTAGATGGCCGCCGTCTTCTCGACCGCGTCGAAGTGGAAGATGCGCCCGAACAGCCAGGCCAGGATTGAGAACATGACCTGCACGATGAGGCCGGCGAGCAGCGCCAGCAGAAAACCCGACTGCACCTCGGGCGTCAGGTCCACCTGGAACGCCGTGATGATCATGCAGGGCGAGATGATGTTGAGCGATACCACGGACAGGCCGTAGCAGTCCTTCGACTTCATGATGCCGGAGCGCACGAGCGCGAACCCGAGCGCCATGATGACGAACAGGGACAGAATCTTGTTTGCGAGAATGAGGCTGAGCATGGCGCAATGATGGCACGAGGGCGGCGCTGAAGCAGCGCGGACGCGGAATTCCGCGCGAACGGCACAGGTTGGCGGGATTTTGATGTTTGGATCGGTTGTGAGTGGGCTACATCCCCATGAAGATGCAGATGAGCACGATGGGGACGGTGATGAAGAGCGTCATCATCAACCCACAGCTCTGCATGGCGCGACCGGTTTCGCCGCGGCGGGTGTTTGCCATAGCCTTGCGGCATGCCGGCAGGATGGCAGAGCGACGGCTGCATCGCCGCATGCGCTCCATCCCTGCGCAACTGCTCGTTGAGCGGGGCAACCGTGCATCCGCCGCAATCGCGCGCTGGGCGGACGCTGCATCGCTCCAAAGAGCCGCCTTTCGCGCAGCGCGCTATTCTTCGCCAAAAAGCAGGAGGGGAGGAGCCATCATGGCAGTCAACGAAATGGGAACTAGCGAAAAGCGCATGCCGGCGGTGTTCGTCGGACACGGAAGCCCGATGCTCGCGCTCCAGCACGACAGCGCGACGGAGGGACTCGTACAGGTGGGCGAGCGCATCGTCGCCGAATTCGGCAAACCGCGCGCGATCCTGGCCGTGTCGGCGCACTGGTTCACGCGCGGGACGTTCGTGCAGACGACGCCCGCGCCGCGTCAGATTTACGATATGTATGGCTTCCCCGAGAAGCTCTACGAGGTGAGGTATCCGGTCGCTGGCTTCCCTGAACTGGGAAAACGCGTGCAGGAGCTGCTCGGCGACCGCGTGGTCGCCAACGACGACTGGGGCATCGACCACGGCGTGTGGACGCCGCTTTTGCATATGTTTCCGCAGGCGGATGTTCCCATCGTCGAATTCTCCGTGAACAAAAACCTCGATGCCGCCGCGTCGTACGAGCTCGGCCGCGCGCTCGCGCCGCTGCGCGACGAGGGCTATCTGGTGCTGGGCAGCGGCAACACGGTGCACAACCTGGGCGCCGTGCTGTGGGACAGCGAGCAGGGGACGCCGCAGACCGACGCGTTCGACGACGCGGTGATCAAGACGGTCGAGGCGCGCGATGACGCGACGGCACTTGCGTACGAAAAGCTGCCGTACGCGCGCTATGCTGCGCCCACGCCCGACCACTACCTGCCGCTCGCGTACATCCTCGGCGCGGCGGAAGGCGAGAAGCCGGTCGTGTTCAACCGCGTGCGCACGCTCGGGTCCATTGCGATGACGGGTTTCGCGTTCGGCCTGTAGCAGGGGAGCCGGGCGGGTGCGCCCGAGCGGTCGATCCGGGTGCGCGCCGTCCGGTTGGGCGGTCGACCCGGGTGCGCGAACGGACGCGGTCCGGCCGGCTGGTCGACCTGGGCGTGCTAGCGGACGCCGTCCGATCGGCCGGGCGCGGATGTGCTGCTGGGTGGTTCGGCGATGCCGATGGGCCATCTGCATCGCATTCGGTGCGACAGAGTGAAATTATCTT
This sequence comes from uncultured Eggerthellaceae bacterium, assembly GCA_903789375.1. Taxonomy (GTDB): domain Bacteria; phylum Actinomycetota; class Coriobacteriia; order Coriobacteriales; family Eggerthellaceae; genus CAIFEB01. The sequence continues at coordinate 53,913 of CAIFEB010000005.1, read as the reverse complement.
ACAAATAAATTCACAATTGAAGTTGAACATTATTTGGCGATTTAAATGTAAGAAATAATATGCGAAAAGCGCTTGCAGAGCGACGAAAAAATATTTCCGAGCGCGCGCTTGACCTTCCCGTTGCGTCAGGGCTTACGATGCTTCGCGAGGTGAGCGACATGAATCGACGCGAGCAGAAGACGAAGCAGATAGATTTTGCGGCGCCCGATGCGCCAGATGACGCAGCTCGAGCCCGGGCAGAAGCAGAAGTGGAGGCTCAAGCGGAAGCCCGAGCGGAGGATCGGGCGGAGGCTGGAGCTGGGGTCCAAGTGGAATCCCAAGCCAAACAAGCCCAAACCGCCAATCCGTCCGCCCCCTCGCCGCCGACCAGCGGTGATGCGCATGCTCGTCCAGCGCCGCGTGCTCGTTCGGAATCGCAGGCGCCGTACACGATCGGTCAGCTTTCGAAGCTCGCGGGGGTGACCGAGCGGACCCTTCGCCATTATGAAAGCAAGGGGCTGCTCGCTCCTGCGCGCTACGAGAACGGCTATCGCGCCTATTCGTCGGCCGATGCTGCGCGGCTCCAGCAAATCCTGCTGTTCCGCGCGTGCGGCATGGATCTCGCGACGATTTGCCAGGTTCTCGACGGAACCGAAGCCGACATGCGGGCAGCGCTCGCCTCGCAGGTCGAGGTTCTGAAGGCGCGTCGCCGTGACCTCGACGGATTGATTGGGAATGCGCAAGCGGCGCTTGCGGAACAGGAAGGGGAAGCGAGGATGGCAGACAGCAAACGATTCGAGGCGCTCAAGCGCGCGGCCATCGCCGAAAACGAGCGAACGTACGGTGCTGAAGTGCGAAAACAGTACGGAGATGCGGCGATGGATGCGTCGAACCGCGCGCTCGAGGCGATGGACGAACGGGAATGGAACGACCTGGAAGCGCTTGGCAGGGCGATCATCGAGCAGCTGGCTCGCGCGATGGAGACGGACGATCCGGAAAGCGCGGAATCGGAGAGGCTCGCGCGCATGCACGCGGCGTGGATCCGCGGGTACTGGGGCGCGGGGCAGTACACACCGGAAGCCCATCGTGCGCTCGTGACCAGCCACGTTGACGACAAGCGGTTCCGTTCGTACTACGACGACCGACTAGGCGACGGCGCGACGGCGTTTCTCGCCGCGGCGGTTTGCGCGAACGTGCGGTAGGCCAGCGCGGGCGCGCTTGTGATGCGGCCGCCATGGGCGAATGAGCCCTCATTTGAAGCTGATGTTTCGACGCCGTGCGTCCGGTGGCGGCGTTCACCGTATAATGGGAGGTGACCGAACGGAACTGCATGCGAGCACCGCCGCTGGAAACGCACCGTTGCTCGAAGATGCTGCAAAGTGGAATCTGACGCATGACGACCCAGAAGAAAACCAGCCGTACATACGGGGAAAGCGACCAGCGCGCAATCGCCGCCGAGGGGCTGCGCACGATCGTCGCATCCACGAAGCGCAGGCGCGATGCCTTCGCGTTGTTTGCTCAAGCGCTTCAGTATCCGGCAACGTGCGAATCGCTCGTCGACTTGGAAGCGCTATCGCATGCCGTCTCCGCACCTCTTCCGGAATTCGCCGAGGATATCCACACGTCCTGCGCTCCGCCGAATCTTCGCGGCATACGTACGGAGTACACGCGCCTGTTTATCGTTGGGGATTGCATTTCGCTCTACGGCTCGTCGTATCTGAACGGTCCCCAGAACGAAGCTGCGCGGGTTGCTCGCATCTACCGGTTCATGGGACTGGCGAAGGCGCTTTCGTCGAACGAGCCGGCAGATTTTCTGGCGTTTGAATTCGACTTCCTCAACTATCTTTGCTCGATGGAGATCAACGCGATGAGAGCGCACGATTCGCGCAGCTCCTACGAATGGCGTGCGCAGCAAAGGGAGTTCTGGGAGATGCACGTCCAAGCACCCGCCGAAGCGGTCGCCGCGTTGGTGTGCGAGAGAACCCGCTGCCGATACTTTGCCGTCGTTGCGCGCTCCCTTCGCTGCACAACGACGAAATCGTTGTTCAACCGTCTCTAGCGCCGCTCGTTCCAAGTCAGTTTTCGGTGCTGGGCCTTTCCAACGCCAGCCGCCCGACAGGACTCCGCTCAGTATCGCTTCATTCGGAAAGGTATTCGAACGCCGTTTCGAGCAGCAGTGCGCTTTGGTTTTTCTCCTCGTCGTCGAGTCCCCAGGCACCGTACAGCTCTGCGGCGAGGTTCGAAGCCAACGCGAGCCCGTCGGCGGTGAAATGAACGCGCACGTCGGATTCCGCTGCGCTGCTTAGTGTCTCGATAAGCGGGGGCGTGCGGTCGATGCATTCGCAGAGCGCGGAGTCGAACACACCAGGTTCGAGCTTGCTTTCCCGTAGCAGCGCGGCGGGGCAGGGCCATTCGTTATGAAGCGCCAGGGAAAGTAGAATCCGTGCGCGGTCGCGCGTAACGCAAAGGCGGTCCGTGGCATCAGTTGCCTGCTTGTCGAGAAGCGCGAGGCCGACGAGAAACGAATGCTCGAGGACGGCTGGTGCAATGCTGTCGGAACGGAAACGTGCAGCCGTTCCCGACACGATTCTGACGAGCTCTCTTACCGTCGCAAGCCGCTCGATGTCTTCGAGCTCGAATTCGTACGCGAGCGCACGGTCGATAGCGGCGATCGTCTGAGCTGCAACCCGATCGCCCCACGGCGTCGTTCTCACCGCATACCTGCGCCGGTCGGTACGGCTGCGTGTGAGCACCACGAGGCTCCTCGCCTCGAGGTTCGCCGTTTCGGCACGCGCCGTTTCGTATCCGCCCGCAAGCGCTGCAAATACATCGAGTGCGGAATCCTCCGATTGGCAGGCGCCGGCGTCAAGTAGAAGAAAGTCGGCCAGGGGCCGACCGCAGGTTGAGATGCATGCGGCTTGCGCGGCGGATACCATTCTCAGGATTCCCAAGAACAGCGAAGAATGTGGCAACTGCGAACTCATGAGTGCATGGTAATACACGATGCCCATGTTAGGATGAAAGGGGACGGTTTACGTCGGGAAAAGTGGGGGACTTCTTCGAGGGGATCAGTCATGCCGCGCGCCGGTAGCATCAAAATCGCCGCTTCACACCCCGAGCGCTGCCTGCGGGCGCAGCACAGCGGTGCCCCGTGCGCTGCATGCACCCGGTTTTGCCCGACGCTCGCAATCTCCCACTGCGGATTGCAGCTGCAGTTCGACAGGGAGCGGTGCATAGGTTGCGGACTGTGCCTTTCGCTGTGCCCGACGGAAGCGTTCTCGTCGGACAACTGGTCCGAGCGCTGGCTACTGAACGCCCTCTCGACGGAAATCGCCGATGGCGAAGAAGTGAACCTCGCGTGCGTCCACGCGGCGTATGCAGGGCGGTTGGTGAGGACAAGGGCGTGTGTTGGGGCCTTTTCCCCTGCGGCGCTGGCATCCGCAGCCTGCCGGGTTCGTTTGAACGTGTTCGTGGGCGCTTGCGGAGTCTGTCCCGTTTCGGGCGGTGCCGCAATCGTGCGGGCGAATATCAATACGGCGAACCGGTGGCTGAAGGAAGCGGGTGTAGACCGGACCATCGGGGTGCGGGCTGCTGCCGGCGAAGGCTTTTCGGAGCAGCGTCTCGGCGGCAGGGAAACGTCGGGTCGTGCGTGTACACGCGTAGGCGGTTCCGCACGCGCCCTTTCCCCTCGTCGGCAAACAGGCGATGCAGCCGGTGTCGGAAAAGTCCTCGATGCCAAAAAACCACCGCGGGTGTTCAGCTCGGAGCGGTTGTTCGAAAGCTCTCGGTTGCGGAATGCGGGGGCGCGCACTGCACGCCAAGCGGGATCCATCGCCGCAACCGCCGGCACCACAGTGTCCCTCGACCTGCGGAAAGCGCTTGAGGCACCGCACGTTGCGCTGCGAGAACGGGCGCTTGTCGATTGGCGTTCGAAAATCTCGGCACCTTCGGTCCGGATCACGCTTCCCAGCGTTGACTGCGATGTGCATCACTGCCTCTCGTGCGGTACGTGCTATCAGTTCTGTCCCACGGGGGCGATCGAGCAGTCGGTTGTCCGCAGAACGCGGAGTTCGACGTTCGTCTTCCTGTTCAATCCGGGGATCTGTGCAGATTGCGGGCTGTGTTTGATCGCGTGTCCGACACATGCCCTTTCCCGTACCTACCGTAGAAGCGATCCGCGCGATACGGTGGTCGTGTACGCAAGCGAGGGCGGCTCGTGCAAACGCTGCGGGTTGCCGATCTCCTTGCAGCACGGCGACGAATGCTTTTGGTGCAGAAACCAATCGAATTTCGAAACGGTGGTCGAAAGCGCACGCAGGAATCAGCAGCTCGCATGACGACGATTGATTGCAGGACATGCGCACGGCAGCTGCGCGCGGTCAAAGCACAGCGTGTCTTGATTCAAGAGCGGCTGTCTATAGGGGAAAACGAAGCGCGGGTGCTGTGCGCCGTCCCGGATTCGGGGGAGATCGCTCGTAGCGATTTGGGTAGGTTGTCGGGCGTGAACGGTGCAATGCTCTCCCGTGCGGTGGGGTCACTCGAACGAAGTGGTCTTCTCGTAACGCGATGCGATGATACCGATCGGAGGCGGATTCTTGTTTCCAAAACCACGGAAGGCTGCGAGGCTGCGGAGTGGGTTATTGCCTGCTGCCCGCGTCGTCTGCCCATCGCGCGGAAGACCTGGCGGCGGCTTTCGGCTTGCATCGAGGCGCGCGGCGTACCGCCGAACGAGTTCCTTGCGCTTCTTGCGCTGGATGAGCATACGGGCATGCGTGCATCCGAAATAGCGCGGCAAACGGGCTTGCCGCTTTCAAGCGTCCATCACGCGCTCTCGCAGCTCGAACGGGCGGCGTTCGTCAAAGGGACAAACGTTGCGGACGACCGGCGCACTGTTGTGAGCTACGACATCGAACCCGATGGGAAGGAGTTGATAAATATCATAAAATACCAGGTAAACAGTTAAATTATTATCCAATAAGTCAAATGAAAACCGATATCTACCCCGTGCATGTGGAAATTCTCCGCCCTTCCTTCCTATCATGGCATCTGCGGGTGCGAGGGGGATAACGCCCGGTCCGTGCGGGCGTGCGCGCCTCGAAGCGTGATCGCTTGGAAGGGGGATTCTATGTCGGACGCAAGTTTGGGAGATCGACCGCTTAGACGGAGGGAATTCGTGAAACTTGCTGCTGCGACAGCGGGCACCTGTGCTGCAGCGGGCGTATGTCAACCCCAGCTCAAGGCGCTGGCGGTCGACTTCAGCGACAAAGCGGAGACAAGCGACGAGAAGGTTTTCACGACCATCTGCAGGTCGAACTGCTTCCAAGGGTGTAAGTTGGACGCCCATGTGCGTGATGGCATCGTGCGCAAGATGACGCCGTCGCCGTATCCGGAAGAGGACTACACCGGGTGCTGCCTGAGGGGTTTGACCATCCACCAGCGCACCTACAGCCCGACGCGGCTCAAGTATCCGATGAAGCGTGTGGGCGACCGGGGGTCGGACCAGTGGGAACGCATTACCTGGGATGAGGCTCTTGACGAAATAGCCGAGAAGTTCACCGAATATCGGAAGCAGTACGGAGACGGCGCTGTAGCCGTGGAAGCGGCTTCGGGAAACCAGGGCACGGTTAATGCAGCGAAAGGCGTGCTGACCCGGTTCTGCAACGCGCTCAAGCTGACGAAGATTGCCGGATGCTACGACATGGCGTACGGTTACGGAACCAACCGCGTCGTCGGCGGTGGCCCCTACGGCAACGCAAGTGAGATCGCAGGCGTGAAGGATGCGAAGACGATTCTGATCTGGGGTGCGAACCCGACCAATTCCTCGCCTCAGAACTGGCGCTTCATCGAGCAGGCTCACGAAGCGGGCGTCCGATTGGTTAACATCGACCCGATGTACACTGGCACGGCCGCGAAATGCGACGAGTGGATTCCGATCACGGCGGGAACCGACGTATACCTTGCCATGGCGCTGGTGAACTATGTCGTGTCGAACAACCTTATCGACGAGGACTTCGCCCGCACGCGCACGACGGCGCCGTTCCTTTTAAGCAAGCAGTCGGGCAAGATTCTCCGTTCCGAAGAAGCGAACGCCCAGATTACGGCTGCAACCGCGAAAGCGCCCGCGCGGAACGTCCCGGCGTACGTCTGGGACGAAGACGCGGAGACTTATGGAAGCTCCGATACTGTTGCGAACCCGGCGCTCGAGGGCACCTACTCCGTCGACGGCGAGGAGTGCACGACGGTGCTGACGGCGCTCAAGGAGGCGTTTGCGCCGTACACACTTGAGGAAGCCGCCGATAAGACGGGTGTTCCTGTTGAAACCATCAAGGAGATCGCCGACATCTACGTCAACCAGGGGCCGGTGTTCCTGTACACCGTGTTCGCAATCGACCACTATCAGAACGCTCACCTGTTCGGGCAAGCCGTTGCGATTCTGCATGCGCTGACCGGCAACATCGGCGTGCCGGGCACGAGCCTCAGTGGCTTCTGGTTTTGGGCCGGCAACTTCAACGGTGCGGGAATCACCACGGTGGGAACCTCTGCGGCGTACGGGAAGCTTCCCCAATGCGCGCTTGCGGAAACGCTCGATACGGGGATGACCGCCGGGAAGGAATATCCGATCAAGGCATTGCTCGTTGCCTGCTCCAACCCGCTGAGCAACTTCGCCGAGCAGAACCTCTGGTTCGACACCATTCTGCCCAAGCTCGACTACCTTGTGACCATGGATACGGAGTTCACCGATACGGCACGCTATTCCGACCTCGTGCTGCCCGTGGCAACCTGGCTCGAAGTGGATGATGTCCGCGTCAATTTCTGCAACCCGTTCGTGGTCATCAACGAAAAGGCCATAGACCCGCTATACGAAAGCAAGCCGGATGCGGAGATATTCGCGCTCATCGCCGAGCGCATGGGGTATGGCGAGGATGTCCCTAACAAGGATGCGAAGGAATGGATCAAGACGTTTATGACGTCGGACAAGCTTGCTGCCGACGGCATCGACTACGACCGCCTGGTGAAGGAGAAGGCGATTCGCGCCATCGGCACGCCCGATAAGCCGTTCGTGTTCTCGGAAAAGTCGTTTGCAACCACATCGGGTCGTGCCGAGCTCTACGCCGAATCAATCACCCCGCGCGTCGACTACGGGCAGGATTACAAGGAAGCGGCGGCGAAGGAGCACTTCCCGTACGCGCGCGATGCGCACGAGGCCTCGGCAGCGAACAATCTTCATGCTACGTATCCGCTGGTTCTCACCACGGGGCATTACCGGTGGCGCACCCATACGCAATGGTTCAACAATCCGACGCTGCGCGAGCTCGACCCCGAACCGATCATCTACATCGGCCGCGATGATGCCCGCGCGCGGGGCATCAAATCGGATGACGAGGTGACCGTGTTCAACGACCGTGGAAGCTTCACGCTCAAGGCGGTTGTGAGCGACGCCGTTCCCTCGGGCTACGTGAACATGCCGAAGGGCTGGCAGCGCAATCAGTTCATCAAAGGCAGTTATCAAGAGGTATCGAGCACGTCGGTCGACTGCCTTGCGGTCAACTTCACTTTCTTCGATGCGCTCGTCGACGTTCGGAAAGGGGAGTAGATCATCATGCAATATGCATTGGCTATCGATACCAAACGCTGCATCGGATGCAATACCTGCGCCGTTGCCTGCAAGATTGAAAACAACCTCCCTGATACCATGTGGTGGAACAGGGTGCTGACGGTCGGCGGCGACCACACCGACACGCCCCAAGGCTCGTTTCCGCATCTCTCGATGAGCTATATCACCCTTTCGTGCCAGCACTGCAAGAACCCCGCGTGCACCAAGGTGTGCCCGGTGGGCGCAACGTACAAAGACTCAGAAACGGGCATCGTGATGCAGGATTACAAGAAATGCATCGGCTGTCGGTACTGCATGGCGGCGTGCCCGTATAACGGGGTGCGAAACTTCAACTGGCGCGAACCCGAGTACACATTCGATTTCTCGCAGGGGTCGGAAGACGTGCCGTCGCTGGTCAAGGGCACGGTTTCGAAATGCATTCTGTGCAACCATCGTGTGAAGAAGGGGCTAGAGCCCGCCTGCGTAGCCGCCTGCCCGGAACGCGCCCGCACGTTCGGTGACATCGACGATCCGAATTCCGCGATTTCCAAGCTCCTTGCGTCGCGGAGCAATTATCAGCTTCTCGATGAGAAGGGCACGAACCCTTCCGTCCGCTTTCTTTCCTAGGTTCGGTGGTTTGATATGCGAAAAGTAGCTTCTGTTGCTGCAGTGGTCGCCGTTATCGGACTGTGCGCATGGATATTCCAATGCATGAACGGCCTGCAGGTAACCGGCATGCGCGATCAGAGCTCGTGGGGGCTCTACATCACGAACTTCATGTTCTTCGTCGGATTGTCGGCGGGCGGGTTGATCATCTCCTCGGCGCCGAAGGTGTTCAAGCTGAAGGGGTTCGGCAACATCTCGAAAGTCGCCGTGCTGACGTCCATCGTCTGCACGATTCTGGCCATCTGCTTCGTGGTGGTCGACTTGGGCTCGCCTTGGAACATCTGGCATCTGTTCGTGTACGGGCATTTCACGTCGCCTCTGATGTGGGATCTGTGCGTGCTCACGCTGTACCTGGTGCTTTCGATCGTGTACCTCGTGATGCTGCGCAGGGAAGATGATGCTGCGGGCGTTTCGAGCAAGCTTCGCGGAATGTCGATTGCTGCGTTCCTCGTTGCCATCCTGGTTCATTCGGTTACGGCATGGATTTTCTCGCTGAACGTATCCCGCGCTTTCTGGAACACCTCGCTCATGGCGCCGTGGTTCGTCGCATCCGCTCTGGTGAGCGGCACGGCGCTCGTGCTTGTTGTGGTCGTTGCGCTGCGCCGTGCGGGCAAGTTGCGGCTGGAGGATGAAAATGTTCAGAAGATGGCGTTCATCCTCGGCGTGTTCGTTGCCGTCGATCTGTTCTTCCTGTTCTGCGACGTTCTTACCGGTGCATACGGCGGAGCGGGCGATGCGTACGACGCCATCATCATGGTTCTTGCCGGTCCGGTGGCTCCGTTCTTCTGGGCGGAAGTCATCCTGGGAGTCGTGTGCTTGGTCATCGCTTTCAAGCCGCGGCTTCGGGCGTCGGCGAATCTGTGCGTCGTGGCATCGATCTGCGCCATCCTGGGCGTGTTCTGCAAGCGCGCTCAGATCATCGAGGACGGCTTCGGTAACGTGAACCTCACCTACCCCGGTGTGGAAACTGGTCCGGCTGTTCACGGCGCAGACGGCGCATGGCAGGGCATCGGTTCCGCGCTGGCATATTGGCCGACGGGGCTTGAGTGCCTGGTGGTGCTCGGCATCATCGCGCTCGGCGTTGCCGTGTTCTGCTTCGTGTACCCTAAGATCGGCCAAGACCGATAGCGGAAGTTCGGGCGGGAGTCGGCGCAACCGGCACCCGCCCGATGAGTGGGCTCCGCGCCGGTTGCACTGCGGAGCACGTTGCAGGGGGCTCGTCTGCAAAGGAGCGGAACGTGAACAGTGGGGGAAAACGCGCGCTAGCGGAGCTGTTTTCGTGCGCGTCGGCATGCTTCTCGTACCCGGACGCTGCGTTTTCGAAGAGCTTGCACGAAAGCTCGTTTGCGAAACAGCTGCTTGGCGCACTCGAGGATGCGCGGTTGTCGGAGGTCGCCTTCCCGGATGGCGTCGCGGACGATGCGGGCGAGTTCTTCGCGGACCGGTTGCGCGGATATGCTCAATCGGGCGAAGAGGAGACGCTCCATCGGGTGCGCAGGGCCTACACCGACGTGTTTCTCGGCATGCCGGAGCCGCGCGTTCCGATGACGGAGTCGGAGTTCATGGCGTGGCAAGGGGGCGAGAGCGCACTTGCTTTCGCCAATCCCTGCGCGCTTGACGTGAAGCGCCTCTATAGGCAGGTTCATGTGACTACGGCTCCGGGACGCAACGATCCGGCGGATACCGTCTATGCGGAGCTGGAATTCCTTTCCTACCTTCTTGCGCGCGGAGGCGAATCGAATCTTCTGCTTTTCGACGTTTTTTCAACCGACCATTTCGAACGGTGGGCGCAGCCATTCGCCGAGGCGGTCGAAGATGCGAGCACGGAAGGTGTGCTCGTGGTGGGAGCCCGCCTTCTTCGGTTGCTGGCGTCATTCGACCGAGCGAGCCTGCACCCGTCGTCGCGCGGAGCATGACGGCTACATCTCGCCGTGCGATTCGCGTTTCGCCAGGTCGGCGATGATCTGCGGATACATCTTGTCCAGACGATAGAACACCAGCACGACTATGATCGTCCCGGCCACGATGAGCGGCCCCACTTCGTAGATGTGCACGATCATGTGAAGCACGCTGTCGGGCTGCGCCGCGCCGCCGACGGTCGAGCTCACGTACCCGGCCACGCTCAGACACAGCGTCATGATGGCGCGCGTCAGCCCCGCGCCCACCTTCGTGCCCACCGACCCGGCGGAGAAGATGAAACCCTCCTGACGGATGTGCGTCTTCCATTCGCCGTACTCGACGGCGTCGCCGAGCATTGAGAACACCACGGCGTTCAGCGGCCCCAGCCCGATGGAGCGGATGACGCAGCTGAACATGATGAGCGCGTAGCTGGTTTTCGGCCCCGCGCAGAAGATCAGCTGGCCGACAATCGCCACGATGGCGCCGGCCAGGGCGCTGTTGCGCTTGCCGAAGCGCTTTACGATGGGCGTGCTCAGGAACACGGCACCGCACAGCACGAGCGTTTCGACGGTGAACAGCTGGCTGTACATCCAGGTGTCGTCGCCGAAAATGTACTTGCAGTAATACGGCAAGATGGTGCCCGACACGCTGAACGACACGCTCTGCATCATCCACAGCACCATGCACGCCCAGAAATAGCGGTTGTGCACGAGCGCCTTCAGCTCGGTCTTCACCGGCAGGTTCCTCTTTTGCTTCTCGAACGCGTCGCGTTTGGGGATCTTCACGTTCTCCTTGCAGCGCGCAAAGCAGTTGACCAGCAGCACGAACGCGATGACCGCCCACAAACACATCGCCTCGATCCACGCCTGCTGCGTGTTCCCCAGGAACTTGACCAGCGGCATCGAGAACGTGACGGACATGATCTTGCCGAGCGGCGACAACCCCATGCGGCAAATCGAAAGCTTGGAACGTTCCTTTTCGCTGCGGGTCATCATGGATGACAACGATCCGTACGGCAGGTTGATGGCCGTGTAGCAAATGGTGTTGACGAAGTTGTACGCGACGAACACGTACAGCGCCTGCAGCGCCATGCTGGTATGGGGGACGGTGAACAGAAGCACCGCTGACAGCGCGAACGGGAACGCCATGCGCATGATCCAGGGGCGCGATTTGCCGTACTTCGAATGAGTGCGGTCGACGATGACGCCCATGACCATATCGGATGCGCCGTCGAACAGGCGCGTGATCAGGAAGACGATGCCGACGAGCACCGGGTCGATGCCGATGTAGTCGGTGTAGAACAGCACGAGCAGCGAGCTGACCATGCCGAACACGATGTTGCAGGCCACGTCGCCGCCGGCGTAGGAAAGACGGGTGCCCCAGCTCAGCGGCTGCATGTCAGGGCGTTGTCTGATAGCTTCGATCTCGGCTGCGCTGGGGCCGTGTTGGTTGTGGGTGGTGGCATCTGAATCGGGCAAGGTGTGTCGCATCTCCTTCGGTCCTATGAGCCCAAAATCAAGGGGCGAAGGGATGCGGTACATGCTCGCGCCTGGCTAGCGTGAAACTTTTGACATGGCAAGCGGATTTATGGCCCGTTAAGCCAGCTCGCCATTTATTGCGTCGGTCTCTATTCGTGTCTCTGAGAAAGGGCTTGCGGATAATGCTTTTGTAACAAATGCACAGTGTACCGTTAAACAATGAATGGGTATGAGTTCGTACGATGCTGAAACCGAATTGATACTGAACAACTCATTCAGGTATAGGGAATCAACGCCATGTCGGTTTTACTGTGGCGATAGTAAACAGCCTGGCACCACCGAATTGATAATGCCAGGCTAAGTGGTAAATGAAGCGATGCGGGTTGTCTACCGTTATTGCAACGTGGCTGTGCAGTGCCTTATCAAAAGATACTGGCCGTTCGAAACTTCACAATAGTCGGAGCTTGAGAAAAGATCGTTCTGCACGATTTTGCTGTCAGGTTCGGAATCGTCGTAAATACTGTAATATCCTGACGTACTTCCGCCGTCCGATTCGAGCTTGTATTGACCTTCGGGGATATCAACGCCGACAAGGTACTTGCCATCCCCGGTTATCGTGCTTGTCTCTTTTGGTGTGTAATCGTTCAAATCAATGGCGCTGGCATTCTTCAAAATAAGCAACTGTCCATCGGAGACGGTGATGTACTCCATTTTCGTGAAGTTGTCGTTTTCGAGAATCTTTGACTTGTCAGTGTCGGGGTAGACGCAGAAATAAGCTTTACCCGTTGCAGACAGGTTGTATTCGCCAGCCGGAATGTCTTTTCCGACGATATAGGTGCCTGCTTTATAAGACTTAATTGAAGAAGTAGCCGCCGACGCACTCTTTGCGGACGAGCTGCTTTTGGCCGAGGAGCTGCTCTTGGCTGACGAACTCGAAGAGTTCGATGTTTCAGGAAGCGCCTCTATTGCCGCTTTCTCGTCATCGGTCATCTTTATTGAAGCGATGAGGGCATTGTAGTCATCTCGCGTGCTGTCATCCCCGTCGAAGTTGCAATAAACTGCACTGACCACCCCGTCCGCCATGGCGATAACGGTCAGTTTTCCTGTGTAATTGCTGCCACTATCGGTTTGGGCGGTGAAATCGCTTGCAAGAAGCACTGCGCCGTCGACTGAGTCGAGCTGATGTGTATTCGATACATGCGGATTGGTTTGTTGTTTATAGAAACCTGATTGTGCGGCAGCTGCGAAATCGGGAAGGTACCCTCTTGTTTTCGCTTTGCCAGGGATTCCAAAGAGGTAAATCTTAGCTCTAGCTTTTGAAGAGTCGGTTCGATTAAGCACGTATACTGGGTCGCCGTCGTCAGTTGACGTTCTATCCCAGCCCTCGGGTTCAAGATATTGCATGCCTTTGAATTCAACTAGAGTCTGTTCAGCTTGCGCATCGGTGTCCGATGATGATTCCTGCTTCCCCGAACCATTTATCAGCCCGACTATCCCAAGGACTATGACGAGTGCAGCTATTGCCGTGAAAGCAATGCGCGCAGGTTTCTGCTTGGGCTCCTTGAAAACCCAAAGCAAGATAATGCCGACAGGCGGTACGAGGAAGCACATGACGATGGCAAACCAAGCGCTTTTGTACCAAGGCGTTTTTGCGGACGAGTCGACTTCTGTGTGGGCAATTGTGCCATTCTTATTTTCGCTCACCGTAGAGGGCGAGGCATCCGACGCAGTGCCGTTGTTCTTATCGCTCTCGGATTGAGCACTTACCTCGTCAGGAGAAGATGGCTCATTCTCTCTCTCTCTCTCTCTCTCGAATTTGCGTCCGCAAATGTGACTTCGAATTGCGCTCCGCATTTCGGACAGGTGGTCGACCCTTCCGGGAGCGACTCTCCGCAGTTAGGACAACGCATGCTGTTCCCCTTTCCCATTGTCCCAGTTGGTTTAGTACGGCCATTCTCGCATTGTCCGGCAATGACGAGCCGCACTGGCTGATTATCGGCAATCATGGCCCAATCCAAAATTGCCGACTGTCTCATATTATCTTACGAAAACTTCTCAACTTAATGATATGTGTTTCGGTTTTCTTGCTTTCGCGTTGGCGAGCGCGATGAGTCGCGCTCGCGCGTTTCGTACGTAGGTCTAGCTGCCGCATGAGAAGCTTCATATTATCTGAATGCGAGAAATGACGGCTTGTATCTCCGGTGCACGATCCGGGTTGGCAAGGTCCGCATTTTGCAATGGGCAGTGATTTCGCTTGATGTGAACGCGCACCTTTATGGCGCTCGTCCCCGAGCGCTCGTGCGGCAACGAAGAGCACGTGGCGCACAACGTCGCTCCGCTGCTGCACCCGGCCGACGGTGGCGTCTAGTTCATAATCGCCACGGCGGCCGCTATCATCTGATGGGACGTGCGCGGCGGCGTACAACCTCTGGGTGCAGGGGCTGGAGTAAACGACCTTTCTTCGGAGGTTTCTGCATAGCGCAAGAAAGCGGGACGTCGGTTAACGTCCCGCTTTCTCTAGGTTGGCTGTTTTCGTTCAGGAATGGGTTCTCGGCCATGCGCTTTGCATCAGAACGTCCTCCTGCGCCTTGGGCTCAGTCCAGAACATCCTCCTGCGCCTTGGGGCTCAAGCCCGCGGCGTCAATAGCCTCGGCTTCCTCGGCGATCTCCTCGATGACGTTGCCCGATGCATCCACCTTCGGCGCACCTGCGGCGCGGCATTTCTCAATCAGCTTGCCGGATGTCGCGCGGCTGGCGACGAGTGTGACCCCCATGACCACAGAGCAGACGAGGCAGATGATCCACATCGGAGCGAACGAATGGTACATATCGAACAGGGTGCCGGACATGAGCGTCGCCGCTGCATAGCTCACCATCTCGACGCTCGTGACGATGCCGGTGATCTTCCCAAGATCCTTGACACCGTATTGCTTCACCGTGGAGATCGGGGGTGCGACGGTGCCCATGCACGTGCCGATGCCGAACGCGACGGCTGCGACGATCGGGCCGATGTCGGTTTGCGGGAAGCACAGGGCAACGGAGGCAACGCAGCATGCGACGGTGCCGAAGACGTTGCCGGCGTCCAGGCCGAAGCGGTCGTAGATGGCACCCAGCGAGATTTTCGCGATGACGACGGTCACCATGTACAGCGAGAGCACGCCGCTTGCCCACAGGGTGGAGTGCCCGCCGGTTACGACGACATCGCCCGCGAGTTTGACCTGGGTCATGTTCGTCACCTGATTGGGCAGCACCGCTCCGTTCACAATGCCCATGGCGACGAACCCGACGACGAGCAGCCAGAATGACGGGCTTGATTTGACAGCCTTCCAACCGACGGCGACGTCGACCATTTTATCGGGGGATTTGTCGACCTTCGTTCCCTCTTCGATTTGATGGGCGCCGTACGGCTCGAGCCCGCGATCCTGGGGGTGGCTGTAGAACGAGTACAGCACCAGCGGGAGTGCGGCCACCAGCACGACGACGGCGAGCAGCACCAGCGCGGGGCGCCAGCCGTAGTTGACGATGAACACGCCGGCGACGGGGGACAGGATCGCTCCGCCGAAGCCCGATCCGGCGAGCGCGATGGAGACGGCAAGACCGCGCTTGAGCGTGAACCAGTTGGTCACGATGATGGAGATGAGCAGCCGCAGGCCGGCCAGGGCGACGATGCCGACGACGGTGAACAGCACATACAGCTGCCACACGGCTGTGACCTGCGACATCAGTATCAGCACGACGGCGGTGGTGATGACGCCAACGGCGCCGAGCACGCGCCCGGGGTACTTGTCCACGAACGTGCCGACGAACAGCGCGCCGACGACCGAGGCGACGGAGGCGCACGTGTTGCTGAGGTTGAACGCGCTCATCGTGGTGTTCAGGTCGCTGACGATGTACGCCTGGAACAGCGACATGCAGTTGATGAACACGGTGTAGCACGTAGCCATGATGATGAAGCCGGCGGCGACGACCCACCAGCCGAAGAAGAACTTGCTCTGCCGCCCTGTCGCGGCCGTCAGGGTGTTTGCTGCGGTTGTCATCACTCCTCTTTTCCCGCGTGGTCTGCCAGCCAGCGAAGCGCAACGGAGGCGTAAGCTGCGGCGGCGAAGGGAATCTCGTCGCTGCTGAACCTCACCTTCGCATTGTGATGGGGAAGGGGATCGTCGACGTCGTCGGGCTTGGCGCCGGCCATCAGGTACACGGTCGGGATTCGCTCGCCGTACAGCGCGAAGTCCTCTGAGGGCATCACGTGGAACTTGTCCGCCAAAGTGATTTCCGGAAGTTCGTCGCCGAGATAGCCCAGGACGTCGGAGAGCATGTCCTCGTCGTTGATCGTCGGGGGAACGTCGATGATTGTCTCGACCGTTGCCGTCGTGCGGTACGCTGCGGCAACCGCTGGCACGATCTCGTTGATGCGCTTGATGAGGAACGCGCGCGCTTCGGGGTTGAACACGCGCATGGTGCCTTCCATGACGGCCTGGTTGGGGATGATGTTGGAGGCGCTGCCCGCATGGAAGCTACCGATGGTCAGCGACGCTTCGTCGAACGGCGATTTCTCGCGCGACATCAGCTCCTGGAGCGCCAGGTGGATCTGAATGGCCGCCGAGATGGGGTCGATGCATTCCCCGGGGTTCGACCCGTGTCCGCCGCGTCCGTTGACGGTGATGCGGAAGCCGTAGACGGCGGTCATGCACTGCGTGCCGTAGAGGACGACCCCGACGGGGACCTGGCTTGCGCTGTGCATGCCGAACGCCGCATCGACGTGGGGATTCTCCAGCAGGCCGTCGTCGATGGCAGCCTGAGCGCCGTGGAACGTCTCCTCGCCCGGTTGGAACAGCAGCTTCACCGTGCCGGCGAGCTCGCTTTCGTGCCGCTTCAGCAATGCGGCCGCGCCCAAGAGCGCGGATGCATGCAGGTCGTGACCGCAGGCGTGCATGTTGCCGTTCGTCGAGGCGAAGGTCTCGCCGGAATCCTCCACGATGGGAAGCGCGTCCATGTCGGCGCGCAGCATGATGCACGGTTTTCCGGAGCCGACGGTCGCGACGACGCAGTTGCCGTCGACGAGGGTGGTGTGCTCGATGCCGAGAGCGGAAAGCTGGTCCTGAACGAACGCCGATGTTTGAGGAAGCTCAAGATTGGTCTCGGGAATCTGATGGAGGCTCTCGCGGTAGCCCGCAAGCTGCGGGAACAGCTCTTTCGCCTCGTGGAGCAAAGTTGATTCTGGCATGGGTGGGACACCTTTCGACGTTTGCCGCTGGTCCTGCTGGTCGGGCTCGGGCGATTCCATGCCCGACCGCGCATCGGTTTCGCATACGCGAACGGTTCCGAATGCAGTGCCGCGTGCAGCATCGTACAAGGCGATGGGCGCCGAGCCGCGCTTCTTCGCGGTGAGCAGTCCCGAACCAGAACGGTCCGCGTATGCCAGAACCGATGGGTGAGACGTTAGAAATCGCCTGTTACGGTGCTGTTACTTGTCATGGCCGTTATTCATTTGGAAACAGTAGTGCCACAAAAAACACTCAAACGTTGAATAATGCACAACCTAAACGATAGGCAATCGCGGGAGCGCCGGTTTTTTAGGTGTTCCCCATAGCTTCGCCGCTCCCCCAAAGGGGCCTCTCTGCGTACGCGGCGCTTTGGGGCGCGGCATTGGTGAGACGATTGCCCGGGTGGCAGACATGAGCTCGCAGCTCATGCAATTTTCATCGCGAGTGGTAGCATTTTTCCCTACGAAGCTCATCGGATAGATTCCGCAGAAGACTTTGGGCGCAGTGCTTTGGGCGAGGCATCGCATGGATTCGTCGCCTGCTGCGGGACGCCTCCCGTAGCTGGCAGGGAAGAGCGTTATGCCGTATGCGGTGCGTGCGTCGTGCATCGAGTGGATGATAGCTTCGTTGGTCTGGGAAAACATACGGAACAGAAGGAGATTGCGAGGATGAAGTCGAAGATGTGGGTGTCGGGGAAACGAATGGGAGAAATTGCAGTGTGCGTGTTCGCGTGCGCGTTGATGGCGTGCTTGGCGTGTGGGTGCGCAACGAAAAATTCCGGAACCACCACAGCGCAGACTGATGACAACAGTGCGGTAGAACAGGCGACGCTCACGACTCGGACCGTCACGTTCCCGAAGGTGTATTTCAACGACGCTGACCAGGACCAGGCGACGCAAACGCTCGAGGGCCTGGGTGCGACGGACATCGTAGCGAACGATGATGGCTCGTACACCGCTACGCTGCCTATCGACAAATACAATGCGCTGGTTGACACGCTGCATGAGGGAGTTGCGGGCAACTTCGACGCGATGCCGGGGAGCGACAGCTGGAAAGATGTGACGGCTGTCGACTACGCAGACGATTTCTCGCAAGTCACGTTCACGCTTTCGACGAGCTCGCTCGGGCTTCAGGACATGTACCTGAGCTACGCGGGCGGCATCTACGGATGCATGTACCAGCAGATCGCCGGATTCCCCGTGAACACTGAGGTCGTCATTCTTGCTGCTGACGGTTCGCAGCTCTCCGACACGTCCTATCCGGAAGCGTGGGAGAAGGCCTCCGACCAGTCCAATACGCCGCAGTTCCAGGATTCTGCGGCGTAAAACTACCGGTGCGATTGGGTTGTCGCCGGTGGTAGGGCGATTGCGATAACGAGGTCTCTGCTGTGAGGTCGTTATCGTACATTAAAATGGAAATGAATCGGTTGATTTAAAAAACGCATTTATATGTGTGAAAACCCCGCTTCGGAATGCCCCGAAGCGGGGTTTTCGTCAAAACGAGCTTTTTATCATTCGCGATTTTTCGCTTGTCGCTTATTGCTTTCAATCCGTCGCCCTCGGCCGACCGGTTGCCACTCATACATGCTCGGCAGTCCGATCGCGACTGGGCCATTGCGGGTTGAGGACCTGGTCGTCAACCTACCGGGCCGCGGCTTCCAGCATACGAGTGCAGTCCTCAGAAGCTGATGAACGCCTCGGTCGTGGACAGGTCGTAAATCTCGTCCGAACCCGTTCCCGGCAGCAGCGAAAGCAGCGCGCGCTGCCGTTCCTTCGCGGCGAACCCGTGCTGCAGCGCTTCCTGCACGCGCGAGAGGTCGCGGTTCGTCTGCCGCGCAACAGCGTCGACCACCTGCATCATCACGCGGTCGAGGCCGCCGCGCTCGTACAGGTCCTCCTTCACGACGGGGAACACCGTCAGTCCCGCGGCGGCAAGCTCGCGGTTGCGTCGGATGTCGTCGACCACCTTCGCGCGCACGTCGCGGACGGCGGCGTTGAGCGCGGCCTCGGGCCGAGCCTGCTCGGGGTTGCGGCCGACTTCGCTCGCCGCGTTGACGATTGATCCGAGGTCGAGGTGAACGGCGCCGTCGTAATTGATGCCCACCTTCGTGCCGCCGATCATGATGTCGGGCATGCGTGACGGCTTGGCGGCGGCGCGCGCAACGTTCGCGGGCGCTTCGACGCGCGGGTTCAACGTGCACGACCCCAGCCCGTAGCCGTAGTCCTCAAGGGGCAGAGAAATTGCGGCGGCGATGATCGACTCGGTCGGCGACCAGGCATTATCCGAAAGATAACGCAGCGTGCGCTGCGCGGCGGTGCGTCCCTTGACATGCTTCGAGGCGTCGACGAAACGCTTGATCTTCTCGACCGAGGTGACCGGGGTGACGCCGAACGTCGAAGGTCCGCCGATGGGGTCGCTCGCATCGCGCGTGAACGCGCCGCAGAGCTCGAAGCCGAACGCAAGGTGCTCGATCGGCGTCATCTGGTTCGCGAGTTCCATGAACAGAAGCTCGGGCGAGCTCATAGCGAGCCCACCGCCGAGGTCGATGAACGCGCGGGGCGGCAGTCCGCCGTCGTAGACCGTGCTCTTGACGGAGGATGAAGCGATGCGGAGGTCCTGGCGCGGCACGCACACCGACAGGGGCAGCGGCGGCATCTCCGGCAGGTCGATGCCGAAGCGGCTGAGGTCGAACAGGCCCTTCGACCAGCGCTTTCGTGGCGAGGGGTCGGGCGCTTCAAGGTCGCGGCGCGGTGCGTTCTCGAAAATGGCGCGGTATGCGGACGGTATGCCTGCGGTTGCGGTGCGGTGCGTCGCGGACGCCGCAGCAGCTCCGCGGTGTTCGGATGCGCCCACAGCCTGGAAGTCTGGCTGTTCGGACGCGCTCGCGGCATGAAGGCCTGGCTGCTCGGTCGCGCTTGCTGCGCGGAATCCCGATTGAGCTGGCGCGCCCGCGGCACGGAACGTGCGGGTGAGGAAGAGCGCCGTTTCCTTGTTGACTGTGAGTTTCATGGGTATCCATTCGCCGTGATGGTGCTGGCTTGCACCTGCTTTTGACCACAAGCGTCGATTTTTCTTGCTTGTGTTGGTGATTATCATACATATAAAAGAGCTAGTTTTCATCAACAGGTCAAATGCAAATACCTGCCACGAAATGTGTGAAAAACTCGACGGGTTGCGGAAAATCGGCTCGAGGGGGAGCGCATCGGCGACGGATGAGTCCATTTTGCGAGCGAAACGACAACCGCGCGCGAGGAATCGCTCGGCGCGTGGTGGGCGAACGGGCACGCGCCATGCGCACGGGAAGGGGAGGCGCGCGAACGGGAAGGGGGGGCGTACGGCGTCCGAACGGAGACGGCGTGCGCACGGGAGCACGCTGCGGCGTGCTTCGCAAGCTGCTCGAACCATCGCTCATATATGCGCGAAACCGCATACGATAACCCGTCCTCTGCTCGGAAAACTTTTTGATATACCGTAGAAGGGGTCATATTTACGCCGTGCGGAGCCCTGGCGCCCCGCACGGCGGGCTCCGCAGCCTTGTACGCGCGCGCCGGCGCCCGCACACGGAAGCGAGAGTCCCGCACGCGGGCACAGCGCGAGCGGTTCTCGGGCATTCCGCGGCAATCTTTTGACCGCTCACAATTCCATTAGGTAAAATCTACCCATCCCCTAGGATTCCCGGGACATGAGGGGGATAATGCACGTCATTGTTTTTGCGCTCGGTGCTTGGGGGGCGAGCGACGTGGCAGGCGGAATCCTACGTCTGCCGGCAGCCGCGTCACCAGCGCAAACACGCCAGCAGTCAAACGCAGGGAGGGAACAATGAAAGTGATCGAAGACCAGGTCTACAAGTTCTCGAATGACAACAAGCCCTGTTGCCACGTGCAGCCGGGCGAGATGCTGCTGTTCGAAACGAAGGACTGCTTCTCCAACCGCATCACGTCCGAGGATGTGACCATGGCCGACCTCGATTACGGCTACGACGTGGCCAATCCCGCGGCGGGTCCCGTGTTCGTCGACGGCGCGGAGCCGGGCGACGTGCTGGTGGTCGACATCCTCGACCTGACGGTGGCCGACGAGGGAACGATCTCGACCGACGACCACTGCGGGCCGCTGTACGAGACGACCGGCTACCAGACTAAGAAAATCCCCATCAAGGACGGGTTCGCCCAGTTCAACGAGGTGAAATTCCCCATCAAGCCCATGATCGGCGTCATCGGGTGCGCGCCCGACGGAGACGACGTGATCGACGGCTACGTGGGCAACTACGGCGGCAACATGGATAACAAGCTTATCGGCAAGGGCGCCAGGCTGTACTTCCCGGTGCGTGTGCCGGGCGCGTTGCTGCAGATGGGCGACGTGCACGCCGCCATGGGCGACGCCGAGTTGTGCGGCACTGGCATCGAGATTCCGGCGCGCATCACCGTGCGCACGCAGCTCATCAAGAACTTCGCGCTCAACTGGCCCGTTCTGGAAACCGCCGACAAGTGGTACGTCAACGCGTCAGCGCAGGAGTTCGACGAGGCTCTCATGGCCGCCAGCAAGGAGCTGCAGCGCCTGCTCATGGACGTGACCGGCTGGAGCGCCGTCGAAACGTACATGTACATGTCGGTGCAGTGCGACGTCGAGCTCAATCAGGCGTGCAAGCCGTGCGAGGTCCAGCTTTCGCTGCGCTTCGGCGCACCGAAGCTGCCCCAGTTCAAGCCGCTCATCGGCCAGCGTTAGGCCGTTTGCGTGCGAGGGCGCAGCCGCGCGCGAAAGGAGTGCGCGGCCGCAGACGCAGCAGGATTCAGCGGGCTCGGTAGAACGCCGCCCAGCCCGTCGAACTCTACCGCGTTGCGCCTTCAGGGTAATGGTTCGAAACAGAAAGGAATGCAATGGCGGAAGGGAAGAAGGCCGCTGCCAGCGCTGATTCGAGTCAGCTCGAGCAGTTCGGCTACAAGCAGGAGCTCAGGCGAAGCCTGGGCCTGCGCGACGTCGTTTTGTACGGCGTTCTGTTCATGGTCATCATCGCACCGCAGTCCATCTGGGGCTTGGTGCAGGTGCAGGGCCTGGGCATGTCCACGCTCGTGTACATCATCGGCTTCATCGCCATCATGTTCACGGCGCTCAGCTACATGCGCATGTCCAACAAGTTCCCCATCGCGGGATCGGTGTACTCGTATGTGCAGCGCGGCATCAATCCGCACGTCGGCTTCATCGCCGGTTGGCTGATCCTGCTTGACTACTGCATCTCGCCGGCGCTTTTGTACGTGATGGTGGGCAATTGGGGCTCGCTTCTGGTTCCGGGCAGCCCTGCATGGCTGTGGATCTTGGTATTCATCATCTTCAACACGTTCGTCACCATCCGCGGCGTCAATCTGACGAAGGGCTTGGACCTGGTCATCTTCGTGATCGAGGTCGTGGCGGTCATCGCGTTCGTCGCCTTGGGCTGCAAGTACATCCTGGGCCCCAGCGGCTCCGGATTCACCATGGATCCGATTTGGCAGCCTGAGAAGGTTAATGCGTCGTTCGTCGCCGCGGGCATCTCCATCGCAGCGCTCAACTTCCTGGGCTTCGACGGCATCTCGACTTTGGCCGAGGAGACCGAGAACCCCGAGCGCAACATCGGTCGCGGCATTATGATCGCGCTGGCCATCATCATCGTGGCGTTCATCGCGCAGACCTACATCGCGTCGCTCATCCAGCCCGACTATGCGTCGTGGGACGAGCAGCACATGGACAACGCATTCTTCTACGGCGTGCAGATGATCGGCGGCGACGTGTTCTACCGCATCATGCTGGTTATCAACATCGTGGCCGTGGGCATCGCGAACATCATGAACGCGCAGCTCGCCGCGTCGCGCTTGCTGTACGGCATGGGCCGCGACAAGGTGATTCCGTCGGTGTTCGGCAAGGTGCATCCGAAGTACAAGACGCCGTACGTGGGCGCCATCTTCATCGGCATCGTCGCGCTGATCCTGACGAACATCCTGGGCATGGCCGACCTGTCCACGCTCGTCAACTTCGGCGCGCTGGCTTCGTTCATCATGTTGAACTTCGCCGTGTTCTGGTATTTCTTCGTGAAGCACAACCAGCGCAAGACGTTCGGCGACTGGGTGAAGTACTTCATCTGCCCGTGGTGCGGCGTGCTGATTCTGGCGTACGTGTTCACCGGATTCCAGACGCTCACGTATGCGGTGGGCATCACGTGGTTCGTCATCGGCCTCATCGTGGGCGCGGTGAAGTCGCACGGCTACAAGGAAGTGCCTGAGGCGTTCAAGCATCTGGAGTTCTAGCGAACGAACGGATGATAGGACGATAACGCGCGCAGCAGGGCCTGCTCCCACAGTGGGGGCAGGCCTTTTTCATGCCCTCTGCTATTCCGGATCATCTCTGTAGCGCGGAACTTGCGTGTGCTCAATCTTGTCGATGAGCTCTTGCTTCGAGTGCACGTTAAGTTTCCCATAAATGTTGTAGATATGCGATTTTGCAGTCGAGTGCGAGATGCAGAACTTCTCTTCGATGAAGCGTGCATCTCTGCCGCGTGCAAGGTACCCCAGAATCTGGTGCTGGCGGGGCGACAGGTTGCAAACGTTGCTTATGTAGTCGATTTTTTTCTGATAGCTTCCCTTTTTATGACCGCTGCCGTTACCGTAAGCGGCAATCGCCGGTGTGATGTCATTTGCCGTAAATGATGGTTTCAGCACACTGCCGTCGTCGTGCTGAAGAAGTGAATCGCCGCAGTGCGACGGATTAGCTTGCTGTATTAGTTCTGGTTCCGAATCGGCTTTCGGACTATCTTCAATGATGCTTTGCATCGAAAAGAGAGCGCCAGAATTGCGACTGATCTTAAAATCCGCGTGGTCCTCAGATTGGACGCTTGGCGCGGTTTCGTCAGTTGAGCCATCCGAACGCGTAACATCGTTGCTATCTATGCACAGCCGCTTCTCCTCGGTTGTTTGAGCGGACGATTGCGCTGCTTGTGCGCGTAGAATCGGCGAAGATTGAGAGATGAGCAGAGGGTAGCGTCCCTTATTGATTTGCGGCTGCAAACTTACGTTGATGACAATTATTGCGAGACTTGCATAAGCGAAATCGTCTTCCGCAAGACTGTATCCCGATGCCCACCAGGCAAAACACAAGCCAATAGCAAATCCGAGCGCTATGAACCCATCCTCAGCCATATACCATATGGGGGATAGGTTCTCGCATCGGATGAATTCAACGCTTGCATTGATCGCGATGAGCATTTGGGAGCTTGCAAGGAATAGGACAACGGCAATTGCAATGAGCCGAATGTCGTCTTGCGCTAGCATTGCTGCGGCGAGGCAGATTGTTATGCTCGCAGATAAATAATCTTTTGAAAGGTGCTCAACGGCGTATTGGTGCTGGTTCCTGAAAAATAGAAGGAGGGTGCTTGCAAATAAGGCAGGTATCAGCAGGGCTAGTGCTTCCATGCTCGTGCTGTTTGGGGTAGAGGCTTGGAATACGCTAGCGCTTAGGATTATGAATCCGCATGAAAAACCAAAGTCAATGCCAATTAGGCAATATGTAAAACGATCGATGTTTCGCGTTGTGGCTCGTTCTTCCGACTCCGCTGCACTTACTCGGAAAAGGGGGGTTCGATCCGCGATTCGACAGCAGATAGTGATACCAAGGCAATTGAGGGCAGCGGAAGCGACGATGCAGAATCCGAATGAGACGCTCGCAAGAATGAAGATGCATGTTGTAAACAGGGATATAAGCGCGACGAAGGAAATGATGGCGACGAGCTGTATGTGATCGAAGTCGCATAGATAGTTGCAATAGATAACCAGAGCAGAGACGGTGCCAATTGAGAGGGTAGCGATTGCAATTATTGAAATTGCGGGGGGGGGGTCGTCATAAGCCCAAATGGCGCGATGCACAGACCCACGTAAGCGAAGAGCTTTACCAGCTGATATCCGTTTTCCGTGTTCAAGCGATCAGTCAGAGGCCTTGTGATAAGCAAAGCTGTAGTGACGAACACGGAATAGACAATCAGATATGGAATCGACAGCCCGTTGATTTCGAGTGTGCGAATCGTTAAGGGAGATCTGAATACCATCAGGAGTATGCCAGACATGCCGATGGCTAGAGCTATTGTTCCTTCGAAGAATTTCCCGATTCGAAGGTCGCCGTTTGAAGGTCGGTCATTCTGACCGTTGTTCATTGAGCACCTGCTTCCTGCTTCGGTCATGGTATGCGTAAATTTGTTGAAATGCACATTGGATATTTCGCAAAGCGGAATCCGAAGAAGGTATGCCCAGTCCCCAAACTGTTCATTCCTTGACGGTATGTTTGTATCGTACCAGAAGGATGATGGTTAGCGCACCAGTACGACCCGCGTGATTAATCGATCGAAACGCACGATTGCGAACAGCTCTGTCTCAAAATATTCTGAAGACAAAGCGATAGGGGTGGTGGCGCATGTGCATGTATTGCAGTGCTCTGTGCGATAAGTGCAAACCGGCAGAACTCAAAGGCATTGTTTGCCCCGAATGCGGGAAAGCCACAATGTACAAAAGAGAAGATTTTTTATACGCCTTGGGATACTGGAAACGTAAAGGGGCCGTGCATGAGCAGAGTGAATGGCTGCACGAGCGCTTTCGCTGCAAAAAATGCGGAGCGGACTTACTTCCCGAAGTCCGAAACTCGGTTCAGCCCGCATCGTGTGCGTACAGCGGCATTGTATGTGGCTACCCTTGCGGAAGAAGGGATCGGGAGCGAGGACCGCAGGACGATCCTTGCAAGAAGCAGATTCTTGCAAGGTCAAAGTCATAGCGGATTTCAGAGGCAATCGTCATTGAAGCGTCGAGCGCGGCGTGCGTTGTGATTTGATTGAGCGCTCGCGCCGAAAGGCGTGCTGAGCACCAAGCAGCCTTTCAAACAAAAATAGTTGGAGAAATAGAAGCGGCTCGACGGACTATCCGTTGCGCCGCTTCTATTTCTGCAGGATAGGAGCATATCCAGTCTTGTACGCGTACTCTGTTCTGGTTTGTAGGCTTGTTGCGGTTCGCTTCTTTAACCTCCCTCGTGCATCCGTCTCTGCATGGAAGTCTCATACCTGTACAGGGATTGAATATCACCAGATTAGAACGCAAATATCATACCTTTGGTCCCCTGGTATGAGAGCCGTCATACCAGGGGCTTACGGGGCTACGCTTGGATGCGAATTCATACCTTCTTCATACTTTTTGGAGCCTATTTCAGGCTGCGCTCTCTCGATATGTTCCAAATGCGGCGCATGAAGCGCTGACGTTGAGACGAGGGGAAAGAGAAGAGGAAGGTGCAACATGGACAAGCAGTTTGACCATGAGTGGCAAACGCCCCAGCCAGATGGCTCCACAATCTTTCGGACCTGCGCGTGGTCCCCTCCGGGAGACCATCCCGTTGGATGCGGCGTTGAGCTGTACGTTAAGGACGGAAAGCTGATTCGCGTCGAGGGTGATGAGACGAACCCCATTACCCAAGGCAGGCTTTGTCCTCGGTGCTTGGCGCTTAAAGACTACACGTATGATCCCAAGCGCATCATCTATCCTATGAAGCGTGACCCCGAGAAGCGCGGTGACGCGAATGCGTGGGAGCGGATTACTTGGGATGAGGCCTACGATCTCATCAAAGCGTGGGTCGATGACATCGAGAAGAAATATGGCCGTGAGGCAATCGTCGTTTTCGGCGGCACCGGTCGCGAAGCCTGCATGTTCTACTACCCGATGGCGTTCTCGGTGCTGAATACGCCCAACCTGTGCTATGCGCAGTCTGGCTGGTCGTGCTATGGCCCGCGTTCGTCGGTTGCCGATTACATTTTGGGCGCTGGCTATCCCGAGCTGGATACCGGTTATTTCCCCGACCGTTTTGACAATCCTAATTATGAGCTGACGAAGGTTGTCGTCGAGTGGGGCAAGATGCCGCTCTGGTCCAATGGCGATGGCTTCTTCGGTCATTCACTCATTGACATGATGAAGCGTGGCACGAAGTTCATTGTCGTTGATCCGCGCGTCACGTGGCTGGGTGCGCGCAAGGGCAATATGACCCTGCAGCTGAAGCCCGGAACTGATGCGTCGCTGGCTCTTGGTATCCTCAACGTCATCATTAATGAGGATCTGTACGACCACGACTTTGTCGAAAACTGGTGCTACGGCTTCGATGAGCTGGCAGAACGCGTGAATGAGTATCCGCTCGAGCTGGTTGAGAAGCAAACGTGGGTGCCGGCGGAGGAAATCAGAGCCGCCGCGCGCATCATGGCGACGAACCATCCGATGTGCATCCAGTGGGGTCTCGCAATCGACCAGAACAAGAACGGCGTCCAGGCAGGCCATGCCATCCTGTCTATCATGGCAATCACGGGCAACATCGATGTTCCGGGCGGCTTGACCGTCGGTGATCCCGCAGTTCGTCTGGGTCATTGGTGCACGGACTCTCGTCAGTATCTCTCCGACGAGATGTGGGAAAAGCGTATCGGTGTTGGAAAGTGGCCGGCATTCGCGGCGACTATGGCTTCGACGCATCCTGATGAAACGCTTGAGACGCTCGAGACCGGTGAACCCTATGCCGTAAAGATGGCTTGGATCAATTCGTCGAACTTCTTGTCGGCTACTTGCAGTATGCAGAATCAGCGCTGGTACAAGGCGCTGCTGCCTATGGAGCACACGGTGGCGACGGATTTGTTCATGAATCCGACGATTGAAGCCCTAGCCGACCTGTTCCTTCCGATGACGACGTATGCTGAGCACGATGGATTCGTTATCCCGTACTACATGTCCAACAATGTGTGGCTGGGCTGCATGGCTAAAGCGTTCAGTACCGGTGAGACGAAATCCGACCTGGAAATTTGCTACGAGGTTGGCCGCCGCGTGACGCCGAAGGCGAACTGGTCCAAGTACAACAATGTCCATGAGTGGCTGGATGAACAGCTTGACGACGAGCCGCTGCTGCCGTTTACGTTCGATGAGTTCAAGGAAATGGGCGTGTACTTCCCGCCGATGACGTATCGGAAGTACGAAAAGGGCATGCTCCGCAACGATGGGCAGCCTGGCTTTAACACGGTAACTGGCAAGTTCGAGCTGTACTCGGTTCTGTACGACGCATGGGGCGAGGATCCGATGCCCTACTTCGAGGAGCCGAACTACACACAGGTGTCACAGCCTCAGCTGGCTGAGAAGTATCCGCTCATGGCTACCTCTGGTGCTCGTGTGTCGGCGTTCTTCCATTCTGAGCAACGCCAGATTCCTCGTCTGCGTGCGCTGAATCCCGATCCGCTGGTGGAAATTAATCCAAAGACCGCAGAAAAGTACGGCATCGAGGATGGCGACTGGGTGCAGGTCTACAACATGTTCGGCAAGGGCAATTGGCGCGCGAAGGTCACGCCGACCATTGATGAGCGAACCGTTCATTGCCAGCATGGTTGGTGGTTCCCCGAGGAAGACGGCTCAGCTCCCAATCTGTACGGTGTGTTCAAGTCGAACTTCAATTTGCTCCTGCCGCATTACAACGTTGGCAATCTCGGATTTGGAACACCTGCCAAGGGCATCATGGTCAACATGCGTAAGGTATCCAGCCTGGATGATCAGAACGAGAGCAACTTCAAACAGATTCCTCCGACGCTGGTTGAATCCCACGGTTGGATTAAGGATGCGGAGACTGCTCGCGAGATTCTCGAATAAGTCCAAATAAGGAAGGGAGTGAGAACTATGGCTGATTACAGCAATTACGGTCTGCTGGTCGATTACAAGTACTGTGACAATTGCGGCTCCTGTGTGGTTGGTTGCCAGGAGATCAAAGATCTTCCTGCAGGGAAGTCGGGAATCCAGGTATTCGAAAAGGGACCGTTCCGCAAAGACAACGACACGCTCGACGATCGTTGGGATTGGGATTATATCCCCGTACCTACCGACCTGTGCGATTTGTGCGCCGCGCGACTTGACGAAGGCGAAAAGCCGATGTGCGTGAAGCACTGTCTGACTTTCTGCCTTGACTTTGGTCCGGTGGAGGAGCTGGCAAAGAAGTCTGAAAAACTCGGCGAGAAGGTTGCCATTTATAAGCCGATGTAAGTGTGCGAGTGGCTTTGTATGGACCGGGCGCAATTCGTGCGCCCGGTCCGAAGGAGAATTGGGGGTTCTCATGGATAAGGAAACAGTGTTCGGGATGTCCGACCAGGAACGGCTCGATTACTTCAACGGTCGCCTTGCTGCTGGTGAGAAATACGAGGACATTCTCGCTGATGTCGGCGTCACGAAGAAAGAGGCTGGCTTATCAGCACCGTATGGGCTTGGGCTTATCAAGATTGGTAACGAGGTGAGGCTTAAGCCGGGCCGTGGAGATAACGGGTTCGCTTGGTAGTGATCGATTGCGTAGTAGATTGGGAGGTTACCCATGTGCTTTAGACCAGCCGGCGCCGAGCAGAAAACGATATGTCCGAGCTGCGGCAAAGAAGTTCCCGTCATGGGCGGAGTGAAACTAAAAAAGTGTCCGTTCTGCAAAGCTGATTTACCTGATGAGCCGGCAGCGGGGGCGCCATCGGCGCCTGGCGCTCCGAAGGCGCCAGGCGTGCCTGCTGCTCCGCAGGCTCCGAGCGCACCAGGGGCACCGAAGCCTCCTGCTCTGTAGCGAGCGCACTATTTGGAAGGGGGCAATGGGGGATTGCTCCCTTCCGCGGTTTTGAGTTCTCATACACGCGTGGAAGTCTCGAGGCGTTGCTGAAAGGGCTTGGTATACGTGGAGTAGAGCCTCTTGGAAGCTTGTTTATAGGGGATTCGAGGTTTCGCAGAACCTCGAACGCATGGAAGCATGCGGGCTCGATTGTTTCGGAATTTCAGAGCAATGGGGCTATTCAAGCTCATGAGGGGACAGTGATTGAGTTGGCGGATAATGTCAAAGAAGAAGGGATGGCGCAGCCACCTTCCTCATCGATGGTTCCAAAAATGGCGCCTGGTGCGTGGGCTGTGATGATTGCGGTATGGATCATCGGTATCATGATGGCTATTGCGCAGTACAAGACGAGTGCTGTTATGCTTAACATTCAGCAGTCCCTTGCGATTGACAGCGCATCTGCAGGAATGATTTCCGGCGTGTTCACGTTTACCGGCATCATCCTCGCGTTTCCTGCGGTAAGTGTCATTCAGAAGCTTGGCGTGAAAAAAGGTTTGATTTTATCAACCGTTTTCGGAATCGTCGGAGGTCTGATTGGGTTCTTTTCTGGTGATTACGGTTCGCTGATTGCCAGCCGAATTATCGAAGGCGTTGGGTTGGGCCTTGTGGGCATCATCGGCCCTTCGGTTATCGCCATGTGGTTTCCTATTGAAAAACGCGGCGCGCCGATGGGCATTTGGAGCAACTGGCAGATGGTGGGCATTTCGCTTTGCTTCTATTTGAGCATTCCTCTGACCAGCGCCTTCGGCGGAAACTGGAAAAGTTTGTGGATTGTCGCAATCGTTTGCTTAGTCGTAGGGTTGATTCTTGCAGCTGTAGTGGTGAAGGAGCCTCCCAAAGACTTCAACCATGCGGATGTGCAGGATGAAGGCACCAAGATAACGCATGTGTTCAAGGTACGTTCTGCATGGATTGTGGGTCTCGCTGCCTTGGCGTTTGGTCTTTCAAACTCTGTTGTGATTAACTGGATTGCACCGTTTTGGATTACGCAGTGTGGTATGGATCAGGCTCTCGCAACGGAACTCACAGGTGCATTATTCACGATTGAAATTTTCGGAACGATTGTCGCAGGCATCATTCTGAACAAGGTCCATAAGCGTCGTCTGTTCATTGTTGTTGATTCGATTCTATACGCAGTTGTGTTCTTCTTGATTTTCCGCATCACCAGCTTTGGTGGCGCGATAGCCATGATGATTCTGTACGCGTTGATTGAGTCGGGCTTCTGCTGCGCTATGTGGACGCTGGTCAGCCAAGCGGTTCCCGATCCGCGATTGGCGCCAGGCGCCATGGCGCTCTATACGATGTTCATCGATTTGGGAATGTGGCTCGGTCCGGTTTTTTCCGGGATGATTATTGATAGTGCTGCAGGGTATGGTGGCGTTGCTTACTTCGTTTGCATCGCACAGCTCGCAGCGGCAGTGTTCTGGGGCATTCTGAAGCTCTATGACGAGAAGGGCAACGTAGTAAAAATCTAATTGGGTCGTGTGCGATGGCCGGGATAACTAGTTGAACTATTAGCTATGGCGAATTTTTACGTCATATGTAAGAGTTTCACTGCCGGCCATCGCCGCGCTGCTAATTTCTTCGGCTTTGGAAGCTTTGCTACCCACGCTGCATTTGGTTATGAAAGAGGTTGCTATGATTCGCGAGAAGTACGGCGATTACCAGCTGAACTCGTACGATCCGGTGGTATTGACGCTTCCGAACTTTGAGGTCTCGGATGAAGACGCCGAGAAGGAAATGAGAAGAATTGCGGCGCGGCATGCGACAAATGTGGATATCGAACCGCATCCGATTAATGCGGATGACCTGGTCAGAATCAAGATTAGGACGCTGGATGGAAAAAATGCGTTTCCAGGACTGACGAGCGAAGCCGTTGACGTTCAACTCGGGGTTGGCACGCTTCCTGAGGATGTCGAAATAGCGCTCATGGGGCACGTGCCGGGTGATAACATTGAGGTTTCCTACGTATACGAAGACTATTCACAGGTAGCCAATGAATTTGAGACTCCGGCAGATGGCGGGTGTGGTGCAGGAGACGCCGGCGAACCTCAGCAAGTTAATCTAGTATCGACAATTACAGTGCTGGCTCTTCGGCGGTACATCGTGCCCGAAATAACCGATGAGTGGGTGAAGAAGAACATCGCTCTGTCCGACACGGTCTCCGAATTCAAAGCAAGAACGAAAAAGCGGCTTGAGCGAGAGCGCAAACGTGCGTACTCAAACAAAGTTGAGTACGATGTAGTTAAGCAAATCGGTGAGAGACTGGTTGACGACCTTCCTGAAAATCCTGTGCGTGATGTCGAGAAGCAAATTATGCATGAGTTTGAACGCTTTCTCGAACAATACGATTTGGATAGAGCTTCATATCTGGCAATCGAAGGAATCAGCGATGAGGATTTTACTTCCCAGGTCCACCAAGATGCGTCGAACCGTATCAGCCAGGATATAGCGTTGGCATCGTGGGCTAACCATTTCGATGTGCAATTGGAAGACGAAGATATCAACTTTATGTTCGGAGAGCCAACTCCTGAGAGAACGTACGAAGCTCGTGTAGAGGCCGAGCAATCAGGGCAAATCGATGGGTTCAAAGATCTCGCATTACGCGCAAAAGTGACGGAGCTGGTTACGAAGAGTGCGACGTACGTTCGTGCGGACGGTTCGGTAGACGAGGACTTCAAGTCCGATTTGGAGACCAAATACAAGAAGCTGGCCATGGTTAAAGCGCATGCTACCGCAGCGCCTATGTTAAAGCCACCGATGGTTCCTATTAAGGCGGGTTCTGCTAACTGAGCGCAGGCATTTGAGCCGGGAGTTTTATTTTCCCGCATGATGGCGTACAGATAGCAATCGTTTGCGCTCCTTTGCGTGGCGAAAGAACCCTCGCTTGCCAAGGAGTTGGTTAGCGCAGCGTTTTCATGGATGAATGAGCATGGTTGCCTGCTCGCTTGTTTTGGGGCGAGCAGGCTCTGCATGCGCATGCTTGTCAGGGGATACTCGTATGAAACAAGAACTCGAAGTAGAAGCTCTGCTTGAATCGGCGCCATATGAAGAACTGGTTGAGTCGATGAACGATTTGCGGTTTTGGATTCGCATATTCATTAGGCCTTGCTGTAAGAAACCCAATGGGCGCATGGCAAGGATTAAGGTGAAGGCTATAAAGGAGACCGTTAATTGCCGAACCGATTTAAGTGAAAAGCAAGTGCAGCGTGTATTTCAGTTGGCGGATCAAGGCGAAGCGTGGTATCTCGGACGGTTTTGCCATGATGAGGCTAATTGAGAACGAAGTTGCTAGAGAGGCTTTTGGTGGGGGCTTGGTTCTTAACCATGTTTCCCTTGAACACGTATAGGCATGGTTGATTCGCAATTGTGCGACCCCCATGAAGCATGAACGCGAATATTGGTTCTGAGCCCCCGCCATAATTCACTCTAAACATTGAAATGTCTGTTTTTTAAAGTTCTGTTGTCGTCCGGTGCTTGTTTAGAACGAGCGCCGGACGCATTCATATACAGGTAAACTACGGCGATTTCGTCTGCTTCGTCCGGTTCCCCCTCATTCATCTTCCAAATACGCGCCGGTCTGGCGATCCCACAGGCGCGCGTACTCGCCGCCCTGCGCGAGTAGCTCGTCGTGCGTGCCGTCCTCGACGATGCGGCCGTGGTCGAGCACGACGATGCGGTCGAGGCTCGCGACCGTCGACAGGCGGTGTGCCACCACGATCGAGGTGCGGTCGTGCATCAGGTTCTCGAGCGCCTGCTGGACGGCGGCCTCGCTCTCGGAGTCGAGTGCGCTCGTGGCCTCGTCGAGCACGAGGATCGGCGCGTTCGCCAGAATCGCGCGTGCGATGGCGATGCGCTGGCGCTGGCCGCCGGACAGCTTCACGCCGCGCTCGCCGGTTACGGTTTCGAACCCTTCGGGCAGCCGCTCGATGAACTCGAGCGCGCACGCGAGCTCCGCCGCCCGGCGCACCTCCTCGTCGGTCGCGTCGGGGCGGCCGTAGGCGATGTTCTCGCGCACGGTCCTGTGGAACAGAAGCGACTCCTGCGGCACGTAGGCGATCTGCCGGCGCAGGCTGCGCTGCGTGGAGGTCGCGACGTTCTGCCCATCGACCAGGATCTCGCCCTGCTGGATGTCGGACAGGCGCAGCAGAAGCTTGGTGAGCGTCGTTTTGCCTGCGCCGCTGATGCCCACGAGGCCAACACGCTGACCTGCGGGAATGTGCAGGTTGAAGTCGTCGAACACCACCGTCTTCGTCCCGCCGTCCTCGTAGGTGAACCCGATATGCTGAAAGTCGATGCGTCCCTCGCGAACGACCAGGTCGGGTGCGCCGGGCACGTCGGCCACGAGCCGCGGCTCGTCGAGCACGGCCGTCATGCCGGCGGCGTCGCCGAACGCACGGTTGAACTTCTGCAGGCCGTTGTTGATGAAGTTGAACTGGTTCGTGATGGTGTACGTGTAGGTGAACATCATGACGAGCGTGCCGGCCGAGATGCCGAACCACGCGTTGCCGCCGGCGATGAACACGCTCACGACGCTCATGATGACCACGGTGATGGCCGCCGTGATGACGCCGCGGGTGATCGACGCGTTCATGCGCTTGGAATCGCGCGCGACAACCTCGCGATTGGCCTGGTCGAACAGTGACCGCTCGTAGTCCTCGCGCCCGTAGGTCTTCACGGCCAGGATGTTGGCGATGCTGTCGGACAGCTCGCCGGACAGGGCGTTCTGCGCGTGCGCTGCGTTCTCGTTGAGCGACAGGATGCGCCGGTACATGCGGTAGGACACGAACGCGTACACGGCGAGCATCACCATGAGCACGCCCACGTAGGCGGGTACGCGCGGGATGAGCAGGATGCAGGTAGACGCGACGGATACGAACACCGGCAGGAATGGGAACGTGATCGTCTCGAGCAGCTGGTTGTAGCCGTTGGCGAACTTGGTGGTCTGGCTGACGAGCGTGCCGCCGAACCGGTTGGTGTGGAACGTCATCGACTGGTTGCTGAGCGCGTCGAACGCCATGGTGGCCAGGTCGTAGTTGACGGCGATATCGAGCTTCCACAGCGAGTAGTCCTGCAGCTTGCTGGCAATCTGGCCGAACACGTTGACGCAGATGAGGGCCGCGATATATGGACCGAAGACCGACATCACGTCGCTTGCGGCCACGGGCCCTGCGCTCACGCGGTCGACGATGAGGCTCATGAGGTAGGGGTTGCCGTACGACAGCAGCGCGCAGAAGGCGATAGTCGACACGATGAGGCAGATGAACAGCCCCAGGTGCTGCCGCGTGGCCATCCAGTAGTAGTGCAGCGTGCGGCGGGTGAGGCTCTGCGTGGCGGCGGGGCGCTTGCCGGCAGTCGCTGCGACGCTGGCAGCAGCGGGGGCGGATGCGGCGTCTGCGCTTGCGGTGGAGCGCGTTTGCTGTGCAGGCGTCGTGACCGGGCGTTTTCCTGCGGCGGATGCGGCCGGTTCGGGCTTCGAAGCGCGTGCGGGGGTATCCGGCGTGACGACCGGCGTCTGGTTTGTCATGGTTCCTCCGGGGAATATGCGGCGCGCGGGAAGGCGCGCTCGGACGTGCGTGTTTGTCGCTTTCATTATACGGAACGACGCAAGCGCTCATGTGCGCACTGTGGATGCGGTACGTGCGCCGTGGAGAACGGCAGGCGCTGCGGCTCGAACGCTGTAGCGCACGAGTCGCGATGCGAGTGGTCGTTGTGTTGGCGGATTCTGCAGCTGCGTCTACCGGTCGTACGCTTGAGCCACCTGCATGCATGCCCGAGTTGCATGCGCGCGATCTGCCCGTATGCGGGCCGTGCCGGCGTCTTGTCGCTAAGCTTGGGTGCTTATTGAGAAAGAAGTACAATAAGCGCACCATCCTCATCGACGAAAGGACCGCCGTGTTCGACAAGGCGCTGTTCGGTCTTCCCGGCGCGAAGCGCGTGCTCGCGCTGCTCATCGTGTCGAGCGCGCTTCTGGCAGGGCTTGCCGTGGGGCAAGTTGTCTCGCTTGCGGCGCTGGTCAGCGCGCTGTGGGCGGCAGATTCGCTCCATGCGCAGGCAAGGCTGCTCGGTTGCTTCATCGCGTGCTACCTGGTGCGCCAGGTGGTGCTGTACGTGCGTGCGACCATGTTGGGGCGGTATGCGGCGAAACAGGCGGCGCGACTGCGCGAACAGGCGCTTGCCGCTGTGTACGATTCTCGGGGCGCAGCCGTGCGGCGCAGCGGCTCGGGCGCGCTCGAACAGGCGGTGCTCGAAGGTGCCGACCAGGTGCGGTCCTACATCGAGACGCTCATGCCCAAGGTAAGCGACCTTGCCGTCATCTCAATCGCGCTCGTGGCGGCTCTGTTCGTCGTCGACGTGCCGTCGGGCATCATCGCGCTCGTGGCGTTTCCCGTAGCCATCATGTTCTTCCGCATCGTGGGTGGCAGCGCCAAAGAGCGCGCCGAGCGGCAATACGCCAGCTACCAGGTGCTTTCGAACCATTTCGTCGACACGCTCAAAGGCGTGGACACGTTGCGTGCATTCGGGCGCGCGGAGGCCGAGACCGCGAGCGTGTTCCGCGTGAGCGAGCGGTTCCGCAAGGCGACGATGCGCACGCTGAGCGCGGCGATGCTGTCGTCGGCGATTCTGGACGTGGTGGAGGTGTGCGCGGTGGCGGGCATCTCGATCATGCTGTGCCTGCGTATGCTGAACGACGGGTTGCCTCTGGTCACAGGCTTGGCGGCGCTCATGTTAACGCCGGAGTACTTCAAACCGCTGCGTGATTTCTCGGGCGATTTCCACGCGACGCTCGACGGGAAGAATGCGCTCGCGGACCTGCTCGGCATCGTGCGCGGGGGCGCTGATGCGGCGCCCGCAGCGAACGGCGCGGGCGTGGGCAGTGCGGCCAGCGCGGAGGGCGCCGAGCGCGAGGCCGATGGGTATGCGGCGGATGCCGCTGGCGTTGTGACTGCTGTTGCCGATGGGACCGCTGACCGAACAGTCGCCGGGCGTGCGGCCGATGTCGCCAGCGAGCAGTGCGCGCCGTGGGGGCCTGATTCCGTGCTCGCGTTTCGCGGCGTGCGGTTCTCGTATGGGCAAGTGACGGATGGGGAAAGCGGCTCCCCGGGGGCGAACGGTGACGAAACGGCCACCGTCGCACCTGCATCGGAGGCATCCGAAGAGCCGTCCGGCGACACGACGCCGTCGCCATCCGCCGATGCCGTCCTCGCGAACGCGACGTTTGAGCTGCGCGGATTCGAGCGCGTGGGCGTCGTGGGGAAAAGCGGTTCGGGGAAGTCGACGCTCATGGCGCTCATCAGCGGATTCGAGCGGCCGTGCGCGGGCGGGATCACCGTCTGCGGCACGCCGGTCGAAATGCTCGGCATGCCGTCGTGGCAACGCCAGGTCGCCTACATCCCGCAGCATCCGTACCTGTTCCGCGCGACGCTGCGTGAGAACCTGACGCTGTACAACCCCGAAGCCGATGACGCGGCAATCGCGCGTGCCATCGACGCGCTCGACCTGGCGCCGCTCGTCGCGAGCCTGCCGCAGGGCCTCGACACCATCGTCGGCGATGCAGGGCGGACGCTTTCGGGCGGGCAGGCGCAGCGCATCGCTCTCGCCCGCGCGCTGCTCGACCCTGCACGCCGCATCCTTCTGCTCGACGAGCCGACCGAGCATCTGGACATCGAAACCGAGCGCGACCTGGCGGATCGCATGCTGCCTTTGATGGAGGGGCGGCTCGTCGTGTTCGCGACGCACCGCCTTCACTGGCTCGCGCACATGGACCGCGTGCTCGTCGTCAAGGAAGGGGTTGTGACCTGCGACGACGAGGTGTGCGAACGCCTGCGGGCAGAGCGGGCGGACGCCGCTCCTGCTGCGGACGAGCATGGTGCGGGTGAACCCGCCGCTGGCGCGTGTGGTGACGAAGCCGCCGTCGAGGGTGCATCCGCATCTGCAACCTCGACGCGCCGCGCGGGCGACCGCTGGGTGCGGCCGGGCTTCTCCGCCCATCGCGACCAGCTGCTTCGCGCGCTCGGGCTGGGGCTGCTCACGTTCGTCTGCTCGATGCTCATGATGTTCGCCGCGGGCTATCTGATCTGCCGTACGGTCGATCCGGGCCTCACCGGGCTGTTCGCGCTCATGGTGCCCATCGGGTTCGTGCAGCTGTTCGGTATCGCGCGTCCCTTCGCCCACTATTTCGAACGTCTGACCAGCCACGATTGGGTGCTCAAGCTGACGAGCTCGATGCGTGCGGCGCTCTACCGCACCGTCGCGCGGCATCGCCCCGAGCTTGCGCGCGCCTATACGGCGGGCGATTTCCTGTCGCTCATGGCCGACGACATCGGGCATCTGCAGAACCTGTACCTGCGCACGCTGTTCCCCTGCGCGACGGCGTGCGGCCTGGCCGTGTGCGCCGCGGTGGTGTTTGGCGTGTTCGACCTCGCGTTCGCGCTGGTCATGCTCCTCGAATTCGCATTGCTCGCCCTGGTGGCGCCGACCGTCGCCGTGCGTGCGACGCGCGAGCGTACGCGGCGGCGAAAGCGCGCGACCGACGAGCTGTACCGGGTGCTCGCCGACGACGTCGCCGGTGCCGCCGACTGGGTGCTTTCAGGACGACGGGCCGACTTCCTCGCACGGCATCGTGCGCGGGCGGCGGCGGTCGAGCGCGAGCGGCGCGGGCTCGACGCGTACCTGCGCGCGAGCGACCTGGTCGCAGCCGCCGTGTTCGGCATTGGCGCCGTGCTCGTCGTCGTGTGGGCGCAGGCGCGCTTCGGCGGCGTCGTTGGCGGATCGGCCAGCTGGATCGGCGCGTTCGTGCTGGGGTACTTCCCGCTGTTCGAGGCGTTCGGGCCGCTTGCGCGCGCGGGCGAGCAGGCGAACGAGCACCGCGCGTCCATCGAGCGGCTGAACGGCCTGCCCGGCGACGGCATCGCGGGCGGCGCTACGGCAGGCGAAGGCGCAGGGGAGGGGGAGCGCGACGGCGGCACCGTGTCTGTGTTCGGCGGCGATTCCGCGTCCGAAGCGCCCGAATCCAACGGCGAGAA
The DNA here is from genome assembly GCA_903789375.1 of uncultured Eggerthellaceae bacterium. GTDB lineage: Bacteria > Actinomycetota > Coriobacteriia > Coriobacteriales > Eggerthellaceae > CAIFEB01. The sequence continues at coordinate 15,359 of CAIFEB010000005.1, read as the reverse complement.
CGAATCCGAACGCGCGCGCGCAGCCAAGCTGGCGTTCGAACGCACACGCATAGCCGAATCCGAGTCGGCGTCCGAGCACGCAAACGGACCGGATGGCGGATCCGGCAGCGCTCTTCCGCCATCGCCTCCGCGCGAACCCGCGCACGCGCAGTCGGTCAACCTCGTCTTCGACGACGTGACGTTTGCGTACCCCGGCGAGCCCATGCCGGTGCTGCGGGACTTCAGCCTCTCCATACCCGCAGGTCAGCATGTTGCGGTACTCGGACGCAGCGGCGCGGGGAAGAGCACGCTCGTGTCGCTTCTGCGGGGCGACCTTGCGCCTGTTGCCGGCACGGTCCGCGTCGGATGTGTGCGGCCGTCTGAGCTGGGCGAGGGCACGGCGCGCTTCGTGAGCGTCGTGCAGCAGGCGCCGTACCTGTTCAACCGCACGCTGCGCGACAATCTTGCGCTTGGCCGCCCCGATGCGACCGACGACGAGTTGCTGCGCGCCATCGACGCCGTGGAGCTGTCGGGCCTGCTCGCGCGGCTGCCGCAAGGGCTCGACACGATGCTCGCGGAAGGCGGCGCCGGCTTGTCGGGAGGCGAGCGTCACCGCATCGCGCTCGCGCGCATCCTCGTGGCCAAGGCGCCGGCCGTCGTGCTGGACGAGCCGATGGTGGGGCTCGATCCGGAAACGGAGGCTGCGCTGCTCGAGACGATCCGGCGCGTGCTCGCCGACCGCACGCTCGTCGTGGTGACGCATCACCTGCAGGGGCTCGACGCGTTCGACCGCATCGTGTTCGTCGAGGACGGACGCATCGCGCTCGACGGCGCGCCGGCGAAGCTCGCGCGCACGAGCGCCCGCTACCGTGACCTGCGCGCGTTCGACCAGGTGGCGGATGGGCTGTTCGTTCGCGCATGAAAAAATCCGGGTCCGCGAAAACTCGCAGGCCCGGATTCATTGCGCAATGGTTGACGCGTAACCGCTAGTTGGCGGCAGGTGCGGCTTCCTCCGCGTTGGCCTTCTCAGCCTCGGCCGCGCGCTTGGCGTCCTTCTGACGCGCCGCGACTTCGATCTGCTCGAGGATGTCGTCCAGCTTGCCCTCGACGTCGTACTGGTCGATCTTGCCGGCGTCGGACAGGTTGGTGAACACCGGGTCGATCGGCAGGGTGGCGAGCGCCGGAATCTGGTAGCGCTTCGCGACGACCTTGCCCTGGGGCTCGCCGAAGATGAAGTGCTCCTTGCCGCACTCGTCGCACTTGAAGTACGCCATGTTCTCGACCAGGCCGAGCACGGGCACGTTCATGTCGTGCGCGAGGTTGACGGCCTTGCCCACGATCATGGCGACGAGCTCCTGCGGCGCGGACACCGTGATGATGCCGTCCAGGTCGAAGCTGTGCATGACGGTCAGGAACACGTCGGACGTTCCCGGAGGCATGTCGACCAGCAGGTAGTCGATGTCCTCCCAGTTGGTCTCGTCGAGGAACTGGTTCAGGATGCCGGTGATGACCGGGCCGCGCCATGCGACGGGCATGTCGTCCTGCGGCAGCATCAGGTTGACGGACATCACCTTGATGCCGTTGTGCGTGACGGCCGGGTTGATGCCGTTGTCGTCGGCGCTCAGACGGCCGGTCATGCCGTATTCCTTGGGGATGGACGGGCCGGTGATGTCGGCGTCCAGGATGCCCACCTTGTAGCCCTTCTTGACGAGCTCGTCGGCGATAAGGCAGGTCACGAGCGACTTGCCCACGCCGCCCTTGCCGGACACGACGCCGACGGTGTGCTTGATGTTCTTGCGGGCCTTGGGCTTGGGTGCGGCGGAGCGGGAATCGCAGTCGCCCACGCTGCAGCCGGAGCACACTCCGTCGCAGCTGCCAGGTTGATTTTCAGCCATGGTTCCTTCTTTCTTCCGCCGGGGAGGATGCGTCCGCCCCGGGTTCGCCTGTCGCAGACAGGCATCTCTCTCATATAAACAGGTTGCATAATAGCATAGGGCGTCTGGAATCCAGGCACCGATGCGCCGTGCGGGAAGTCGGGGGACGAATCGTTGCCATGCTGTAGGTTTAAGTTATGGCTAAAGCAGAGACGCGTCATACGGAGTTGGCGCACGCAGCTGACGTGTCTGCATGCATTCCGGCCCCGCCGCGCTGTCGTCGGCTCCGTGGCGTCTCTTCGCGCGCGGACAGAACCTGCGCTGTCTGCACCTGCCATTTTGCGCCCGGGTGCGGCAGTCCCTTCGTGCGCTGCCGCCCCTGCGCCGACCGCGTCCCTTCGCTCCCTGCGTTCTCTTTGCATGCCTTCCGCGTTCGCCTGCGCATAAATCCCGTCGCGCGTTATCCTAGGAAGGCAATACATTCGAAGCCCGCGGGCGCGCAGGCGCCGCGGGTCAGTCGATAGGAGCTGTGCTATGGATCAGACGAATTCCATCACGGACCGCGACATCGCGCGGGCGAGCGAGACGTTCTTCGCCTCGCGCGCGAACGTCGTCGCCAAAAACGCCGTCACCGGCAAGGGCATCCGCGACGTGGCGCGCGTGCCCGAGCGCGTGGCCAAGAACACGTCGGTGTTCGACGTCGAGGTCAAGCAGGGCGACCGTACCGACCAGAAGCGCTCCGGCCGCTGCTGGATGTTCGCGTCGCTCAACACCATGCGCTTCCGCGTCATCAAGAAATACCAGCTGAAGACGTTCGAGCTGTCCCAGGCCTATCCGCTGTTCTGGGACAAGCTGGAGAAGAGCAACTGGTTCTTCGAGAACATCATCGACACGGCCGACGAGCCGCGCGACGGCCGCCTGGTCAGCTTCCTTCTGACCGACCCGGTGGGTGACGGCGGCCAGTGGGACATGTTCAAGGCGCTCGTCAAGAAGTACGGCGTCGTTCCCAAGGAGGCCATGCCCGAAACCGCCTGCTCGCAGAACACGTCCGACATGGACGCCCTGCTCACGCGCTACCTGCGCCGCGGCGCGTGCGAGCTGCGCCGCTCCCATGAGGCCGGCGCCACCGACGAGGCCCTGCGCGAGCAGAAGAAGACCCTGATGGAGAACGTGTACCACCTGCTGGTCATCTGCCTGGGCGAGCCGCCGCGCGAGTTCGACGTGCGCCTGCGCGACAAGGACGACAAGCTGGTGCTCGCGGGCACGTACACGCCGCAGCGCTTCTTCGACGAGGCTGTGGGCATGAACCTGGACGACTACGTGTCGCTCGTATCGGCCCCCACGGCGGACAAGCCGTTCGACCGCACCTACACCGTCGCGCGCCTGGGCAACGTGATCGAGGCCGGCGGTGTGCGCTACCTCAACCTCAAGCCCGATCAGCTGAAGGCCGCGGCCATCAAACAGCTCAAAGACGACCTGCCCGTTTGGTTCGGCTGCGACGTCGACCAGTCGTTTCTGCCCAAGGACGGCATCATGGACCTCGATGCGCTCGACGTGGACTCGCTGTTCGGATTCCCGGTCATCGCGGGCTTCAACAAGGCCGAGCGCCTGGATTACGGCGAGTCGGTGATGACCCACGCGATGGTGCTCGAGGGCGTCAACTTCGATGACGACGGCAAGCCGACGCTGTGGAAGGTGGAGAACAGCTGGGGCAAGGACCACGGCAAAGAGGGATTCGACTCGCTCACGGACAGCTGGTTCGACGAGTACGTGTACCAGGTGGTCGTCGACAAGAAGTACCTGACCGACGAGCAGCGCCAGGAGTTCGAGACGATCGAGCCCATCGAGCTCGCGCCGTGGGATCCGCTGGGGGCGCTCGCGTAACGGCGTGACGCATGCCGCGTCTTGCGGCCTGCATGTCCGTGCATACACGGGTGGAGCGCCGCTGGGGCTTCGCATTGAGCCGCATGCTGCGGGCGCTTCCCGCGGCGCGCGGGTGATGCGGAACGGAGCGCGCCGGCGATAGCGTATGAACGCGTGCCGGCCATCCGCGCACGAACGTGCAAATCAACAACCGGGCGCGGATGCGGGGCTGCCCTTCGCACCCGCGCCTTCCCGTCTGCAACAGAAAGGGGACACGATGGTCCGCATTCCCGCAAGCCGTCTTGAGTACTTCATGGCGGAGGATGTGCCGTACCTCGACCTGACGAGCGAGGTGCTTGGCATCGGTGACGAGCCGGGGCGCATGGAGTACTTCACGCGCGAGGACTGCGTCCTCTGCGGAACGGAAGTCGTCGAGCGCATGGCGCATGATCTGGGACTTTCGGTCGACAGCGCGACGAAGACGGGCACGCGGGTGCGCGCGGGGGAGTCGTTCCTTGACGTCAGCGGCACGGCGGGCGCGCTCCATCAGTTGTGGAAGGCCGGGCTCAACGTGTTCGACCATCTGTCGGCCGTGGCCACGAAGACCCGCGGCATGGTCGATGCCGTGCACGCCGAAAACCCCGCATGCGAGGTGCTGACGACGCGCAAGAGCATGCCCGGTGTGAAGGACCTGCTCACGATGGCCGTCCGCGCGGGCGGCGCGTACCCACATCGGCTGGGGCTGTCGGAGACGGTGCTCGTGTTCGACCACCATCTTGAGTTCATGGGCGGCTTCGACGCGTTCTTAGAGCAGCTGCCGGACATCCGTCGCCGCTGCGTGGAGAAGAAGCTCTTCGTCGAATGCAATCCCGACCAGGCGTTTCGGCTTGCGCAAGCCGGCGTCGACGGCGTGCAGATGGACAAGGTGCCGGCAGGCGAGCTGCGCACGCTCGTGCCGCGCCTGCGCTCGATCGACCCGCATCTCACCATCATCGCGGCGGGCGGCATCAACCCGGGAAACGCAGCCGAATACGCCGCCACAGGCATCGACGGCATCGCGACGACGTCGCTGTTCACGGCCAAACCGCTCGATATGAGCGTCCGCATGGTGCGCGCGTAGGGTGCGGGTGCGCACCGCATTGACTGCGTTCGCTTTCGAAAGGCGCTCCCATACGCACGTGCGGCCCGCGGTGGGCTTGCCGCAGATTGCGCGCTTGGCCTGCGGAGCCATGATGGTGAACCCGCCCGCGTAGGGCGCGTGTGCGCGGGAAGCAAACGAGCTCGCTGTGCATTATGCAGGGCGAGCTCGTTTTGCGTCGCGCGGTAGGGTTCGCTTCGCGGCGGGCGCCTGCGCGCGCCCCGCAAGCTGTTTGCGCGGAGCTCGTACAGGGCGCATGGCGGACCTCTGTTCTTTTCGTCAGGGATGAGCTGCGCTATCATTTTTGCATTATTTCGACTACAAAAATATACTCAATATAGATAGAATGGGACACGACAAGGGAGAAAGTGGATGCATTGGCGCGTGCGGTTCGGCACGCGTTCGTCTTGCCGTGTGCGCAGAGAGAGCGCGCGGCTTGACAGCTACCGGAAAGTGAGAGAGCGATGTTGGCCGACGATGCGATGAACGCTGAAGAGGTGGCCCAGTACCTGGGCATCGGCAAGAACTCGGTGTACCAGCTCGCCAAGTCCGGCCAGCTCGCCTCGTACCATCTGGGTCGCAAGCTGAGGTTCACCCTGCGCGACGTCAACGCCTATCTCGAAGCGTCGCACCAAGTGGGCGGCGGGAACGGTGCCGTTGCGCGCACGTTTTCCACGCCGATGTCGCCCGATGTGAGCCGTCGCGCCCAGGGCACCGCGCGCGCTGTGAACCCCGCTGTCGAGACGGGCGGTCAGGCGCAGACGGGCCGGGGGACGGCGCCGCTTCGCCCTGGAGAAGGCCAAAGCGTTGCCGAAGCAGCCCAGTTCTCTACGGCGATCGAGGCGCCCTTCGTCATCGCGGGCGGCGAAATCGCCGGCGACGTCATCGCGAACTATCTGATCAGCCAGGGCGTTCCCATGTCACGCACCTATCAGAACAGCTACACGGCGCTCGTCAACCTCTACGGCGGCTATGCCGACATCGCGTTGAGCTGCCTGTACGATCTTCGCTCGAACTCGTACAACGTCCAGTACGTGCGCCGGTTGGTGCCTGGGATATCAGTCATCGTGCTGCGGCTGTATCGTCGCACGCGCGGATTCATCGTGCAGCGCCGCAATCCGCGCAATCTGAACGCGTGGGGGTCGCTGCTTCGCGAGGGAGTGCGCTTAGCCAACAGCCCGCGCGGCTCGGCGTCGCGCGTTCTGCTCGACGAGAAGCTGCGCTCGCTCGAAGCGCGCGCGGAGAACATCGCTGGCTACGCCGACGAGCTGCTCACGCCGGTCGAGGCGGCATCGCGCGTGGCCATCGGCGCTGCGGACGTTTCGGTCGGCACGCGCCGCGACGCCCATATGGTCGGCGCCGTGGGATTCGTGCCCTTGCAGACCGAATGCGTCGACATGACCATCGTGAAGAACGACCGTACGCGGCCGTTGATCAGGCGCATCAAAGCGCTTCTCGCCGACGATGGCTTGCGCTGCGACCTCGAGGCGCTCGAGCACGGCGATCTGTCGGGAATCGGCGGCATCGCCTACGAAAGCTAGCGCCGCACGGCGATCGGGCGCGGGCTCAGCGATGTGGAACGCTCGCTTCGCGTAATGGGAACGTGCGGAACGCAGGAATGTGCGCGTCCGCCATACAGTTTGCGGGCCATCCGTCCGCATGCGATGCTGTTCGCATGCGGACGCTCCATCACGCAGCGAGTGCGCTATCACGCAGTCGTGCGGTTCGCGTGCAGTCCCAGGCGCCGCAGCCCCTGAGCGACGCATCCAAATCCCAGCATGATGGATAAAAGCCCCGGTCCTGGCAGAATGAGCATCGGAACGCCAAGGGCGACGAGCGCGATACCCACCACGATGAGCGCGATGCCTGCAAGCGATCCGCCGAGACGCTCGCCGAACGAGTGGGAGCGTGCGGTTCGCCTCGCCTTCGCGCGGGCGCGCGATGCGGCGCGATTCGCAGCGGTATCGCCTGCGGCACGGCTTGCCGATTCGCTTGAGCTTGAAAGCGGCGTGACGTCGATGATGTCGGGGGACGTGTTCATGGGCAGCTCCTAACGGGAGGAAAACGAGAAGGGGGGGGGGGGGGGGGGGGCCCCCCGCCCCCCCCCCCCCGGGGGGGGGCGGGGGGGGGCCCCCCCCCCCCCGGGGCGGGGGCCGACCCCC
>CAIFEB010000005.1:0-8333 GCA_903789375.1 uncultured Eggerthellaceae bacterium | reverse complement strand
TCTTTTTTTTGTGGGTGTTTTTGTTTTTCTTGGGCCGCTCCTAGGTGTTAAAAACCTATTGGGGCTGTGGGTCTTTCTCCCCCCCCCCCCCCGAAAGGTTCGTGTTTTGCGTCGAGGCGCCCGGCGCGCATCTTGCTCGAAGACGAGCACCGGGCTTTTCGACACGTCCATAGTACCGTCGTCCGACCGAGACCGCGGAATCGGTGGGTTTGCGGAAACCGCTCCGTTGCCGTCCGGTCACCTGCTCCAGAAATCCTCCCTCGTTTTGCCGCAGCGGTTGCGCGCTTCTTTCTGCCATGCGCCCAGATGCCCAGCTCGTGGGGCATCTGGGCGGTCAAATGCGTGTGTACATGCGGTTTCGCGCGGGCTTTCGCAGCCTCTTATGCAAAACCGCGGATGCGCTACTTCGATCCTTCGGCGCGCGCCTCTTGGTAGGCTGCCGCCATCTTCTGCTGCACGTCGGCGGGCACCTGCTCGTAGCCGTTGAGCGTGATCTCGTACGAGCCGTTGCCGCGCGTCATCGAGCGCAGATCGCGCGTGTAAGTGAGCACTTCGGCATAGGGCACGCGCATGAGGATGACTGTCTGGCCCTCATCGTTGGAGTCGGTGCCGACGATGCGTCCGCGCCGCGTCGAGATGTCTCCCATGACCGTGCCGGCGTACTCTTCGCTCACGGCTACTTCCAGGTCGGCCATCGGCTCGAGCAGCACGGGGTCCGCCTTGGCGCATGCCGCGCGGAAACCGATACGCGCCGCCGTCTTGAAAGCCATCTCGTTGGAGTCGACCGGATGGTAGCTGCCGTCGTACACGGCGCATTTGATGTCGACCATGGGATAGCCTGCGACGAAGCCTTCGGCCATGGCTTCCTGAACGCCCTTGTCAACGGCGGGAATCAGGCCGCGCGGAATGTGGCCGCCCACGACCTCGTCGACGAACTCGTAGCCCTCGCCGGGATTGGGCTCGAGGCGCAGCCAGCAGTCGCCGAACTGGCCCGACCCGCCGGTCTGCTTCTTGTGCCGGCCTTCGGCTTCGGCGGTCTTGCGGATGGTCTCGCGATAGGGGATGCGCACATCGACCTGCGAGACATCGATGCCGACCTGGTCTTTGATGCGGTTGATCAGCGTGTTTATCTGCTCGTCGCCCATGGCGGTGATGACGGTCTGGTGCGTCTCCTCATTGCGCTCGATGCGCAGCGTCGGGTCGTTTTCGGCCGCGCGCGCCAGAAACGCGCCGAGCTTGTCCTCTTCCTTCTTGTTCGAGGCGGCAAGGCATACCGGGTACTTGGGTTCGGGTATGGGCAACGGTGCAATCGCCACCTGGCCGGATGCGGACAGCGTGTCGCCTAAGCGGGTGTCGGTGAGCTTGGGGATGACGATGATGTCGCCCGCCTTGGCGCTCTTCACATCGGTGGACTCCTTGCCCATCATCACGTACAGATGCCCGATGCGGTCTTTGTCGCCGGTGCGCGCGTTGATGAGCTCTTGGCCGGGCGCAAGCGTGCCGGACAGCACCTTGACGAAGCTCAGGCGGCCGACGTAGGGGTCGGCGACGGTCTTGAACACGAAGGCGGCGGGCTCGCCCGTCTCGTCGATTGTAGCCTTCTCACCGTTGGCCAGCTCGTATGCGCAGTGCTGACGCGGGTGAGGGAAGAACGTGCAGATGTCCTCCATGAGACCCTGGATGCCCTGCTTGATGATGGTCGACCCCACGTACACCGGCACGAACAGCTCTTGGTTGATGGCGTCGCCGAGCAGGCGCTCCACGTCCTCCTGGGAAAGCTCCTCGCCGTCGAGGTAGCGCATCATCATCTCGTCGTCGGCTTCGACGATGATGTCGATCAGACGCTCGCGGGCGCTGTCGGCGCGTTCCTGGTATTCGGGCGGGATGTCCTCGATGCGCTCGGCGGTGCCGTCGGCGTCGAAGTAGCGGGCTTTCATCCGCACGACGTCGATGACGCCGGCGAAGTCGCTCTCCGTGCCGATGGGGATGGTGACCGGGCTCAGACGCGAGCCGAACCGCGCGTGCAGCGTGGCCATGGAGACGGCGAAGTCGGCGTTCTCGCGGTCGATATGGTTGATGTACACGGACCGCGAGATCTTCATCTGCTCGGCGATCTTCCACAGTTTGGTGGTCATGACCTGCGGTCCATCGACGGCGTCGACCACGAACAGCGCCATTTCGGCGGCGTACATGGTGGCGATGGTGTCACCGATGAAGTCGGGGTGGCCCGACGTGTCCAGAAGGTTGATCTTGTAGTCCTTGTACGGGATGGGCGCGATCGAGGTGTTGATCGTGAACTTGCGCCGGATCTCCTCTTTGTCGTAATCGAGGTAGGACTTGCCGTCGTGCGTGGTTCCCATGCGCGGGGTTTTGCCAGAGACGTGCAGCATCGCTTCGGCGAGCGATGTCTTGCCGGCGCCGTCTTGGCCGACAAGCACAATGTTGCGCACGTGTTCGGGGGCAGGAGCTGCCATACAGACCACCAACCTTCCAGCCCGCGGCTTCCACGTTCGCATCTCTGCCGACGAGGTCGTCGGACGGGCCATCCTCAAGGAATCGAAACGGTCATGCAACGCTGGTCACATTCTACCGCAGTTGCGGCCGTTGGGAGCCAAGGGCGGGAAGGGGATGGGTGCGGGGGTGCGAGGGCGTGGGGAGGCGTTGCGGCTGCGTGGAAGATGGTGCGCGTGCGGTGCCCCGCACTGAAAAGGCGAGCGCCCGATTTCCGGAGGGATTTCTGGCGCTGCAGCCTTCGCATCAAGCGCCCCCGCGCCGAAAAGGCGAGCGCCCGGTCCCCGAAGGGGCGCGGGCGCTCGATGAGGGGCGAAAGCGCAGATGGCGAGTCCGAAGTCGCGGCCTGCGCGCGGTGCGTGCGGCTGATGGCGCCTGGCGCGCCGCGCCTAGATCGGAAACGACAGGCCGTCAGCGGCCGCTTCGACCTGGCCGTCGTACTGCTTCAGGTACTCGTTCAGCTCGGCCAAGGTGATCGGCTCCGCGTAGTGCATGCACAGGTGCGTGAGGTAGAGCTTCTTCACGTCGAGCGATAGCGCCTCCTCGATGCACTCCTGCACGCTGTGGTGGTTTTCGGGCGAGCCGTTTTCGCCCCAGAACGTGGCATCGAGCGCCATGACGTCCACGCCGCGCACGCGCTCGGCCGTCTCGCGCGGGAGCTTGCCGGTGTCCGACGCGTAGAACAGCCGCGTGTCGGGCGTTTCCACCAGGTAGCCGTACGTGCCGGGCGCGTGGCGCACGCCAAGGGCGGTGTAGCTCACGCCGTCCAGCGTAAGCGGCTCCTCGATGTGCACGGGGTGCTCGTCGAGCGCGTAGGTCATGTAGTGGAACTCGTTGTTGATGCTTGAAAGCGTGTAGGGGCTTGCGTACGTGGGCAGCTTGGTGCGCGTGCGCAGCTGCACCATGTACTCCATCTCGCCCAGGCCGCCCACATGGTCGAAGTGCCAGTGCGTGAAGAGCACCTGGTCGACGGCGCGCACGTTTTCGCGGATGAGGTACTGGCGGATGTCGGGCGGGGTGTCGATGAGCGTGGTCTGGCCGCCGGTGACCATGACGCCGCAGTCGCCGCGCCGGGCGGCGGGGTTGTGGCGCGCCTCCTCGCAGGCGGGGCAGTCGCAGAAGAACGCCGGCACGCCGCAACCGGCGCCGGTGCCCATGAAGGTGAACGTGTGCTGTTTCATCGGGCCTCCTTCGTCTGCCCCCGTTATACCCGTTCGTGGCGGTTTGCGCTACTTCGTCGGCGCGTCTTTCGACGACTCGACCGTTTCGGTCAGGGCTGCGGCGAGACCTGCGATGCCCTGGATGTCGCTCGGGATGATGAGCTTGGTCGCCTGGCCGCGCGAGACCTCCTTGAGTGCCTCGTACGACTGCAGCGTGAGCACGGCCTTGTCGGCGTGCGCGTCGCGGACCATCGTGATACCGTCCGCGGTTGCCTGCTGGACCTTGCGGATGGCTTCGGCCTCGCCCTCGGCCTCGCGGATCTGGCGCTCCTTCTCGGCTTCGGCGGCCAGGATGACCGACTGCTTGTCGGCTTCGGCCTGCAGGATCTGCGCCTGCTTCTTGCCTTCGGCGATGGTGATGTCGGACTGCTTCTGGCCCTCGGCGAGTAGCACGGCCTCGCGCTTCTCACGCTCGGCCTTCATCTGCTTCTCCATGGCCTGCTGGATGGCGGCGGGCGGGGTGATGTTCTTCACCTCGACGCGGTTGACCTTGATGCCCCAGGCGTCGGTCGCCTCGTCCAGGATCGAGCGCATCTGGGCGTTGATGGTGTCGCGGCTGACGAGCGTGGTGTCCAGGTCGAGGTCGCCGATGATGTTGCGCAGCGTGGTGGCCGTGAGGTTCTCGATGGCCATGAGCGGATTCTCCACGCCGTAGCAGTACAGGCGCGGGTCCATCACCTTGAAGTAGATGACCGAGTCGATGGACATAGTCACGTTGTCCTTGGTGATCACGGGCTGGGGCGGGAAGTCCGCGACCTGCTCTTTGATCGAGACGGTGGCGCGCACGCGGTCAATGAACGGCACGAGGAAGTGCAGGCCGTTGCCCCAGGTGGTCAGGTACGAGCCGAGGCGCTCGATGACCATGGTGTCGGCCTGCGACACGATTTTGACGCACGAGATGAGCAGGAAGACGATGATGATGACGAACACGAGGAACGGGATCATGCGGGATCCTTTCTGATGGGCCAGGCGGGTGCCGGGCGGTGGTCGGGGCGGGAGCGGAGCCCGCCGTGGGTCTGGGTGGGATAGTGGGGCGCAGCGTCAGCCGCGGGACGGCGCGTCGGGCGGATCAGCGCTCGCGCCGGATGCTGCGTCGGCATCGGCGTTGGATGCGCGTGCGGGCCGAGCGTCCGGAGCGGGCGCGCTTGCCTGCGCGGCGTCGGCGGGCGTGTCCGCGGCTTGCGCATGCGGCGCAGCCGTTACGCCTGGACGCGCATCGCCGGCGTCGGCAGGCTGGTCGTCCGGCGCGGACCCGACCGGCTCGACGATGAGCTTGATGCTGCGCCGGTCGACGACGCGCACGCGGCAGCCGACGTCGAGCACCGTTCCGTCGGTCGAGAGGGCTGCCCAGGTCATATGGTCGGGCGTCTCGACGCGCCCGGTGAGCGCGGCGTTGTCGATGCGCTCGACCACGACGGCGTTGCGTCCGACCGGCATCGTCTCGAGCTCGGCGCCCTGGGCGCGGTGCTTGAGCGCGAGCGGGCGCAGAAGCGCGAGGCAGAGCAGCGACACGGCGAGGAACACGACGGTTTGCGCGACGATGCCGCCGCCCGCCCAGTCCACGACGAACGCCGCCAGCCCGCCGATGACGAACCACACGGTGATCAGGCTCGCCGACGCGATTTCGATGACCGCCATGGCGGCGGCGATGATGAGCCACAGGTAGGGAGCCATAGCCCTCCTTTCTCAGCTGATGTTCAACATTATACGGTCAGCAGGACCGTTTTCGTCGCCCTAACCCCGCCTATTCCGACCGCGTTGACGTCGATTTGATAGTGCAGCGGCGCTACCGGTGCGCCGCCCGGCATCCGCCGTCCTGCCGTAGCGGCACCGCCCGCGCGCCGCGCAGCCGTCGTTCCCGCGTCTGTTGCCGCCCCATGGGCTGCCGTCCCACCGCCGCCCCCCACGTCGCCGCGCAGCCGCCCCAGGGGCCGCCCGACTGCCACTCATATGCCGCCGCGTCGCTACCGGTGCGCCGCAATGCAGCCGCCCGGCGACCGCCCGCGCGCCGCCGGATTTTCGGGCGCGCCGCCTCTTCAAGAAAACTCCAACTCGCGAAAATCCGTGCCCGCGCAGCGCCTCCGCCGTATGCTGCGCGGCCGTCGCCTGCCCTTTCTCGGCGGCGCCTCGAGACCCCTCCGAAAACGCGGTGGGGGAGTGGGTCGTTGTGGGGGGCCATGGTGGGGCAAAAGTGGGTGAAAGTGTTGCGATGTGGGGGAAAGTGGCATAAAATGCGATGCACCGACAGAACCCGGAGGAACCGAGAAGGCAGGAACATGGAAGAGGCGACCCAAACCGTTGATCTCAACGGCGAGTACCGCTTCAAGGTCGATGCCAAAGGCCGCATGTCCCTTCCCGCGAAGTTCCGCAAGGTGCTGTCGGACGAACTCGTAGTAACGCGCAGCCTCGACGACGAATGCATCTACGTTTTCGAAACGCCTTCGTTCAACGCCTGGGTCAACCAGCTGTTCGAGGACCGTTTCGGTGGGTACGTTGCCTCCAACAAGCAGCACAACCATCTGCGTACGAAGCTGAAGTCGCGCGCCTACGATGCCGCGATCGACGCGGCCGGCCGCATCATGATCCCGGCCGAGCAGCGCGAAGCCGTTGGCATCACGAAGGACGTCGTCATCGTGGGCAACACGGGTTACTTCGAGGTGTGGGACGCAAAGCGGTACGACGAGATGGACCAGGAGACCGACCTGAGCCTCCTGTTCAGCGAATCGTAGGACGTGAGCGTAGTGACAAGCGAATATCGGCATATCCCCGTTCTGCTCCCCGAGTGCATCGAGCATCTCAAGCTCGAGCCGGGCTCCACCTTCGTGGACGCCACCCTCGGCGGGGCAGGGCATTCCTTCGAGGCCGCCAAGCAGCTGGGCGGCGCGGGAACGCTGATCGGCATCGACCAGGACGAAGTGGCTCTCGCGGCAGCGCGGGAAAAGCTCTCGTCGCTGTCCGAAGCCGACCGCCCCGAGCTGGTTCTGCTGCGTGGCAACTTCGGCGACATGGACGACCTGCTCGTCCAAGCCGAGGTGCCCGGGGTCGACGCGTTCCTGTTCGACCTGGGCGTTTCCTCGGTGCAGATCGACACGATATCTCGAGGCTTCTCCTTCAAGGAAGATGGCCCTCTTGATATGCGGATGGATCCGGGTAAACAAACCCTAACCGCAGAAGAGATCGTCAACACCTACAACGAAGCAGATCTCGCTCGGACCATTCGTACCTACTCGGATGAACGGTGGGCCAGCCGCATCGCGGAATTCATCGTGAAGCGGCGGCAGCTCGAACCGATTACGACGAGCGGCCAGCTGGTGGACATCATCAAAGACGCGATACCCGCTTCCGCGCGCCGCTCGGGCGGACATCCGGCGAAGCGCACGTTCCAGGCCCTCCGCATCGAAGTCAACTCGGAGCTGACCGTGCTCGAGCGCGGGCTCGAAGCCGCGGTCCGCTGGCTCGAACCCGGAGGGCGCCTGGTAGTCATCTCGTACCACTCGCTCGAGGACCGTATCGTCAAGGACGTGATTCGAAGGAACGTGGATCGATGCACGTGCCCGCCGGACCTTCCGGTGTGCGTGTGCGGGAGAAAGCCGATACTTCGGGAAATCACCAGGAAGCCGATACTTCCCACGGAAGAGGAGATTTTACGAAACCCGCGATCGCGAAGCGCGAAGCTCCGCGTCGCAGAAAAGCTTTGACGGGCAAGGCGGTGTCGCGCGAAGGCACCGCCTTTTTAGCCCCCTCAGCCAATTGAATACACGCACGCACTTGCCGCAAACACAGCAGCTAAACGGAGAAAGGGGGAGTGCATGGCGACCGCACAGCGGGCATACCGCTACGACTACGATTACGATTACAACACCTTCGAACCGGAGCACTCCCGAAGGCCCGACGTCCGCGTCGTGCCCGGAAGCAGGACCTCGCTGTCCCCCTCGATCACGACCGCTGCGAAGCTCGCGGCCATCGTGATGGTCGTCATCGCGTGTGTGTGCTTCGTGCGCCTGTCGCTGTCCTCGGCGACGGTCGCGACTATGATGGACTCGTCCACCTTGCAGACGCAGATTTCGCAAGCGCGCTCGGAAGGCACGAGCCTCGAGATGCAGCAGACGCAGCTCACCAGCCCGACGGCCCTCAAGGCGGCAGCCGATGAGTACGGCATGTCCGCGCCGTCGTCGGTGTCGAGCATCAACCTGGGGCCCGACGTGGTCGCCGAGGATGCCGACGGAAACCTGTCCCTCTCGCAAACGGTGGCAAACGTAGCGAGTTCACAGGAGTAGCACGTGGCTGGTTCCAACCGCCCCTCGAGACAAACCCGCTCGTCCCGTTCGCACGATGACGGACGACGCGGCACCCGCACCACCTCATCGACCGCGCGCACTCGCGTCCACTCGTCGTACGACGGACGCGCGCCGCGCTCTTCGCGCGACGAGCGCTCCCGTTCGCACGCAGGCCGCAACGAGCGCACAGGCCGCGCGCGCGGCACCGGCTCGCGTTTGCATGCGGGCGGCTTCGGCGGCGGCGCCGGCGGCGCAGCCCGCCGGGTCGTGGGCGGGGGCGCCCCCGCGCCCCGGCGGGTGGGTGGGGGTGGGGGGGGGTGGGGGG
>CAIFEB010000004.1 GCA_903789375.1 uncultured Eggerthellaceae bacterium | reverse complement strand
GGAGGAGTCGGCCCGCGTCCGCGCGGCCGAGCGTCCGCGCGCCTACACGCCCGCCGAGAAGGAGCGCATGCGCGACGAGGCCGAGCGCGCCGGGTCGAGGCCCGAGATGAGCGTCGCCGAGCGCCAGCGGGTCATCGACGAGATGAACGAGGAGAAGCGCGAGCTCGCACGGCGCCGGTTGGAGAACCGCCGCCGGGGCGGCGGGTCGCGGTAGCGGGACATGTTTGGATTCGCCACGGTCAACATACCCGACCTGTCGGAGGACGAGAAGCTGCGCTACCGCGCGGTCTACTGCGGGCTGTGCCACGAGCTGAGCCGCCGGTCGGGCCAGGCGAGCCGCCTGTCGGTGAACCACGACCTGGTCTTCTGTGCGCTCGTGCGGCTGTCGCTGTACGAGCCCGAGGAGGTCCGCCGCACCGGTCGCTGCGCGGTTCATCCGGCGTCTGAGCGCGCCTACATCCAAAACGACGAGATCGCCTACGCGGCGGACATGACGATCGCGCTCATGCACGGCAAGTGCGCAGACGACTGGAACGACGACGGCAGCATCCCGGCGCGCGTCTACGGGCGCGTGCTGCGACGGCCCTACGAGGCCGTGCGCGAGCGCTGGCCGCGCCAATGCACGGCGCTCGAGCAGGGGCTTGCGCGCATCGACGGGCTGGAACGGCAGGCGGCAGTGGGCCGCGACGTGGGGCCCGACGAGGCCGCGCGGGCGTTCGGGGCCATCATGGCCGAGGTCATGGTGCGCGAGGAGGACTTCTGGGCGGAGGGGCTGCGCCGGTTCGGATTCGAGCTGGGGCGCGCGGTCTATCTGATCGACGCCGCCGTCGACCGCGCCGACGACGAGCGGACGGGCTCGTACAACCCCTTCAGCGCAAGCGGGCTCGACGCCGCCGACATGCGCGCCGTCGTGGGCGACTGCCTGGCGCGCACGGCCGACGCGTTCGAGCGGCTGCCGCTCGTGCATGACGCGCACCTCATGCGCAGCGCGCTGTACGCCGGCATGTGGGCGCGGGTGAACGACGCCCTGGCGGACGGCGAAGGGCAGCGCGCGGGTACGCCGTCTGCGCAGATGAAGGCCTCTCCGTGCATGGCGGATGCCGTGGCGCGCGGGCCTGTGGCGAAAGGAGCGGCATCGTGAACCGGTCTCCCTACGAGGTGCTCGGCGTTTCGAAGGACGCCACGCCCGACGAGATAAAGAAGGCGTACCGCAAGAAGGCGCGCGAGAACCATCCCGACCTCAATCCCGACGACCCCCATGCCGAGGAGCGTATGAACGAGGTCAACGAGGCGTACGACCGCCTGATGAATCCCGAGAAATACGCGGCGTCCGACCACCGGCGCGCCCAGGCGCAGCAGGCGTCCGACCCGTTCTCCGCGGCGGGCGGCGCGTCGTGGACTGCGCAGACCTACACGTGGGACGACATCTTCGGCGGCGGCTTCTCGTACGGCGCCGCCGATCCGCGCTCGATCCATCCCGAGCCGTCGGCCGAGGACACGCCCGAGATGCGCACGGCCATCGACGCCATCAACGCCGCGCGCTACCCGCAGGCGGTCGCCGTGCTCGACGGCGTCCGGCGGCGCGACCGCACGGCGCGCTGGTACTACCTGGCGGCGCTCGCGAACTACGGCGCGGGCAACACGATGCTCGCGTTCGAGCAGATCAAGCGCGCGGTGCAGATGGATCCGGGCAACGACGACTACCGCTGGGCGCTCGGCGCGTTCGAGCAGCCCACGCGCCAGTACCAGCAGCAGGCCGCGCAGCGCGGGTTCAACCCGAGCGCGGCGTCGTGGGCGGAGCTGTGCGTGGGGCTTACGGTGTGCAACGTCGCCGCCAACTTCTGCATCTCGGCCACGGGGGCGCACGGGTTCGCCCTGTGTCTGTAGGGGCCGGGCGGGTCGCACGCAGGTTTTCCGAGGACGAAAGGATCGCGCCATGGGTGAGACGCTCAAGCTGCGCATCGCGCTGTGCCAGATGGACGTATGGGCTGGTCAGCCCAGCCGGAACTTCGACGTCATGAGCCACGCCGTTGACGAGGCGCGCGCGGCTGGGGCCGACCTCGTCGTGTTCCCCGAGATGTGCGTCGGCGGGTACTGCCTGGCCGACCGGTGGACTGACGAGGACTTCGTCGACTACCTGGCGTCGTTCAACGACCGCGTGCGCGCGCTGTCGCAGGGCATCGGCATCGTGTTCGGCAACGTCGTGCGCGCGTACCGCACGCCGGGGCATCGGGGGCGCGACGGACGCCGGACGCGCTACAACGCGGCGCTGTTCGCGCAGGACGGGGAGTGGGTGCCGCGTGCGGGCGGTGCGGCGCCGGCCGGCGTGTACGTGAAGGCGCTCGCGCCCGACTACCGCATGTTCGATGACGACCGCTACTTCACGTCGGCGCTCGAGGACGCGACGTACTACGCGCGGGGCGGCATGCGCGGGGAAGGGGAAGCTGCAGCCGCTGCTGACGGCGCGTCCGCTTCCGGTGCTGCGCTCGCGGCTGCTGTTCCGGCTGACCAGCCCCGCGCGGGCTCCGGCGCGGCTCCCGCGTCCGATGATTTCACCGCGGCATATCTCGCGCCCTTCGCGTTCGCCGTCCGCGGCCAGACGGTGCGCGTGGGGCTCGAGGTGTGCGAGGACCTGTGGGCGGCCGACTACGCCGTCGACCCGACGGCGTGCTACGCGCAGGCGGGGTGCGACCTGGTCGTCAACGTGAGCGCGTCGCCGTGGACGCGGGGCAAGGACACGGCGCGTGACCGCCGGCTCGCCGAGCAGGGGGCGGCTGCCGGCGCGCTTCCCCCCTTCGTCTACGTCAACGCGGTCGGCATGCAGAACACGGGGAAGAACGTGCTGGCGTTCGACGGCGCATCGGCGCTGTACGGGCCCGACGGTGGCGCGCGGGCGCGCCTGCGCGACGACTTCGAACCCGAGCTCGCCATCGTCGACGTCGACGGCGCGCTCGCGTCGTCCGAACCGGTTCCTGCGAGCTCCTACGCCGCTGCGGACGACCCGGCGTCTGCCAAGCTCACCGACGCGCTCGAGAAGACGATCCGACGGTTCGACGAGCAGGTGCTTCCGTGGAAGCCGCACTGGGTCATCGGCCTGTCGGGCGGCATCGACAGCTCGGTGACCTGCGCGCTTGCCGTGCGGGCATTAGGGCGCGACCGCGTGCGCGGTTTCAACCTGGCAACGCGCCACAACAGCGCGGCCACGAAGTCGAACGCGGACGCGCTCGCCGCGGCGCTCGGCGTGGAGCTGCGGTCGGGGTCCATCGAGCCGGTCGTCGACGCGACGCACGCGGTTGTCGCGGAGTACGGCTACGGCGCGGACGCGTGCGCGGGGCTTGTGGACGAGAACGTCCAGGCGCGCCTGCGCGGGCATCTGCTCTCGACGTTCTCCCAGATAGAGGGCGGCGTCATCATGAACAACGGCAACAAGGTGGAGGGCCTGTTCGGCTACGCGACGCTCTACGGTGACGCCATCGGCGCGCTCGCCCCGCTCGGAGACGTCACCAAGACGGCTCTGTTCGGCGTAGCGCGCGAGCTGAACCGCCGCTTCGGGCGCGCGGTCGTGCCGGAGGGCCTCATTCCCACCGAGACCTCCGACGGGCTCGCTTGGGAGCTGCCGCCTACGGCCGAGCTTGCGGACGGCCAGCGCGACCCGATGAAGTGGTTCTACCACGACTGGCTCGTCGACCAGCTGACCGACTATCCCGGCTACGGCGCCGTGGCGGTGATGGAGCGCTACTACGCCGACCGGCTCGCTTCTGCGCCCGTCGGCAAATGGGTGCGCTACTACGGCTTGGACGACCCGCGCGCGTTCATCGACGATCTGGAACGGGTGCTGCGCCAGATGCGCACGGCGGTGTTCAAGCGCATCCAGATGCCGCCGAACATCACGGTGACGCGCGGCTCGTTCGGCAACGATTTCCGCGAGAACCAGGGCGCCTACGAGCAGACCGCACGCTACAAGGAGCTGCGAGAAGCCATCCTCGCGCTGCCGTCGCCTGCGAAGTAGGGCGGGGCGCTGCGCCCGCGTTTCGCACGCGGCGCCGCATCCGTTGGGGTGGCAGCGCAGCCGGTGCACGACGCCACGATCGCCACAGCGCAGTCGACGCGCTTTGCGAAGTCGTCGCAACGTTGTCGGATGCGGCGGCGTCCGTGCGCGAGGCGTGCGCCGTGGGGCGCGACGCCGGTTCTGCCGGTCGCGGCGCTTCGCCTTTGCATCCGTTCCCTGTTAGTTAAGTGTCGGTAACTTTTGGATTGCGCTCGCGCCGTTCCTGAATCGGCGCGATGCCGCTATGCTGTCACACGGCAGATACTGTTATGCGCGTTCGGGAAGACGCGGCATGATGTGCCGGCGAGGGCCGGCGGAACGGGGTAACTCTATGATGGACAAGAAGCTGCTCGGCCTGGCGCCGGGCTCGATGCGCCATATCCTGGCGTGCGTGGCGGGCAAGTGGGTCGGCCTGCTCGCCAACATCGCGCTCATCTGGGGCGTGTGCCTGGTGCTTGAGGCGGTGCTCACCGGCGCCGCCGTGCCGGTTTCGATCGCGGCGCTTCTGTGCGCGGCATCGTGCATCGCCAAGATCGTGTCGGCGAAGGCGTCCGAGGCTGCATCGTTTGCAGCATCGTCGGACGTGAAGCGCCTGGTTCGCGAGAAGATCTACGACAAGGTGCTGCGCCTGGGCCCGGCGTACCAGGAAAGCTCCACCACCGCCGAGGTCGTGCAGGTCGCCGTCGAGGGCGTCGAGCAGCTGGAAAGCTACTTCGGACGCTACCTTCCGCAGCTGTTCTACGCCGTGCTCGCGCCCGTCACGCTGTTCTGCGTCATCGTGGGCTTCTGCTGGCAGGCGGCCGTCGTGCTGCTCGTATGCGTGCCGCTCATCCCGGTGACGATCATGCTCGTGCAGCGCATCGCGCGCCGGCTCCTCGGCTCGTACTGGAACCAGTACGCCGAGCTGGGCGACACGTTCCTGGAGAACCTGCAGGGACTTACCACCCTCAAGATCTATCAGGCCGACGCCGCGCGCCACGACAGGATGAACGACGAGGCGGAGGCCTTCCGCCGCATCACGATGCGCGTGCTGCGCATGCAGCTGAACTCGATTATCGTGATGGACGTCATAGCGCTCGGCGGCGCCGTCGCGGGCGTGGCCGTGGCGCTCCATGCGCTCGCGGCGGGTACGCTCTCGCTCTTCGGCTTCCTGCTCATCGCGCTTCTGTCGGCGGACTTCTTCATCCCGATGCGCCAGATGGGCTCGTACTTCCACGTGGCGATGAACGGCGTGGCGGCGAGCGGCAAGATCTTCAAGCTGCTCGAGCTCCCCGAGCCCGAGGGCAAAGACGCCGCGGTGGAGCCGGGCGCCTCGTACGAGCTGTCCGACGTGCGGTTTTCCTACGATGGCGAACGCGAGGTGCTCCACGGCGTGTCGCTGTCGGTGCCCCCGCGCGGCATGACGGCCATCGTCGGCGAGTCCGGGTCGGGCAAGTCGACCATCGCGCAACTGCTCGCGGGCGCGCAGGACGGCTACACGGGCTCGGTCCGGCTGGGCGCGTCCGAGGTGCGCGCCATCGCGCCGGCGAGCCTTGCGGACACGGTCACGTGCGTGCGCGTGGGCAGCTACCTGTTCTCGGGGACGGTGCGCGACAACCTGCTCATGGCCAAGCCCGACGCGACCGACGACGAGATGTGGGACGTGCTCGAACGCGCGGCGCTCGCCGACTACCTGCGCGGCGAGGAAGGGCTGGACACGCGGCTTGAGCGGCAGGGCGAGAACCTCTCCGGCGGCCAGCGCCAGCGGCTCGCCTTGGCCCGCGCGCTGCTGCACGACGCGCCGATCTACCTGTTCGACGAGGCCACGAGCAACATCGATGTCGAAAGCGAGAACCGCATCATGGACGCGGTAGCGAAGCTGGCGCAGGAGAAGGCGGTCGTCATCATCTCGCATCGCCTGGCCAACGTCGTGCCGGCGGACCGCATCTACGTGCTGGACGCCGGCTCGCTCGTGGGCGCGGGCACGCACGACGGGCTGCTCGCAACGTGCTCCGAGTACCGGCTGCTCTGGGAGCGCCAGCAGGAGCTCGAGTCCTATCGCAGCTGCCCGCAGGAGCAGGCGGGCGGGGAAGGCGCGACGGCGCACGCGGCGGATGCGGCGTCTGCGCAGGTCGGCGGAGCGGAAGCGGCCGGCGCCGACGCTGCGACCGAGAATGCGGCGGACGCGCAGCACGAGGCGCCCGCGGCGGCTTCGCAGACTCCGGCGCCTACGGCGAAGGCGGCCGCGTCCGAAGCGAAGGCCGCGGATCCCGCGCGCAAGCCGGGCAACCTCGCGCTCATGTGGCGCATGCTCGGGCTGGCGAAGCCGATGGCGGGGATCATGGTGCTCGCCATCGTCTTGGGCGTCATCGGGTTCTGCTGCGCGACGGCCGTCCCGGTGCTGTCCGTGCGCGCGGGTCTCGTGGCGCTCGGCGGCCCGTTCCCGCTGACGCTCGGGGGCTGCATCGGCGTGCTCGCGGTCCTCGCCGTGGCACGCGGCGTGCTGCACTACTTCGAGCAGCTCTGCAACCACTACATCGCGTTCAAGCTCCTTGCCTCGGTGCGCGACCGCGTCTTCGGCGCGCTACGGCGCCTGTGCCCGGCCAAGCTCGCCGGAGCCGATCGCGGCAGCCTCATCTCCACCATCACGGCGGACGTCGAGCTGCTCGAGGTGTTCTACGCGCACACGATCTCGCCGGTGTGCATCGCGGTTGTCACGTCGGTCATCATGGTGGCGTTCGTCGGGTCCATCCATCCGCTGTTCGGCGTGGTGTCGGCGCTTGCGTACCTGGCCGTCGGCCTGGTGGTGCCGGTCGTCATCTCCAAGACCACCGGCGATGCCGGAGCGCGCACGCGCGGCCAGGCGGGCCGCCTGTCGAGCTTCGTGCTGGACAGCCTGCGCGGCACGTCGGAGATCCGCCAGTACGGCGCCGGCGACCGTCAGCGCGCACTTCTCGACGCCGAATCGCGCAAGCTCATCGGCGCGCAGCGCGTCATCGCCACGAAGGCCGCCAACGGAACGGCCGCGGTCCAAGCGCTCATTCTGGCGTTCTCGCTCGTCCAGCTGGCGGTGGGCGTGCACCTGTTCGCCGCGGGAGCCGTCGCCGCGGACGGCGTGCTCGTGGCCACGGTCACGCTGTTCAGCTCGTTCGGCCCGGTCGTGGCCCTCGCCAACCTGGGCTCCACGCTCCAGGGCACGCTCGCTTCAGGCGCACGCGTCCTCGCCATCCTCGATGAGAAACCGCTCGTCGAGGAAAACGCGAAGGGCGAAGACATCGTGTTCGACGGCGCTGCGGTCGAACGCGTAGGGTTCTCCTACGGCTCCGAGCGCGTGCTCGACGACGTGAGCCTTGCGATTCCCGAAGGCAAGATCGTCGGCATCGCGGGGAAGAGCGGCTCGGGCAAGTCGACGCTGTGTCGGCTGCTCATGCGCTTCTGGGACGTGGACGAGGGACGCATCGCGCTGTCAAACGTCGACGTGCGCCAGATTCGCACCTCGTCGCTGCGCGCGGCCGAGGCGCTCGTCGAGCAGGACACCCACCTGTTCCACGACAGCATCCGGGACAACCTGCTCATCGCCAAGCCCGACGCGACCGACGACGAGCTGTGGGACGCCTGCCGCGCCGCATCGGTCGACGCGTTCGTGAGAAGCCTGCCCCAGGGCCTCGACACGCCGGTGGGCGAGCTGGGCGACACGCTGTCCGGCGGCGAGCGCCAGCGTCTGGGACTGGCGCGGGCGTTCCTGCACGACGCGCCGCTGCTTCTGCTCGACGAGCCCACGAGCAACCTCGACTCGCTCAACGAGGGAGCCGTTTTGAAGAGTCTGTCCGACCAACGCGGCACGCGCACGGTCGTCCTCATCTCGCACCGCCCGTCGACGATGGGCATCGCCGACGAGGTCTTCCGGATGAAGCGCGGGCGCGTGAGCTAGGGAGTGCCCATGGCCGAAAAGCATATGACGCCCGAGCAGCTCGAGGCGAAACGGGCGCGCGAGGAGCGCATCGTCGTG
Source organism: uncultured Eggerthellaceae bacterium (assembly GCA_903789375.1). Classification (GTDB taxonomy): domain Bacteria; phylum Actinomycetota; class Coriobacteriia; order Coriobacteriales; family Eggerthellaceae; genus CAIFEB01. The sequence goes on along the minus strand of CAIFEB010000004.1, from coordinate 121,252 downwards.
CAGATGATCCAGATCTACTGCCACGGCAACCACCGCTCCGACGAGGAGCGGCGGGCGCAGCGCGACCCCGCAGGCGAGGGTCTGTGCCCCGACTGCGCGCGCCTCGCCGACTACGTGCGCGGACGCCTTGACTACTGCCCGCGCCTGGAGACGAAGACGTTCTGCTCGTCGTGCCCGATCCACTGCTACCGTCCGACCGAGCGCGAGCAGATCACGGCCGTCATGCGCTATGCCGGCCCGCGCATGATGCTGCACCATCCGATCGCCGCGCTGCACCATGCATGGGACACCGCGCAGGCCGGGCGCCGCGCGCGCCGTCAGGACGCGCAGAAGCGCGCGTAATGATTTTGCAAACTCCGTCGGTGGATTCGTTTCGGCGCGCGGGCGCAATGCGGGTTGGTCTATACTGCTCGAGGTGAACGTGCGGGGCCTCGCAAGCGCGCCGCACGCCGTCGATTGAGGAGATGCAGGCGAGGGCGCCCGGATGAAGCGCCCACAAGCGGGAGGAGCGGGACTGTGATCGAATGCGTGAAGACGTTTCCAGATTCCGTCACCCGCAAGATAGACGAACCCGAGCCCGGTTGCTGGGTCAACGTCGTCTCGCCCACCTCCGACGAGCGCCAGTGGCTCAAAGAGCAGCTCGGCATCGTCCCCGAGTTCGTCAAGTCCGCGCTCGACGAAGAGGAAAGCTCGCACGTCGACTACGATGACGACACCGACCAGGCGCTCATCATCATCGACTGTCCGGCCGTCGAGGACGACCAGGAATCCGACGACCCCGCCTCCGTCCAGTACGAGACGCAGCCGCTGTCGTTTCTGTTCCTGCCCGAGCAGGACATGGTCGTCACGGTCAGCCTGCGCGGCGACCGCACGCTCGACCTGTTCTCGGAAGGCCGCATCAAGCACTTCAACACCAACCAGCGCACGCGCTTTTTGCTGCGCGCGCTGCTGAACATCTCGCAGCGCTACCTGGCCTGCCTGCGCAGCATCGACCGCCAGTTCACCAAGAACGAACGGCGCCTGCGCGAAACGCTCCAGAACGACGAGCTCATCAAGATGCTGGGCTTGCAGAAATCGCTGGTCTACTTCTCCACGTCGCTCAAAGCCGACGAGTCCACGCTCGTGCGCGTGAAGAGCGGCCGCGTCATCAGGCTGTACGAGGAGGACCGCGACCTGCTCGACGACGTGTTCATCGAGTTTCGCCAGGCCATCGAGATGAGCAACATCTACACCGGCATTCTCGAGAGCACCATGGACACGTTTGGCAGAATCATCAGCAACAACCTGAACATCGTCATGCGGACGCTCACCATCGTGATGCTCGCGCTGTCAATTCCCACCATCGTGTTCAGCTTCTACGGTATGAACGTGGGCGACCTGCCGTTCGCGGCCACGTGGATCGTGCCGCTCGTCATCGCGGTCGCGCTTCTGGTGGGCGTGCTGCTCATCTTCCGTTTCAGCCGCAAGTTCAAATGACGCGATGCCGCGGCCGACTGAGGCGCGGTGCCGCATCGGGCTGCCGCCCGGTTTGACCGGTCGGACCGGTTCGCGTACGCATGCTCTATGGCACGCGGTTGGATGGCTTTCGCGCGGGATTTTGTCCGGCAACGCGGCCGATGGCACACGGGGGTTTATCCGTTGCCGCGGCTGGCGGTGCACAATTGCGCCCCATATGGTGCGCATGTGGGGGCTATCGAGAGTCGTGGGCGTTTTCTTGCGCCGCCTCCGCATGGTTTGCTTATAATGATAGCAACTTACTAGGATTTGATTGGCCCTGCATTCGCGCGGCCGATCGGAGAGAGGGGCTATCATGGACAACCGGGAGCTTGAGGGAGTCGTTCGCGCCATCGACGACAACTACTGCTCGTGCGAGCAGATCGACTTCGCCTGTCCGGTCAAACGCATGCCCGATCGCACGCTCATCATCGACATCGTGAAGAACCTGCGCAACCTGATGTTCCCGAACTACTTCGCGAGCGGCGTGCCGACGACGTCGGACCCGTGCTACTTCGTGGGCAACACGCTGCTGCAGGTGGAAGAGGACCTGGGCAAGGTCGTGCATCAGGCGTTCCGGTTCCGCGACGGCGCCACGCAGACCGAGGGGCAGATCGAGGAGCACACGGAGAAGGTGGTCGACACGTTCATCGCTCGGCTGCCGCATATCCAGCAGATGCTCTACAAGGACGTGCAGGCGGCGTTCGACGGCGATCCCGCAGCTCAGAGCAAGGAAGAGGTCATCTTCTCGTACCCGGGCTTCTTCGCCATCTACGTCTACCGGTTCGCGCACGAGCTGTACGTGCAGGACGTGCCGCTCATCCCGCGCGTCATGACCGAGTACGCGCACAGCCGCACGGGCGTCGACATCAACGCCGGCGCGACCATCGGCGAGTACTTCTTCATCGACCACGCGACGGGCGTCGTCATCGGCGAGACTACCATCATCGGCGACCATGTGAAGATCTACCAGGGCGTCACACTCGGCGCGCTGTCGCTGCGAGCGGGTCAGAAGCTCAAGGGCAAGAAGCGCCATCCCACCATCGAGGACAACGTGACCATCTACTCCAACGCGAGCGTCCTCGGCGGCGAGACGACCATCGGCGAGGGGTCGGTCATTGCCGGCAGCTCGTTCGTGACGGAGTCCGTGCCCAAAAACGCCCGCGTGACGCTGGAGAACCAGAAGGTGGTCGTGAACATCCGCACGCCGCATCCGGCGAAGTAGGCGCAGGGCGTTGCGGTGCCCTGCATCGCGCGCGTTGAAGCTGGTCGAAGCGGTTGCGCCCGGTCAGCGGGCTTTGCCTGCGCCGTCCGCACGTTGTTTTCCGGCTTCGCGGGCTTTGCCCATGCGCTCCGCTTCTATCTCTGCGCGCGGGAACGTCTGATCCCTAAGGTCGCGCTCGCGGCAGCCAGTCGGTTACGCCCGGTCCGCGTCGTTCGATGCGGGGCGGGCGTTTCTATTCGGGACGATAGAACGCGCGGTTGTTCGGCGTCTCGTCCACTTCCACTTCGGCGACGGGCAGACCCGCATCCGCCAGGCGTTCGCACAGGTAGCGGGCGAGGTTTTCGGCCGTTGTGCGAAACGGCAGCATCTTCAGCGTGAAGCCCTCCTCCTTCAGGCAGGACACGGTCGCAGGCTTGAGCGAGCCCTCTTCCACGAGAAACATGTGGTCGAGCTCGGCCACCGTTTCGCGCACCGTCTTCTTGAACACGCCGAAGTCCAAGACCATGTCCTTGCCCGTGCCGGCGCTTCCCAGTTCGCCCTGCTCGATCGTCACGACGACGCGCCAGCGATGACCGTGCAGGTTCTCGCATTTGCCGTAGTAGTCGGTCAGGAAGTGCGCCGCATCGAACGACGCTTCGGTCGTGAGTCCGTACATCGGAATCCCTGCCTTTCTTTAAGGATGGGGCCTTGCGCGCCGCCGCGTCGGGGGCGCCGTCCGCATGACGCGGGGCCGGCCATAGCGCGGGCGCATGCTACGATTTTCCCGGCGCCGTGCGCGCCGCTCGCTTCGAGCATCGTACGCGACACGCGCGCGGATGCCGGCGAGCAGCGGGGCGGCACACGGAAAACGGATACCGCTCTTCGCTGAGCAGGTCTGACGTATGAGAAAGGGGCAGGGTGTCATGGATGTCGTATGCTTGGACCTTGAAGGAGTCCTCGCGCCGGAAATCTGGGTGGCGTTCGCGCAGGCGAGCGGCATCCCCGAACTGGAGCGCACGACGCGCGACGAGCCTGACTACGACAAGCTCATGCGCTATCGGTTGGACATTCTGAAGGAACAGGGGATGGGGCTGTCCCAGATCCAGGACGTCATCCGCGGCATCGACCCGGTGCCGGGCGCGCGCGAGTTTCTGGACACCCTGCGCCGCGAAACGCAGGTCATCATCATCAGCGACACGTTTTCGCAGTTCGCGAGCCCCATCATGGAGAAGCTCAACTGGCCGACGCTGTTCTGCAACGAGCTTGAGGTGGCTGCCGACGGCGCCATCACCGGCTGGCGCATGCGCTGCGACCAGACGAAGCTCACGACGGTGCGCGCGCTGCATTCATGCGGGTTCGAGACCATCGCGAGCGGCGACAGCTACAACGACCTCGGTATGATCCGCGCGTCCAAGGCGGGCTTTTTGTTCCGCTCGAGCGACGCGATCAAGGCCGAGAACCCCGACATCCCGACGTGCGAGACGTTCGAGGAGCTGCTCGGCGCCATCGAGGGAGCGCTCGGGTAGGAAGAGACGGCTCGGGCGGCGGCATGTGAGCTCCCGCCTGTTGACCGCCGACGTTTCAGAAGGCTGCTCTGATGGCTTGCGCTTGCGTTTCGGGCGGCCGGTTCGTCCCGGCATGCGCAGCGACATGCTCAGCGCAATCGCCGGCTGCGGCCGCTTGAGCGACCGAATTTAAGCGAGCTCGCGCGTCTGGTACAGGCCGTTGTCGCGAAATCCCAGGTGGCGGTAGTATTCGCGCGTGCCGACGGAGCTGATGACGTTGATGCGCGCGTAGCCCTCGTCGCGTGCGATCTCGCAGGCGCGCTCGACGAGGGCGTGCCCGAGCCCGTGATGCTGGGCGGCCGCTCCCGCGCGATGGATGCGCGCCGCCGCGCCGTACACGTGGACCTCGCGGATCATCGCCTCGTCGGGCGCGATGGGCAGGTCCTGCTCGTGGGCGCGCACGTACGCGGCATCGGGCAGCGACAGCCGCAGGAACCCGACGATGCGGCCGTCGGCGCACGTCCACTGTAGAAACCGCTCGCGCGTGACGTCGGTTTCGTACGGAACGACCGAAAGCGCCAGCTCGGCGGGGTCGAAGGGACGCGTGCCGATTTCGCGGTAGCGGATTTCGTCGACGTGCGCGCCGGTTTGCGCGAGCCGGCTCTCCACCATCTGGCGCAGGTTGGTCTTCTTGTTGCCCGCCAGGATGTCCTGCGCCGAGATGTCGCGGATCATCCGTGAAACGCGCAGGTAGGGCGGGGTGTTCGCAACGTCGGTCGCAAGAACGCCCACGAGCTCGTCTTCGGTGTAGGGCCGCCATGTTCCCATTTCGTACTGCGTTACGAGCCCGGTTCCGGCGACGAGGGCCACGGGGTAGAGCTTCACCTCGTCGGGAGCCCAGGCGGCTTCGGTGGCGAACCGCCGGTAGCCTTCGATGTCGCGCGCGGGGTCGGACCCGGGCAGGTTCACCATGTAGTGCGCGTGCAGCTTGAACCCGAACAGGCGCAGCAGGCGAAACGCACGCCGAGCGTCGTCGAGCGTGCCGGCGCGGCCTTGCGCGCGCAGGACGTCCTCGTCGAGCGACTGCACGCCGATCTGCACCTTCGTGCAGCCGAGCCGGCGCAGCAGCGCGCAGCGGGCGGGCGTGAGCGTGTCGGGGCGGGTCTCCACGACCAGGCCGACGACGCGGTGGGCGGCCGCCTCGTTTACGCGCTGGGCGCGTTCGAGCTCGTCGAGCGTCGCCTGCTGGAACGCCGCCGCCTGCTCCCAAGGCGATGCCGTTCCGTACAGCCGGCGCACCTCCTCGTTGAAGCTCACTTCGCCCGCGTCGACTCGCTGCTGGGCGCTGGCGCAGCGTCGTGCCAGCTCGTCGGGGTCCGACGCGATGCCCGCATCCTCGTAGAGCCGCCGGCGCTCAGCGCAGCGGGCGGGCGTCGGCGCGTCGTCCAGCTCGTTCAGCGCGCGGAACATCTCGCTCACGAACCACAGCTGGTAGGCGTCGGGGTAGTCGCACCATGTGCCGCCGAGCACGATCAGCTCCACCTTGTCGGTGGGGTGCCCCATCTGCGCCAGCGTGCGCAGGCGGTTCGCCACCTGCAGGTACGGGTCGAAGAAGTTGCGCTCGGCGCGCTGGCAGGCCGGCTCGCGGTGCAGGTAGCTTTTGGGCATGCGCACGTCGTTGGGGCAGTACGAGCATGCGCTCGTGCACGTCCACGGCTTGGTGATGACGGTGACGGTGGCGACGCCCGACGCGGTGCGGCGCGGCTTCATGCGCAGCGTGGCGATGAGCTTCGCTTCGGTAGCCTCGTCGATGTGCCAGCTTTCCCAGCGTGCGGGATCCTGCTCGCGCACGCGGAAATAGTAGGGGAGCAGGTGCTTTTTCGCGAACACGCGGCGGCCGTCGTGCGCCTTCTTGCTGTGCGCGCGCATGATCTCGTCGAGCTCGCGCGCGTCGAGCGAGCCGCGCTCGCGCAGTGCGTGTACTATGTCGAGGATGACGTCGTCCATGGTCATTCGATTGTACGTGAGGAAGGGTCGCATCCGCCGATGGAGAACGCAGCTGCGCGGCAACTTTGCAAGATAAACAACCGGTTCTATCGTGCCAACGCCGAGTCGTTCGCGCAGACGCGCGCGCAGGCGTGGGCGGGGTGGGACCGCATCTGCTCAGAGCTCGAGCGCGCGGGGGTCGTTGCGCTGGCAGGTGGGCAAGCGGAAAAGCCGCCAACCGCGGCCGTGGATGACGGGGCAGTGGGCGCAGCTCAGACGCGCGCACAGGTGGCGCCGGTAGGAGCGCGGGTGGCACCGGCAGGAGCGCGGGCTGTGCCAGCGGGTGCGTCGGCATGCGCGCAGGTTGCGCCGGCGGCGCCCGAATCCGCTGCCACGCCGCCGCTCGTCCTCGATGTCGCATGCGGCAACCTGCGGTTCGAGCGGTGCTGCGCGAACCGCTGGGGTGCGGACGCCGTGCGCTTCACGGCGGTGGACGACTGCGAACCGCTTGCGTCCGAGCCGCTTTCGCGGATGCCGCAGGTGACGTTCCATGCGCTCGACGTCGTGTCGTGGCTAATCGACGAGGACGAGGCGTGCGATGCGTGCGGCGATGCAGCGGAACTGGGCGCCGGCGGCAGCTCGCAGGCAGCGCTCCGCACGGGCGGAGAACCCTGCGCCGCAGGCGGCATCCCGGACGGCGACGGTGGCGAAACAGGGCTGGGAGCAGGGGGTACGCCCGCAGGCGTATGCTTCTCCGGCGCTCTTTCGCAGGAATCCGCCGACGCGGCCGTGTGCTTCGGGTTCTTCCATCACGTGCCGTCGGAGCGCCTGCGCGCCCGCCTGCTCGCCGAGCTCGTGCGCTCGGTGCGCCCCGGCGGCATCGTGGCGGCGTCGTTCTGGCGCTTCATGGACGACGAGCGCCTCGCGCGCAAGGCGCTCGCCGACGACGAACGCGCCCGCGCGTACTTCGCGGAAGGCGGTGCAGTCGAAGCGACCCGTGCCGTCGCCCTTGCGGGGGATGTCGCGCCCGCAGAGGATGCCGAACCTGCGTCGCTTTTCGACGCGCTCGAGGAAGGCGACCACCTGCTCGGCTGGCAGAACCGACCGGGCGCCTTCCGCTACTGCCACAGCTTCTCGGACGCCGAGCTCGACCGGCTCGCCGACGCCGTATCGGCGCAGGCGCAGCTCGTCTGCTCCTTCTGCGCCGACGGGCGCTCCGGTGCGCTCAACCGCTACCTCGTTTTCCGGCGGCTGTGATTTTCGGACGGCTCCCGAGCGGGGCGTTCGCCGCGCACGCCGCGTTTGCTATGCTGGTGAAAACGACGAACGCGGACGGCGCCCGGGGCGGCGTCCGCACCGATTGCAAAGGGGAAGGCATGGCGAACATCGCGGAAGCGGGCGGGTTCATCTTCGATTGCGACGGCACGCTGCTCGACACCATCGGCGCATGGGATCGGGCCGAGCGCGACCTGTTTTCGCAGGCCGGGCCGATGACGACCGACCAGGAGGATGAAATCCACGCCGCGCCGATCGAGCGCGCGTGCGCCATCCTGCACGACCGCTACGGCGTCGGGGCGTCCGCGCGCGACGTGCTCGACCACCTCGACGGCATGCTGCTGCCGTACTACCGCGACGAGGCGGCGGAGCTCCCGGGCGCGGCGGCGTTCGTGCGGGCGATAGCGGCGCGCGGCATCCCGTGCGTTGTCGTGTCATCGAGTCCGCGGCGCTATCTGGAGGCGGGCCTTGCGCGCCACGGCATGCTCGACAGCTTCCGCGCGCTCGTGTCCACCGACGAGGTGGGCGCCTCCAAGCAGGAGCGCAAGATCTACGACGTGGCCACGGACGTGCTCGGCTGCCCGCGCGAAGCCGTCTGGGCCGTGGACGATGCTCCCTACGCCGTGGCCGCCATGCACGGGTTCGGCCTGCACACCGTTGGCATGGCGAGCGGCGACGCCGACCGCGACGACCGCTTCGCCGGCACCGCCGACCTGGTCGTGAGCTCGTACGCCGACCTGTCGCGCGCTATGGGAATCGCGTAGACGCGCAACCCGCGCCTGCCCGCGGTCGCGTATGCCGCACCGGTGCGTGCGGCACCGTCCGCCGTTCTGAAACGAAAACGCCCGCAGGCTCGTGTCCGCCGCCGTGCAGGCGGGCGGTTCCGAGTCTGCGGGCCGAAGACCGGGCTGCGTGGGGCGTTTATGCGAAAACCTGCCCCTCCTGTCCGTCGTCCGTGAGCTTCCATTCCTTCCAGTGGGCGAGCCTGCTGTTGGCGCTCTTCAGGTTGAAGCGCTCGAACCCCTGATCAGCACCCCATTCCTCGGTGTCCTCGTAGTCGGTGGCTGCGGGGTTGTCCACCGTCTTCAGAAACGCGGCGAACTCCTCTTCGCCGCCCAGCTCCTCGCAGGGCGCGTCGCCCGCGCCGGCCGTGCACACGGGCACACCCTCGGGCAGGTGCGCGAACTCGTCGGTGAGCTCGCAGGTCAGATGCCACGAACCGCCCTCGTAGCCGTAGCGGTAGCGCAGCGTGTGGTGGTCGGGCACAAGCGCCTCGAGCGGCAGCGCCGCGGCGTCGCGGTCGGTGAGCGCGGCGGTGCTCCGGGTCGCCGCATCCTCGAGCGGGTCGTCCTCGGGCAGCTTCACGCGCACCGCGTCGTCGCCATGGCCGGCGTAGAACGCGTACGGGTGCGCGTTGGCGAATCCCAAACACGCCTGGATCATCGCGTGCAGGTCGTCGAACGTCGCGTCTTTGGGCACGAGTAGGGTGCGGACGCACGTGAGCGCGTGGAAATCGAAGCGCACGCGCAGCTCGTACGCCGGCACGGCGTGCTCGTCATCGGGCTCGACGTGCTCTTGCGCGGCGTGCGTCGCATTGACGCCGGCCTCCTTCGCCTCGGTGCGTGTCTCCTCGGCACCGTCGGCCTTCTCGGCAAGGTCGTACTTCTCCAGCAGGTAGCGCGCGATGTCGATGCCGTCGTCGGTCAGGCGCAGCTTGCTGTCGTGGGTGTCGGTCTCGATGAGGCCCTGCTCGCGCAGCTCGTCGAGCGTCGCGCGGTCGTAGCCCTTCCACGCCGTGAGCACGCTTGGCGCCCCCATCTTGTGGGCGCGCTTCGACGTATCGTCCCACGAGGTCAGATACGCGAGCATGAGGGTGAGGTCGGAAACGGCCTCGTGCTTTTCGCCTTCGTTCATAACGATCACGTCCTCTCGTCGGTACCGATTCTAGCAGCGTCGCGCCGCGTCCGCGCGTGCGAGCCCCGCATGCCGCCGAGTTGTCAGACGCAGAGCCGGCGGGAAAGCGTGAAGTGGTTCTTGCGCCCTGGTGCCTGCGCGCGCATGCGCGGTCGCAGGCACCGACGGCCCTGCGGCGCAGCACGCATCGCAGCCGCAGCCTCGTTCCAGACGCTGCCGACCCTCAATATACAGAACGGCCCGGACGCGAACGCCCGGGCCGTCTCAGCTCGTCAGTTCATCGGGTCGCGGAGTTGCCGCATGCCGGCCGCGCGCGGCAACGCCGCGCACATCCCGCCGTGTGTGACCCCGCACGCCAGCAACTGCGCGCGCTAGCCGCGAAGCAGGCGACCCGCTCGCGCCCGGTCTACCCGCGGCGCTCCTCGATTTCCGCCGTGATGTCGGCGATGAAGTCGTCCAGGTTGCGCTGGACGGTCTCGTTCGTGCGGTCGCGGACGGAGATGTTGCCCGCTTCCTCTTCCTTCTCGCCGATGATCAGCATGTAGGGCACGCGGTCGATGCTGCGGGCCTCGCGGATCTTGTAGCCGATCTTCTCGTCGCGCTCGTCAACCTTCACGCGGACGCCGGCTTCGCGGATCTTATCGGCCACCTGCTTGGCGTAATCGCGGTGCTTCTCGGACACGGGCAGGACCTTGACCTGGCACGGAGACAGCCAGGTGGGGAACTTGCCCTCGTATTGCTCGGTCAGCATGCCGATGAAACGCTCGAAGGAGCCGAAGCCCGCGCGATGGATCATGATCGGGCGCTTCTTGGTGCCGTCTTTGTCGGTGTACTCCAGCTCGAAGTTCTGCGGCAGCTGGAAGTCCAGCTGGATGGTGCCGCACTGCCAGGTGCGTCCCAGGCAGTCCTGCAGGTGGAAGTCGATCTTGGGGCCGTAGAAGGCGCCGTCGCCGGGGTTCAAGGTGTAGTCGATGCCCATGGACTCCAGAGCTTCCTTGAGGCCAGCCTCGGCGCGCTCCCAATCCTCGTCCGACCCCATGGAGTTGTCGGGGCGAGTGGACAGCTCGACCTTGTAGGGGAAACCGAACTGGTGGTAGTAGGCCGTGATCAGGTGCGCGACGTCGGTCACCTGCTCGGTGATCTGGTCGGGGCGGATGAACAGGTGCGCGTCGTCCTGCGTGAAGGCGCGGACGCGGAACAGGCCGTGCAGGGCGCCCTTGAGCTCGTGGCGGTGGTCCTTGCCGGCTTCGGCCAGCTTAAGGGGCAGGTCGCGGTAGGAGCGCGGCTTGGACTTGTAGATCAGGCAGGCGCCGGGGCAGTTCATCGGCTTGATGGCGTAGTCCTCGTCATCGATGGTCGTGGTGTACATGTTCTCTTTGTAGTGGTCCCAGTGGCCGGAGGTCTCCCACAGCTTCCGGGACAGGATGATGGGCGTGTCCACCTGCTCGTACCCGTAGGCGTCCTGCATCTCCATCCAGTACTGCATGAGGGCGTTGCGCACGCGCATACCGTTGGGCAGCCAGAAGGGGAAGCCCGGGCCGGCGTCGTCCATCATGAAGAGTTCCATTTCGCGGCCGATTTTGCGGTGGTCGCGCTTCTCGGCTTCTTCGAGCAGCTTGAAGTAGTCTTCCATCTCCTGCTTGGTGCGGAAGGCCACGCCGTTGATGCGGGTGAGCATCTTGTTGTCGGCATCGCCCTTCCAGTATGCGCCGGAGACGGCAGTCAGCTTGAAGGCCTTGAGCGCCTTGGTGTAGCAGATGTGGGGGCCGACGCACATGTCGATGTAGTCGCCCTGCTGGTAGAAGGTGATGCGGGCATCTTCGGCAAGGTCGCCGATGTGCTCGACCTTGTACTTCTCGCCGCGGTCCTCCATCAGCTTGACGGCTTCTTCGCGCGGAAGCTCGAAGACGGTGAACTTGAGGTTCTCCTTGGTGATCTTCTTCATCTCGGCCTCGATGGCGGGGAAGTCGTCCTCGGAGATCTTGCTGTCGCCCAGGTCGATGTCGTAGTAGAAGCCGTTTTCCGTGGCGGGGCCGTAGCCGAAGTCAGCCTGCGGGTACAGGCGACTGATCGCCTGGGCCAGGATGTGGGCGGCGGAATGGCGCAGGACGTGGAGCTCTTCGTCCTCGGGGCATTCCGCAACGTGTCCGTCGTTGTAGAGAACCTTCATGGGTTTCCTCTCCTGTTTGCGGCGCGAAAGGCGCTGCGTTTTGAACTGCCGCAGATGCCGAAGGCATAACCGCGGAATCGATTTGATACGGTCGTTATGGTAAAGCATGCGCGCGGTCCGTGCTGCGCCCCGCCGGGATTCCTCAGAAGAAACGGAGTGAGATTTTGATACGGGAGCGGGGTGCTTGGGTTGGCGAGAGGTGACAAAGGGGTCGTAGCCCTTTGTCCGACTCCTTTGTCGCCCTTGACAGGTCATCGGCCAAGCGAGCGGTACCGAAATCCAGTTGTTTTTCGTTGACGGTCGTTCTCGGAGACTTCTATACTCCTAGTTACATCGGTGGTGCCCTTTAGGGCGCCGGGCAAGAAGGGCTTGCATCAGGGATTACGCCCTTCGGATCACGGGACTCGATTGCTGCAATCGACGGCCAGACAAGATGAACGTCTTGTCTGGCCGTTTTTTTTTGCAGCGCGGCGGATGGCGCGTTGTCGGATGCCAAGGGGGAGGCGGCATCCGGCTCCATGGAATCCGAAGAGTCGAATCGTCCTGTGGCTTCCCGGTCGCCTCGGGGGCTGCCGTCGAAAGCGAACGGGGCCCATTCGAACTGAGGAGGGACATACTTATGTATACCTGGTATCCGGAGGCAGACACCGTTATTCTGCATGGGACCATCTATACGGTCGCAATCACCTGCGACGAGGTCAAGCAGGGGAAATCCGATTTCCCCATCATCCGCGACGGAGGCATCGCCATCAAGGACGGCACGATCATCGCCGTTGGCTCGGCGGACGAAATGAGGCGTTATCAGGGCGAACACACCACCGTCATGGATGCGACGGGCAAGGTCGTAGCGCCCGGCTTCTGCGACAGCCACATCCATGTGACCTTCTACGGCAACGGTTTGCTCGAGCTTGACCTGGGCGGGATCGAGCATCGCGCCGAGGTCTTCGAAAAAGTCGCGGCGTACGCCAAGAAGCTGGCGCCGGGCAAGTGGGTCCTCGGTAACAGCTGGAACCACCTGGCCTGGGACGACAAGACGCTCATCACCTGCGACGAACTCGACGCCGTAACCAGTGGGCACCCGGCTTTCCTCATGGGCACCACGTACCACACGGCATTCGCCAACTCCGAAGCCCTGCGCCTGGCGGGTATCACGGCGCAAACGCCCGATCCCGAGGGAGGCACGATCGGCCGGTTCCCCGACGGGCGGCCCAATGGCGTGCTCTACGAGAATTCCGCCATGGACCTGGTTCAACGGGTCATCCCGGAAAAATCGGACGACGACCGTGTGGAAGCGCTCGTGGTCGCGGGCGACGCATTGGCCTCGATGGGCATTACGAGCGCGATTGACGCGAACATGTCCGACGACCAGGTGCGCGCCTACGGGCTGGCCTACCAGCGACACGCGCTGAAATTCCGCGCGAACCTTATGTACTATCTGGATTCCGCGCGTGGCGACGCGGCCTTCCACCTGCGCAGGCTCGAGGAAGCCGAATACGTCACCGGTTTCGGCAACCCCTTCGTCAAGATCAACGCCATCAAGGTGACGCTCGACGGCGTTCCCTCGATGTTCACCGCCGCGATGCGCCGGCCCTACAAGCTGGATCCGACGACGACGGGCCCCAGCATCTGGACGCAGGACGAGATCACGGCCTTCGTCTGCAAGGCCAACGAGAAGAACTGGCAGTTCGGCATCCACGTCACCGGCGACCGCGCCGCCGACATGGCGATCGAGGCGTTCGAGGCGGCCGACCGGCAAAAGCCCATTGCTGACAAGCGCGACTATCTGATTCACTACGTCCTGCCGCAAGAGGACCAGTGGGACCGCATGAAAAAGCTCAACATCAACGTGACGATGCAGCCGACCATCGCCTCCACACTGGGCGAAGCCCCCGGCCTCTACGATGACCAGGCACGTGTTAACCAGGGCGCTGGCCTGATGTTCAAGAACGGGATCATCTGCGGCGGCAGCTCCGATTGCCCGGTGGTAACGCCCAACCCGCTCACCGGCATGTACTACGCCGTGACGCGCTTGGATGAGACGAGCGGAAACGTGCTAGGCGAGGAATGCAAGGTCACGCCCGAGCAGGCATTGATCATGTGGACGAAGAACTCCGCCTACTTCAGCCACGACGACGACCATATGGGATCCGTCGAAGTCGGCAACTACGCCGACCTGGTCATCGTGGACCGGGAATTCTTGACGGGCAACCCCGAAGACATCCGGGATGCCCAGGTGGAGAAGACTATTCTGGCTGGCAAGGTCGTGTACGAGAAAAAGTAGGAAAGCGTTTACGGGTTGCGTGCTGTTGGGCGCGGCCCGCGTTGCGCTCCGGTAGGTGGGGCTCCATAGGGAGGCGCATCATGTTCATGCACGGAATCAGCAGGGGAATGACGGCAGGTCGACTGCCGTCGCTCAAGCCGGTTGGCAAGGGCAAGGGCGGCGCGGAAGAGCCCGCGGCAAAGCAGGACGGTTCGGACGAGGGTTTGGAGGCGCAAGCGCAAGGAGCGTCTGCCGCTGACGAGAAGGGAGCGCCCGCATCGTCCGACGAGCTGGGCAACTAGCGCAACAGAGCAGTCACCGCATTGTGGGGGCTGAGCTGTCAGCCCCCACAATGATCCAGACTGCCTGACGCCTCCACAATTAAGCGGCATCGGGGCTGGGCGCAGGCGCCGCGCCCTCGTCCAGGGCGCGTTTGCTGCGGACGCTGGCGAAGAGGGAGCCGGCGATGTTGTGCCAGACGCTGAAGATCGCGCCCGGGAGCGTGGCCAGGGGGTTCGCCGCGAAATTGGCGGCGGCAAGGGTCACGGCGAGGCCGGAGTTCTGCATGCCCACCTCGATGGCGACGGCAGTCGTTTTCGCGTAGTTCAGCTTGAACAGGCGCGCGACGCCGTATCCGCAGGCCATCCCGATGGCGTTGTGCAGGATCACGACCGCGAGCACCAAAACGCCGCTCTCGATGATCTTCTGCGTGTTGTTGGCCGTGATGCCGGCAACGATGAGGGCGATGGCGAAGACGCTGATCAGCGGGAGAATCGGTGTGATCTTCCGTATCGCCTGCGAGGCGAAAGCGTTCACTCCGATGCCGCAGACCACGGGCAGAAGGACCACCTCCACCACCGATTTCAGCATGGCGATGAAGGACACCTGCACCCAGGCGCCGGCGATTAGGTAGACCAATGCGGGCGTGACCAGGGGTGCTATCAGAGTCGACACGATGGTCATCCCCACGGACAGGGGCACGTCGCCGCGGGCGATGTAGGTGATGACGTTGGACGCCGTTCCGCCCGGGCAGCAGCCCACCAGGATGACGCCCAGGGCGATGTCGGTCGGCAGCTGCAGCACCGTGGCAAGGAGCCAGGCGGAAAGCGGCATGATCGTGTACTGGCAGACGGCGCCGATCAGGACCTCTTTGGGGTGGGTGAAAACCACGCGGAAATCGGCGGGCTTGATGGTAAGCCCCATCCCGAACATGATGACACCCAGGAAAATCGAGGTGTACCGGGTGGTCCAGGCGAAGACGGAGGGCGTGGCAAAGGCCCAGAGCGAGAAGAGAATGATAATGACGGCGACGAAACGCGTCAGCAGATTCCCCAGGTTTGCGATGGTTTTCACGGAAGTCCTCTCAGGGTTGGCGCCGGCGGTTAGGCGCGCGGAAGCTCGTAGCTGAAGTTGTCGATCAGGCGGGTCGTCCCGATGCGGACGGCCATGGCCACCAAGACGTTGCGGTCGATGGTCTCGACCGGCTGCATGGTGAGTGCGTCCACGGCGGTCACGTATTCGGTGTCGGCAAGGGGCTCTTCGGCAAGCACGGCCTTCATCTGGGCTTCCAGCTCGGATGCCTTCATGTTGGGTGCGATGATTTCCCGCCCGCGCTGAACGGCGCGGAAGAGGACGGGCGCTGCGGCGCGCTCCTCCGGCGACAGGTAGGTGTTGCGGCTGCTCTTGGCAAGGCCGTCGGGCTCGCGGACGATGGGGCAGCCGTTCACTTTGACGTCGAAGTTGAGGTCTTCTACGAACTTCTTCACGATGGCCAGTTGCTGGGCGTCCTTCTGACCGAAGTAGGCGTTATCGGGCTGGGTGATGTTGAAGAGCTTGGAGACGACGGTGCAAACGCCCTTGAAGTGGATGGGGCGGGCAGCGCCGTCCATGGTGTCGGAGAGAAGGTCGATGTTCACGTACGCGTGGGGATCGTGGTACATCTCCGCAGGATCGGGGTGAAAGACCAGGTCGGCGCCGATTTCTTCGCACAGCTTGCAATCGCGGTCGAAGTCGCGGGGATAGCGGTCCAAGTCCTCGGTAGGGGCGAACTGGATAGGGTTCAGGAAAACCGAGACGACCACGCGGTCGTTTTCCCGGCGGGCGCGCTCGATTAGGCTCGCGTGGCCTTCGTGCAGGTAGCCCATGGTGGGGACAAGGCCGATTGTTTGTCCTTCGCGCTTCCAGGCGCGGGTGATGTGTTTGGCTTCTGCGACGGTGGTGGCGATTTGCATGGGGACTCCTTTTGGGTCGAATGGTGATGACGGTGCGCTTGCGATGGGGGTGCCGTTGGAGGATGGCTGTTAGTCCATGTCCTCCAAGCGGCCGTGCTTTTCGTAGGAGGTGATGCGGATGGGGCGGTTACCGTCGTCCACAAAGACGACGGCGGGCTTGTGCTGGGATGCTTCCTCGGGCGTGAACTGGGCGTAGGCCATGATGATGACCTTGTCGCCGCACTGGGCGCACCGGGCGGCGGCGCCGTTAAGGCAGACGGTTCCCGATCCGCGCTGGCCTGCGATGACGTAGGTCGCCAGGCGCTCGCCGTTGTCGACGTCGGCGATTTCGACGCGTTGGTACTCCCTGATGTGCGCCGCGTCCATCAGGTCCTCGTCGATGGTGATAGAGCCGACGTAGTCGAGCGCGGCCTGGGTCACCGTCGCACGGTGGATTTTGCCGGCCAGCATCGTGATTTCCACGGGTTTCCTTTCGCTTGAGGATGAGAACACTGGCGTTCATGGTAGGGAAGAGCGGAGGCGAACTCGAGAAATATAGTAAATTGTAGGGAAACGTAGGGAAACATGAGACAAACAGCTACGGGACACTGTCTCATTTTCAAGGAAGGGGGGAAACCGTGTACCTGAAGCAGAGCAAGAAGAACGGGCGGGTGTACCTGTCGATCGCGCAGAACTTTCGGGCGCAGGGGAAGGTCAAATCCAAGACCGTGGAGTCTTTGGGATATGTCGACGAGCTCGCGACCAGGTACGACGACCCTATCGCCCACTTTCGCGCCGTCGTGGACCAGATGAATCGGCGGGCGCACGAGCGCGACGAGCCGGTGCACCTGACCATCGCCCGCAACGCGGTCATCTCGTCCGACACGCCGAACGCCGTGTCCTTGGGGGCCGTCGTCGCCTTGGGCTATCTGGACGCGTTCGGGTGCAGCTCCCTGTTCAAAGGCGATGCAGGGCGGATTTTCGACCTGGTGGTCGCCGCGCGCATGATGCACGCCGTGCCCGTGCGCGAAACCTGGAATAACCGCGCCAAATTCCCGCGGGCCTGCGGCGATTCTTACGAGGCGGTCTATCGGGCGTTCGAGCGGTTTGCGGAAGGCGACCGCATCCTTGTGGACCAGCTCAACCGCCGGTACGAGCAGCTGCGGGGAGATCGTGCCCTGTCTGACGTGCGCGTGGTTCTGAGCAACTACACCTTCCCTTGGTCGCAGACGATATCCGCCGGAGGGCCCGATGAGATGGCCGCGGGGGAGTGGGGACGTCTGTGCCTGGCGATCGATGCCGACGGGATTCCCCTGGCGTATCGGATCGTGCCGCGCGAAATGATGGCAGCCCAGGTGGCGGACTTGGTTCAGGACGTGAAGGCGGAATTCGATGCGCGGCATGTGACTTTGGTCGCGACGACGGTTCCCCAGGCATCCTGGCTCATGGATGCGGTTTGCGCCCAAGGGGACGGGTTCGTCTTTCTGCAGCCGGCGGATGCGATGTCGGTCGAAGCGGGTTCGTGGGCGCGCGACGAGACGGGGTACGCGATGGCTCGCAGTGGGAGCTATCGGATCAAATCCCGCTCGGTATTGGCCGGAGACCTTTTCGGAGAGGGTGAGTGTGCGGGCATGAGCGAGGCTGCGCGACCGACGGCGGTCAAGCAGATCGCCTTCAGGGCGACGGGAGCGGGCGCCTCGCAGGTCTTTTGCATCGTCTCCAACGAGACGGCGCGGTCGGACGCCGCCGTCTTCAACGTTTACCGCGAGCTTTGGCGCGTCCACGAGCCCTTCCAGGTCATCCCGGCGGATTTCATCGCCATGCCCTACGAGGTGGACGCCCGCATTCACATGAAAGCCCATTTCGCCATATGCTACGCCGCCTTCTTCGCTCTGCGCGTTCTCCGTCGCGACATGGGCTGGCGCTACAACGCGGCGCAGGTCGCCGATGCGCTGCTTGCTTTGGAGGGGGCCTACCTGGACGAGAACTGGTATGTGTTCAACTACCGGACGGAAGTGACGGACGCCATCGAGGAAACGGCGGGCATCCCCATCGGTCGCAGGCTTATGAGCAGGGAAGATATCCGTTCTGCCGTTGCGGCTTGCGCTCGAACGGTGGAACGGAGGCGGTAGCGGCGGGATGCGCGGCAGCCGTGCTCTTTCCGGTCGGGTTGCCCTGTTTCGTGTATCATGTCGGCTGCTGTGTTTGTGCGCGCAACATTTCATTGCCGTGGCATCCCGGCATTTTTTTGCTTGATTTTTTGGAAGGTAATTCGTTTATGAAGTGTCCCTTTTGCGGAAAGCAAGTTCCCTCCGGTGCAGCATTCTGTCCCTCGTGCGGAAACCCATCTCCGCAGAACGAGAACGGTTATTCCACTGTTACGCCTGCTCGAGCGAAAAGGCGCGCAAGCGTGCCCGTTTCGAGCCAGCCGGCTTTCCCCGTCGCGAAGGCGAAGTCTTCCGGCGATAAGCTTTGGGTGATTGCCGCGATCGTGGCAATCGTCGCGGCGGTCTGCGTCCTTTGCACCGTCCTGTGGACGCAGCACGCATCCGACCAGAAGGCCCACGGGCAACGCGCGATTGCCGTCGCGGTAACCTTGCCGGAAGGAGCTTCTGCGGACGGGGTCCTGATCCCGTTGTCGGTCGAGGGAACGGAGGAGGGCGGCGCTGCCGTGAGCAAAGTCGTCGCCGTTACGCCGGAGGGGACGGGGCTTTCGCTTGCGCCCGGTAGCTACCAAGTGGCGCCTGCGGCGGACGTCATCGCAGGTGACGGTTCCTACCTTGCTTCTCAGGGCATGTCGTTTGGGATTACCGTCGGTAAGGATTCTGCGGTTGATGCGACGCTCGATGCGTCGGAGGCCAATTTCCAGTATCAGACGGTGGACGAATCCAAGGTAACCGATGATCAGATTTCCGCAGCGACGGACGCTCTTGCCGCTGCGGGCGTGGAAAGCGCAACCGTGGCATCCGCCAAGGACAAGGCGACCGCGGTGCGCGACGAGGCAACTTCCAAAGCCGAAGCGGATGCAGCGCAGAAGGCTGCCGAGGAGGAGACCGCTCGCCAACAGGCCGCTGAAGAGGTGGCCCGGGCAGCTGCCGTCGACTTCGAGTGCGACTACTTCACCGTCGACGTTCCCGACAGCTGGGACGGTCTTTGGTCGGTCCAGCAGAAGAACAGCACCACGTGGGAATTCATGGGCCGATTCGGACAGAACGCCAACGGTGCTGCTACCGTCTACGTAGGTTCGGCACCCTCCTACACGAAAGTGCTGGGAACGACGTCGTCGGGAAGGACCATCTACGCCAACGAGGCGGGAGCTGGCTTCTTCGGAAACGGAAAGGCGACGCTGACGCCGAAATAAGCCGCCAGGGGCGCATACGGCATGAGACACTTTGCCTGGCATTTCGTCTCATTGTGGAGACATCTCCACAATGAGACGAAATGCCAGGCAAAGTGTCTCATGCTCGTAGGTGGTTGCCGCGAGTATCATGTACCTGTATGATACAGAGACCCGCAAACGAAGTGGAAGGCGCATGGTCGATACATTCAGCATAGACGAGCATTCGGGTGTCCCTGTCTGGGTGCAAGTGCGCAACCATCTGGTGTTTCTGATCAAGTCGGGCAAACTGAAGGCAGGAGACGTCCTGCCGACGGTGCGCGAGCTGGCAAACAAGCTGGGCATCAACTACAACACTGTCCACAAGGTCTACCAGGACTTGGAGCTGGACGGGTTGATCGTGAGCAGCCGCGGTCGGCGGTCGTACGTAGCGGAGGTGTCCCCCGAGACCATGGATCTTCCGGAATCGCCCGTCGACCTGATCTTAAACGAGCTGATGGAGGCGGCAAAGGATGCCAACATGACGTCCGACGAGCTCAAGCTTCGTTTCGAGGAGCAGCTGAAAAACTACAAGGGCTAGCGGCGACGCTGCAATGCGCTGCGGAAATTCGCCGACGACGTTGCAAGCGGAACCGTCCCAAGCGCTGCGATGCAGGCGGTAGTACGAGGGGGTAGTCATGGCCGAAAAGGAAGCGTTCGTGGATCCCAGCCTTGAAAAAGGCGACCAATCCGAAGAGGTTGAGCCGCATGGCATCCGTATGCTCAAGGTCAGTCGCGTGGGAGCCAATGCGCTTCGCGCCTGTGCATCCGCAATCGTGTTTCTGATCTTCACCGCGATAGCCTGGCAGCTGCAGTCAGTGCCGCTCTTCCTTGCGGGCGTCGCGGCGGCGCTCATGTTTTTGATGAGCTTCCACGTGGTTATGGAGTGGGAAAACGCCGTGGTCACGCGGTTCGGCAAGTTCAACCGTGTAAGCGGTCCGGGCGCCGTGTTCATCATCCCCTTCATCGAGTACGTGACCTCGACCGTGGACATGCGTCTGCGCACGACCACGGTCAAGGCGGAGAAAACGCTCACGTCCGACTTGGTCCCCGTGGATGTGGACGCCGTCTTGTTCTGGGTCGTGTGGAACGCCAAAGATGCCTGCTTCGAAGTGAGCGAGGTGGGGGAGGCCGTGCTCCTGGTCGCCCAGACCACGCTGCGCGACGCCATCGGCGGACTCAACGCATCGGAGATGGGCATGCGCCGGCGTCAGCTGGACGAGGAAATCTTCAACACTCTGGCTAAAAAGACCACTGACTGGGGCGTCAACATCCTGGGCGTGGAAATCCGCAACATCGAAATCCCCGAGGACCTGCAGGAATCCATGTCGATCGAAGCGCGGGCCGAACGCGAGTTCAACGCTCGCATGCTCATTGCCGAATCCGAAGAGCAGATTGCGGATATGTACGTGGACGCCGCCCGCAAGTACCGCCAGGAAGACGGGGCGCTCAAGCTGCGTGCTATGAACCTGGTGTCCGACAGCGTCAAGGAACGCGGCGGCGTGGTCGTGCTGCCCAGCGACCTGTCCGATGCCTTCAGCGGCTTGGATGACGTGGCGAAATAGGAATCGCATGAGACAGTTGACTCGGGCGGATTCATTCGGAATCATCAGCCTGAAAATTGTTGTATCAATCAATTTTACGTCCTTAAAAATGTAGTAATATACATTTTTAAGGACGTAAAATTGAAAGGCGATACCATGGACAGAACCCTGATGGAACGTCTCATAGACTGGAAACACAGCCCCAGGAGAAAGCCCCTCGTTCTGAACGGTGCCCGCCAGGTCGGGAAAACCTGGCTGCTCAAGGAATTCGGTAAGACCGAATTCGAAAATGTCGCATACGTCAGCCTCGACAGCGATTCCGTGGCGCGAGGCTTCTTCGATTCCGATTTCAACATCCCGCGGATTGTCGCTGCGTTGTCCCTTGAGCTTGATTGCGATATCCGGCCGGATCGTACGCTCATCGTGCTGGACGAGGTGCAATCGTGTCCTCGAGCCATCACGTCGCTTAAATATTTCTGCGAAGACGCGCCCCAGTATGCTGTCGCAGCCGCTGGGTCGCTTCTGGGCGTTTCCGCAACCGAGGGCACGGGTTTCCCCGTTGGCAAGGTGAACATGCTGGATTTGTATCCGCTCAGCTTCCTGGAATTTCTGGACGCTACCGATAATAAGCGGTTCGCCGATCTTGTTCGGACGGGCGATACGTCTACTATCGATGCGCTTGAGAGAAGGTTTTCCGATCTGTTGAAACAGTATTACCTTGTCGGAGGCATGCCTGAAGCGGTGGTTGCCTTTGCAGACGGGGGCGATTTCAAGACTGCCCGTGCCATCCAGTACGAAATCCTCGATGGCTACGTGCGCGACTTCGCAAAGCACATACCTCCGCGCCTTCTGGCTCGTACGATGCTCGTGTGGGATTCCATACCGAAGCACCTTTCCAAAGAGAATAAGAAATTCGTGTTCGGCCAGGTCCGCAAGGGCGCCCGAGCGTCGGATTTCGAAGAATGCCTGGTGTGGCTTGAGCAAGCGGGCCTTATCCGCAAGGTGCGGCGTGTGAGCAAGCCGGGACTTCCGCTGTCTTCGTATCCCGATGCGGTCGCCTACAAGGTCTTTTTGGTCGATGTTGGGCTGCTGGGCGCCCTGTGTGATTTGAATCCGTCCGCGGTGCTCGAGGAAAACCGTGTGTTTACCGAGTTCAAGGGCGCTTTGACGGAACAGTACGTGTGTCAGCAGCTGATTTCGTCGTGCGGGCTGGACCCCTTCTACTGGTCTGCCGAAAATTCGAGTGGGGAAATTGACTTTCTGGTTCAGGACGAGGGGAGAATCTATCCCATCGAAGTGAAAGCGGAAGAGAATCTGCGTTCAAAGAGCCTGGCTGCTTTCAATAAGCGCTTCGCGGACATGAACTGCAGGCGATTTTCGCTGGCGTCTTACCGCGACCAGAATTGGATGCGCAACGTGCCGCTTTACGCTATTGGAAATAAGTCGATATGGGAATAAAGAGAGGGCAACGGCGCGGGTGAGACACCTTTGTCAGTGTGCGAAAAATACAATATCGTCGATTTTTCGCACACTGGCGGGTGCAGGTCACGTCTGTCGATAGAGCCAAGTATCATATGCCTGGCTTCGAATTCGCCCCAGTATCAGTACATGTGTTTACTAACTTGACAATTGATGAGTTTCGTCATCGGGTGACGAGAGTTATCATTATCCCAGTTCACGCTTATAAAATCATCATTTCATCATCCTGTTATCCAAAAATAGAATCATAGGTTTGTATAACAAGTATCATAAATCCCTATGATTTATGATATAGTGCCCTCATAAGGGGACAGGTGCACCAGGCGAGTATGAGGACTCGCCTCCCTTCTGAAGAACGCGGCGCCGTCGGCCAGCGGACGCCACCACTTCTTGTTCGTCAGGAGAAAGGAGGGGCTATGGAAGAATTCAGCTTCAATCGACGCAGCTTCGTCAAAGCCGCAGGCGCGCTCGGCGCGCTGGCGACCGTAGGCGTGGGACTGTCAGCGCAGGACACGAGCGCTTTCGCTGCCGACGCTGAGTTTCCAAAGCAAAAACAGGGGCAACCGGTAGAAGCCAAGGTCGACCCCAAGACGGGTAAGGTCACGGTCAACCCGGACGTGGTCGTGCGCTACAGCGCCTGCCTGGGCTGCTACAGCTCGTGCGGCAATCGCGTCAAAATCGACCGCGAGACCGGCCGTGTGCTCAACGTGTGCGGCAACCCGTACAATCCCAACAATTCGTTCCCGTACCTGAGCTTCGAAGAGCCGCTGGAGGAAGCCTATCGGTCCATGAGCTTTGCGGACGGCAAGGGCAACCAGCTGCGGGGGACCGTCTGCGGCCGCGGCAACGCGACGTTCGACGCCTATTCGCAGCCGAACCGCATCACCCAGCCGCTCAAGCGCGCGGGCAAGCGCGGGTCCGGAAAATGGAAGCCCATCAGCTGGGATCAGCTGATCACAGAGGTCACCGAGGGCGGCAAGCTCTTCGCCGACCTGGGAGAAGACCGCGAAATCGAAGGTTTCAAGGCAATCCACGACACGACCACGCCCCTGGATGCGGACAAACCCAACTTGGGTCCCAAGTCCAATCAGCTGGTCATGCTCGGCGGTCGCGGTGATGGGCGCGCGGGTGCGACGGCGGGTCGTTTCGCCTCGTGCTTCGGCACGCTCAACAACTACGGCCACGGCGCCAGTTGAGGTGGCTCAGCAATAGCGCGTGCGCTATCTGAGTCCGGCACCAAGGACACCACCGCCGACCTGGAGAATGCGGAATACGTCCTGTTCATGGGACAGTTCCCCGGCGGTACTGGCAAGAGCTTCCAGGGCATCAGCAAACGCGCCATGGCAGCGCTCCACAAGGGCTGCAAGATGGACGTGTTCGACCCTGCTTTAGCTAACGGATGCGTGACCCCGACGACGCCCAACATCACGTGGCATCCCATCCGCACGGCTACCAACGACGCGTTCGGCAGTGCGCTCGTCCGTTGGATGATGGAACACAAAGCGTATAACACCGAGTTCCTTTCGCTGCCCAACTATCAAGCCGGCGTGGCAGGCGGCTACGCGTCCTACACCGACGCGACGCACCTGGTCATCGTCGACGAATCTTCTGCAAGTTATCGCAAGTTCATGCGGGCAGCCGACGCCGGCATCGAAGACCCCGGTGAGACCGATTCCAAGGGCGCGGCCATCGTCCAATACGTCGTCATCGACGCGGAGACGGGCGAACCGGCGCTTCACACCAAGTGCAGCAAGGGCGACCTGGAATTCGAAGGCGAGGTCAACGGCGTCAAGGTTCGCACGGCCTTCCTGATGTTCCGAGATTCCGTCATGCAGAAGACCATGGACGAATACGCCCAGATCACGGGCGTTCCCGTGAGCGTCCTGGAGGCCACGGCTAAGGAGTTCACCTCCCACGGCGTCAAGGCGTCGGCAAACTCCATGGGCGGCACGGCTGTTGTCAACGGCGCCGAGGCGACTATGGGCTACCGCCTGCTCAACGCTATGATCGGGTCCAACCAGATGGTCGGCGGCTCCGTACCGCGCCGCAATTCCGCGGCAACGACCAGCGATGGTACCCGTTACAAGATCGCCACGGTTGCGGGCAAGCCGTCCGTTTCCACCAAGAACGCCACCTACATCAGCCGCAATGCCTGCGCATGGACCAAGACCGACGAGTACAAGAACCGTAAGGCGCAGGGCGAAGCCGATCCCAAGCCCCTGCTTCCGTGGTTCCCCAGCACGACGGTTTCGGACAACCAGGCTCTCACGTCGATTGTCAACCAGTACCCCTATAAGGCCAAAATCCTGCTCACCTGGATGTCGAACACCATCGAAGCCTCGCCGGGACTATTCAACGACGAAGTACGCGCGCGTTTGTGCGACCCGGATGTGGTTCCGCTGTTCCTGGCGTGCGACGTGTTCATGGGCGAGATGGCGTCCATGGCCGACTACATCATCCCCGACACGACGCCCTATGAGAGTTTCGGCGTGGTGACGAACGAGGGCTACTGGCCCGGCCGCGGCAACACCGTGCGCTGGCCCATTAAGACGCCCGAAAGCGTCGAGATCTCCGGCGGCCGCCATGCCAGCTACGAGGCCTTCATCTGCGACGTCGCCAAAGCGTGCGGCGCACCGGGTTTCGGCGACAACGCCATCGCAGACGCTGACGGCACCATGCATCCCTTCAACGATGCGTGCGACCTCTTCTTGAAGGCCGTGGCCAACCTGGCTTACGACACGACGCCCGTGGATGACATCACCGACGATGAGATCAAGCTGCAGGCGCTCGACAATCTACCTGCGGCCTGGAAGAACGCTGTCAGCGCCGAGGAGTGGCCCAAGGTGCTGAAAGTCCTGTCCCGCGGCGGCCGGTTCTGGCCCATCGAGATGGCCCAGGGCAAGGACGGTCGCAGCGCCTTCGCGCAGACGTTCGAAAGCCGTTTGTACTCCGAGATCATCGGCACGAGCGTGAACCCCTACAGTGGCAAGCGCCCGACGGCCTCGCTCAACGCGGCAGGCCAGCTGATGGCGGATCAGTCGCTGCTCGAGGACCACTTCTCGCGCGAGGAGTTCCCCTTCGTCTCGACCAACTACAAGCCGCGCTTCCGCTCCATCTCCATGCAGTCCAACAGCCCCATCATGCGCGATCTGTGCAAGCACAACTACATCGAGATCAACATCGACGATGCAGCCAAGCTGGGCATTTCCGACGGCGACACGGTCAAGGTCACGAGCGCGGGCGGCGACATTATGGTCGGCGAGGCTATGGTGCGCGCCGGCACGGCGCCTACCACGTTCGCCGTGGCGTACGGCTACGGGCACCATTTCTACGGCGCCAAGTCGTGGGAGGTCGACGGTCAGACGGTCGACGGCAACGATGCCATCGCCGCAGGCATTCATCTGGTCACCATGCGCGACCCCACCATCACCGATGCCCTGTACTATCTGTCGGACAACAACGCCGCAGCTCCTGGGCGCAACGGCGGCATGTACAAGATCGAGAAGGCATAAGGGGGTAGGGATTATGAGCAACAAACGATTGGGAATGCTGATCGACCTCTCCTTATGTATCGGGTGCAACGCGTGTGCGGTCGCCTGCAAACAGGAGAACGACATTCCCCTGACAAAGTTCAACACCTGGGTCGAAAGCTGGGATGCGGAAAAGGGCGGCAACGTCTACCGCGCCAACGTGCCCAAGCAGTGCAACCATTGCGAGGACGCGCCGTGCGTGAGCGTGTGCCCCACCAAGGCCTCGCACATCGACCCCGAAACGGGCATTGTGCTGGTCGACCGCGACCGGTGCATCGGCTGCAAGTACTGCATGGTGGCATGCCCGTATTCCGTGCGCTGGTGCGATGACGTGACGGGCGAGGTGGAGAAGTGCACCTTCTGTTACCACCGTACCACCCAGGGGCTTCTGCCTGCGTGCGTGGCGACCTGCGTCACCAAGGCGCGCCTGTTCGGCGATCTGAACGACCCGGAAAGCGACATCTCCAAGCGGCTGGCGGAAGTCGGCGGCGGCGAGATCTTGCACGAGGAACTGGGCCAGGACACGGCGCTGCGCTACATCGGCCTGAAGGACACCGAGGCGTGTGAGCGCGTTTCGGCCATCCATAAGGGCGGCAACGTCTACAAGAAGTACGAGGGGAGGTAGCCATGGTTTGGAACGAAGTGATCGTCGGCTACCTGTTCCTTGCCGGCATGGGTGCGGGCTGCTTCACCTTCGCCACTATTTTGGGGTGGAAGAACCCCACGGCGCGCAAGGCGTGCCTGGCCGATATGCTCATCGGCCTCTTAGCCGTGGGCATCGGAACCATGCTGCTGATGCTGGACGCAAAGGCTGGCTTTCGCAATCCGCTGCGGTTCATCCTCCTGTTCAGCAACTGGGGGTCCGTCATGACCTGGGGCACTGCGATTCTGTCCGTGTTCCTGGTTGCGGGCTTCATCGATTTTCTGCTGTACGCCATCAAGAGGAAGACGCCCAAAGTCCTCGATTGGCTGTGCATCATCGCCGGCTTGTGCGTGGCAGTGTACACGGGCGTTTTGCTGGGCGTGGCCGAGCCCTACCCGCTGTGGAACCTGGCCGTGCTGCCGATCCTGTTCTTGGTGTCGGCCATCAGCACCGGTTTCGCCGCAGGACTTCTGGGCGGGCAGATCGCCGACCGTGCTTCGATGCGCAGTGTCACCTTCCACGAGAAGACGGTGGCGGTCCTGCCCATCATCGAGGTTTGCCTGGTGGTCATCCTGCTGGTCGTGACCCTGCAGGGCACGGGGCTTATGGCAGTTGCAGGCGCGGCGACCGTCGACGGCATCGTGAAGGGCGCGTTTGCGCCTCTGTTCTGGGGCGGCCTGATCGTGGTCGGCTTGGCGGTACCCTGTGTCATCGACATGATGTCGCTTAAGAAGGCGCGGCCTCTGTGCGCGGTCGCAACCGCAGAGGTCTGCGTGCTCATCGGTGGCTTCGTCCTGCGCTACCTGGTGGTTCTGGCGGCGGTGCCCGCGGTCACCATGTAGCGTGCGGGCGACGGGGCAGGGCGGATCGCGGGATGCAAGCGCATGAGCACGAGGCATCCCGCGTCCGTGTCCCGCTGCCGCGTTGAAGGTTTGCCCATTTGTCGCACTCTGGAATCGGTAGACCCATCCGTAAACTTTCCAGACGTGCGAAAACTGCGGGGAGTGCAAGACATCCCCTTTCCGCTGCACTCCCCGCTTCCTTCATTCGGTACCCGTTCTTGTATATCGGAGGTATCCCATGGATGACGAGACCAGGCAGATCGCGCAGACGGCGGCGGTCGTGCTCGAGGTGTGCGCGGAAGCACTGCTCAACGAGCCGTCCGACAAGGTGCTGAGCGACGTGCGAACGGTGGCGGATGCAATCGGCCTGTCGTGCGGCGACTGGCCTGAGCCGGAAGAGCTGCGTCAGCGGTACTTCGACCGGTTTCTGGTGCCGGGCGGGACGTACTACGTGCCTGCGAACGAGAACTGCATGTACGGCTACTTGCGCGACGGAGAATACGGCCACGGGCAGGGTCCCCGGTCCGACCAGGTGCTGCGTTGCTATCATGCGGTCGGATTCGATTATCTGCTGCTTTCGGGAAGTCCCGAAGCGGTGGACGCTCTGGTTCCGGATTCGCTGGCGGCGGAGTGCGCGTTTCTGGCGTATCTGAAACGTCAGCAGCTGCAGGCTCCCGACCAGGCGCAACGGAAGACGGCGGAACGGTTGGCCCGTCAGTTCGCGACCGAGCACATGGGGCTGTGGTTGGAACCTGCACGCATATTGATGCTGCGTTCCGGTGCCGACTTCTACACCGACGTGGCAATGCTGGCTGTTCAGGGCGTCGCTGCTTGCGAGTAGCTGGCCTCCGACATGTGTGTCACTTTGCCTGGCATTTTGTCTCATTGTGGAGACATCTCCACAATGAGACAAAATGCCAGGCAAAGTGACTCATGCGGGCGCTATTCGCCCAGGAGAGCCATCAGATCGTCGCGGGAAAGCGAGCTGATGGAGACGTTGTCCGTGCTCACGATCTTGTCGGCGATGTCGCGCTTGGCCTCCTGCAGCTTGATGATGCGCTCCTCGATGGTGTTCTGCTGAATCACCTTGAAGACGCTGACCTCGTTCTTCTGCCCGATGCGGTGGGCGCGGTCAGTCGCCTGGTTTTCCGCCGCGGCGTTCCACCAGGGGTCCGCGTGCACGACGACGCTCGCGCCCGTCAGGTTGAGTCCGGTGCCGCCCGCCTTGAGCGAGATCAGGAAAACCGGCACGTCGTTGTCGTTGAAGGCATTGACCAGCTGGACTCGTTTGAGCTTGGGCGTGGCGCCCGTGATGGTGTAGAACTCCACGTCATCGTGGGCAAACCGCTTGCCGATCAGATCCAGAAAAGACGTGAACTGGGAGAACACGAGCACCTTCTGGTGGGATTCGATGCTGGATTCCACCAGGTCGCAGATGGCGTCGATCTTGCCTGTCTCGCCTCGGTAGTTGTCGTACAGAAGCCGGGGGTCGCAGCAGATCTGGCGCAGGCGCGTGATCTCGGCGAGGACCTGGAGCTTGGAGGTGCGCAGCGCCTCGTCGCCGGTCTTCTTGAGCGAGCTGCGCAGGAGCTGCTCGCGGGCATCGTAGAGTTTGCGCTGCTCGGGCGGCATATGGACGTAAACGACCGACTCGAACTTGTCCGGCAGGTCGTGCAGGACGTCCTTTTTCAGGCGGCGCAGGATGAACGGCGCCACGGCGGCGCGCAGGTGCTCGCGGGCGTCGTCGTCGCCGTTGACGATGGGTTCCTCGAAGCGGTCGCGGAACCGCTTGTACGTGCCGAGCAACCCCGGCATCAGAAAGTCGAAGATGCTCCAGAGCTCGCTCAAGCGGTTTTCGACCGGGGTGCCGGTGAGCGCGATGCGGTGCTCAGACGGGATGCTCTTCACGGCGCGCGCGACGAGGGTCTGGGCGTTCTTGATGTACTGCGCCTCGTCGATGACCAGGTAGTCGAACGTTTCGGCGCGGTAGGCATCGAGGTCGCGTTTTGCCAGGTCGTACGACGTGACGAGCACCTCGTGGGCGGGATTGGCGCGCACGGCGGCGCGCTCGTCGGGACTGCCGGCCACGGCGGCCGCGTCGATGGTGGGGGCGAAGCGCGAAAACTCCGCCATCCAGTTGTACACGAGCGACGCGGGGCAGACGACGAGCGTGCGGCCCGACGAGGCGGGGGCTTCGTCGTCGGCAGACGCTTCCGCGCTGGAGCCTGCGGCCTTCGCCGCTTCGTCGGCGGAGGCGTCGGTGCCCGCCGTCTTCGTCGCAGCGGCCGTCCGCGCCGCATCGGGCGCGTCTGCAGATCCAGCCGTATGCGCCACATCGGCCGCGTCTGCGGCCGCAGCGCCCGTCGCCGCAGCCGCTTTAGCCTGCGCGCGCTGCTCCTTCGCGTGCAGCAGAAGCGCGATGAGCTGGATGGACTTGCCCAGGCCCATCTCGTCGGCCAGGATGCCGCCCATGTTCAGGTCCGACAGCGTGGCGAGCCAGCGGTAGCCCGTCACCTGGTAGGGGCGCAGCGTTCCGGCCAGGTCGCACGGCACGTCGAACGCGCTGTCGTCCACCTGGTGGAAGTCGTCGAGCCAGCTGTTGAACGATGCGTCCTTCTGGTCGTCGTCGAGCAGCGCGTCGATCTCGAACGCGCGGTACGCCGGCAGCTTCACGTCGCCGGACGCCAGCTCCTTGGACGTCAGCCCGAGCGCGCTTTCCAGCTCGCTCGCCTGGTCCAGGTCGGCCGTGCGCAGGTCCAGGTACGAACCGTCGCGCATGCGGTGGTACGCCTTCTTCTGCTGGTAGCTGGACAGGATGGCGTGCAGCTCGTCGGGTGGGAATCCCACGGTGTCGACGTTCAGGTCGATGAGGTTGGACTTGATGGACACGCCGATGGTCACGCGCGGCTGCGTCTTGGCGGCCAGGCGGTCGAAGGCGGGCGTGGTGAACACGGTGCCGATCTCCGACAGCGCGCGCACACCCTCGAACAGGAGCGTCGCCATCCGCTTCTGGTCCTTTGACGAAACGAAGAAGGTGCTGTCGCCGCGGTCGAGGTAGCGGTCGCACACGCCGAGCGCCTGGCGTTCGGCGGCGAGGTTGCGCATGATGTCGTGCGACGGCGCGTCGTCGAGCAGGTTCAGGCGGTGCTCCTCGCCGTCTTTGTCCTCGTAGACGGCGTATCCGACGCACACAGCTGCGTCTTTTGCACGGTCGAAGTAGAAGCGCACGGTGCACGACGCCGGGCGCAGCGCCTCCACCTCGGGCGGCAGCGTTACGTCGAGCACGTGCTCGGTCTGCGGCAGCACCGTCGAGCAGAACCGCGGCATGTCCTCGTCGGACACCACGAGCTCGCTCTGGTCGGCGGCGTAGACGCCCTCGAGGAACGGGGCGATCTTGGCCAGCTTGTCGCTGCAGCGGTAGAAGGCGACGTCGTCCTGCGCCCAGAACTCGCCCTCCGACGACAGGAACCGCCACGTGCCCTGGCGCTTGACCTCCCACGCGCTCGGACCGAACGGCTCGATGGAAAGCGGCAGCTCAGGGTCTCCGTCGATGACGCGCAGGGGACGTCCGCTGCGCGCGCTCTGACCCGATTGAACCTGGATCGACTCGCCCATAAACAGCGTCAGGAAGTCGAACAGCTCGGGGGTCGACAGCGTGAGGTCGCGCTCGATGGGGGCGGCGTAGTAGGACCAGCGCGCGCCGCCCGCGCCCACGCGGCGGATCTGCACCGCGCGCTCGAGCAGGTCGAACTCGTGCTGGGAGCGCTCTTCGAAGGCCGCGCGCGTATGGGTGAAGGCGAGGCTCTTGCCATAGCGCACGAACACGCCGCCTTCGACGTTGTCCACGAGCTCGCTCAGACTCTTCACGACGTAGGCCGTCGAATCGCCCTTGATGGAGAAACGTATCGACCAGCCGTCGTAGTCCTCGATGAGCGTGGGGATGAGCGCGATGCTGCCGTGGCGCGCGCCGCCGTCGGCCGCGACGAGCGACTCGGCGCGTTCGTCGGCGCCGTCGAGGTACGAGGTGATGCACGGGGAGGTTTTGACGTCGCGCGTGGGGTCGAAGCCGCCGTAGGACTGCGCACGCAGCTCGAAGTCGATGACGAGCGCAATCGAATGCTTGCACGCGCCGGGGTACGACGACGAGGCGGGGCAGGTGCACGTGTAGCCGAGCACCGTGCCTTCGCCCTCGTTGATGCGCGCGGTGGTGGTGTACGCCTCGCGCCCGCCGGTGCCGCGCACGCGCGCCGACAGCAGCAGGTCGCCTTTGCTCTGGTAGCTCACATGCCGGTTGGATATGCGGTTCCCCCGGTTCGCGATGCCCTGGGCACGGGCGAGAACCGCGGGGCTGCTGATCTTCGCGAGCAGTTTGTCCGATATCAACGGCGACTCCTTCCAGCTTCACATGTTCGAAGCATCCATTCTAATGAGAGGGAGGCGCGCATGCGAAGCGTTTGGGAAAGATTGCGCGAAGACGCTATATGCCGAGGTCGCAGAAGCGGGGGCGAATGGTTCGCAGAAGCGGGGGCGATTGCGTCCGGGCGAAACCGGCATTCGGGCGCGAGGGGAGCCGCCGTGCGCGGCGTGCGGAATCTCGCGCGGCGGATCCGTAGGCGCCCCGGACGCGTGCGAAACGGAGCCGCTGCGCATGGCCGGTAAAGACGCTCGGCGGGTTCATGTGCGCCCGGGTGGGGCGGGCGTTCGTCCGAACGGGCCCAAAACGCCAGGTCGAACGATGTTTCTATTGACTAACTGCAGGTCGGGGCCGCATAGTCGAAACCACGAGGGGGGAGAGCGCGGGCGCCCGCGACCCCGGGATCCGGGCGCCTGCAGCACATCCGTCGCAGGTCGGCCGCTCGATCGCAAACGCCGTGTGCGCCGCTGTCCAACGGCGGAACGCCTTGCATGCGGGCGCTCATCGGACGAACCGCCTGCATCTTCCGCGCCGGCTGTCAGCTGGCGGCACTCACAATCATCACGTGCGATGCGAAAGGAGCAGCTCTGTGGTCTCTCTGTACGATTCCGACGCGGGCAGCTACCGCATCGCCTGGCTTGTGGGACGCCGCGGCCGCCTGCTCCAGGAGCAGTCCGGTTTCGCCGTCGACGATTCCGTCGAAGTGGTGCGCAGCTACGGCATCGACGGCACGGTCGTGCGCGTGGCCGGCCGCGACATCGCGCTCGACGGCAAGACCGCCTACGCCGTCAAACTCGTCGCCTGCTAGCGCCCAGGGTCTTCGGCGCGTCTCGACCGTTCGGGTCGTCTTCGGCCCCGTTCGGCGCGCGCATCTTCCCGTTTTCGCGTCTGAACGGATTGGGCGCGCGGCTCACGCGCGCATGCGCGCTGCCGCCGAAGCGCCGCGCCGTTTCGAAAACGTCCATTCACCAGCTAAGACGACTCGTTCTTCCGCCGTACGGGAGACTGCACGTCTGTGTCACGAACGTGTCTCCTCATTAGTTCCTTGTGCTCCTTACGGTTACTTTACAAGGTTTTGACAGTCGTTCTGTTTCATAGCTCCCGGGTCAGCATACGGCCGCTTTGCGCATGCCTGACCGTATGAGTACAGGGGCTACGAAAGGGAAAGCTGGCATATGGATATCGCAACGCTCGTCGTCGTGGCGATGGTGATAGCGACATCGCTGATCTTCGACTTCACGAACGGCTTCCACGATACGGCGAATGCGATGGCTACGTCGATCGCGACTGGCGCGCTCAAGCCGAAGACGGCGGTCATCGCCGCAGGTACGCTCAACCTGGTGGGCGCGTTTCTGTCGACCGAGGTCGCCAAGACCATCTCGGGCGGCATCATCAACGAGCAGGAGGTCACGATCAGCGCGGCCTTCATCTTCGCCGGATTGATAGGCGCAATCATCTGGAACCTCATCACCTGGCTCGTCGGCTTGCCGTCGAGCTCGTCGCACGCGCTGTTCGGCGGCCTGGTCGGCGCCGTCATCGTGGGCGCGGGCGTCCAGGGCGTCAACTTCATGGCCGTCATCTCCAAGGTTCTCATTCCGGCGCTCATCTCGCCGATCATCGCCGGACTGGCAGCCTGGTGCGCGGTCAAGCTCATGTATCTGATAGTGAAGGGCCTCGATGAGAAGCGCGTCGAGGACGGCTTCCGCCACGGCCAGACGGTCACGGCCTGCCTGGTCGCCCTGTCGCACGGCACCAACGACGCCCAGAAGACCATGGGCATCATCACTCTGACGCTCATCGCCGAGGGCATGCAGGCCTCCGGCACCGGCCCGCAGATCTGGGTCGTCTTCGTCTGCGGCCTCGCCATAGCGCTCGGTACGTACACCGGCGGCTGGCGCGTCATCCGCACGCTGGGCAAGGGCCTCACCGAGATCAACACCCCGCAGGGCTTCGGCGCCGAGGCAGCATCCGCGACCACCATCCTCGTGTCGTCGCACCTGGGCTTCGCGCTGTCCACCACGCAGGTCTGCTCCGGATCGATCATCGGCTCGGGCCTCGGCAAGAAGGGCAACAAGGTCAACTGGGGCGTCGCCGGCCGCATGGTCATCGCGTGGCTCGTCACGTTCCCCGTCGCCGGCGTGTTCGGCGCTGTGGCCTGCGCCATCGCCCGTCTGGGCATGGGCGGCGTCATCGTGGTCGCGCTCATCGGCATCGCGGCGGCGCTCGTCATCCTGCGTCTGTCGCGCCGCAACCCCGTCAACTCGGCGAACGTCAACGACTCCGCGGAGGTCAAGCTCAACCCCAGCAACAACGCCGTGGCTGCGCAGTAGGAAAGGCAAAACATCATGACGAACTTCATTGTGGTTCTGGTCTGCGCGGTCTGCGTCGCAAGCATCATCGGATCGCTCTACGCGTTCGGTCTGCGCAATCTCATCAAGGGCGAGGGCGCAGTCGCCGCGGACGGCACCCACGTGGACGCCCATCCCGCGCGCCGCATCGTCGCCTACGTCTGCTTCGCGCTGTGCATCCTGATCGTCGTGTTCGCGCTGATCCTCATCGTGCCGCAGCTGCACGCGCTCGTGCCCTGGCTCAAGTAAGGGCCGTCAAGCAAGGCAGCACGGCAAATCTGCACGCTTAAGACAAGCCATCTGACGGCGCGCCGCCAAGGCGGAGGCGCCTCTCGAAGAAAGGGAACTGACAAACATGGCACGAATTCTCGTCGGCATCGACGGTTCGAAACGCGGCGAACGCGCGCTTGCCTGGGCGCTGTACGAGGCGCCGACGACGCCTGACCCCTCGGTCACGCTGCTCACGGTGGTGAGCGAGGAGTACGCGAAGTCGGCGGGCGTCGATGAGGCGACCGTCGAGCGGAACGCCGAAGGGTTCCTCGCCGAGCTCAAGCGGAAGGTGGCGGCGCAGCATCCCGCCATCGCCTGCGAAACGCGCGTGGGGAAGGGCGAGATCGTGAGCGTCCTCGCCGACGTCGCGACCGATTACGACCTGGTGGTTCTGGGAACGCACCACGGCTCGAAGATCGGTGAGACCATCTCGGGTGCGAAGGGTCTGCGTGTGTCCATCTCCACGACGGTGCCGACGGTGGTCGTGCCCGTCACGTGGAGCGAGGGCGAGGTCGGCGCCGGCATCGTCGTCGGCGTGGCGCAGGACGATTCGAGCGACTCGGCCATAGAGTACGGCGTGCAGCTGGCGCTGGCCAAGGGCGCCCAGCTCAATCTGGTATCCGCGTACGGCGTTCCGCCGTTTTTGTCGCGTCCCGCCGAAGTCATGGGCGGCGGCATGCACGCGGTGGGCGAAGGGTTCCAGACGCGCCTTGACAAGATCGTCGAGCTGCTGCGCGAGCAGCATGAGGGGCTCGTCGTGTCGGGCGTCGCCATCGAGGGCGCGTCGCCCACGCAGGTGCTCAACGAGTACGCCGACGGCTGCGAGGTGCTCATCCTGGGCACGCATTCGCGCTCGGCGCTCGGACGCGCCATCTTCGGCTCGGTATCGCACTCGGTCCTCATGAATCTCACGGTACCGACCATCATCGTGCCGCAGCCGTAAGGGGCGTACGGCGCCGAAGGCGCAGGCAGGACGTTGCGCGGTTTTAGAATGCCCGCAGCGGCACGTCGGCGATGCCCGAGTCGACGCTGGACGCGCTCAAGGCCGTGACCGCGTAGCGTCCGCGGCGAAGACGGCGCTGAGCGTTCGCGGCGTTTCACCCCATGCGCATCCCATCCGGGGCGCGACGGGGCACGACGGGTAACGGCGCTCTCTCGGGTGCGCATGATTCCCGCCCATCAGCCGACCCGCGGGGCTAGAATCGGGGTGGATGCGCGCTCCGGCGCGCCCATCTCGAAACGCCACAGCGAAAGGCGGGGTTGTCGTGGGATACGAAACGCAGATCGCTCAGATTCAGCGCGGCCATATCGCGCTCGCCGTGTGCGCAGCGCTCTACCTCATCTGGTGGGTTATCTTCTTCCGGCCGGGCGCCGCTTCGACGCCGGGCGCGGTCAAAGGTTTGGGCGTCGCCTTCATCATCGGAGCCGCCGTCGCGGGCCTGTACGCCGTGTTCCAGATCTGCGGCAGCCTGGGCGGGCTGTCGCTTTCCGTTCCCGTGTTCGGCATCGTCTGCATGGGCGTGGTCGGGTACTTCATCCTGCTCGCCATCACGCTCGGGGCGTGTCATCGCCCGGTGACGACCGAGCTCGCGCTCATCGTGGGATGGGTCGTGCTCGAGGCCATCGCGCTCGACGCGCTGTCCGCCGCGGGGGCGCTGGGGTCGGGCGCCGTCACCGCGCTCGGCATCGTCGTGGCTGTCGCGGCCGTGACGGCGCTTTTGTGCTACGTGCTGTACTACGGGCTGCCCATGCCGGCGTCGTTCTACGACGGGGCGGGCCCGCTCGCCGTCGTGCTCGTCGTGTCGATCGTGTTCGCGCTGGTCGGACGGTAGAAGCGCAGGCGGAAGGCGAAGGCGATGGACGTGCAGACGGCGCTCGCGGCGTTCTTCACGCCCGAGCCGGTGTTCATGGACGAAGGCGGGCTCGCTGCGGGCGGGCCGGGTTTCGCGCTGTTCGGAACGGGCCATCTGCTCATGCTCGCGCTCTGCTGCCTGCTCATCGCCGTGCTCGTCGTGCGGTTCATGCGTCTGCCCGAAGGCGTCGCATGGGGAAGCCCGCGCCGGCGGTTCCTTGTATCGTGCGCGTGCGTTCCGGTGGCGCTGCTTGCGTCGCGCGACATCGCGCTTGTCGCATGCGGCCTGTTCATCCCCGTGTTCTGGCCGCTGCATATCTGCAATTTCTGCGAGTACCTGGCCGTTGCGTTCGCGCTGTCCGCAAGCGAGCGGGTAGGGGACGTCTTCTATCCGTGGGCGTGCGTCGGCGGGACGGGCGCCCTGCTGTTCCCCAGCTGGACGTACTGCCCGCTTGCGTCGTACGCGTCGATCGGCGGGTTCATCGAGCACGCGCTGCTCGTGACGATGGTAATCTGCATGGTCTGCGGGCGCGAGTATAGGCCGTCGTATCGGCGGCTGTGGCTGCCGTTCGTCGTAGCCGTTGCGGCGGGCGCGTTCTTCCTGGCGTTCAACCCGGTGTTCGGCACGAACTTCTTCTTCGTCACGAAACCGCTGCCCAATACGCCGTTCGAGTGGGCGGCCGCCGTCGTGGGCAACCCCGGCTACCTGCTGCCGTATGCGGCGCTGGCGCTCGGCGCCTGGGCGCTGTTCGTGAAGGCTGGTCGTGCGCTGTACGACGCTGCGGGTGCGAAGGCGGAACGAACGCGCGCGGCGTGACGGGCGCAACCGTGTGCGAAGACGGAGCGAACGCGCGCAGCGTGACGGGCGCAACCGTGTGCGAAGACGGAGCGAACGCGCGCAGCGTGACGGACGCAACCGTGTGCCGAGTATGGTTCTTGCGCGCACGTCCGATTCCCCAGCGACAGCCGCGCTGGAAGGGAAGTGCGGAAATCGGGGCGTGTAAGCTGACGGACGCGACCGTGTGCGAGGCGCGATATGGGCGGATTGGCCGATGCGGGCGACGGGACTGTGCCTTCCGACGGGGCGGCGGCATCCGCCGGCGGGTTTGGCGACCCGACCACGGCGGCGTCCGCCCCGGTGTCTGAGCAGGTCGCTGCCAAGACAGCTCCCCAGACGGGCGACGCGACCTCGGCTGCGGTCCCGCTTGGGTTCGGAGCCGCCGGCGCCGCGCTTGCGGCCCTGAGCCTGCGGATGCGCCGTCGCGCTTCGCGCCGGTAAGGATGCTCGGGCTCGCTGACGCTTCGAAAGACGCTGGAATCTGATGGCGGCAGCGAGTGCTCATAGTGACGAACTGCCTGCATGCGCCGCATGCAGGCAGTTCTGTTTCGCGCTTGGCATTGCTGCGGTCAGTGCGATGGGCGACGACTTGCTTACTTCGCAGGCTTTGCTCAACCTGCTTTCGCTTCTAGTGCTGTTGGTACGTGCTCAAGAAGTCGCCGAGCTTCGTCATGGCCTCCGACAGCTGCTCGATGCGCGGCAGGTACACGATGCGGAAGTGGTCGGGCTGACCCCAATTGAACCCGGTGCCCTGCACGATCAGGATCTTCTTTTCGCGCAGCAGGTCGAGCGCGAACTGTACGTCGTCGGTGATATTGAACTTCTTCACGTCGAGTTTCGGGAAGATGTAGAATGCCGCCTTCGGCTTGACGACCGAGATGCCGGGGATGTTGTTGAGCGCGTTGTACACAAACTCGCACTGCTCGTACACGCGGCCGCCGGGCACGATGTAGCTCTTCACGCTCTGGTGCCCGCCGAGCGCCGTCTGGACGATGGACTGCGCGGGGACGTTTGAACACAGGCGCATGTTCGACAGCATGTTCAATCCCAGAATGTAATCCTGAGCTGCGCGTTTGTTACCCGACAGCACCATCCATCCGATGCGGTAGCCGGCGATCATATGCGATTTCGAAAGTCCGCTGAACGTGACGCAGAACAGGTCGGGCGCGAGCGACGCGATGCTCACGTGCTCTTCGCCGCTCATGACCAGGCGGTCGTAGATTTCGTCGGAGAAGATCATCAGCTGGTGGCGCCGCGCGATCTCGACGATCTGTTCAAGCACCTCGCGCGGGTACAGCGCGCCGGTGGGGTTGTTCGGGTTGATGATGACCAGGGCCTTCGTGCGGTCGGTGATCTTGCTCTCCATGTCGGCCAGGTCGGGGTACCAGTCGGCCTGCTCGTCGCAGATGTAGTGCACGGGCGTGCCGCCTGCGAGCGTCGCGCACGCGGTCCACAGCGGGTAGTCGGGGGAGGGAATCAGAATCTCGTCGCCGTTGTCGAGCAGCGCTGACATGCACAGGTTGATGAGCTCGCTTACGCCGTTGCCGGTGTACACGTCGTCGATGGTGACGTTCGGCAGACCTTTGACCTGGGCATACTGCATGATTGCCTTGCGCGCCGAGAACAGGCCGCGGCTCGCGGAATACCCCTCGCACTCGGGCAGCTGGCGCGCCATGTCGTAGACGACCTCGTCGGGCGTGCGGAATCCGAACGTCGCGGGGTTGCCGATGTTCAATTTGAGAACGTGCGTGCCGCTCTCCTCCATGCGGTTGGCCTCGTCGACGACGGGACCGCGGACGTCGTAGAGGACGTTGTCGAGCTTGCTTGATTTGCTGAAGGTGCGCATGGGCGTTCCTTTCGGAGAGTCGGGAGAAGGGGTGGATGCGGAAGACGGGGTCGTGGTTTTCGTGTTCGAAGAGGAGTTTGCGCAGCTTGTGGCTGCGGCGCGCTTGCTGTTGGAGTGGGATCGGGCGCGGGCGGTGCGCGACGGCTCACCTGCTTGGGCTGCGTTTGCGCCTGCGTCTGAGGTGGATGCGCCACCTGCGGTCGCTTCTGCTGCGACCGTGCCCTGCGCTCCGCCTGCGTTCGATGCGCCGGAAAGCCAGGCGGCATCGACGCCGAGCAGCTCGGCGAGCAGGGCCATCGTGTCGGCGCGCGGCGTGGTCTTGCCGCTCACGTACTGGCTGAGCTGGCTTTTCCCTAGCTTGCGGCCCTGGTTCTGCGCGGCGTGCAGCACATCGACCTGCTTGGCGCCCCGTGCGGCCATCGCCTCATTCAGACGTTGAGCGAATACGTCTTCTGCCATCGTGCCTCCTCGAACCGACATGCTGATGAAATTGAACTTTGCTGATGGGAATGGACTCAAACGGCGAACGTTCCAAAAAGTTCAAATTGCATGTGTGAACTGTAGCACGGACGACGGCGGTGTTCATGAAAAATTGAACTATCGGTTCAAAACAGACGGTTTGAACAAATCTGCGAGCATGTGGTTCAATTTTTGGCGTTTATGCTGCGCCGCGCTCAGAACGAGCCGCTCGATCAGGGCGCGCATGCTGCGAAGGCGCCTGCACCGTGTTAAATCTTCCGTAAATCGGGCCCGGCTGTGGCACAATGGCTCAGGCGTATGTTCGCAACCCCGACGCAGGCTCACGCGCGCATGTTTGCGCGCTCACGGTACCAGCAGGCGAAGTATTCGGCGGTTCAACGGCCGCCGCGGGTTCAATCATGCGCATTCGAGTTCAATAGCAAAGAGCAGGGAAGGGAGCCCAGACGTATGGCAGATGAAGTCCGCGTACCGACGATGGGAGCGGAGGACGCTCCTGACGCGGTGTACGACGCCCGCACGCTCGGCAAGCCGAAGATGGCGGTGTTCGGCCTGCAGCACATGTTCGCGATGTTCGGCGCGACGGTGCTCGTGCCCACGCTCACGGGCCTGTCCGTGTCGGCGACGCTGCTGTTCGCCGGCTTGGGAACGCTCCTGTTCCATCTGCTGTCGAAGGGCAAGGTGCCGGCGTTCCTCGGCTCGTCGTTCGCCTTCATCGCGGGCTACGCCACCATCGCGCCGCTTCTGCCGGACGCCGCGGGCAACCTCACTGTGGCCAACACGGCGATGCTTCCGTACGCATGCCTGGGCACGGCGTGCGCGGGCCTTCTGTACCTGGTGCTGGCGGCGCTCTTCCGCGCGTTCGGCGCCGCGCGCGTCATGCGGTACTTCCCGCCCGTCGTCACCGGCCCCATCGTCATCGCCATCGGCCTGACGCTGTCGTCGTCGGCCGTGGCGAACTGCTCGACCAACTGGCTCGTCGCCCTCGTGGCCATCGCCACCATCATCGTGTTCAACATCTGGGGCAAGGGCATGCTCAAGATCATCCCCATCCTACTCGGCGTCATCGCGGGCTACGTGTGCGCCGTGTGCCTGGGACTGGTCGATTTCACGCGCGTCGCCGAGGCGCCGTGGATCGGCATGCCGTTCACCTGGGATGAAACGGTGTTCTCCATCATGGGACCCAACATGGATACGGGCCTGGCCATCACGGCAATCATCACCATCGTGCCGCTCGCGTTCGCGACCATGATTGAGCACATCGGCGACATCTCCGCCATCAGCTCCACGTGCAACCGCAACTATATCGCCGAGCCCGGCCTGCACCGCACGCTGCTTGGCGACGGCCTGGCCACGGTGCTCGCCTCGCTGTTCGGCGCGCCGGCCAACACCACGTACGGCGAGAACACCGGCGTGCTCGCGCTCACGCACGTGTTCGACCCGCGCGTCATCCGCATCGCGGCGTGCTTCGCCATCCTGTTCTCGTTCTGCCCGAAGTTCTCGGCGGTCATCGAGGTCATGCCCGCGTGCGTGATCGGCGGCGTGTCGCTCGTGCTGTACGGCATGATCTCGGCGGTGGGCATCCGCAACCTGGTGGAGGGCCACGTCGACTTCATGCTGAGCCGCAACGTCATCATCACGGCGCTCATCATCGTGCTGTCGATCGGCATCGCGTACAGCGCGGCCGGCGCCATCGTCATCCCGGCGGGCAGCATCACCATCTCGCTGTCGGGCCTGGCCGTGGGCTCGATCGTGGGCATCGTGCTGAACATCGTGCTGCCGGGCAAGGAGACGATCTACAGCGTTGACGGTACGATCAGCGAGGGTGACGAGAAGCCCGGCGCGAAAACCGACGAGCTGCCGCTCGAAGGCCCGAAGATGGACGGGAACGCGTCCGAGCGGAAGTAGGGGTGCGGACGCCTGGCGCGTGCGCATTTCGTGCGTGACGGCAGTCCGTTCGGTGCGCGCTTCTGCAGGTCAAATGGTTGTCTGCGGAAGTGCGCACCGCATGCAGGGCGGCAAGCTCTTGCTGAACCTCCGCAGGCTGCTGACCGACATTGCGATTATGCAAAACGAGAAAGCCCGCTCTGGCTGCGGCGCCGAAGCGCCTGTGTCAGAGCGGGCTTTCGCTTGTGCTGGGGAAGGGGCGCCGCGCATGCGACTCCGGGTGAACGCGGTTAGATGCTCAGCAACCCCATCTGGATGAGGAATGCGCTGGGCGAGCCGTACCAAGCGCCCAGTGCGAGCGAGCACACCCAGATGCCGATCCAGACGATGACGACGATGAGCGGCGCGGCGGCCAGCGGGATGCGGCGCCCGAACGCGCGCAGCTCGAGCGCGTCGTCCTTGGGGCACGCGGCTATGCAGTCGAGGCATCCCGTACAGTCGACGGTGCGGATGGGCTTTTTGGACGTCGCGACATCGATGCGGTACGCGCATGCCTTCGAGCACGCGCCGCATGAGATGCAGGCTTCGGGATTGCGCACGACGACGGTCGGCGACGGCTTGGACACCAGGCCGTAGATGCCGCCGAGCGGGCATAGGCCCGCGCACCAGTAGTTGCGGCCGAGCAGCAGGCTCGCTCCCAGAACGCAGATGCCCACGACGATGATGGGCACGCCCGGCTTGATGAACAGCTTGAGCACGGCCATGTCGGACACGGCCCAGTACGGCGCGCTCCACATGCTGACGATGAGCGAGGACGGCACGGCGATCATGACGATGCCGAGCACCGCGATGCCGAGGACGGTTTTGGGCGCGTGGAGGATCTTCTGCGCGCGCGGGCTCAGCTTGATGCCGGGGAAGATGCGCTTGCCGATGACGCCGAGCGCATCGAAGACGGTGCCGACCGGGCACATCCAGCTGCAGAAGCTGCGCTTGAACACGAGCGACATGACCAGACCGAGCACGACGATGGTAAGCGATGCCGGGAGCACCGGGTCCATGCGGCCGGTGCGGATC
This sequence comes from uncultured Eggerthellaceae bacterium, assembly GCA_903789375.1. Taxonomy (GTDB): domain Bacteria; phylum Actinomycetota; class Coriobacteriia; order Coriobacteriales; family Eggerthellaceae; genus CAIFEB01. The sequence continues at coordinate 78,814 of CAIFEB010000004.1, read as the reverse complement.
CACGCCCACAGGTCGAACAGGCCGGACAAAGGCGACAGGCCAGCCGTCAGCTGGGGGCGGCCGAAGTTGATCGAGACTGCGCCCTGCGCCCACAGGTACAGGATGACGAGGCGCGCGCAGTCGACGGCGAACAGCACGAGGACGAGCGTGCGGACGGCGATGCGCACGCCGTGGATGGGGAAGCGCCGCGCGGGCTTGGGGGAGGCGGCGGCCGCGGCGCCTCCCGTTTCCGCTGCATTCGCCTTGTTCGTCAGGGGTGCTTCGGGAGAAGTGTCCCGTTCGCTCATCAATCGCTCCTTCGCTGCGCTTGCGGCCGTCGCCTCGATGCTCCGGTACGCAAGTCCTTCGATTCTCAACGGTGAATACCCCGACTATAGCAGTGCGCACCGCGGGGTCCGTTGTCGCTCCAACAAGTCGAGGGAACGCACAGGGAAACCGTGAACGCGCAGGCGAAAAGGAAACGCCCGGCCGGTTTCCCGGTCGGGCGTTCTGAAAGACGACGAGTAGCTGTTGGGTGAAAAGGAGAGAGAGGAGATGGACTTAGTCGTCGTAGTTCAGCATGGAGAGGTAGCGCTCGCCGGTATCCGGGAGGATGACGACGATGTTCTTGCCGGCGAACTCGGGGCGCTCGGCCAGCTTCGCGCCGGCGGCGGCAGCGGCACCGGACGAGATGCCGACGAAGATGCCCTGCTCAGCGCCGAGCTTCTTCTGATACTCGAACGCCTCGGCGCTCGACACGTGGATGATCTCGTCGTAGATGTCTTGGTCGAGGACGTCCGGCACGAAGCCGGGCATGATGCCCTGGATCTTGTGGGCGCCGTTCGGGCCGCCCTCGAGGACGCGGGACTCCTCAGGCTCGATCGCGTACGCCTTGACGGAGGGGTCCTGCTCCTTCAGGAACTTGCCCGCACCGGTCAACGTGCCGCCCGTGCCCACGCCGGCGACGAACGCGGCGATGTCGCCCTCGGTGTCGCGCCAGATCTCGGGGCCGGTGGTCTTGTAGTGGGCCTCGACGTTCACCGGGTTGGTGAACTGGCTCGGGGCGAAGCTGTTGGGGGTCTCGGCGAGGAGCTTGGCGGCTTCCTCGTTGGCTTTGGGCACGCCGCCGTCGACGACGCGCAGCTCAGCGCCGTACGCCTGGATGAGCTTGCGGCGCTCGACCGACATGCCGGCCGGCAGGAAGATGATGGTCTTCAGGCCATACGCAGCACCGATCAGCGCCAGGCCGATGCCGGTGTTGCCCGACGTGGACTCGATGATGGTCGTGTCCTTGTTGATCTTGCCCTCGGCGATGCCGGCGTCGATGATGGCCTTGGCGATGCGGTCCTTGACCGATCCGCCGGGGTTGGTGTACTCGAGCTTGCCGTAGACGTTGGCCTTGTCGGAGACGTTCAGCTTGATGAGCGGCGTGTTGCCGATCAGGTCGTCGATGCGGTTGAGTGCTTTCACTGCCATGGTGAGCTTCCTTTTCTCTCGTCCCAGAATCCGTCTCACTTAAACCCCAGAGGAATAGTGGGAATTAATGTGACGCTGTTAAGGTACGACCCATAACCCATAAAGTCAATAGGAATTAAAGGAAATAATTTCGAATACGGGTAAGAATTGGGTAAAACACCTGGTAAATTGGGAAAAGGCAAATGTGACGAAAACGGGGAGGATGCGCGGCGAGCGGGGAAATTGACCGGAGATTCGTGCATGGGAATGGCCGAGGGGCCTGTGCAAGTCTTTTCAGAGATGCGGCTCTGTCCTCCGCTTGATCGACTTGTCGTAGGGCGGCAGGTTGCGCCTTGGAACTTCCCGGCTGGTTTTGTTAGGGCGGATCGGGCTGCGGCGCGTCCGGATTGCCTTGTAGCCCGCTCGGACTCTGCCAGGCGGATTGCGTTGCGACACGCTCGGGCCTCGGATGGCAGGTTGCGCTGCGCCCCATCCATATTCTGGAAATAATGACGAATCGCGTCATTTATTACAGAGTTTGGATTTCGTGGTGCCGTTTTCTCCCGTTTTTGGATTCGTCACGGCAGAAGATGACCTGCGTCGTCGTCTCATCGTGTGCACGAGGTCTGGCGATATATAGACAGCATGTTTGAGAACAATCGAGAACTGGGGTTATACAATCATGTAACGGCAAACCGGGGAACAGCGCAGAGGCGACGACGCGATGATCTCGCTGGCATCATCGGCAGGCTCCGTCGCGCCATCCAAACTTTGGCGAAATTGCCCGGATTCGGCATTATTTCCAGAATTTGGACGTCTCTCTCGAAGTCGGCTCGCCAATCGGGTTTGTAACATTCTCTGTGTAAGTCCCAAGGAGGGGGACGGCGCCTCCGGAGACGAAGGACCTGCCGTGCGAGGCGATGGTGGCATCGTGCTGAGCGGGGCGTTGGCGGTATCGTGCCGTGCGAGGCGCGGCAGGCGGGAGACGGCCATGGCGACAGCGATGGCGATGGCCACGGCCCCGGCGACGGCTGATACACGTTTTTCGGCCGTCCTGCGAGCAAATATCTTAATTATTTGCACATAGGAGTTCTTCCAGCCTGAAATCATCTGCTGCGAGAGCTAGTTAATCTACATATTATTTCATAGTGCGGTTTATCTTGAGCCAATCGCGCGTTTCATCAAGCATGCGGCTGCCGAAAATGTCGGAAGTTGGGAAATAGGTGCAAATAACTTAGATATTTGCACACGGCGAGGCGGTTTTTCGTGTAGAGCGCGTCCGAGAAGACTTGCACAGACTTCTTGACGATTGCCAAGAAGCCACCGGGGGCGAGGCTTCTCGCTCCCGGCTCGGGTGACTTGCGACTGCGTTCTAGACGGCTTCGCGCACGCGGCTCGGACGGCTTGCGCCCGCAATCTGGACGGCTTCGCGCTCGCGGCTCGGGTGGCTCATGGGTTGGAAGCCGAGTTAATGGAGCCGGAAGCTCGGCCGATGGAGCTGTAAGTCCAATTGATGGAGCTGGAAGCTCGATTGATGGAGCCGTAACCCGGTTGATGGAGCCGGAAATTTGGTCGGTCGAGCGGGGAGCTCAGTTCAAATAGTTGGAAGTTATGTAGTCGGGAGCTCGTCAAAGGTATGAAGCGGCGAACTTTTTCCAATAAAACCGCCCATGCCGTTGACATACCCCCGGGGGGTACTATACTGACGCCCGTAAGATACCTCCAGGGGGTATAAGGTACGGATGTGAGGAAGCGTCGCATGGCAGACACCTTGACCCAAAATTCGAAGGGGACGGTTGACGCGCAGGCCGAGACGGCCGCGCAAGCTGGCTCGGCCGCGCAGGCGGAAGCTTGCGAAGGCGAGCGGCCCGCCGAAACCGCCGCGGCAAGCGCGTGTGCCTGCTCCAGCATCGCTGAGACCGCGCAGGATTCCGCCGAAGCGGGCGGCGGCGCGTCTGCGGAAGCCGCCGGCGAGGCGTGCGGATGCGGCTGCCGCTACAAGAAGACCGAGCGCAGCGCGGAGCTGCAGCGCGACCTGAACAAGCGGCTCAACCGGGTGATCGGCCAGCTCAACGGCGTCAAGAACATGCTCGACGACAACCGCTACTGCGGCGACGTGCTCATCCAGCTCGCGGCCGCAGAATCGGCCGTGCGGCGCGTTTCCGACATCATCTTGAAGAACCACCTGGAGACGTGCGTCGTTGAGAAGATCCAGGCCGGCGACCTTGAGGCCGTCGACGAGGTGATGGACCTGATCAAACGGTTCCGCTCGTAGGCGCGGGCGAATCGGCACGTGACGGGGCTTTCCCAAAGCCCGGATAGGAACGGTTATGAAGCAGACATTCGATGTGACCGGCATGTCGTGCGCGGCCTGCTCGTCGCGCGTGGACAAGACCACGCGCGGGGTGGAGGGCGTCGCCGATGTGGCGGTCAACCTTCTGAAGAACAGCATGGAGGTGGAGTACGCGCCCGGGCTGTCCGATTCCGACGTCGCCCGTGTGAACGACCAAATCGCCGCCGCGGTCGACAAAGCCGGCTACGGCGCGGCGCCCCGCGCGAAGACCCAGCAGACGTCGGGCAAGTCCACCGCCCAGCTCGCGCACGAGGAATCGACCAAGCGCGCCATCGCCGCCGAGAAGCACATGCGCATGCGCCTGATCCTGTCCATCGTGTTCTGCGTGCCGCTGTTCTACCTGGCCATGGGCCATATGTTCAACTGGCCGCTGCCGGCGGTGTTTCTGGGCCACCAGAACATGATGGTCACCGCGCTCACTGAGCTTCTGCTCGTGGCGCCCATCATCTTCGTCGACTTCAAGTTCTTCTCGAACGGGTTCAAAAGCCTGTTCCACGGCGCGCCCAACATGGACTCGCTCATCGCTCTGGGCGCCACGGCTTCGGCGGGCTACAGCGTCTACCAGATGTTCGTCATGGCGGCGCTCATGGGCGTGGGCGACCTTGACGGGGCGCACACCGCGTTCATGGGGCTGTACTTCGACTCCGCCGGCATGATCTTGACGCTCATCACGCTCGGCAAGTACTTCGAGGCGCGCGCGAAGGGCCGCACGACCGACGCCATCGGCAAGCTCATGGACCTGGCGCCCAAGACCGCCACGAAGCTCGTCGGCGAAAACGAGGTCATCGTGCCCGTCGAGCAGGTGCAGGTGGGCGATACGCTGGTCGTCCGTGCGGGCGAGGGCGTGCCGGTCGACGGCATCGTGCTCGAGGGCGCAGCGTCCATCGACGAATCCGCCATCACGGGCGAGAGCGTCCCGGCCGACAAGGCGCCCGGCGACGCCGTGACGGGCGCCACCATCAACCGCGCCGGCTACTTCACCATGAAGGTCACGCGCACGGGCGACGACACGGTGCTGTCCGGCATCATCGCTCTGGTCGACGAAGCGACGAGCTCAAAGGCGCCCATCCAGAACACGGCTGACAAGATCGCCGGCGTGTTCGTGCCGGCCGTCATCGGCGTGGCCATCCTCGTGTTCTTCATCTGGCTACTGGTCGCCGCTCCGTTCCAGAGCGCTCTGAACTTCGCCATCAGCGTGCTCGTCATCTCGTGCCCGTGCGCGCTCGGACTGGCGACGCCCACGGCCATCATGGTGGGAACGGGACGCGGCGCGACGCACGGCATCCTCATCAAGTCTGCCGAATCGCTCGAGGTCGCGGGCGGCGTGAAGAGCGTCGTCTTCGACAAGACGGGCACGATCACCGAGGGCAAGCCCGGCGTGGTCGAGGTTGCGCCGGCGGAAGGCGCAGATGCGAAGGATCTGGTCGCGCTCGCTGCGGCGGTGGAGCAGCGTTCCGAGCACCCGCTTGCACAGGCTATCGTGTCCTATGCGGACGAGCACGGAATCCCGGCTGCCCAGGTTGCCGTCGACGCGTTCGAGCAGGTGCCGGGCGAAGGCGTGCGCGCCCAGGTTGACGGGGAAACGGTCCTGTGCGGCAATGCACGCATGATGGAAAACGCGCACGTACCGGTTGCCGACGCGGCAGAACGGGCGCAACGGTACGCCGACGACGGCGCGACGCCTTTGTTCTTCGCGCGGGGCGGACGGTTCCTCGGCGCCATCGCCGTGGCCGACGCCATCAAGCCCACGAGCGCCCGCGCCATCAGCGAGCTGCGCGCGATGGGCATCCACACGGTCATGCTGACCGGGGACAACGAGCGCACAGCTGCGGCCATCCAACGCAAGGCGGGCGTCGACGAGGTTATCGCCGGCGTGCTGCCGGGCGACAAGGCGACCGAGGTCAAGCGCCTGTCCGAGCGGGGCGCGGTCGCGATGGTCGGCGACGGCATCAACGACGCGCCGGCGCTCGCCACTGCCGACGTCGGCATCGCGATCGGAGCCGGCACCGACATCGCCATCGAGTCGGCCGACATCGTGCTCATGCGCTCCGATCTGATGGACGTGCCCGCGGCCGTGCAGCTGTCCAAGCGCACGCTGCGCACCATCCGCCAGAACCTGTTCTGGGCGCTCATCTACAACGTCATCTGCATCCCCATCGCAGCCGGCGTGTTCGCGTGGGCGGGCCTGCAGATCAACCCGATGATCGGCGCGGCGGCAATGAGCGTAAGCTCGGTCACCGTCGTCGGCAACGCGCTGCGTCTGCGCGGATGGAAGCCGCGTTTCATGACGGGCGCCGACGAGGAGTCGACCTTCGCGACCGAGAGCGAGGGGAAGCAGGTGGCATCCGAGGCAGGCGCGCCGCAGATTGCTGCGGAGGCGCGCTCGACCGATACGGTTGTGCGCCAGCAGAAGGCTTCGCAGGCGAACGCTGCCGGAGCGGGCGCAGCTGGCGCGGGCGCTGGTGCCCAGGGCGCGACCGCCATTGACGCTGGTGCCCAGGACGCAAGCACCGCTGGTGCAGGCGCTGCGGGCGAACCTACGGGTGTCGCCGCCGCGGCACATTCTCAGGGTAACGGAGCCGCAGGGGCGGCTTTGGATACGAACGAACCGACACGAAAGGAAGCTGCAATGGAGAAGACGATCAACGTTGAGGGCATGATGTGCAACCACTGCGTCGCCCATGTGACGAAGGCGCTCGAGGGCGTGGAGGGCGTCGAGAAGGCGCGCGTGAGCCTCGACGACAAGAACGCGGTCGTGGAACTCTCCTCCGATGTCGACGATCAGGCGCTCATCGACGCCGTCGTCGATGCCGGCTACGAGGCCACGATGGCGTAGATTCGCTGGCACGGACACGCTGACGAAGATACGCGAGGGGTCAGCACCCCTCGTGGATAGATAAAAAGCGGAGCGCTCGGGTAGTCCGGGCGCTCCGCATTTGCACGAGGGACGCCAGTGCGGGTCGTGAGGCGAAGAGCGCAAACGAATGGAGCGCGCGGAGCAATCGCCCCGCGCGCTCCGCGAGAGAGAGTCTGCTTTCGCCGCATGGGAATCGGCGACCTACGCTTCGCTCACCTTTACGGCGTCATGCTTCGCCTTCGCGCGCTTGCGCAGCGCGCGGTCGATGTAGAACGTGATGACGGCGAACAAACCGACGATCTACGTGTACTGGTAGAACGTCGTGATAATGTTCTGCGGCGTGATGACGTTGCCGTGGTTGCTCGCGTTGGCGCTCTTCGCATTCGAAGCATCTGACGTCGATTCAACGGAGGCGGCGTCGCCGTGGCCTGACTTCGCGGAGCTCGAAGCCGATGCGCTTGCGGATGCGCTCACGGTTGCGTCTCCCGATGCTGTTTGGTCGCCGTGACCGTGATCGTGTCCGGTCTGCTGCACGAACGGGGAGGTGAGCCAGTTCGTGAAGCTCGACGTCGGCGGGGAGTAGACGCCTGTTGCCACAATGACGGCCAGAAGGACGTAGGCAAGCGTCGTGCCGACGCGCTTGGGCAGGTTGATGCGCTTGGCGAAGAAACCCTTCACCATCGGCCAGTAGATGCCCACGTGGATGCCGATGAGTATCAGCGACAGGACGGAGCAGAACAGATGGATGTTCCGGAAGATGCTCGTGTCGCCCAGGTTCAGGCTCGAGATGGCGTCGCGGAAGATGATTTTCGAGATGAATATGCCGCTGACGATGATGAGCAGGAAATCGATGACGAGCAGAATCGTGATCCAATAGCCGAATTTGGTGCGCGCCGGCGTCGATTTGCTGAACAGCTTCTTGCCCGTGTCCACGATCCACGTGCGGTTGAACAGGCAGTGAACCAGGAAGAACAGTGCGATTCCCAGTCCCATGACCTCGTGGTAGGTGAGCGTGAGCACCTTCGCCTTGTACAGGAAAATCAGCGCCACGAACATGATGATGTCGAGCGCTATCTTGGCTGACAGTTTGACTTTCTTAGCCATCTCTGTCCTCTCCGCGGTTGCCCGCAATCGGATGTCGTTCGTTGAAAGTTAGCGTGTGGTAACAATATGAATACTATTCCGCGCCATGGGGATGTCCATGATGTCCCTCGTCGTGGCTGTGGTCGCCATGCTCACCGTGGCCGTGATTGCCTTCGGGGCGGGCGTGTCCTTCGGGGCGGCCGTGCCCCGCCGGGCCATGGGGATGTTCGGGGATGTTGCAGGTATCCTTGAGCACGCGATCGATGCGGTCGAGCGCGCGGGCGAACGCGGGAACCTCGTCATCGCTCAGCTCCTTGAAAGCGAGGGCCGAAGCTCAACGCAGCATCGCAGCTTCGAAGAACGGCGTCTCACACCCGCCGTGTCAACGGAACGGAAACGGTGCGGAATCAGGCGTTTCGGAGCGCTACCATCACAGTATTGGACAGGTGCGGCGAAACCTACCGGGCAGATCCGCTCGAACGAATCGGCGCAACGCAGACGGTGCGCCAGGAAGGGGCTGCTGCGATGAACGAGACGATCGGCTACCACAAACTCCCGCATGCGGAAGCGAAGCAGCTGCTGGCGGAGCTCGTGGCGGGGTTCGCCGAAGAGCGGGACGAGCAGGCGCGCACGGCAGGCGAGGTCGACGACCTGTTCGCGGAGTTTCGCGCGCTCGTGAACACGCGGCCGCCTGCCGAAGCCGACCCGGACCTTCTTCAGGCGCAGGATCGGCTGCTCACCGGCATGGTTGCCAATCGGGGCATCGCCGATATCTCGAATACGGAACCGTCGCCGCATGATGGCCGGCTTTCCCTGTGGCGGGGCGACATCACGGCGTTTCGCGCCGACGCCATCGTCAACGCCGCCAACTCTCAGATGCTCGGGTGCTGGGTGCCCGGGCACAAATGCATCGACAACGCCATCCACACGTTCGCCGGCGTCCAGCTGCGGCTGGAATGCGCCGAGCTCATGCGCGCGCAGGGACACGAGGAGCCGACGGGCGCGGCGAAGATCACAAGCGGATGGAATCTGCCAGCCAAGCACATCATCCACACGGTGGGGCCGATCTGCATGGGGCAGGTGACCGACCGCAACCGCGCGGCGCTCGTCAGCTGCTATCTGTCCTGTCTCGAGTGCGCCCGCGACAACGGGCTCGAATCGATTGCGTTCTGCGGCATCAGCACCGGCGTGTTCGGCTTTCCGGTGGCCGAAGCGGCGCCGATAGCCGTGGATGCGGTGTCCAGCTGGCTCGATGAGACCGGCAGCGCGTTGAGGGTCGTGTTCGACGTGTTCACCGACGAGGAGGAGCGCTGCTACCGCAAGGCGCTCGGACTCTAGTGAGGTGAGCGTACGCGCCCGCGTCGCGCATGCAATGCCGGCACGCGCGATAGCCGCTTGCGCCGATTCCGACATCCGATATCTCAGAGCGAAAAGAGAACCGCCCACCCTCGCGAGAGGATGGGCGGTTCTTGTTGGCTTCGCGCTGTCTCTTACGCTCACGGCAGGTCTACCAAGTGATGCGAATTGAGCGGGTGGGAGGTGCGGTCGCTCAATTCCGTGTGCCTTCGCGGCCGTCCGATTTAGAATCGTCGGACGGCCGCTCGGCAAGCCGTTCGCTTTACAGGCTGCCGGCTACTTGCGAACGTGCAGTCCCTGCTCGACCGCGCGGCGGGCGCGGACGCGCCACGCTGCAACGGCGCCGGCCACGAGGGCTGCGAGGCCCGCGGTGCCCGCGATGGGCAGCGTTGCGTCACCGGTCTGCGGGGCCGTCGACTTCGAGCCCGAGGTCGCGCCGGTATTGCTCGTCGCGGAGCCGGTGCCCGCGTTGTCCGTTCCGGCGCTGGAGCCGTCGGCATTGGGATCGGCGGCGTTATCGGAACCGGAGGCGCCGTTGGTCTCGTCTTCGGTCTTGCCGTCGGTGGCGCCGTTGTTGTCGCCGGTGCTGGTACCGGGATTGTCACCCGTGCCCGCGCCCGGGTTGTTGCCGGAGCCGGCGTTATCGCCCGTCCCCGGATTGTCGCCGGTGCCGGGGTTGTCCGTCGACTTGACGTCGGTTGTGAACAGCGTCACCGGGGTGCGCGTCACGCCGGCGTTGTCGTTGGTCACCTCGGCGTACCAGCCGTACTGGGTATCGGGATCGAGGCCCGTCCAGGTGTACGAGGCGGCGCCGTTGGCGTCCGTGACCGTGCCGATGACATCATCGGTCTGAACATCAGCAGAAATCGAGCTCGTGGTCAGGCTCTTCGCATCGGTGTTGAACGGCACGTCGAGCTCCATGATGTCCTGGTTGGCCGCATGGGTGCCGGCGCCGTAGGAGGAGAGCTTCGCCGCGTCGTAGTAGTTGTAGTCGTTGCGGTACGGCGAGTACGAGTTCATGTAGATCTTGTTGTTCTGCAGGTCGAAGTACAAGAACTTGATGTACTCAGAGCCGCCCTCAGGGTCGGACTGGTAGTCCGTGGCGATCTGGTACACGGTGCGCTCCGCCACGCCATCGCCATCATCGTCGAACGAGTCGGTCTGGATGCTCGAGCCGTGGTAGTGGCCGTTCAGAACGCAGAACACGTTGGGGTTCTTCGCCACGACCTCGTTCTGCAGCAGCAGGCCGGTGTAGTCGAGCATCTGGTCGGACGCAACGACGTTGGTGTAGCGGTGCAGCGCGATGATCGCCTTGCGGTCGGGGTACTGGGCGAGCACCTGGTTCATCCAGTTGATCTCGTCGGTGTAGATGTCCCAGCTCATGTACAGGACGATGAAGTCCTGCCCGTCTTCGGTCAACAGGTCGTAGTGGCCGAGGTTGTTCTTGTACGTGCCGCCGTAGTAGCTCTTGTTGGTGAAGCGGTCGGCGCCGAAATACTTCCAGTAGTTGCCGTAGCCCTCCATGCCGGCGCTCACGTCGTGGTTGCCGCCCAGGACGCCGTAGGGCATGCCCGCGTCGTCGAAGATCTTCATCGCGTTGTCGGCGTTGATCCACTCGCCGGTCATATCGAAGTCATCTACGATGTCGCCGGTGTGCAGGACGTAGCGGATGTCCAGGTTGGAAGCGTTGTCCACGATCCACTGGTTCATGTTGGTGTAATGGTACGGGAAGCTCTCGGCGTAGTACTGGGTGTCGGTCTCCCATGCGAAGCAGAAGTCGTAGTTGTCGGGCGCGCTCGTGCCGTCCCAGGACGAGAGGGGCGCGCTGGCGTCGAGCGTCGTGGCGGCAGGTGCGTTGGAAGCGCCGAACATGTCGGCCGTGGGAGCCGGGGCGGTGCAGGCGGTGTCTGCGGTCACACGCTGAACAGCCAGGTAGACTGCGCCGTCTTTGGCGTAGGTGCCGGCGATTCGGGCGGACAGGGCGTCGGTGCTGTCGGCCGTCGCCACGGAATCCCATGCGCTCGTCGCCTGGTTGTAGGCGAACAGCGTCAGCGGGTGGTCGCTGTCGCCGGCGGTTGCCGTGCCGTTCCAGTTGATCTGAAGCGCGTCGTCAGCCGATACGTCGCCGCTGTTCAGCTTGAACAGCTGATAGGGGGATTCGCCCGTGGCGCCCGAGCTGGTCGTCTGCGCCTGGCCCGAGGCGGCGACGATGCCGCCGTTGTCGGTGGTCAGCTGGCGGCCTTGGTAGAACGTCACGTTGGCCGGGCCGTCTACGTCGACCGACAGGTCGGCGCTCGCGGACTCGACGTCGCCCGCCGCGTTCTTGGAGACATCCGGGTCGTCGATGCCGGTCGCGAAAGTGACCGAGCTCTGCGCCAGGTTGCCGGCGTTGTCGATTGCGATGGCCTTGAGCGTGTGGGTGCCTTCGGCGAGGTCGTGCGGATCGATGGTGTCGGGCAGCTGAATCGTCTCGCCGTCGAGCGTGACGTCGAGGGACTTGATGCCGTTGGCATCGAATGCAATCTTGCCGGCATCAAGCGTGAACGGCTTGTAGTAGGTCGTCGTGTCGTCGATACCGAAGTCGATGGTTGGGGCCGTGTTGTCCACGATAATCTTGGCCGTCGTGGTCTTGTCGTTGGAGGTGGCGGTGATGGTGTGCTCGCCATCGGAGAGCTTCGTGGTGTCCACGGTAGCGCCCTGCGCCGTGGCGTCGGAGGCGGGAATGCTGAATGAGGCGGTCAGATGCGGAACCATGCCCGCGCTGTCGCCGATGGTGTGGACGGCGTCGAGAGCCGTGGACGTGTTCGTCTTGGCGTTGTCCGGGGAGATTGACGTCGGAAGATAGGTCTTGCCGTTCTCGAGCGCGAGCTGCAGGCCGCTGACGTTGAAATCCTCGTGGTTGGCCGTTGCCACCTCGTCGTAGATCTCCTCGAACGGCGTGCCCGTGCCGCCAGCCCAGATGGTCAGGTCCATCTTGTACGAATCGGTGGCGGAATCGTAGGTGAAGTACTTGTTGTCCACGTGGATGGCGCGCGATGTCGGCGATTCGCACCAGTTGCCCATGATGGTCAGGATGTCGCGCGGGTCGTCTCCGAACGGCGCGGTGACGGCGTCTTTGAAGTAGCTGTCCATGCCGGTCGTCTTGACCAGGAAGTACGCGCCGTTTTCAAGCGACAGGCGAGAATCTGAGACAGGGGTGCCGTCGACGGATATCGATGTTGCAGTATTGTCGCCACCGTTGTTGGCTGTTATCGTGGTCGTTCCGGAAACGACGTCACCGTTGTTGACGTTCATGCGAACGCTGTCCGTGCTGTTCTGCAGGCGGTTGATGGGAACCGTCGTCTCCTCGGTCTCGGACATGCCGTAGAGCGTGTAGGCGCGCACCTTGTACGTCACCTTGTCGTGACCGAACAGCACGTCTGCCGGAATCTGCATGAGGAAGTGCCCCAAGCGCCATTGTGTCCTCTGGCGAACGGTGGTCCACTCGGTATCGTCGTCAAGCTTGTACAGCACCTCGGTGCCCAGCAGGTACGGACGTTCCTTGAGCGTTTCTGCGCCACCGGGGTAGTTCGTGGGGTTGCTCGGATCGACGTTGTCCTTGAAGGAGCTCAGACGGGCGGCGTCGGTGGCGCCCAGCAGCAGGTCGGTGTCGTACATGACCTTCAGGTCGTCGCCCTCGTCGATCGACGAAGGAATGGGGAAGCCTTCCTCGGTGTTGACGGAAAGCGTCGGCGCCTTGCCGTCGTCGGCAGGGTAGCCGGCATAGCCGTTGAACTTGGCCGTAATCGGCGCCTTCTGCCAATCCTTCACCGTGCCGGGCGTGGGATTCTCAATGTCCACGGAAACGGATTCGTTCGCGTTGGCGCCGCGCGGATAGGTGTACTGGAAAGCCGTGCCCTTGCTCGAAATGCCGGTGCTCTTCGTGTTGAAGCCGACGAGCGAGAACGCGTTGTCCTCGGACGTGCCGAAGCGGATCCACCGGTTGTCGGAGGCATGCAGGCCCGGGTAGCTGACCTGCACGATGTCTTTGCCAAGCTCCAGGTTGGTGCCAAAGTGATTGTTGAAGTCGTCGACGGTCGTGCCGTCGTTAGCCAGCCAGTAAACCATCGTCTCGCCGGGCTGCAGGAACGTGGTGAAGTCGGACAGCGTCCAAATCTTGCCGGACTGCGAGGCGGTGTAGGCGGGGTAGTTGTAGTAGTAGAAGATCTTGAAGTACGACAGGTTGATCGGCTTGTCGGAGGCGTTGTACACCTCGAAGTAACTGTACTCGCCGGTGCCGTCGTTGGCGTACACTTCGGTGACGTACATTGGAGGATACGCATCGGCCGAAGGCATCTCGGGCGTGATCGGCGTGCTCTGTTCGGAGGTGCTCACCGTCGTACCCGTGCCGCCGTTCGCGGTGACGTACCACTTGACAGAGCTGCCGTACAGCTGGTCGTCAGGGATGCTCGCCGTGAACGTCTTGCCGTCGCCGTTCGACGTCATCTCGATGGTCTGCTCGTCGGATTCGATGCCGCCGATGGTCTGGCGGTAGTGCAGCGTGACGAACGACGTGGCCGAGGTGCCCTCGTAGGGGACGTTGGCCGTGACGGTGAAGCCGTTCGTGCCGTCAGCGGTGGCCGACTTGATCTCGGCCTGGTGCTCCACGACGTGCACGGGGGTCGACGGCACCTGGGAGGGGTCGACGCTGCCGGGCGTCGCGGCGGAGATGCCGCTCTTCTCGCACGTGCGGCCCGATCCCGAATAGGAGTACTGGATGGCCACCTTGTCCGGGTCGCCCGTGGGGATGTCGTCGCCGCCCACGTTCGACCAAGCGCTGATGAGAATCTGGTCGGCGCTCTTGCCGAAGTAGTAGCCGCGCATGGCCGTCGAGTGGATGCCCGAGTACGGGATGCGGACGATGTCCTGGTTCTCGACGAGGTTCGTGCCGTAGAAGGCGTTGAAGTCGTCGACGGTGCGCCCCGACGTTCCCTCGCTCTGCCACAGGACGAGCGTCTTGCCCGGCTGGATCCACAGATCCTGGTCGCCGGACGCGTACTGGTACTTGCCGTACGACGAGTCGGCGCCGAACACCTTACCGGTTCCCATGCCGCCCTCGTAGGTGTAGTAGAAGACGTAGTCCTTGAAGTTGATCGGCGCATCGGAGTTGTTGTACACCTCGGTGTAGGTGTAGCGCTTGCCCGACGGCTGGTCGGTCTGCACCTCGGTGATCAACAGCGGTGATACCTGGTCGGACGTCGCCGCCTCAGCGTCCTGCGTCGATGCGGCATCCTGCACGGATGCAGGTGCTGCGTCGGCATTGAGCGGGATGAGCGACACGCCCGCGGACGCCAGCGGCTCTGTGGGCAGTGCCGCCAACGTGACGACGAGTGTGGACGCGACGAGCGCCTGACTGTAGCGTCTCATCTGAAGGGTTCTCCTTTCCCTGTCATGGTCTGGCGGCGGATCGACCGACGTGTTCAGCCGCCGCCGCATGACTTGAAGTGTGAGAGAACCCCGGCAAGACCGGGTTAAATGCGAGAAACGGTGCCGTAAATTATTTTCCCACTTTCACCTGGTCGTTTACGGACGTCTGATGTTTGCGGCGCGCCAGCAGGGCCGCGCAGGCGAAGGAAACGAACGGAACCGTCAGGATAATGCCGAACGATCCGGACAGGCCGCGCATGATCTCGATGCCGATGTCGTACTCGTTCATGTACTGCAGGTACGGCATGCTGTAGGCGTAGATGATGACGAGCGTGTTCAGGGCGCTGCCCGCGAACGCGAGGATGAGCGCGTGCGTCATCGTGCCCATCATGTCGCGGCCGACGGTCATGCCCGAGCGGAACAGCTCGGTGAACCCGAGGGAGGCGTTGCGCGATTTCAGCTCGCACACGGCCGACGCGACCGACATCGATACGTCCATCACGGCGCCGAGCGACGAGATGAGGATGCCGGCGAACAGAAGGCCGCCGACGTCGATTTCGCTGTTCTGCCCGATGTAGGCGAGGGTCTCGATGTCGGTGACGTTGAGGCCCGATATGTGCGCGACCGATCCGAACACCGCGCACACGACGCCGGCGATGAGCACGCCCGCGACCGTGCCCAGAATCGAGCAGAGCGTCTTGACCGTGCAGCCGCCTATGAGGTAGATGCCCACGACGGTGACCAGGATGACGGTGGCCACGGCGCACCAGAACGGCGACGCGCTGCGGTAGACCATCGGCAGGAAGAACCAGAAGATGCAGGCGAACGTGAACACGAGGCCCACGGCCGATGTGATGCCCGCACGTCCGCCTACCAGGCACAAGAGCGCCAGGAAGACGACGATGAGCGCGACGAGGGCGCCGGAGCGGTCGTAGTTGTACACGGTGGCGGTGACCGAGCCGTCGGAAGCCGCGTTGGCCAGGATGACGACGTGCAGCCCCGGCGTGCAGTACGCGCCCGAGTTGTTGGAGAACGGCGAGGTGGCGGTCGTTGTGGTGCCGGCGTACGTGCCGGAGTCGATTGTCAGCGTGACGGTCTGGTTGCCCGACATCTCGCCTTCGTCGGAGGTGTCGGTGTTGGATGTGAGCACTTCGTCGACGGTGGCGCGCGCGAACTCGCTGCCGCCGGTGGGACGCAGGGGCACGCGTTCGGTCGTGGTGTTCAGCTGGTACAAAAACACGCAGAACACGATGACGAACACGGCGAGCACGACGTTGGCGATGCGGGTGCGCGTCGGATGGTCACTGTGGGAGGGGCGCAGCGCCGCGAGACGCCGTGCGGGTGCGCGACGGCGGCCGGCGTGGGCTGCAGCAGGAGCGTCGCTCGGATGCGCGGCGTGCGCCGCAGACCGGGGAGGCGTCGGCCCTGCGGAGCGGGACGGTGCGACGTCGGTTTCGGTGGTGCGGGATTCGGACATGAACATCTCCTTGGATGGGTGCAGGCTGCGCCCGCATGCGCGCGGACGCTCTCGCTAGGCTCACGCGCGACGGTCAGGGCACCGTAAGGATGATGTTCGGATTTTGAAAAGTGCCGTTTCGGCGGCGTGCGCCGGAAAGGAGATGCTGAACGCGCGCAGGGGCGGGCGGTGGTTGCTGCGACGGCTCGGCGGACCGCGGCGCTGCATTTGTAGGCTCTGTGATTCGAGTCGGTTCCCATGTCGGGCGGTACGCGTCGGCGGGTACGCGTCGCTTTTTACGCGCGCCTCGTTCGTCCGGCCCCATGCCGAACGGTGCTCATCGGCGGGGCGCTGCGTCTCAGCTGCCGCTGTCAGCGCGCCGGGGCGTCGTCCATGCGGTCGAGCTGGCGTTTCATCAGCTTGCCGAACAGCGCCGCCAGAATCTGCTGGAACAGCGTTCCCACGATGACGGGGAAGATGGTGGCGGCGGGGAAGTACTGCGCCGCGAGCACTGCGCCCGCCGAGATGTTGCGCATGCCGCAGCCGAACGCCACGGGCGTGAACGTCGCGCGCGGCTGGTGGGTCGCGCGCGCCACCAGGATGCCGCAGAGGTAGCTCCCGGCGGCGAACAACCCGATGAAGACGAGCACGGCGCCGAGCTGCGGTGTCAGGTGCAGGATGTAGTCGGAGATGCTCGTGGTGTTGGTTGTCACGATGAGAAGCAGCGCGATGCGCGCGGCGGGCGCGAGCGGCTGCGACACGTGCTCAGACGCCCAGCCGTGCGACAGCTCGTTGAATGCGAGCGCGGCGAGCGCCGGGATGGCGGTCATGTACAGCATGTCGCGTATCATGCCCCAGGTTTCCACATGCACCTGCGCGCCCAGAAGGATCTGCAGCGTCGCGGGAATCGAAAACGGCGCGATGAGCGTCGACAGCATGAGCGCGGCGAGCGCGGTGGCGGTGCTGCCCTCGTACAGCGACACCCACATGACCATGGTCGTGGCGATGGGCACGCTGTACTCAAGCACGATGCCGGCGACGATGTCGGGGTCGGACCCGAAGACGAGCCTCCCCAGAAGCCACGCCGCAAGGGGCAGGATGACGTGGGCGAACGCGATGACGCAGATGATCGGCGCAGGATGGGCGAGTGCGCGGCGGAAGTTCTCGATGCGGTTGCCGAGCGAGCTCTGGAACGTCATGAGCGCGAAGAGCGTGGGCACGAGCGGTCGCAGCGGCGAGAACACGCCGGGCGCGAAGATGGCGATCACGAGGCAGAGCGGGATGAGCAGCACGAGGTGCTTGCTGATGAACCGCCCGAGCGAAAGCCAGGCCCACCTCAACTTCATTCGATCGCCTCCTCTGCGATGCCGTGCCGCCGTGCGGCGGGTTCGTGCGCTTCTGGCGCCGTGGCGCATTGCGGTCCGTGCGCGTCGCAGGCGACGCGCGTTCCGCGCGCTGTTCAACAGGTTTCGGCTGGCAGCCGCAGCGGGAATGTCTGCGAATTCGGCTGATTCGAGGCGGCGATGCGAGCTGGGGTCAATAGTACACTGAGGGAGCACGAACGCAGGCTGCCGGGCGAAGGAGCGCGAAAACGATGGAAGATGCGGGGAAGCGGACGGCGGAAGCCGCCGGCGGCAACGGGCACGCATCGTTGGGAGCGGCTGGTCGGGGGTCGAGGGCTGCCGGCGCGTCGGTGGAGCCAGGCGCGCGGGCGCACGCGAACGCCTCGTCGAGCCCGGGAAGCAAGCCGGCGCCTGTGGCGACGACTGGCGATGCCGCGAAGCGCAGGCGGGCCATCGTGGATGCCGCCGTCGACATCGCCGCACGTCAGGGGCTTGCCGCTGTATCGGCTCGGGGCGTGGCCCGCGCGGCGGGAGTGTCGGTCGGTTACCTGTACAAGCTGTTCCCGACGAAAAGCGACATCGTGGTCGCAGCTGCGACGCGCTTCTTCGAGCGCGCGTTCTTCGACGATTTCTGCCACATCGAGCCAGGTGAGACCTACGTTATCTACTGCCGGCGACTGTACGCCCGCGCCGCCGCCGTTCTCGACGATTTCCGTGCGACGTGGCTTGTCGACCGCGAGGACCTGCCCCAGGCTGACCGCCTCGCCGCGCACGTGCGCGAAAGCCAGACGCTCGCGCACGCCAAGCGCGGGCTCGTTGCGGTTCTCGAACACGATGAGCGCGTACGGTGGGATCGCCTGCCCGCAGGCGTCGACGCCGAAGCGGTCGTCGAGTTCACGGCGCGCAGCGCGATGAGCGCCCTGCAGGCGGGAGAGCCGGACTGCCCGCTTCTGTTCTACCTGCTCGAACAGGGGCTGTATGGCTCGGGAGCGGGCGATGCCGCACCGGCGGCACCGTCGGGCGCGGGCGCCGATGTCCCTGCGGCAGCGACGGGCGGTGCAGGCCCGCGGGTGTGAATGCCGGCGGTTCGCCGGATACGTGCCCATGCCGCGACATGCTCCCGCAGAAATCTGATCGAGGGCGCGCGCAGGCAAGGTGCGAGCCTGCGGGCAGGCGTGAACACCGGCAGGGTGCGGGCTCTCGGGCGTCGTGAACACCGGCGCGTTGATGTTCACGGTGCGCTCCGTAGGATGAAAGCTGTCATCAACGGAGCGAACCGAAAGGAACCATCATGAACTTCGAACTTGCCCTCGCATCGGGCATCATCACCCTCGCACTCGTCTTCTACACCGCAGGCGTCTTCGCCGAGCGCCGCGCCGGCGCGCTCAAGCCACGCCACCTGGTCCTTTTCTATTTGGGACTTGCGTGCGACACGTTCGGCACGAGCGTCATGACGAACCTCGCCGCCGCCTCGGGCGCGAACCCCGTCCACGCCGTCACCGGCGCGTTCGCCCTCGTGCTCATGCTCGTGCATGCGGGCTGGGCCACGGTCACCCTCGCGCGGGGCAGCGAGAGCGCCCGCGCGCAGTTCCACCGTCTGAGCATCGCCGTGTGGCTGTTCTGGCTCGTGCCGTACGCGTGCGGCGTGCTCATGGGCATCCCCGCGCTCGCGTTCGGCGCGCCGGAAGCGCTCGCGTGCTCAATCGCCCTGTCGGTCGGCATCGGCGGCGTGCTCTGCCTGCGCGCGAACTTCGGCACGCGCGCACTCGCGCATCGGTAGGGCGCGATCGGCGCGCGTTTGCGGAGCGCCGGCAAATGCCGAGTGAAACGCTCTTGAATATCTTGTCGCATTCTGAAAAACTGGGCTCATCGACTTATTCCAGCCGTTCGCAGAGGTCGTGTACTTGGGAGGGACACGATGGGAATAACGATGGCAATCGCGCGCATGGACGCCGAGAAGATCGAACGTGGCAATCGGATTCTCGCCCGCGAGGGATTGACCGCATCGGAAGCTATCAATCTTATGTACGACCGATTGATCGCCGATCAGAGCGCGGCCTTCCTCATTTCGGGAGACGAGGAGCCCGCTCTGCAGACGGGTGCGTGGCAGACGAATGTGGTTGACTCCATCTCGGAGCCGCGCACGTCGCGGTTTGACGATATGTCTCGCGCGGAGATCAAGGCAGACCGGCTTCGCAGCAGAGGATTGCTGTGAGGCTGCTCGGGAAGGCGTTTCTCGATGCGCGACGCCTTCCCGAACGCAGATGACCAGCAGATGACCGCAGGGTGCTCGAGCTGTTCTTACAGTGACAAGAACGTGCGCAATCGCTATCGATTTCCGGAAAAATTCGCTGGTGAAATCCTCGCATTCGGAAAAATACGCCTGGGTGTCCCCTTTGTGGTACTCATGAATTGAACGAAAAGCGTATCATCGTGCCCACCTTCACAAATGGATAAGGGGTGGGCACGTTGGGCATAGAACTGTTTTTTTCGGATTCAAGCGAGGTCGCGCACGAGACGGCTACGTGGGAACAGGACGGCATCGCTCGCTGCTGCGAATGCGGGGAGCTGTTTCCCATCAGCGAGCTGCAAGGGTCGTTCATGGCGCGGTTTTGCCCGCTTTGCGGGAAACGGTTGCACGAAGGCGCCTACGATGCGCATGCGAGAGATGTGGCTTGGAGGCTCAGGAGGGCAGAGCGAGGTAGCGCTCGAGCACACGCGTTTGCCAATGAGCTTGAATGGCTCGTGCTTGCACGATAATGCATCAAATTCTGGAAGACGCGGCCTGATGGCAACATACACGGAAACCTTGCAGATATGGCAGCGCGCCTCCTGAGCGAATACAGCTGCCACGAGCTACCCATCAATCCGCTGGGAAGGATGTAGCGTTTACGGAAGCGAGGGCGTCAACCCCCGCTTCCGTTGCTTTCGTCGTGGGGCCGCTGTTCCTTCTCCGGGATGCCGAAGGTAACGGAAATCGTCCCTACAGCGACAAGAACAGCTGGTGGATGCGGTCGTCGGGGTCGAGCTCGGGGTGGAACGCCACGCCTATCTGGTTGCCGAAGCGCACGCCGGCGATGTCGCCGCGCACGCGCGCGAGCACGTCCACCGCATTGTCCGCTTCGACGATGAACGGTGCGCGGATGAAGGTGAAGGGGACGTCGTCCCATGCCCCGAACGTGCCCGTCGCGTGGAAGCTCCCCAGCTGGCGGCCGTAGGCGTTGCGCCTGACCGTCACGGGGAGCGTCTGCAGCCAGCCGCCGTCGCCCTCGATGCGGCGAGCGAGCAGGATGAGCCCCGCGCAGGTGCCGAGCACCGGCATGCCCGCCTCGATGCGCTCGCGCAGGGGCGCGAGCATGCCCAGCTCGCCGAGCAGCTTGCCCTGGACGGTGCTCTCGCCGCCGGGGAGCACGAGCCGGTCGAACGGCTGCGCCAGATCTTCGGCGCAGCGCAGCTCTATCGTGCGTTCTCCCAGGTCGGCGAGCCGACGCTCGTGTTCGATGAACGCGCCTTGCAGCGCGAGAACCGCCGTCGTCATGCTACTTGCCCCGTTCCGCCATCAGAAGCTCGATCTCGTCCTTGTTGATGCCGACCATCGCCTCGCCCAGATCCTCCGACAGCTCGGCGATGACCTTTGCGTCGCGGAAGTTGGTCACGGCGCCGACGATGGCACGGGCGCGCTTCGCGGGGTTGCCGCTCTTGAAGATGCCGCTGCCGACGAACACGCCTTCAGCGCCGAGTTGCATCATCAGAGCGGCGTCCGCGGGCGTCGCGACGCCGCCGGCTGCGAAGTTCACGACGGGCAGCTTGCCGTTGTCGTGCACGTAGCGCACCAGGTCGACGGGCACTTCGAGCTGCTTGGCGCGCTCGAACAGCTCGTCTTCGCGCAGGCTTGCCACCGCGCGGATCTCGGAGTTGATGAGCCGCATGTGGCTCACGGCCTGCACGACGTCGCCGGTGCCCGGCTCGCCCTTCGTGCGGATCATGCTCGCGCCCTCGGCGATGCGGCGCAGGGCCTCGCCCAGGTTGCGCGCGCCGCAGACGAACGGCACGGCGAACTTCGTCTTGTCGATGTGGTACACGTCGTCGGCGGGCGAGAGCACCTCCGACTCATCGATGTAGTCGATGTCGATCGCCTGGAGCACCTGCGCCTCGACGAAATGGCCGATGCGGCATTTCGCCATGACGGGGATGGACACGGCCTCCTGGATGCCGCGGATCATCTTCGGGTCGCTCATGCGGCTCACGCCGCCGGCCGCACGAATGTCGGCCGGGATGCGCTCGAGTGCCATGACGGCCGCCGCGCCCGCCTCCTCGGCGATGCGCGCCTGTTCGGGCGTCGTGACGTCCATGATGACGCCGCCCTTGAGCATCTGAGCGAGCTCTCGGTTGAGCTTGGCGCGCTCGGCGGGGGTCTGCTCGGTTGCGGTCTGCTGCGTTTCTGACATGTGAAAGCCTTCCTTTCCGATAGGTAATGGTTGGGATGGTATGCGTTGTCTGGAGATGTGAGAACGTCCAATTCACGACAAAATGACAGGACCAGAATGGGACCAGATGAAAGAAACCGATAGGACCAGATGACGAGGAGCGTGCGTGTGCTGAGCTACGACCTGGACCAACGCGGGGACGAAAGCCGCTACGAGTATCTGTACCGCTGCATCCGCGACGATATCGTCGCTGGCAAAATCGAGGCGGGGGAGCGGCTGCCGTCCAAACGCGCGCTCGCGGCGCATCTCGGGGTGGGACTCGTCACCGTGGAGAATGCGTACGCCCAGCTCGTGGGCGAGGGGTACGTGCGTGCCGAGGAGCGCCGGGGGTACTTTTGCCAAGAGCTTCCGGCGATCTGGAAGCCGGGGGCGCGCATTGTCGTGCAACCGAACACGGGCGAAGGAGGGCGCGCGCTCGCGCATGCGAAGCGCGATGCGCAAGCTGGACAGGCTGCGGGGGATGCCCGCGCGGCGCAAGCCGGCGATGCCCTGCGTGCAGTGAATCGCGATCAGACCATGCAAGCTGCGCAGGGCAGCCAAACCATGCGCACGGTGCAACCCAGCCAAACCGCCCGCGTGGCGCAATTCGACCATGACGTGCCCGCGTTCCAAACTGCCGACGCACCCGATTCCGCATCGGCGCAGCCGCCGCTCGTCGCCGACTTCTCGCGCCCGGGCAGCGGCGAAGCGGACGCAGTCGGCACGTTCTGGACGCGGGCGCTGCGCTCGTGCATGGCCCACGAGAGCTATGCCGAGCTGTTCGGCCCGCAGCCTGCCTGGGGAAACGAGCGGCTGCGCACGGCGATTGCCGCGTATCTGCGCGGCGCGCGGGGCATGGACGTCGATCCCGCGCGCATCTTCATCGGCGCGGGCGCGCAAGTGCTCTACGGCGTCATCGTCAAGCTGCTCGGCACCGCGCGCACGTACGCCGTCGAGAACCCCGGCTACCTGCGGCTCGCCGACATCTACGCGTCGTACGGGGCGCCGGTCGCGTTCGCGCAGGTGGACGAGGCGGGCATGAGCGTCGTGTCGCTTGCGGCCACGGGCGCGGCCATCGCGCACGTCACGCCGTCGCATCAGTTCCCCACGGGCCGCCCGATGCCGGTGTCGCGGCGTTACGAGCTTTTGAGCTGGGCGTACGAGCAGCCGTTCCGCACCATCGTCGAAGACGACTACGACTGGGAGTTCCGGTTCGCGGGCAAGCCGATTCCGCCCCTTGCCGCCGTCGACGCCGAAGGGCGCGTGCTCTATCTGTCCACGTTCTCGAAAAGCCTGAGCTCCGCGTTGCGCATCGCCTACATGGTGGTGCCGGAGCGCCTGAGCGCCGACCTCGACGCGCACGTGGGGTTCTTCGCGAACACGGTGAGCGTCATCGACCAGGTGACGCTCGCACGCACGCTCGAATCGGGGGCGTACGAGCGCCATCTGGCGCGCTACCGCAACCAGCAGCGCCGGCTGCGCGACGCGCTCATGGATGCGCTTCATGAGGAATTGGGCGATGACGTGCGGATATGCGAGGCTGATTCGGGTCTTCACTTCGTGTGCGCCGTGGCGACAAAGCGAAGCGAGGCGGAGGTCGCCGCGCAGGCCCGAGCGCGGGGCGTGAAGCTGGCGCCGCTTTCGTCGTACTGCCATGGCGCGTCGATTGAGCCGGCGGAGGACGGCGCGCGCTTCGTCATCCAGTACTCGGGGCTTGCACCCGAACGGGTGGACGAGGCCGCCCGCGCGATTGCGGCAGCGTGCCGATAGGGTGGCGCCGAGCTGAGACGCCGGTCGGGTCGATGGGCGGCCGTCTGCTCTTCGCCGAGGGGCCCAATCGGGGCGTCGCATTCAAAAGGCTGAACCGCGTCAGGGGGCAAGTGCGTCGGTGCAATGGTGCTATCGGCGGCGCGCATGAACGGCGGTGTGTTCAGGCAAACCGCGTCCGGGCGGCAGCCCGCTACAGCGGCAGCGCGAACGTCCAGCGGTCATCCCAGCGCTCGTTGTCGAAGTCGCGCACGTCGATGGCGAGCGCGTGCTCGTACAAGCTCACGAGCAGGCCGCTCGACGCGCTCGTGTCCGACCCTTCGGAATCGTCGGAGCCCTTCTGGTACTCGTAGGCGACCGACCCCGATGCGACGAACGCGCGCGTGCCGTCGTCGGATACGGCGCAATCGGGGTACGCGTGCGTGTGCCCGCTGAAGAAGACGAGGTTGCCGTGGCGCCCGATGACGTCGGCCAGCGCGGCGTCGTTCTCGATGGAGTTAGTAAATCCCCAGGTCCCGGGCGTGGTGTCCTTCACCGTGCCGTGCAGGGGCTCGTGGCAGAACACAAGCGACAACCTGCCTGAGACCTCGTCGGCGGAAAGCTGCGCGTCGAGCCAGGCGAGCTGCTCGCCGCTCAGCTTGAAGTTGACCCAGTCGGACGTCGGGTCCAGGTCGGGGCCGAGCGCGATCAGGTGCGCGCCTGCGATCGAGCGCTCGAAGTACACCTCGTCCGTGCCCGCGTGCTCTTTGAACGTCGCACGGCGCTCAGCGTACACAGCCGCCCCTCCCGGAGTATCGGACGTCGACTGCTCGTGGTTGCCCATGACCAGCGTGAATCTGTTGGCGAAGTCGAGTCCCGCGTCGGTTGCCAAGCTGCGGAACAGATCGTATTCGGCGGCGGTGCCGTCGTTGGTGATGTCGCCGTTGACGATGATGAACTCCGGTGCCTCATTCATCTGCGCGATGTCCTCGAAGGCGTCGATGAGCCGTTCTTCGTAGGAACCGCCGCCGAGGTCGAGGTGCGTGTCGCTCATGACGAAGAAGCGGTTGACCAGGGCGCCTGCGCTCGATTCGTCAAAGGGCTCGTCGGCGTAGGCGCGCGTGACGGCGGGCTGCGACGGCTTGGCACCCGCCAGGCCCGCGATGCGCGGCGCCGCTACGACGGCCGCGCCCGCGCAGGCGAATCCCGCGGTCTTGAGGAAGCTGCGCCGGTCGAGCGTGGGGTCGGCTGCTACGCTGGCGTCGCTTGCGGCGTACGCGCCGCGGCTGTCGCCGACTGCGGTTTCGGTGCGGCTGTGCGCGCGGTTGGTGGAGGTTGCGCGCTTGCGGACGTGGGGCTCCGAAGCGCAGGTGCGCGTGATTCGGTCTCCATTGCGATTGCTGCCGCGTTTGATGGCGCTCCGTTTCGATTCGTTTCGCATGACCGTTCCTTTCTGACCCGATGTGCGTCATGGTAGGAACGGTCCCTGAAACCACCCTTAAGGCGATGTGACGGTGTTGTGGACGAGTGGGCGCATGGTTGCGAAGTGTGGGGAAGGCGTCGCGTGAATGGGGGCTGCGTGCCTCTTGAAGACAGGCGCCGTCGCGCGTGGAGCTTCGCCGGTGTGCGTTACGGTAGCTCGATGCGCTCGATCTCGGCGAGCATGTCTGCCTTCTTGCTGACGCCCATCTTCGCGTAGATGCGCTTGATATGGGTGCGCACCGTGTTCTCCGAGATGAAGAGCTCTTCGGCGATCATGGGCCCGGTCTTGCCGTGCGCGAGGAGTCCCATGACCTCGTGTTCGCGCGGCGAGAGGCCGTACTGCTTCGCGATGGCGGCACAGCGCAGCTCCACCGTGTCCTCGGCGGGGCGCTCGGCGGTCGGCTGAACTCGCGAAACGTCGGTTGGGGCCGCGACGGCGGGTCGTCCCTGCCCGAACACGCCAGCGGATGGCTGCCCGTCGTTACGCGTACCCGAGCTGCCGCCAGAATCGAGCGGGCGCGTGCCGTCTTCGCGCGGTTTCTCTGCAAGTGCCGCATCGCCATGCGCGCCACCGTCGCGCACGTCCGTTTCGCCATGCTGCCCCGCCGCTGCGGCGATGGCTCTCGCCGGCCCCGTCGCCTTCCATGAAAGCGAGAGGAACTCCATCCGGGTCGTGCGCGCCGGTCGAATCTGTCCGGCGGCAAGCGCGCTCACCATCAGCACGAACAGCGACGCCGTGGCCACCGTCGACGCGCGGGCGATGCCGAACGACGTGCCGGCGCTCGAGGCGTACCCCACGACGTAGCCGACCGTCTGCATCAGGTAGATGACCACGCCGAAGAACGCGTACACGAACACGGGGTTGGCGCCGCTGTCGCGCGACACCTGGCAGCAGTGGATCATCATGACGAGCGACGCGAGCATGAAGCAGGCGTAGGTGATGGCCGCCCCGAGCGTGAGCGTCGCAGGCGAGTCCGAGAACGGCATCGTCAGAAGCCCGATGCCGATGACCGGGTACAGCACCCGGTAGATGCTCATCACATCGAAGCTGATGGTGCGGCGCATCCACACGAGCAGGTAGCAGACGCACGCGCCCAGAAGCACGATGGCCGACCACTGGTTCAGGGCGTTCGCGATGGTCTGGTGGGTGGCCGCCAAAAACCGCATGGCGCCGGCGCAGAACCCGAGCGCGCCGATGCTCAGAGCGGGCGGCAGGCTCGTGCGCATGATGTTGCGGTACACGGCCGGGTTCTCGTGGGGCAGGTCCTCGAACATCGGCTGGTCGCGGTCCATCGTGTCGGTGGATATCCACAGGCACAGCCCCGCGAGCGGCGCCAGCACGAACGGCATGAGGAACGCGGCGAGCGCAGCCGGGACGAGGCACAGGGCGAAGTAGCACAAAGACGAGTACGCCGTTCCCGTGATGAGGTTCGCGCTGCCCTCGGTGCTCGACGCGGCCGAGAACACCTGCTGCCATCCGATCATGAACGCTGCCGACCCGTAGCCGTAGAGCACGGCCGAGGCGACGATGAAGGCGAGGCTCGCCGACTTCACGTACATGGCGGCGACGAGGGCCGCGCCGCTTACGACGAGCGCCGCCGTCGCGCGTGCGATGCTCCTGCCGCGCGGCGAGCCGCCGGTGCGGTAGGAGATGAGCATGAACGCGAGGTACGACAGCGAGAAGAACGCGAGCTGCAGCGAGTAGTACAGGATGGTGGAGACTTCGGTCTGCACGGCGGCCGGCAGGTAGGGGTACACGCCGCCCCACGACGTCGACGCGTTGAGCGACAGGAAGACGGCGAACCCGAAGTTCTCGACGTTGGGCCGGGCGATCGCTCGCACCGCCTTCGAATCCATGGGACGCGCTTCCCCCTTTCGCTTCCGCTCAGCCGCCGGTCGCCGCTTCGGCTAATCTCGTTCACTGTGTCGAAGATTCTAGCAAACGCGAAGGAACGCTGAGCGGCCCTCCTGTCCTCTTTTGGGTCCGGTGACACGATTGACCAGGCATTACGCTAAAATCACCGGTTTTTGGTGACACGCGCTCAGCGGTGGCGGTCTATAGTGGGCGCCATCGATGAAGGCGCGGGCGCTGCGCACTGCGCGGCCAAAGCGCCCGGAGGGGCACGCCGTCTGGCGGCGTCCCTCCACGCGGAAACGAAGGGGGAGCAATGTCTCAAAGCGCATCGATGACGAGACGGTCATTCATGAAGGCGGCGGGCGCGACCGGCGCTCTGGCAGCCGTCGGCGCTTCGGCCGGCACGCTGTTTTCGCCCGCCCCGGACGCGGCGCACGCCGAGCCCGAGGACAAGGTGGTCTACCAGCATTGCGCCGTCGACTGCGGCGGCCAGTGCGTGCTGAAGATGCACATCAAGGACGGCGAGCTGGCGTACGTCGAAAGCGACACGTCGGGCGACTCGGGCTTCGGCGAAGGGTTCCAGCCGCGCGCCTGCCTGCGCGGGCGCTCCATCCGCCAGTGGCTCAACGGTCCCGACCGCCTGAACTATCCGATGAAGCGCGTCGAGGGCACCAAGCGCGGCGACGGCCAGTACGAGCGCATCTCGTGGGACGAGGCGATCGATCTGATCGCGAGCGAGTTCACGCGCATCGTGTCCACCTATGGCAACGAGGCGGTGTACTGCCAGGAATGCTCGGGCATCGAGCAGAACTACATGACGCGCACGCCGATCCGCCGTCTGTTCAACCTCTGCGGCGGCCAGATCGACCGCTACGGCAGCTATTCGTCCGCATCCATCACATTCGGCGTCTATCCGTATGTATACGGCAAGTCGGGCTGGGGTGCGCGCTCGTTCAAGACGCTCCAGGAGGGCGAGCTGGTCGTCATGTTCGGCAACGCGCCGTCGGATACCCGCATGTCCGGCGACGGCGCGGGCTACGACCTGAACGTCGCCCGCGAGCAGAAGCACGTGCGCATCATCTCGATAGATCCGCGTCGCAGCGAGGTGTGCGCCAACGAGGGCGCCGAGTGGATTCCCATCAAACCGGGAACCGACGGCGCGCTCGTCGCGGGCATCGCGCACGAGCTCATCGTGTCCGACCTCGTGGACCTCGACTTCCTGCACACGTACTGCGTTGGCTTCGACGACGAGACGCTGCCTGAAGGCGCCGAGCCCAACACCTCGTACCGTGCCTACGTCATGGGCGACGGCTACGACCACGTGGAGAAGACCCCGGCGTGGGCATCGGCCATCACGCTCATTCCCGAGGCGCGCATCGTGCAGCTCGCGCATGAGATCGCCGCGGCAGACCCGTGCTTCATCTGCCAGGGCTGGGGCCCGCAGCGCCGCACCAACGGCGACTCAGGCAGCCGCGCCATCATGATCCTGCCGCTTCTGGTCGGCCAGGTGGGCAAGCCCGGCACCAACTCCGGCGGCCGCGAGGGCAACAACGGCTACGACCCTGACGACCTGTCGATGTCGTCCGGCGACAACCCCGTGAAGGCGAAGTTCCCGCTGTTTTTGTGGCCGGAGGTCATCAAGAACGGCGACAAGCTCACGGCCGAGAACGCCGGTATCCAGGGCGCCGACAAGCTGACGTGCGGCATCAAGATGATGGTCAACTTCGGCAACAACACGATGGCGGGCCAGGGCGCCGACATCAACAAGACGACCGAGATCTTGAAGGACGAGTCGCTGTGCGAGTTCATCGTGTCCTACGACGTCAACTTCACCGACTCGTGCAACTACGCCGACTTGATCCTGCCCGACCTGGCCGTCCAGGAGACCTACTCCATGACGACGCAGGGCGACTGCAACGACACGAAGGGCATCTGGATGGGCGACCCCATTGGCGAGCCCAAGTACGAGCGCCGCGAGGTCTACGAGGTGTTCGGCGAGGTGGCGAAGAAGCTCGGCGTGTACGACGAGTACTCGGCGGGCGGGCTTTCGCGCGAGGGCTGGCGCCGCAAGGTCTACGACGACTTCCGCGAAAAGCACAGCGAGCTGCCCACGTACGACGAGGCCGTCGCGCAGGGCGCGGTCAAGGAGGGCTATCCCGCCGATGCCGGCATCGACCCGTACTTCGACGACCCTGAGGCGAACCCGCTCAAGACCGAGACGGGAAAGATCCAGATCTACTCCCCGAAGCTCGCCGAGTACGCCGCCACGTGGACGCTGCCCGAAGGCGACGCCATCTACCCGGTGCCGGTGTATGTGCCCGGCTACGACGGCCCCGAGAGCGCAACCGACGAGTACCCGCTGCAGCTCACCGGCTTCCACACCAAGGGCACGGTGCATTCCACCTACGCGTGCAACGAGGTGCTGCACAAGATGTCCGAGCCGAGCGTCTGGATCAACCCGATCGACGCGGCGGAGCGCTCGATATCCGACGGCGACGAGGTGGCGGTGACGAGCGCCCAGGGCGAGCTGCGCACGAAGGCGAAGGTCACCAACCGCGTGATGCCCGGCGTGCTCGCTATGGGGCAGGGCTACTGGCATAAGGCCGACATGGCCGGCGACAAGGTCGACCACGGCGGATGCCTCAACACGCTGACGAGCCTGCACCCCAACACGATTTCCAAAGGCACGGGCCAGCACAGCGTGCTCGCCCAGATTTCGAAAGCAGGTGCGTAACCAATGCCGCAATACGGATTCCACTACGACGCGGCCCGCTGCACGGGGTGCAAGACGTGCGAGGCGGCGTGCCGCGACTATCACGACCTGCCGATCGACATCACCTACCGGCACGTCTACGAGATGGAGGGCGGCAGCTTCTCCAAGGACGCGAACGGCTGCTGGGTCACCGACTCGTTCACGTACTACGTGTCGTTCGCGTGCCAGCATTGCGACCATCCGGCGTGCACGAAGGTGTGTCCGACGGGCGCCATGCACAAGGATGACCAGGGGTTCGTGTCGGTCAACACCGAGCGGTGCATCGGCTGCGGCTACTGCGCCATGTCGTGCCCGTACAACGCGCCCACCGTCGACCGTTCGCTCGGCCATTCGGTGAAGTGCGACGGCTGCAAGGACCGCGTCGCCCAGGGTCAAAACCCCATCTGCGTTGACGCGTGCACGCAGCGCGCGATCACGTTCGGCCTGGTGGAGGACTTGGCGCCGAGCGATTCGCGTGCCGATGTGGCACCGCTGCCCGACCCGGCCCTGACCGGTCCCAATCTGTACATCGTGTCGTGCGACGCGTACCGTCCCCATGGGGATTCCAGCGTGCACGTCGCCAACAAGCCGGAGGTGAAGTAACTATGGGCCAGGGATTCGCCGAAGCCCCTCTCGCGCTGTTCACGACGCTCGCGCCGATGGGCGCTTGCGCGTTCATCGCGCTGCTGATCGCTCAGATGAAGGGCGCGTTCGCCGAAGGGGGATCAACCCGCATCAACCGGGCGGTGTGGCTCCCGCTCGTCGTGGTGCTCGTGGGATTCTGCGGGGCGGCGAGCCATACGCTCACGCCGGCGCATGGCATCTACGCGTTCACCGGGCTGGGCCGCTCGCCGCTCACGAACGAGATCGCCGTCGGCGGGCTGTTCGTCGTGGTCGCGCTCGTGTTCTGCGTGCTGTCTGCGCGCGGGAAGATGGGCGACGGCGCGCGTCGGGGCTGGCTTGTCGCGCTGTCGGTTCTGGCTGTGGCGTTTTCCGCCTTCTGCGGGCTGGCGTACATGGTCGAGACCATCCCGTCGTGGGACACGCCGTTCACCGTCGTGCAGATGCTCGGCTACGGGCTTCTGGGCGGGTCGGCGTTGGGCCTGCTCACGCTCGAGGTCGCGCACACGCCGTCGCTTGAGGGGCTCGCGCGCCCGCTTGGCGTCGTCGCCGCAATCGGCTTCGTGCTGGCGCTCGTCGGCTTCGGCGGGCAGATCGGGCTGTGCCAGACGATCTCCAACGTGTGGGGCACGGCCGCGAGCCTCGTCCCCGCGATCTGGGGCCTGTTCGCCGTGCTCGCAGTGTGCGCCGTCGCAGGCGTCGTGTTCGGGGCGATGGCGCTCAAGCGCGGAAACGTCGCGCTCGCCGTCGTCGCCTGCGTCGTCGTCGCCGTGGGCGTGTTCTTCGCCCGCATCGGGTTCTACGGTTTGCAGATGAGCATCGCGCTGTAGGCGCGTGAGCGGCGGAGACGCTGCGTATAATCGGAGCCGGCGAAAAGGCTGCGCGCACGGTGGCTGTACGCCCGCCGTGCGCGCTTCGTCGTTGCGAAGCGGGACGCTGGCGGCACCCGCATGCGGGCGGCGCAGCCATGAACGTCCGTTGAAAGGAGAGCGATCGTGAGCACGTTGACCGATCCAGGTGCGGCCGAGGCGGTCGGAAACGCCTGCCGGGCGCTGTCGCCGTTCTTCTTGTACGAGCCCGACCGCCCCGAGGTGCGCGAGGCGCTCGCCACATGGAAGGGCTCAGCGGCGGCGTTGCGCGCCGAGTGGCCGTTCGTGACGGAAGACCAGGCCGCGCGCGATTTCGACGACATAGAGGCCGGCCTTTCGACGGACGCGGACGACCTCGGTCTGCGTGCGGAGTACGCCCGGCTCATCGGTGGGCCCCAGCATCGGGTGGCGCCGCCGTGGGGGTCGGTGTACACCGACAAGGACGGCGTCGTGTTCGGTGCGACGACGCTCGAGCTGCGTTCGTGGCTGCGCGCGCACGGCATCGCGAGCGCGTACGGCACCGCGCGCGCCGAGGACCACATCGGGGCGCTGCTCGACCTGGCGGGATACGTCGCCGATCATGACCGCGAACTTCTGGCGGAGTACCTCGAGCAGCACGTGCTCATGTGGAGCCATCATTACTTCGCCAAGCTCATCCCCGAGGCGCGCCATCCGCTCTACCGGGGCGCGGCGCAGCTGGCCGACGACACGCTCGAGGGCGTTCGCGTGGAATTCGACCTGCATCCGCGCGTCGTGCGGTTTTATCGATAGGGAAGAGCTATGCAGTTCGCCCTTCAGGAGATAACGCTCGTGTTCTTCACGACGCTCGCACCGGCGGGCGCCGTCGCGTTCTTCTGTCTTGTGCTCGAGTCGAACCTGTCGGACGAAGCGCGGGCGAACCGCATTGAACATTGGCTCGTGGTGCCGCTGACGTGCGTGCTTGCCGGGCTCATCGCGTCGGCGACCCATCTGGGAACGCCGGCGAACGCGCTGTACGTGCTCACCGGCTTGGGGCGGTCGCCGCTTTCGAACGAGGTCACCTCGGCGGCGGCGTTTCTCGTGCTCGGGGGGTCGTTCTGGATGTACTCGTTCCCGCGGCCGCACCGCGGGCGGGCGAAACGCGCATGGGGCGTGGTCGCGGCGGCGTCCGCGCTCGTGTTCGTGGCGCTCGTCGCGCACGCCTATGCGGTCGAGAGCGTGCTGACCTGGAACGAAGCGTACGTGCCGGCGGCGCAGTGGGCGTGTGCCGTCTTTGCCGGGCCGCTCATCGCGCTGGCGGCGCTTGCCTGCGCGCGCATCGATGATCCGCGAGCGCGCGGGCGTGCGCTGGTGGGGGCGGCGGCGGTCGGCGGCGTTGCGATGTGCGTGCTCTTCGGAGTGCAGCGCGCGACGCTCGCCAGCCTTGCGACGGTCGCCCAGCAACCGTCGGCGCTTGAGCTCGTGCCGGGATACGACGCGGTGATCGCGGTGGTGGTTGCGTGCGTCGCGGGGGCTGTGGCCTGCGGATTTGCCGGCATCGGCAGCGAGGGGCATCGGCGGGCGTGGACCGTCGGCGCCGCAGCGGTCGCTCTCGTCGGCTGCTTCGCCGTGCGGTTCGTCTTCTACGCGGTGCACCTGACCGCCGGCGTGTGATGGGCGCGCGAGCGTGCGCCGCCGCGGCGACCGTACTGCCGACTGCTTCGCCATTGCGGGGCAACTGTACGGCTGGTTGCTATGCAGGCGCTGGGCAGCCGTGTTGATGATTGCACTGCCCCCCGCGGCAACGCCGACCGACAGCCGCAGTCGCATAGCTTGACGCGCAGTCTCTGCCGCAGCAGCGCCGCACTCGGACAAGTGCATCGGGTCCAGGCTGCCGACGCGCCACGCGCCATCGCCAGGTGTTAAGCCTCCGGTCGTGGTAGATTCTCGGATTCCTGTTGTGTTGGCATCCGGCCACACAGCGCGTCGCTTCCCGGTTCGCAACTGTGGTGGCCCCTCGCATCCGGCAGCGTTGAAATCCCCGGATTCCCAACGCGTTGCACGCATGAATCCTGTCGCATCGGTATCCGGATTCCCAACGCATGGCACCCCGCATCCCTACGCGCTGACGCTCGGCTGCCAAACGCATCGCTTCCCGGCTCCCGATTGCGATGGTTTCCCGGATCCCAGACGCGTTGCTCCCCGGATTCCTACGCGCTGACGCTTGGCTGCCGAACGCGTTGCTTTCCGACTCCCGACCGCGACGGTTCCCCGGATCCCCAACGCGTGGCTCCTCGCATCCAGCAGCGGTGAAATCCCCAAGTTACAGAAAATACGGCAATCCGTGCCGCTTTCGACGTTGGTTGGTAAGTTAGCCGCCGGAATCTGCGTTTGTTGGTGTTGTCCTCTTCGGGAAGCGACCGCTACAACGCTTCGACGAGAGATTCATTCGCCGGAAGTGAATACATGCAAATACGAAAATAAAAACTATCAGGCATAATTCACGATTTATCAAATATCATCACTTTGAAGAGCGCGGTGGTGGCGCAGGGGATAGCAGCTGCCGCCCATCGCGGGCTCGGACGATCACCAAGAAATGGACTTTTCGCCCGAGATTGCCGTTATTGCTGTAACTTGGGGCCCAATCGCATTCTCGTTGGCGGGATTTGCGTTTCTTGGGGAAATCGAGACCTGCCGAGGTCACGGCGGTGGTGCGCACAGATGTTGTGGCGGTGGTACGCACGGATGTTGTGTAAAAAGCCTCGGGGGAGCGGGCTTTGCGTCCGTTGTCCGGGCGCTACCAGCCCGTCAGCGCCATCCAAATTCTGGAAATAATGACGAATCCTGTCATTTATTCCAGAGTTTGGAAAGTTAGCCGCTGGATTTCGCAGTTTCTGGATTGACGTCGAGCCGGTCTGAGCCGGAATTGTTCGCATTGCAACCGACTCAGCAACCCTGCTCATATTATAGCGATAATAAAATAGTATTTAACAGCGCATTTGCCGACTATACGCTATGCGGATCCTGCACTGCGGGAGCAGCGGCGTTCGTGGCCGCTTGATCATGATTTAGACACAGATACAGATAATCCAAACTCTGAAAGAAATGCCCGGATTCGGCAAAATTTCCAGAATATGGATGGGCTTCCGCAGCATGTGTTTCGTGGACATCCGAACCGATCGTCTAAGTGTTTGTTTGTTTGTTTATTCGTTCGTTCGTCCGGCCGTCCGTCCATCCATCCGTTTGCTCATTTGTCGGTTGAATCGCTGTTCCCGGAGTGCACGGCGACCGTGCGCCGCCTGCCGCGCGCGTCTGAGGCATGTTCGCCGCGCCTACGTCTGCCAACAGCGACCGCTCGTCGCCTGCCGCGCGCGATGGTGGCGATAGGGGATGCACGACAACAGCCAGCCCGGCCAGCTATCGCCGCGCCCGCTTCCGCCAGCGGAGATCACTCGCCGCCTGCGGGCCGCCCGCTTCCGCCAGCGCTTCCGCGCGCCATCGACGGCTCTCGACAGCTCACCAGTCCCAAACTGCCGCTCACTGCCGCACCGGTTGACGCACCTCGGCAGAGCGTCACATCGCACCAGTTCGTGCGCGATAAAATCCGTTGACGCTTACCTATAAAGTGCTCATTGACTCAATGTCAATTGTGAAGATAGTATGACGCCATCATCGAATCGTTCATCGGAAGCGAAAGGAGTGAATCGTCCATGGCAGGCACGGATCTTGGTGCGAACTCCGGTACGAAGCTGTCGGCGCAGAGCGTCCAGCGTCGCGCCGAAATCGTCGAGGCAGCGCGCGAGCTTTACGACGCCCAGGGTCTTGCCAACACCACGGTCAAGGACATCACCGAGCGGGTCGGCGTGACGCGCAGCCTGTTCTACCATTACTTCTCCAGCAAGGAGGACGTCACGCAGGCGGTTCTCGATTCCTACGTCGAGGATTTCGTCGAGATGGTGCGGCTTTGGAACGAGTCGCGCGTCCGCGGGGATGTCAGAGGAGCGCTCGTCTCCTGCGTGAAGATGCTCAGGCGGGGCGTGTTCGATTCCGAGCCGTTCCGTTGGAGCATGGTCAACAGCGAGAACGCGGGTCTGTACCTGAAGTTCATCTCGCTCACGGCGTCGCGGCTCGCGCGGTATCTCACCGATACCACCGCCGCAGAGTACGCTCAGTTTCACTACCAGCAGATCGACCACGTGTACGAAACGTTCTATCTGCTCGTAGTGGGGCTGGTCGGCTATGTCCGGAAGAATCCGGATGCGCCCGATGAGCTTTTAGAAGACCTCATCGCGCAGGCGCTTCGCCTTGATCTTGACGGTTCGGCCAGCAAGGGCCCCGACGGGCAGGCACGCGATCGGTAGCGCCCTTGCAAGGCGCAGTCTGCGGCGGCGACTATGGCGTGGGCGCGGGAGCGCCTGCGCAGTCATAGAAAATCATCGCGAGAGGACCTCGAGGGGGGCGGGGTCTCAGGGCCGCTGCGTGCTGAAACGGTTCGATACATCAGAGACGTTCGTGCAATCGAAACGCTGCAATCTGAAACGACGAGGAGGTAACCCCATGTTATTTCAAGTGTACGGCGACAACGCGCTGTTTCAGTGGCTGGGCTGGGCGATGGTGTTCGTCGGCCTCATTCTGCTCAACGAGTTCGCGCGTCGGTCCAAAACGGGCGGCATCATCATGTTCATCGTGCTGCCCATCTTCATGACGGCCTACTGTATCGCTGTGACGGCCGCCGCCGCTGCGGGCCTGAGCTGGGGTGTCAACAATCCTACGGTGCTGTTCCAGAACGGGTGGTTCCATTACGCCAAGGTGTACGCGGCGCTTGCCGGATGCATCGGCTTCATGATCATCAAGTACCACTGGGGCAAGCTCGGCAAATCCGAGATGTTCAAGTGCTTCCCGTTCATCATTGTGGCCATCAACATCATGATTGCCAACGTGTCCGACTTCGAGTCCTTCGCGCACTACCTGCAGTACACGGCTGGCATCATCCAGGATCCGTCGGTCCCGGGTTCGGCGGGTGCGTTCGTGCAGAACGGCTCGGTCGTGTGGGTCACGAGCGAGCACGCCACGCAGATCGCCGGCTACAACAACCTGTTCAACGGCATAGCCGGCCTCATCAACATCTTCTGCATGACCGGCTGGTGGGCCATCTACACGTCCAAGAAGAAGGACGACATGGTCTGGGCCGACATGACCTGGGTGTTCATCCTGGCGTACGACATCTGGAACTTCTGCTACACGTACAACTGCCTGCCCAACCACGCGTGGTACTGCGGCCTGGCACTGCTGCTCGCGCCGACCGTCGCCAACGCCTTCTGGAACAAGGGCGGCTGGATCCAGAATCGCGCGAACACGCTGGCCATCTGGTGCATGTTCGCCCAGGTGTTCCCGCAGTTCCAGGACAGCTTCCCCGACATGGGCTTCGACTCCGTGTTCGCCGTGAACTCCACGCTCAACTACACGGCCAACCTGACGGTGTCGCTCATCGCCCTGGCGGTCAACGTCTTCGCCATCGCCTACATCGCGTACCGCGCGAAGAAGCTCGGCGTGAACCCGTACAAGCACGAGGTCTTCGTCGGAACGCGCGACTACGAGCAGGCACGCGCCCGCATCGACGAAGCCGAGCTGGCGGCGTAAACGCAGGTTAAACGAGAGAACCTTCATTTCGCAAAGAGAGGGGAGCTACGCGCCGGGCACATGATGCGCTCGGCGCGTTCTCTCGTCTGCAAGTAGGCTGCGCGCGTCGTCGGCATCCTCCTCGTACCGATCGCGCCCCGTTTGTTAGAATGACCCGCAAGGCGCACAGGGCATAAGGAATCCGAAAGGGGATGCCGCATGGATCAGGAACGCAAGCGTGAGCTGAAAAGGCAGGCGCGTGAGTTCAAACCTCAGATGGGCGTGGTGTCGTTCACCTGCGAGGCGACTGGCGACGTCTTCTTCGCCACGGCGAAGAACGTACCGGCGTTCCTCAACCGGACGCGCCTGCAGGCGGAGACGGGAACGCTGCGCAACAAGAAGCTCCAGGAGCTGTGGCGCGCGCACGGTGAGGACGCTATCTCCTACGATGTCGTGGAGGACCTCGATTACGAGGACGGCGTTACGGATTACACCGACGATTTGGACGTCCTTTTGGAGGAGTGCCTGGCGGCGCATCCCGAGGCGAGCAGGCTCTGATTTTCGAAACGACGCACGCTCAGTGCCGCTTGCGCCTCTTGGCGACCGCTCGCGGCGCCGTGCGCACCGTGCGGTGAAGCCCCTGCTTAAGACCCCAGATGTGCCGTAACGGGATGGTGTCAGAGTCGGCGAAGTATTTGCTTTGCGCCGGATCCGGCGCGGATACTTGGCGCATACGGTAAACATCTCCTGAAAGGGGTCGGACATGGCTATTCTCGATTCGCTCGCGCAGCGCCGCACCGTCTATGCGCTCAACAAGGAACTCCCGGTTTCGTCCGACGAGGCGGTCGCTGCGATCAAGCGCGCCGTCGAGCTCGTTCCGGACGCGTTCAACATGCACAGCCAGCGCGTCGTCATCGCGCTCGGCGACAAGCAGGACGCTCTATGGGACGCCGTCTACGACGCGTTCGGCGGCAAGGTCGCGCGCGAGAAGGTCGACGGCTTCAAAGCTGCGGCGGGCACCGTGCTGTACTACGTCGACGAGGACACGGTCAAGCGCATGCAGGACCAGTTCCCGCGCTACGCACAGAACTTCCCCGCGTGGGCGCAGCAGTCCAACGGCATGCTGCAGATCTCGGTGTGGACGGCCCTGCGCGACCTGGGCATCGGCGCGAACATCCAGCACTACAACCCGGTGATCGACGACGCGCTGCGCAAGCTGTTCGATGTGCCGGCCTCTTACACGCTCGTGGCGCAAATGCCGTTCGGCGGCATCGTCACCCCGGCAGGCGCGAAGGATGCCGAAAACGTCGACGATCGCGTGAAGGTGTTCGCGTAGCGAGGGCTGTTTGCACGAAACCGGCCTCGCGCGCCGAAGCGGCTGCGATGTGCGCCTTCATACAAGGCTGCGGCACGCGCCTTCGTATCCTTCATATATAAGAGCAAAAAGAAAAGCGGCGGGACGCTTCCATTCGAGGGCGTCCCGCCGCTTTCGCTTTCTGCGCGAGCTTAAGGCTGCGACCGTCCTTGTACGGTAGCCTTGGCATACGACCGTGTGCGCTGCCGCTTCGCGCCAAATCGCGCTCGTGCAGTGTCGCGCCCGTTTACGGCTATTCTTCGCTCCGCTGCGCTCAACGCCGCGACCCTGCTTGACGCCGGGCGTACTCCGAACCGCAGCGCGACCGCAATCAGGCGACGAACGCGACGAGCGCGGGAATCGTCGCGAGCGAGAGCACGGTCGTGATGAACGTGCCCTGAGCCATCGTGCGCGAGTCGCCTCCGTACTGGTAGCACAGAAGCGTCCCGTTCGTGGCGACGGGCATCGCGGCGATGATGACGAGGATGCCGAGCAGCTCGGGGTCGGAGACGAACGGGTGGAACACCGCCCAGACGACGAGCGGCGCCGCCACGACGCGCAGCAGCGAGCACACCCACAGACGCGGCGTGCCCGCGAGGTCGCGCAATGGCAGGTTCGCGAGCGACGAGCCGATGATCAGCAGTGCGGCGGGCGTCGTCATGGCGCCGAGGGCGTTGAGCGCGTCTCCCACGAACGGAACGCTGTGGATGTTCGCCACGGCGAGCGCGATCGACGCGATGCACGCGACGAGCGTGGGCGAGCGGAACATCTGCGCGTTCACGCGCACCTTCACGCCGCAGTCGTTGTCCTGAGCCAGCAGGTAGGCGCCCACGGTGAACACGAGCACGTTGAACGGCAGGTTCATGATGCTGCCGTAGATGATGGCCTCGCTGCCGTACACGGCCGACAGCACGGGGAATCCGATGAACCCCACGTTGCTGAAGATGATCATGAAGCGGTAGACGCCACGCTGACCAGGCTTGACGCGCAGCACCGCGGTAGCTGCGAGCGCGAACGCGATGAGCACGGCATAGCTCGCGAGCGAGAGCAGAAACGACGTGCCGATCTGCGCGGGCGAGGGGAGCGTGTCGGCAGCGAGCACCGAGCCCAGGATCATGGCCGGCAGCGTCGCGTCGAGCACGACCTTCGAGAGCCGCCCATCGAAGTCCTTCGTCATGATGCCGAGGCGCTTGAGCGCGTAGCCGACGGCGATGATGACGAATAGAATCGCCAGCTGGGAGAATATGGCGAGCATGGACTTCCTTTCACATGAGCGAGCGCGCAACGGCTGCGCTCGTTGGGAGCGTTGGGTTTGGGATGGGGTGGGACCCCATGCCGATGCGCGGATCCTCGCAGGCGGGAGCAATCTGCGTAACGGCGTTGCCCATTCTACCCGTCATATCCCGCGTCTGCAGAGCGCCCGGCCTGCAGGCAGCGCGCGTTTGTGTTTGCACCCGCCTGCGGACTGAGCTCGGGCTCGATTTCGCACAAGGGCTCGGTTTGCGCCCGAGCGCACGTTTGAATTGGGCTCGCGCTCGCGTGCGCGGGCGATCCCGCCCCGCGTCCCTTGAGCGCCCGATGTCCGTCAGCGCGTGCTCTCACGTGCGGGCCCAAGCATCGCGAGCATCTCCTGCAATTCGTGCGAACCCTCACGGCACGGTTCGCGGCGAAACGAAACGAATTGCGTTCGATCTGCGGCAAGCGCAGCGCGGGTTGTGGAGATGCGACTCACACGCTTGTAAGCGACGTGTAATATTCGACTCACGGCTTGAACAGCGTTGATACAAGGTACTATTAATTAATTTAGAGTAACCTTGGTGGCGGTCGCGGGAACGGCCGCCGTTCGGGCAGCTCGGCGATGGGAACCGTCGTCAGCTCAGACGACGCGGTGGCAGGAACGGCTGCGTCTTCTCATATATTTCCCGTAGGAGGAACCATGAAGAAGTTCATGAGCTTCCTGGTGAGCATCATGCTCGGCATCGGTATGTGCGTGCCGAGCGGCGCCCTCCAGGCCATCGCCGAGGAGGCGCCGTCGAATTCCGCTTCGACCGTCGTTTCGGCTGATGAGAACCAAGGCGCGCAGACGTCGGCGGAGGCGACGGCGCCGGCATCCGGTCAGGGCGCGGACGCATCCGACCAAGGCGCATCCGCGAGCACAGCGCAGTCCGCGTCCGAAGGGGAAGCGCATCCCGGCGCGTCGGCAGCCGCCACGACCCAGGATGCGAAGTCAGCCGATGCCACTGCGGATGACCCGCAGGCGGGCGCGACCGACACGACGTCGACCACCGTGCTCTGGATCGACGGCACGAACGGCTCCGATGACAACGACGGCTCGTCGCAGGCGAAGGCCCTGAAGACGACGACGGCCGCCGCGGCGGCGCTCAAGGCGAACACCGGCATCACGAAGATCTGCCTTGCCGGCACGTTTGACAGCCCCGCCACCCTCGACGTTCCCGCGGGGGTTGCGGTCGAGGTCGCCGCGAACACGACCATGACGGGCGCAGGTGCCGACGGCTTCATCCTCGAAAAGGGCGCGTCGATTACGTGTGCGAACGGTGCTGTCCTCACGATGAGCGGCTTCAAGACCGCGCTCACGGTGAAGGACGGTGCTCAGGTCAACGACGGCACCTACGTCCTCGACGGCAACTACAGCGCGTTCGCGCTCAAGGGCTCGGGCAAGCTCCAGGGCACGTCGCGCACAGCGCTTACCATTTCCGGTACGAAGAGCACGGGCAAGGGCGCGGGCAGCGCGTTCTCGTATGAGAACCTCTCGCGCTTCGTCAACTGCACGGTCAACATAGAAGCGCCGCTGCAGCTGTCCGAGGAGTACGCGGGCCTCTATATGACCAACACCTCGCTCACGACGCGCGGCGTGTGGTACTACTTCGACCCAGCGGGCGGTCTCGGCGGCTTGCACATGGACAACTCCGACTTCACGGCGTACAAAGCCACCGGCAGCTCAAGCTACACACAGGTGATGTCCCTGCTCGGCACGTCCGAGATCAAGAACGGCTCGACGCTCATCGCCGACGGCTCGCGCGTGACGCTTTCGGCGCCGCTCACAGTCGACCACTCCAAGGTCGTCATCCGCAACAGCACGGCGGGCGGCCTCAACGTCAACTACAGCTCGGGCGCGGCGACGTTCAACGACTCCACGTTTGAGACAACGAACATGAAGTACATTCCTTCGTACGGCGCCGGTCAGTCGTACGGTCCGTGCTCGATCACCTTCACGGGCAACTGCGTCGTCAACACCGATGCGAAGGACAAGACGGCCGACGACGGTGGTGCGAACCGCGACACGGGAAGCTCGTACGTGGTGACGGGCGGCTCGTACCTCGTGGCCTACGATCCGACGTACAGCCACGACGTGACCACGCCGACGAACGGCACGGCCAACGGCAACGAGCGGCTGTCGCTGCTGACGCTGGCCGATTCCTCGACGACGCAGCTCAACCCCATCAACGCCAAAGGGGCGCGCTACGCGTATCCGGTGGCCAACGCGAGCGCGGACGGTCAGAAGCACGTGTTCGTGCCTGCCGCCACCGTGACGTTTACCCTGAACAACGGCAACGCGACGTTCGCCGACGGCACGAGCGCCGACAAGACGGCCCAGACCGTGCGCGGCTACACGCTCGGCGAGGTTGCGGGCAACGACACCGCCGGCAACCCGGGCGTGCCCACCGATTCGCAGGGCACGAAGTTCCTCGGCTGGTTCTACCGCGACGCTTCGGGTGCCGAGCACGCGTTCGACTACAAGACGACGGAATTCGACTCCGACACCGAGGTCTACGCGAAGTGGGACGCCAAGACGGTCGTCTACCACAACGGCGCGGGTGCGAGCTACATCCAGGCCGTCGCGCAGAGCGCAGCGAGCGCTCCGGTCCTGTCGTTCGCCGACGTTGCCAAGCAGAACGACGCCTTCAACATCCCGGGCAAGGAGTTCAGCTCGTGGAACACCGCCCTTGACGGGTCGGGCCAGACGGTTGACGCCGCGAGCGCGCTTGCGTTCGCTTCCGGCGAGACGCAGAAGGACCTGTACGCGCAGTACACGCAGGACGCCTACCGCGTGGGCTTCTCCGCGAACGGCGGCACGTTCTCCGACAACAGCATCTTCAAGCAGAACCCCGACGTGTTCACCATCGAGCACGATGCGACGGGCGGCGAGGTTGCCTACCTCAAGGCCACGGCGCAGTACAACCAGAAACTGCGGGAGCTTCTGGGATCGGTGAGCTACAACGACCTGACGCCCGGCAAGGCGGACGCGAGCCTCATGGGATCTGAGCTCGCGGATGCCGATGGCTGGTTCACCGACTCGGCGGGCGAGGGCGCGAGCTACCGATTCGACGACCACATGTTTTGGGGGATCTTCAAGATCAACGGCGACAACCCTGATATCACGAGCGACACGATCTACTACCTGAAATGGAAGCAGAACGCCGACGTCCAGAACGTCACGGCCGAAAACGAGCTCGATAGTGACCTGTGGGGAGACGCGGGCAAAGGCAGCCAGGCTGACAGCACGTCCGTGCTCAAGGTGACGCCGGGCGACGGCAACACGTTCTCGCTCACGGGCGCCGTCGACGTTGCGCCCATCAAGGCGCAGATGGAGTCGATCGAGTCACAGTTCAACGAGGACGCTTCCAACCTGGCCAACATCAAGCTGGCAAATGCCGCCTCGACGTTCACGGCGAAGATCACGCTACCCGACGGCGTTGTCGCGCCGGCGGATCCGCAGGTGCAGGCGAAGGGCTTGGACTCGTGCTTCAAGGTGACGAGCGCCGT
The DNA here is from genome assembly GCA_903789375.1 of uncultured Eggerthellaceae bacterium. Taxonomy (GTDB): domain Bacteria; phylum Actinomycetota; class Coriobacteriia; order Coriobacteriales; family Eggerthellaceae; genus CAIFEB01. The sequence continues at coordinate 36,019 of CAIFEB010000004.1, read as the reverse complement.
TGCGGACGGTAACACCATCACGATCACGTTCGAGCTCAGCCAGGCGTTCACCACCTACCAGCAGCTGAAAGACGCCGTCAACTCGACGGGTTCTGCTGCGGGTGCGGCGAGCGCGCTCGACCCGATGACCGACGCCATCGAGCTCACCATCCCGGGCCTGTCGCTCGACGGCGACTCCGTCACGAACGGCGACAATCTGGTAGCCATCGGAAAGGTGTCCGGCACGTTCAACGCGCTTGCGCAGGGCACGAGCGGCAAGGTCAAGCACTTCTCGTTCACGTGGAACGGAAAGCAGGTCCCCGCCGGCAAGGACGTACAGGCGACAGATGACACCACGATCCAGCAGACGATCCTGGTGAAGAAGCCGTACGACGAGCAGCTGGGCGCCGACATGCAGGCGACGGTCCTGCCGGCCAACCCGACCAGCGACGACCGCAAAGCCGCCGGCACTGACACCGAGCACACGCACGTCATCGGCGTCTTCCCCGGCTCTGAGCTCAACGTGACGGGATCGATCGATGCGACGGGCGTGAAGACGCAGATGACCTCCATCGAAGAGCTGATGGGCAAGACCGACCCGGCCGAGTTCGCGTCGATCAGAATCTCCGACCTGAGCTCGAAGTTCACGGCGACGTTCACGCTGCCTGAAGGGCTTTCGTTCCCGCAGGGCATCGATGCGAAGAAGCTGGTAACCGACGGGTTCGCCAACACCTACACCATCGATTCGGCGACGGCGAACGGCAACGTGCTCACGGTCACGATGGGCCTCAAAGACGGCATCACCAACTACAAGCAGCTCAAAGACGCGGTCGACGCGCTCGGCGACACGCTCAAAGTGACGGTGCCGGGCGTTGTGGTCGGCGAGAGCGTCGCCGACGGCACGAACCTCACGATGACGGGAACGATCACGGGCACGTTCGATGCTGTGGCCACGTCTGCGGCCGGCACCGAGAAGGACTTCTCATTCCGCTGGACGGGCACGCAGACGCCCGATGGCCGCGATGTCGTGCTAACCGACGGTGACGATGCTATTCAGCTGACGGTCAAGGCGCCCGAGCCGGTTCAGTCCGAGCTCACAGCCGACATGCTCGTGCGCACCGCAGACGGGTCGCATGACACCGAGCACGACGCTGTCTTCGAGACGACGGTGGGCTCGACGCTCGATATGGTCAGCGCCATTGACACGACGGACATCCTCGGCCAGATGGACGCCATCGAGCAGTCGTTCGGCAGCCCGGATGGGTCGACCATCGCCATCGACGTGCGCGACTTCGGGTTCACGGCGAAGGTGAAGCTGGGAGAGGGGCTTTCGTTCCCCAGCTCGCTTTCGGACAAGGACATCGAGATGATAGGATTCGAGCCCGGGTTCAAGGTGTCGTCGGTCAACGTCAAGGGCGACACGGCGACCATCGGCTTCTCCCTGGCTGACCCGGAGGGCATCCATACGTACGCCGACCTGAAGAGCATCGTCGAGAGCGCGGGCGTGCAGGACGGCGCGCAGGGTCCGCGCTGGATGAAGGTCATCATCCCGGCCGTGAACGTGTCGGCCGATGTCGCCGAAGGCACGCAGATCACGACGACGGGCGAGGTCTCGGGCATGTTCAAAGCGCTCGCGACCAGCCAGAGCGGCGCGCAGCGTGCGTACTCGTTCGCGTGGAACGGCACGCAGTGGGCTGACGGTTCCGATGCTGCGAACCCCACCAGCTCGAACGTGAGCTTCACGGTGAAGATGACCAAGCCGGCCACGCCGCCGGTGAATCCCGACCAGCCCGACAATCCGGACCAGCCGGTAACCCCTGACCAGCCGACGAACCCGGATCAGCCGAGCGCGCCTGAGCAGCCGGCCGTCGACACGCCGACGACGGAGGCGGGTGCTGCTACCGCTGCTCCGGCGGCTTCCTCTGCGGCTGCGACGAGCCACGCGCCCCAGACGGGCGACCAGCTGCGTCTGATCGCCACCGTGGCGCTCATCGTCGTGGTGGTAGCGATTGCGGGCATCGCGTTCGCCCTGGTGCAGCGCCGCAATGCACGCCGCGGTGCGCATGCGCGCCACGGCCGCCGCTAAGCGAACCGGCGTGCGCCTCACGTGGGCGCACGCCGCAGCGGCGGCTCGCATCCCGTAAGGGCGCACCTGTAGGTACAGTCTGCGCTGCGCAGAGAAGCCGCGCAGGCGCGCCTGCAGTAACAGCGTGCGTTCTGCGCGGGTGCGGCCGCGCCCTGCGTGGGCGTATCTGTTGAAAGGGCTTGCGTCTCGCGAAGCGTAGCATCGTCCCCGCACGGGAGCTTGCGGCATCGGCATGCATTCGGCGCGGGCGCACGTAGAGCGGGCGCATACAAGAAGCGGGTCGACGGTTCGAAAGCCGTCGGCCCGCTTTGTTTTTCTAGCTCTCTGGATTTTGCTCTGCGCCTACCGCTTTCCGCCTATTCGCCGCCCTTGAACACGAGGTGTGCGAAGGCGGTCAGGCCGGCGATGACGGCGCCGATGGCGAGTCCGAGCCACAGCAGGTCGATGCCGCGCTCGCCATTGAGCACGACGCCCAGGAAGTACACGCCGAGCATGACGACGATGACGCTCACGAGGCGTTCCTTCAGATCGTCGAAGTCGTTGAACTCAAGCCAGCTCGGCAACGGGATTTTGTCGGTGATGAACAGCGTGAACAGGCCGAGCGCCATGATGTAGAGCACGACGGCCAGAAGGAACAGGTCGGCGTACTCAACGTACTCGATGGCAAGCTCGGTGCCGGCGATCTTGCCGACGGCGGCTTCCGCCGTGGCCTCGAACGCGCTCACCGTCGTGCGAACTACCAAAACGACCGAGCATACGAACAGGGCGATGGCGGGGAGGCCCGCGACGAGCCGCGTCCAGCCGGCGACGTGCTGGGCTTTGGAACGTGCGCGCTGGCCGCGGGTGCGGGGCGTTTTCGCGTCATCGCGCTGGCTCGTTGCCGGGACGGCGGGCGCGGTCACGCCATCAGGCTGCTTAGCGGTGGCGGCAGCGACGTGCTCCGCGCCGGTTTCGTCGGCTGTCGTGGGGGCGGGGCGGGGGTTCGGTTGTGCGGACATCATGGATCCTTTCCGGAGGAGGTCGTTCCGTCGTCATACGCGTGCGTTGCTTCGACGCATCGCGCAGTGCGGATCTCTTTGCGAAGCGCATCGGGGCCCCAGCGCGCAGGTCACGCGATAATTGTGAATGCTCTGTGCGGCGATTGCGCAGATGAGGTTGGTTTGATAGTATATCACCTCGCATGTTTGTGAATCATCAATGCGCCGCGAAGCGGCTTAGCGAAGGAGATAGAGAGACATGGCTGTACCTAAACAACGCATGGGCCGTATTCGTACGCATACCCGTCGGAGTTCGCACGACCGCATCGACGCGCCGTCGCGTTCCGTGTGCCCGCAGTGCGGCGAGGTGAAGCTTCCGCATCGCGTGTGCCCGAACTGCGGCTACTACAAGGATCGCGAGGTCATCGAGACGGAATAACCGTCGGCGATCATCGTTCCAACGCATGGAAAAGCCTCCCGCACCAGCAGTTTGGGCGGGAGGCTTCTTTTGTAAAGGAGGGTTCGAATGTCGGACATGGTTACGGTCGCGGTCGACGCGCTCGGCGGCGACAACGCGCCCGGCGTGGTGCTCGAAGGCTGCGACAAGGCGCTTGCCCAGACGGATGACGTGAGCATCGTGCTGTGCGGCCCCGCCGACGTGGTGGAGCCGTTCGCCGCGTCCCACGAGCGCTGCACAGCACGCGCGACCACCCAGGTCATCACGATGGGCGAACACCCCGCCAACGCGGTGCGCAAGAAGAAGGACTCGTCGATCGTCGTGGGCTGCCGGCTGGTGAAGGAAGAACAGGCCCAGGGATTCTTCTCGGCCGGCTCGACCGGCGCCTGCCTGGCCGCGGGCACGCTCGTCATGGGCCGCATCAAGGGCGTCGCGCGTCCGGCGCTCGCCACCATCGTGCCGTGTCCCTCCAAGCCGGTCGTCATGTGCGACGTGGGCGCCAACGCCGACTGCAAGCCGGAGTACCTTTTGCAGTTCGCCCGCATGGCGCAGATCTTCACCGAGCGCATCGTCGGCGTGTCCGACCCGCGCGTGGCTCTGCTGAACATCGGCGAGGAGGAGACGAAGGGCTCCAAGTTCGCCCAGGAAACGTACGCCCTGCTGAAAAGCGAGCTGCCGGCCTTCGCCGGCAACGCCGAGGGCCGCGACGTCATGGCGGGCACCTACGACGTCATCGTCTGCGACGGCTTCACCGGAAACGTCTGCCTGAAGACGATCGAGGGCACGGCGAAGGTGCTGTTCGGCGAGATCAAGCGCATCATGACCAAGTCCGCGCTCACGAAGCTCGGCGCCGCCACGATGATGGGCGGGCTGTCCGACCTGAAGAAGAGCGTCAACCCCGACACATTCGGCGGCGCGCCGCTCCTGGGTGTCAAGGGCGCCCTGCTCGTGGGGCATGGCTCATCGAACGCCGAAGCGGTGAAGAACGGCGTGCTCACGACGGCGCGCATCGTGCGCGAGGACGTGGCCGGCGTCATCGCGCAGGAGGTGGCCGCCGACCGTGCGCGTGGTGCGGAAGCGGCTGCGCAGGCTGCGGAATAGGCGTTGCCCGGCAGGCGGAGAAGCGGCAGCTCCCGCCTCCGGGCGCGCATCGAGTGCGGCGCCCCGTCTGCAGGCGCAGACGCAAAACGGAACTAAAACGGTTTCCAAACGGATGCGCGCAAGCGTGCGACGTGCGGTTACAGTAAGAAAAGGAGAGAAGGCGCGCGCCGGATGGCGCGTGCAAATCGCAAGCGAACAGGCTCGAAGCGAATAGCGCGAACGATCGGCTTCCGCCAGGAACCGATCGTCCGCGTTGATTTGCCGCCGGAAAGGCAGAATACCCGTGAACGACGAGCAAAGGGCCAAACTGGCCCGCGCGCAGGAGATCATCGGCTACCAGTTCGAAAACGAACAGCTGCTCCTGAGCGCCATCACACACCCCTCGGCCACCGAGGGCAGACCGGTCAAGTACTCATACGAACGCCTGGAATTCCTGGGCGACAGCATCCTGGGCGCCATCGTCGCGTCCATCGCGTTCCACCGCTACCACGAACTCGACGAGGGCGGGCTCACGCGCATCAAGGTGGCGCTCGTGTCGGGCGCCTGCCTGTCGGAAGTGGGCCAGGAGCTCGGCTTCGGCGACGTCATCGTCTTCGGCTCCTCGGAGAAGGGCACGGGCAAGCGCGGTCTGCACTCCGCGCTCGAGAACGTCTACGAGGCCATCGTCGCCGCGCTCTACCTGGACGGCGGCATGGAGGCGGCGCGCGCGTTCATCGAGCGCACGCTCATCCCGCGCATGACCATCGAGCTCGCCTCCGAGCCCGAGAACCCCAAGAGCGCCCTGCAGGAGAAGCTGCAGGAGGACGGCATCACGCCCACCTACAAGCTCATCGACACCCAGGGGCCGCCGCACGACCGCACGTTCGTCGCGCAGGTGTTCGCCGGCAGCCGCGGGCTCGCCAGCGGCACGGGGCGCACGAAGAAGGAAGCCGAAAGCCAGGCGGCCAAGAGCACACTCGCGCGGCTGACCGAGTTCTTCGGCATCGGCGTCGACGGGACGGACTCCGCCGAAAAGCAGCTGGCCAGCGCCCAGAGCAAGGCCGAAAAGCAGGTGGCCGACGCCCAGGCCCGCGCCGAGAAGCAGGTGGCCGACGCCCAGGCCCGCGCCGAGAAGCAGGTGGCAGCCGCGCAGGCCAAGGTCAAGAAGGCGCAGCAGAAGGCGCGCCGCAAGGCCGGCCGCAAGCGCAAGCATGCCGACGATGCCGCCGAGAGCGGACACGACGAGGGAAACGGGAGCACCCGGTAGATGTATCTGAAGTCGCTGGCGCTCAAGGGATTCAAATCGTTTGCCGATCGCAGCGTCCTGTCGCTCGAACCGGGCATCACGGCCATCGTCGGCCCCAACGGGTCGGGCAAGTCCAACATCTCCGACGCCGTGCTGTGGGTGCTCGGCGAGCGCAACGCGCGGCACCTGCGCGGCCAGTCCATGGAGGACATCATCTTCTCGGGATCGTCCGCGCGCAAGCCGGTGTCGGTCGCCGAGGTCGACCTCGTGCTCGACAACTCCGACCGCACGCTGCCGGTCGATTTCGACGAGGTGGCCATCACGCGGCGCATGTATCGCTCGGGCGAGTCGGAGTACCTGATCAACGGCACGATCGCGCGCCGTATGGACGTGCTCGACATCCTGCACGACTCGGGCCTTGGCACCGGCACGCACTCGATCATCTCCCAGGGCAGCCTCGACTCCATCCTGCAGTCCAGTCCCCAGGACCGCCGCGCCCTCATCGAGGAGGCGGCCGGCGTTCTCAAGCACAAGCAGCGCAAGGAGAAGAGCCTGCGCAAACTGGAGAAGATGGACAACTCGCTCGCGCGCGTGCGCGACGTTGCCTCCGAGCTGGAACGCCAGCTCAAGCCGCTCGAGCGCAAGGCAAAGCGGGCCCGCGCGTACGAGGAGGCGTCCGGCGAGCTCGCGCAGGCCAAGCTCGTGCTGGCCGTGGACGACCTGCGCCGGTTGCAGCAGTCGTGGGATGCCGTGTGCGCCCAGGAGAAGGAGCTGGCCGGAGCCGTTAAGGCCGCGCGCGGCGAAGTGGGCGAACACGAGCGCACCATCGCCTCGCTGCAGGCGGTCATCCAGAAGGGGAGCGCCGACGCGGGTGCGCTCGCGCGGGCGCAGCGGCGCGCCTCGCAGGCGGCCGAGCGTCTTGACAGCGCCGAGCGCCTCGTGCGCGAGCGGCGGCGTGCGGCTCAGAGCTATGCGGCCGACCTGCAGATCTCGCTCGAAGAGGCGGCGGCCAAGCGCGCGGCGGCCAGACGCGAGCTCGACGAGGCGCGCGCCCAGTTCGCGCAGGCGGACGAGGCGTTCAAGAAGGCCGACGCGCGGGCGGGCGAGCTCGCGCAGAAGCGCAAAGAGGCGTCCCGCAAGCGCCAGGAGGCCGAGCACGAGGCGGACAACCTGGCTTCGGCGCTCAAGCGCACCGAACGCGAGCGCGACGCCCAGCAGCGCAAACGCGCCCAGCTCGCCGACAGCCTGTCGAGCGGCGTCGCGCGCGAGAAGCTCGTCGAAGCCCGCCGGGTGGAGCTCGAGGAATCGCTCGACGCCGCACGCGGCGAGTTCGAGGGCCTGAAGACCGCCCGCGAGCATGCGCAGGCCAGCTTGGAGCGCTTGCAGGCCGAGGAGAAATCCGCCAAGGACACGATGGCGCAGGCGTTCTCGGAGCGCGATGCCGCGCGTGCGGCGCGCGATGAGGCGGCGGACGCCGTGCGCGTGCTCGCCTCCGAGATTCGCGCGGTCGAAACTGCGCAGCGCGCCGCAGCGGCCGAAGATCCCGCGCTGCTCTGGCTTCTGGACAACGCCGAAGTCGTGGGAGGTGACCTCGCGCCCGTGGCGCAGGCGATCAAGGCGCCGACGGGGCTCGAATCGCTCATCGAGCGGCTTCTGGGCGCCGATGCCGAGGCGGTGTCGGTGGCTGACGCGCAGGGAGCGCGCACCGTGGCGGCCGCTGTGCAGCGGGAAGGCCGCGTCGGCGACGTGGCCCTCGTCGCGCGTGCGGCAGACCATGCGAGCAAGGCGCCCCAGGCGCGCGCCTGTTCGGCGGGCCGCGCGCTCGTGGACGAGCTCTCGTACCCCGAATCGGCCCGGGGCGCCGTCGAGGCGCTTCTCGGCGACATCGTCGTGTGCGCCACGCGCGATGACGCCTTCGCCGCGCACGAGCAGGACGAAAGCGGCCTGCGCTTCGCTTCGGAGGACGGCTGCATCGTGTGGCCGTCCGGCAAGGTGCAGGTGCTCGGCGCCCAGCCCGAACAGCACGAGGGCGCGCTCGCCCGCGAACGGCGGCTCGAGGAGCTGCGCGGACGCCTGAAGGAGGCCGAGGCCGAGCGCGACCGCACGGCGCAGGCGGCGGCCGAAGCCGAGGAGACGTACCGCGCCGCGCAGACCGAAAGCCTCAAGGCGAGCCAGCGCCTGGCCGCCCAGCAGGGCACGGCCCGCTCAGCCCGTCAGGACTTCGAGCGTGCGGAGAAGCGGCTCGCCTCCGCCACCAGCGAGCTCGAGAGCATCGAGCGCCAGCGCACCGAGGCGAAGTCAGCCGTCGAGAAGCTGCGCCCCGACGTCGAGGCGGTCGAGGCGACCATCGGGCAGCTGGAGGAATCGCTCAAGCGCATGGCCCAGGACCAGGAGGAGGCCGCCCAGCGCGTGGCGCCGCTGCGCCGCGAGGCGGGCCGCCTCGCCGACGAGCTCACGCAGGCCAAGCTCGAAGCCGCCCAGCTCAAGGAGCGGCGCGCGTACGCGTCGCGCATGGTGGACACTCGCGCGGCCGACATCGACCGCGGCATCGCGTCGGAGCGCTCCTCGCGAGCGACTATCGCCGTCAAGCACGCCGTGGAGCGTCGCGCCGTGCCGCTGGCCGACGGCATCGAACTTTTGGCCTCCGAGCTGCGCCGCCGCCTGCGCTCACTCGACGACGCCATCGACGAGGCGGAATCGGCGTCGCAGGACGTGCGCCGCTCCGAGGCCGCCGCGCGCGAGGAGGCGAAGACCGCCCGCTCGCGCCTCGACGCCACGATCGAGCGCATGAACCAGACACGCGTCGAGAAGGGCCGGCTCGAGGTGCGCGTCGACGAAGCCGTCCGCGTCATCACGGAGGACTGCGCAACGCCGCTCGACCGCGCCAAGGAGCTGGCCGCGCCCGAGAATCGCACGAGCGTCGAGGACCAGGTGGCCACGCTCACGCGGCGTATCAAGAAGATGGGCGCCATCAACCCCGACGCCGCCGCGGAGTACGAGCAGCTGAAGAAGCGCTACGACTTCATGGCGGGGCAGCTGCACGACATGGAGAGCGCCACGCGGTCGCTCGGGCGGATCACGCGCGCCATCGATCGGCGCATGAAGGACGATTTCGAGCGCACGTATGACCAGGTCAACAAGGACTTCGGCGAAATCTTCTCCACGTTGTTCCCGGGCGGATCGGCGCGGCTTGTGCTCGAGGACCCCGACGACATGGAGCACACCGGCGTGGAGGTGGAGGCGCAGCCGCGTGGCAAGCGCATCACCAAGATGTCGCTCATGTCGGGCGGCGAGAAGTCGCTCACGGCCATGGCGCTTCTGTTCGCCGTGTACCGCACGCGTGCGACCCCGTTCTACATCTTGGACGAGGTCGAGGCGGCGCTCGACGACACGAACCTGCGCCGGCTCGTCGCCTACATCGATTCGCTGCGTTCCACGACGCAGTTCATCATGATCACGCACCAACGGCGTACGATGGAGATGGCCGACGTACTGTTCGGCGTGTCCATGCAGTCCGACGGCGTGACCAAGGTCATCAGTCAGAAGCTCGAGCACGCGCTGAAGAACGCCGAGTAGCGGCGGCGCGGCTTTCGGGGCACGTTCGAGCGCACGGGGAAGTTCAGACAGGCGGTTCGGCGGTTGGAGCGCCGGCCGCCGGGTGAGAAGGAGCGGGTCATGGGATTCTTCAAAAAGGTGAGCAAGGGGCTGTCTCGTTCGCGCAGCAAGTTCAAGGAGCGCATGAACGTGCTGCTCGACCGCGGACCCGACCTGGACGAAGGGTTCTGGGACCAGCTCGAGGAGACGCTGATCTTGAGCGACGTGGGCGGGTCGGCCGCCGCGAGCATCGTGGAGGGCCTGCGCGACCAGGCGACGCGTGACGCGCTGCCCGACGCGTACGCCGTGCTCGATCTGCTGAACGACCAGATCGCGGCCACGTTCACCCCTGGCGGCGAGGAGATTCTGGGCGGCGACCCCGCCTGCGTCGTGTTCGTGGGCATCAACGGCACGGGCAAGACGACGACCGTCGGCAAGCTGGCCAAGGAGGCCCACGACGCCGGCCGCACGGTCGTGCTCGGGTCGGCCGACACCTTCCGCGCCGCCGCCATCGAACAGCTCGAGGTGTGGGCGCGCCGGGCCGACGTCGAGGTGGTCGAACGCGAGCGCGGGGCCGATCCCGCCAGCGTGTGCTATGACACCATCGAGCGCGGCGAGCAGAAGAACGCCGACCTCGTGCTCATCGACACGGCCGGGCGCCTGCACAACTCGGCCGACCTCATGCGCGAGCTCGAGAAGGTCGTCTCGGTCGTGCGCAAGCGCTCCACGTTGCCCGTGTACATCGTGCTCGTCATCGACGCCACCACGGGTCAGAACGGCCTCGCGCAGGCGCGCGAGTTCAACCGCACGCTCGATCTGGACGGCATCATCATCACCAAGCTCGACGGGACGGCCAAGGGCGGCATCGCGCTCGCCGTGTCGCACGAGCTGGAGCTGCCCATTCTGAAGATCGGCGTCGGCGAGGGCATCGACGACCTGCGCGATTTCGACGCGCACGAGTACTCGAGCGCGCTCATCGGCGACTTCGACGAGCGCTACGACGATGACGAGGACGACTACGAGACGCCTATCGACGTGCCCCGCACCGACGAGCGTGCCGAGCGACCCGCCGACGAGGGCGGGGAAGGCGCCGCCGGCGAAGAGGACGGGTCCGCCTCGGCGCCGGAAGCCGCAGGCGTGGCTGGCGCCGAGGGAGTGGCTGGTGCTGCCGGCGAAGCGGCCGGTGCGGACGCCGAAGCCGTGCGCGCGGCCGCTGCTGACGTGGATGAGACGGAGGCCGAACCCGAAATCGCGGCTGCCGAGGAGACTGCAGCCGTCGATGCGGAAGCTGAGAGCGCTGAAGTGGATACCGACGACCAAATCGCAGGCGCCGGCGCGGACGCCGCGTCCGCTGGGAATGCGGTCGACGAGGCGGGGGAGCCCGCATCCGCCGGCGCGCAAGCCGCCGACGAGGCAGCTGGCGAGCCTGCGCCCGCAACCGACGAGGCTGCGCCCGCAGCTGACGACGAGGCCGCCGGCGAGGCCGACGAGTCCGCCGGCGAAGCGGGCGAGTCCTCCGACGACGAGTCCGAGGACGCGTCCAAACCCAAGAAGAAGCACTTCTGGCAGCGCTGGCGCAAGGAGAAGTAGGGACGCGCATGCGCATGCGGCGCTCCACCGCATGCGCGCCGATGCCGGAGCGCGCCGCCGGACCGGCCTGTCGCCGAGCCGGTGGACGCGTTTCACCAGCACGGCCGCGCACCCGTCTGGCGCCCCCGTTTCCGCTTTCGCCTGCCTGCATCGCTCCCGCGCACCCGCATGCTTGCGAGCGCGCCCCGCGTCCCCGCGCTTGCAGAGCTTGTGGGGATGAAAGCGCAGGTGAGCGACGGCGGCGCCCCCATCCAGCCCATCTGCTAGAATGGCGCCGTCCACAACCGATGAAAACCGCGCTGCCGCGGTTGTTTGAGGAGCATCCCCATGTTCGATAGTCTTTCCGAGCGCCTGCAGAACGTGTTCTCGGGCCTGCGCGGCAAGGGCCGCCTCACCGAAGAGGACATCTCCAAGGCCATGCGCGAAATTCGCCTGGCCCTGCTCGAAGCCGACGTCAACTTCCGCGTTGTCAAGGACTTCGTGTCCAAGACGACCGAGCGCTGCCTGACGGCCGAGGTCCTCGATTCGCTGACGCCCGCCCAGAACGTCGTCAAGGTCGTCCTCGACGAGCTGACCAACCTGCTCGGCGAAAGCGACCCCAAGCTCGAGCTCGCGCCCAACCGCACGCCCAACGTCGTCATGCTCGTGGGCCTGCAGGGCTCCGGCAAGACGACGGCCGCATCCAAGCTGGCGTACCTGCTCAAGCAGGAGAACCACCATCCGCTGCTCGTCGCCTGCGACGTGTACCGCCCCGCCGCCGCCGACCAGCTGCAAACGCTCGGCGAGGGCATCGGCGTGCGCGTGTACCGCCACGACGGCGCCAACCCCGTCGACATTGCGCGCGAGGGCGTGCAGTGCGCCATCGACAACCTGTGCGACGTGGTCATCATCGACACCGCCGGACGCCTGCACGTCGACGACGAGATGATGGAGGAGGCCGCCAATATCAAGGAGGCGGTCAAGCCTGACCAGATCCTCATGGTCATCGACGCGATGACCGGCCAGGACGTCGTCAACGTAGCCAAGGCCTTCGCCGAGAAGGTCGACTTCGACGGCGTCATCATGTCCAAGATGGATGGCGATGCCCGCGGCGGCGGCGCGCTGTCGGTCCGCGCGGTCACCGGCAAGCCCATCAAGTTCATCTCCTCGGGCGAGAAGCCCAACTCGCTCGAAGCCTTCCATCCCGACCGCATGGCCAAGCGCATCCTCGGCATGGGCGACATGGTGTCGCTCATCGAAAGCGCCGTGAAGGTCCAGAAGCAGGAGGAGGAAGCCGAGGCCACCGAGCGCCTGCGCCGGATGGACCTCAACATGAACGACTTCATCGACATGAACCGCCAGATCCGCAAGATGGGCGGCGTGTCCAAGCTCGTGAGCGCCCTGCCGGGCGGCGACCGCGCGCTGGCGCAGGGCCAGGTGGACGAGTCGGCGCTCGACGACATGGAGGTCATCATCAACTCCATGACCAAAGCCGAGCGCGAGAAGCCCGACCTGATCAACGGCAGCCGCCGTAAGCGCATCGCCGCCGGCGCCGGCGTCACCGTCACCGAGGTCAACCAGCTGATGAAGAAGTACGCGGACACGCGCCGCATGGTCAAGAAGATGTACGCCAACGTCGCGGCCAACGAGAACATGACGCGCGGCCGCAACAAGAAGGGCAAGAAAGGCAAGAAGGGCAAGAAGGGGCGTCGCGGCGGGCGCATGGCGATTCCCGGCATGCCCGGCATGAGCATGTCCGACCTGCGTCGCATCCAGTCGATGCTCGACGACCAGTCCAAGTAGCGTCATGGGAACGTTCGAGCTCACCGTCAGCAAGTACACGGGAAGCGATTCCGAGGTGGTCGTTCCCGCAGGCGTCCAGGTCATCGGCCGGCGCGCGTTCGCGAACAACCGGGGCATGCAGAACCTCGTGCTGCCCGAGGGTCTGCGCGTCATCGAGGCCGAGGCGTTCTCCGCCTGCATCCACCTGCACGAGGTGTCCATCCCCGACTCGGTGGAGCGCATTGACGAGGCGGCGTTCAAGGGCTGCCGCAACCTGCTGAGCATCAAGCTGCCGACGGGGCTGCGCATGCTCCCGCGCAACATGTTCCTGCGCTGCCGCTGCCTGCGCCACGTGGAATTTCCGTCCGGACTCGTCGAAATCGGCGAGAGCTGCTTCAAGCACGCCGTGCGCTTGAACTTCGAGGCTCTGCCCGAAACCGTGGAGATCATCGGCGACGGGGCCTTCCGCGACTGCACCGACCTGGACCTCGACCACTTGCCGCGCGCGCTCGACACGCTCGGCAGCGAGGCGTTCCAGGACTGCCAGAGCCTGCGGGCGGCCGACCTGCCCGAAGGCGTGCGCTGGATCGGCCAGCGCTGCTTCAAGGACTGCCGCTCGCTCGAGCGCGCGGTGCTGCCCGAGGGCGTGACCTACCTGGAGGAGGCCACGTTCGAGGGGTGCGAGAAGCTTTCGCGCGTGGGCCTTCCGGGAAGCCTCGAGTTCATCGAGGCGCGGGCGTTCGCGGGCTGCTCGGCGCTTCATGTGGACCCCGCGGCGCTCAAGCGGTTCGAGGTGGCGCCCGACGCCTTCGACGAGAAGGAGCCCATCGTGCCGCAGCCCACGCTCGAGCCGGGACTGCCGCAGTAGCGGCGCCTCGGAAGCGCGTCGCGCCCGGCTGTGCCGTCAGCGCCCGCAGCGCGCTTGTTGCGCGGCCGTGGAATTCGAGCGCGTGAGAAATGCCCGCGCGGGTTCCGACAAGGGAAGCGCACGTGGTGCGCCGTGCCCGCGCCCTTTTTTCATGGCGTACCTGTGAAGAGGGCCGGTGTCGTGCCGCGCAATCGGTACAATACATGAAGCTGCTTGTCAAAGGCCCGTTTGAGCCGTAATATAAGCAATTGCTGTTTTGAGGGAAAGCGGCGGGGCGTATGCCACGGCCGCTTCGCAACAATAGAGATTCGCACGAAGGAGTTCATCCCCATGGTCAAGATTCGCCTTGCCCGCCACGGCGCCAAGAAGCGCCCGTACTACCGTATCGTCGTCGCTGATGAGCGCAAGCCGCGTGATGGCCGCTTCATCGAGGAGGTCGGCCGTTACAATCCGTGCGTGCATCCGGCGATGGTGAGCTTCAAGCAGGACCGCATCGATTACTGGATCGCCAACGGCGCGCAGCCGACGGACACCGTCGCTCGTCTGCTCAAGAACGCCCGCGAGGACGCTTAACAGCCATGGCCGGCCAGACTGAGGAGCTCATCGGTCTCGTTGACTGCATCGTGCGCCCGCTCGTCGACAATCCTGACGACCTGGTCATCGAGGCGAACGAAACCGATGACGGCACGGTTCGCATCGAAATCAGCGTGAACGAAGAGGACGCCGGCAAGGTCATCGGCCGCCAGGGCCGCGTGATCAAGTCGATCCGCACGCTCGCGCGCGCCGCGGCCGCACGCTCCAACGAGCGCGTCGAAGTCGAGGTCCTCGAGTAGATGCGGCCTTGGACCGACGTTGCGGTTCTGACGAGAACCCGGAACCTGAAGGGAGGCTTCGCCGTCAAAGCGACGGCGGGGCTTCCCTTTTCGTTGTTCGAGGGGTGCGAGGTGCGCTTCGTGCCCCCGCAGACCGACACGCCCCGTGCGGCCCGCGTCGAGCGCGTTGACGAACGCGACGATGGAACGGCGTACGCCGTGTTCTCGGGCATTGAGGACATCGCCGTGGCCAAGCGGCTCGTCGGCTGCCATTGCCTGGTCAAGCGGGCCGACATCCCGGCCGACGACTTCGAGCACGCGCCGGGGACGTGGCGCGGCTGGCGCGTTGTGGATGCGCGCTTCGGCGAGGTGGGAACCATTGCCGACTTCGTCGAGGGACCCCAGCAGGACCTGCTCGAAGTGGCGCGCCCCGACGGCTCGACGGCGCTCGTGCCGGTGGTGGACGCGTTTATCGCCGCTGTTGACGTGGACGCGCGCACGGTTGAGACGACGCTGCCGGACGGCCTGCTCGACCTGTAGCGCAAGCCCGGTCGCACGCAATACCCCTCGTTTCCGCCCGTTCCAGCAAGAAGGCGAACCGCTTTGATCATCGAAACCCTCTCCACATTCCCGCACATGTACGACTCCGTCATGGGGTCGTCGATGATGCGCATCGCGCAGGAGAAGGGCATTCTCGATTTCACGGCGTACGACCTGCGCGATTGGACCCATGACCGCCATCGCACGACCGACGACGATCCGTTCGGCGGCGGCTGCGGACTCATCATGAAGTGCGAGCCGATCTTCGAGGCGTACGAGGACCTGTGCGGTCTGCCGCACCCGCAACCGCCCGCAGCAGGCGGCGAGCCCAAAACGGGCCCCGCGCCGCAGCACGCCGATGCGCCGGCGCCGAAGGTGGTGTTTTTGAGTCCCTGCGGACGCACGCTTGACGAGGAGCTCGTGCGGGAGCTCGCGCACGAGGAGCGGCTGCTGTTCATCTGCGGCCACTACGAGGGCATCGACGAGCGCGTCTACGCGTTGGCCGACTACGAGGTTTCGCTCGGCGACTACGTTCTGACCTCGGGCGAGCTGGCGTCGATGGTCATCATCGACGCGGTCGTGCGCAAGCTCGACGGCGTGCTCGGCGCCCGCGGAGGCGCCGACGACGAGAGCTTCGCCCACAGCCTGCTCGAATATCCCCAGTACACGCGTCCCGCCGATTTCCGCGGTCAGGAGGTGCCGCCGGTGCTCCTGTCAGGCGACCATGGCGCGGTGGCGCGGTGGCGCCGCGAGCGAGCGCTCGAGCGCACGGCGCGCCTGCGTCCCGACCTCATCGAACGCGCGGATGCCGCGGGCGAGCTCGACGATGCCGATTGGGGTTTTCTGAAGAGTTGCGACGAGGCCGCCGACCGGCCCCGTTGAGGGATACGATGGTGAGACCGCCGCGCGTCTTCAAGCGGCATCCGCATTGTCTCGAAAGGAACCTTCAGGTCCCATGCCATCTGATCGGGGGACGCAAGAGCGTCCGCAAAGCGCTTTCAGCAAGTTCATAAGCTTCATCGTCATGATCGTGTTCGTGGTGGTCCTCGTGTGGGGGCTGCGCACGTTCGTGTTCGTGCCCTACGAGATCCCGTCCGGCTCGATGGAGGACACCATCATGACCGGAGACATGGTCTTTTCGGAGAAAATCACCTACTATCTGGGCGAACCCCAGCAGGGCGACATCATCACGTTCGCCGATCCCAACGTTGCGGGACGCACGCTCATCAAGCGCGTCATCGCCGTGGGCGGCCAGACGGTCGACCTGCAGAACGGTCATGTCGTCGTCGACGGGCAGGTGCTCGACGAGCCCTACACCGAGGGCAAGCCGTCGTACCCGCTCGAGAACTCCAAGATCACGTTCCCGTACACCGTGCCCGAGGGTTCGGTCTGGGTGATGGGGGACAACCGCACGAATTCCCAGGACTCGCGCTACTTCGGCGCGATAAAGGTTTCGACGATCACCGGCAAAGCGGTCTGGACGTACTGGCCGCTGTCCGATATCGGTATACTGCAGTAAGAAGGGGCCGCCCGCCACGCGAGCGGCTTCGTGTTTTCACGACGAGGGGAAGTTAAGGAGAACCATGGCACTCGAATCTGCATCGGGCGAGCCCGCCGCAGCGGCGCGCGCCTCCGCGCCGACGTTCCAAGACGTCATCATGAACCTTCAGCGGTACTGGGCCGGCCAGGGGTGCGTCGTGCTTCAGCCGTACGACAACGAGGTCGGCGCCGGCACGTTCCACACCGCCACCACGCTGCGCGCGCTCGGCCCGGCGAAGTGGCGCTGCGCCTACGTGCAGCCCTGCCGCCGTCCCACCGACGGCCGCTACGGCGAGAACCCCAATCGCATGCAGCACTACTACCAGTTCCAGGTGCTGATCAAGCCGTCGCCGGACAACGTCCAGGACCTGTACCTGGACAGTCTGCGCGCCATCGGCATCGACGTCGAGCAGCACGACGTGCGCTTCGTCGAGGACGACTGGGAAAGCCCGACGCTCGGCGCCTGGGGCCTCGGCTGGGAGGTGTGGATCGACGGCATGGAGGTGACGCAGTTCACCTACTTCCAGCAGGTGGGCGGCTTCGAATGCAACCCCGTTCCGTCCGAGATCACCTACGGCCTGGAGCGCCTGACCATGTACATCCAGGGCGTCGATTCGGTCTACGACATCGTCTGGTCGCGCCACGAGGACGGCACCGTGTTCACGTACGGCGACGTGTTCCTCGAGAACGAGCGCGAGTTCTCCGCCTACAACTTCGAGGTGGCCGACACCGAGTTCCTGTTCGGCGAGTTCGACCGCTACGAAGCCGAGTGCAAGCGCGTCCTCGCCCAGGACCTGCCGCTTCCCGCCTACGACTACGTGCTCAAGTGCTCGCACGCGTTCAACCTGCTCGACGCTCGCGGCGTCATCTCGCAGACCGAGCGCATGGGCTACATCCTTCGCGTGCGCGAAATCGCCAAGGCGTGCTGCGCCAGCTACCTGAAGAACGTCGCAGACCCGGACGCGGCCCGAGAAACCACCGATGAGGGGAAGGGGGCCGCAGATGGCGAATAGGACGCTCGCTTTCGAAATCGGCACCGAGGAGCTGCCGGCGTTCGATTTGCACGACGCTACGAAGAAGCTGCCGGCGATTGCCGTGAAGGCCTTCGACGATGCGAAGATCCCCCACGGCGCCGTCGAGGCGTACAACTCGCCGCGTCGCCTGGTCGTGATCGTGCGCGACGTACCCGAGCAGACCGCCGCGACCGACGAGGAGTTCCGCGGCCCGGCCGCCCGCATCGCTTTCGACGCTGACGGCAACCCCACGAAGGCCGCGCTCGGCTTCGCCCGCGGCAAGGGCGTCGACGTGAGCGCGCTCGAGCGCCGCACGGTCAAAGGCACCGACTACGTGTTCGCCGTCAAGCACACGCCCGCCTGCGACGTGGCCAGCCTTCTGCCCGCGCTGCTCGGCAAGCTGATCGTCGACGTGCCGTGGCCCAAGACGCAGCGCTGGGGCGCGCACTCCGAGACGTTCAGCCGCCCGGTGCGCTGGCTCGTGGCCCTGTTCGGCAACACGGTCGTGCCGGTCACGTACGCCGGCGTCGCGGCTGGAAACGAGACGTTCGGCCATCGCGTGCTGGCGCCGGGCGCGCACGTGGTGCCCGATGCCGACAGCCTGCTCGACGTGCTGCGGGCCGCGTACGTCGTCCCGAGCGAGGACGAGCGCGAGCGCATCATCCGCGACCAGGTGAAGCAGGCCGAGCAGAAGACGGGCCTTGTGGCCGACCTGCCTGCGCACACGATGCGCGAGGTTGTGAACCTGGCCGAGTACCCGACCGTCATGGTGGGCACGTTCGACGAGAGCTTCTTGGCGGTGCCCAAGGAGATCACGGTCGACGCGATGCTCGTGCACCAGCGCTACTTCCCGCTGTTCAACCAGGACGGCGCGCTTGCCAACAAGTTCCTCATCACGGCCAACGGCGATCCGGCGTTCGAGGAGAACATCGTCGACGGCAACCAGCGCGTCGTCGCGGCGCGCCTGTACGATGCCAAGTTCTTCTACGACGAGGACCTGAAGCACCCGCTCGAGTACTACACGACGCAGCTTGACAGCGTCGTCTTCCAGGAGGACCTGGGCACGCTCGCCGCCAAGTCGAAGCGCATCGAGCGCTTGGCCGGCGCGCTGGCGGACGAGGCGCATCTGAGCGAGACCGACGCCGCCGACGCGCGCCGCGCGGCCAAGCTCTGCAAGGCCGACCTCGTGACGGGCGCCGTCGTGGAGTTCACGAGCGTCCAGGGCGTCATGGGCTCGTACTACGCCCGCGCCGAGGGCGACTCCGATCAGGTGGCCGACGCCATCGCCGACCAGTACCGGCCGCGCTTCGCCGGCGACGACACGCCGCGCTCGCTCGTCGGCAAGGTGGTCGCCACGGCCGACAAGCTCGACACCATCTGCGGCCTGTTCGCCGTGGACCAGGCGCCGACCGGCTCGTCCGACCCGTTCGCGCTGCGCCGCGGCGCCATCGGCATCCTGGCGATGCTCGAGGACGGGCTTGCCGTGGACCTTCTGCCCATCATCGACGAGGGCCTGCGCGCCTATCAGGACGACGGCATCAAGTTCGACGTCGCCGCCGTGCGCGCCGCCATCATCGACTTCTTCGTCACGCGCACGCGCGTGGTGCTGCGCGACCGCGGCATCGCGGCCGACACGATCGACGCCGTGCTCGCCGCCGGCGTGGAGGAGCCGCTCGTCATCGTGGCGCGCGCCCAGGCGCTCGAGAACGCCCGCGCCAACGAGCCGGAGACGTTCAACGACCTGGCCGTCGCGTTCGCCCGCGCCAACAACCTGCGCGATGCGAAGGCCGGCGCCGACGTGGACCAGAGCCTGCTCGGCGAAACGGAGAAGGCGCTGCTTTCCGCCGTCGACGCGGCGCAAGGCAAGGTCGATGCGGCTCTCGCCGCCGACGACTACGCAAGCGCCCTCGACGAGCTGGCGTCTCTGCGCGACCCGATCGACCGCTTCTTCGCCGAGGTCATGGTCATGGACGAGGACGAGGCGCTGCGGACCAACCGCCTGCGCCTGCTCAACCGCTTCGCGGCCGTGTTCGCGTCGGTTGCCGACTTCGCGAAGATGGCGAAGGCCGGAAAATAGGAAGCAGGGGGCGGAGGTGCCGTCCCCATGCCGCTAAACGGCCGTCGCTGCCGGCATGCGCCGGGGCCGACGGCCGTTTTCGTATCGAGAAAGGCGGGGTGAGCGATGGAGGATTTCGTCGCGCTCGAGAACAAGACGTCGCTGCCGACCATCCACGTGCTGTCCGATTCGGTGGGCATCACGGCCACGGGCGTGGCGCGCGCGGCGGCCGTCCAGTTCGGGGTGCAGGAGCCGTGCATTGAGACCATCTCGAAGGTGCGCTCGATGGAGGAGATCGTGCCGTTCTTCGAGGAGCACGCCAAGTGGCACAAGGAGCACACGGGGTCGTCGCACATGCTCGTGTTCTTCACGCTCGTCGATCCGAAGCTCGCCAAGGCGTTCGCCCAGTACGCCGCCGACAACCCCGACATCACGGCCGTTGACGTGCTCACGCCCGCCATCGAGGCCATCGAGTCGTTCACGGGCTTCTGCCCGTCCAACTCCTCGGGCATGCTCCACAGCGTCGACCGCTCCTACATGAAGCGCATCGACGCGGTGGAGTTCACCATCGAGCACGACGACGGGCGCAACCCGCAGGACCTCACGCGCGCCGACATCGTGCTTTTGGGCGTGTCGCGCTCGTCGAAGACGCCGCTGTCGATCTACCTGTCGCAGCAGGGCTACCGCGTGGCCAACGTGCCCATCGACTCGCAGACCACGCCGCCCAAGGAAATATACGCCGTGGACACAACGCGCCTGTTCGGCCTGATGACGACACCGGACGTGCTCGTCGACATCCGTACGCGGCGCCTGGGCAAGGCCCGCGCCGTGGCGTCGGACTACGCCGACCCCGAGCACGTCTACCAGGAGCTCGAAGACGCGCGCAAGCTCATGCGGCGGCTCGGCTGCATGGTCGTGCACACCGAGCGGCGCGCGGTCGAGGAGACGGCGCAGGAGATCATCCGCTACTACGAGCGCTACCATCCCGTGTGGGAGCAGGGAATCGAGCTGTAGCTTCTGCAACGGACATACGCGACCGGACGAGGGCGCCGGCACAGGTGCGGAAACGCGCTGGCCGGCGCCCTCGCTTTTGTCTGGGCGTCCTCCCCGCGGGGGTTCGCGTGCGCGCCCTCGCAGACGGCACGTGCGGCAGGCCTCGCGTGCCTTTGCGGCGCCGGCCTTACGCCTGCGGCAGCGTCACGGTGAAGGTGGTGCCTTCGCCGTCTGAGCTCTCGACGGTGATGCGTCCGTTGTGCACGTGCGCCGTCTCCTGCGCGATGGCGAGCCCCAGGCCGAACCCGCCCTCGCCGGACGTGCGCGCCTTGTCCGACCGGTAGAACCGTTCGAACAGGTGGGGCAGGTCGTCGGCTGCGATGGTGGGGCCGGAATTGTGCACGCGCAGGCGCACGTGCGAGCCGGCGGTGTCGAGCGTGACGGACACCTCGCCCTTCTCGTCGGCGTACTTGAGCGCGTTGTCGATGAGCGTCGTCACCATCTTGCGCAGGTGCGCCTCCGATCCCGACACGTGGATGTCGGGCGCGATGTCGGTGTCGAACGTGCATTCGCGCTCGAACGCCACCGACTCGAACTGCAGTGAGAGGCCGTCCACCAGATCGGAGAAGTCGACGTCGCTGAACTCGGCGGCGTGCTGCTCCTCCACCTGGGACAGTTCGAGCATCTCGTTGATGAGCCCCTGCATGTTCTCGGCTTCCACCTGGGTGCTCTCGATCCACTGGCTCTGGCTGGCGATGGTGCGCTCGGGGCGCTTGAGCAGGATAGACGCGTTGGCGAGGATCACCGTGAGCGGCGTCTTCAGGTCGTGCGAGGCGTCGGTGACGAAACGACGCTGCGAGCTCCAGGCGGCGCGCACCGGCTCGAGCGCCCAATTGGCGAAGACGAAGCTCGTCAGGAACACGATGGCTAACACGACGGCGCCCGCGGCGGCCAGCCTGATGGCGAGCGACTGCCACCCTTCGACCGTGGAGAGGTCGGCGAACGCGATGTACACCTGGTCGTTGACCGTCTGCTTGAGGTAGACGAGGCGCAGGGCCGACAGCGTGCCGGGTCCGTCGTCGCTGGCCAGGACCTCGTTGGCGGCTTCGTCGGCGACGGAGTCGGAAAGCGAGGCGGTGGTGGACGCCTCCTGCACGACGAGCGCGCCCGTCTCGTCCATGAGGTACACGGCGACCGGCGTCGTGCCGTTGTCGCCGTCGTGGCCGCCGATCATGGGCGGCGCGAACTTACCCTTGCCGGCGTTCTCGTCGTTCTGCTTCACCGCGTGCGTGATGGCCTCCTGCATCGACCCGGCGACCGCCTGCACGCTGCGCTGGTACTCCGAATAGCAGATGGCGGCGAACATGGCCGCAAGAACGATGACCATGGTGACCATGATGATCGCGACGAACTTCGCGCGCAGGCGACGAAACATCTTGTGGTCGGCTGCGCTGATCGATTCGGTATCGGTGCGGGATGGCATGGGCGTCCTTCCGTGGGGCTATTCTTCGACCAGGTGGTAACCCACTTTGCGCACCGTCTCGATGCGCACGGCGGACCCGAGGAACTTCAGCTTCTTGCGCAGAAACGACACGTACGCCTCCACGTTGTTGTCCATGGCGGTGGAATCGACGCCCCACACCTTGGCGATGAGCTGCTCCTTCGAGACGATCTGGCCGCGGTTGGCCATGAGGATGCGCAGGATCTCGAACTCCTTGAAGCTCAGGTTGATCGACTTCTCGCCGCAGGCGAGGTCGTGGCTTTCCAGGTTGAGCGCGAGGTCGCCCATCTCGAGCCGCTCGAACACCACCTGGCCCTGGCGCCGTGTGAGCGCACGCAGGTGGGCGAGCAGCTCGGCGGGGGAGAAGGGCTTGGTCATGTAGTCGTCGGCGCCCGAATCCAGCCCCTCGATTTTGTCGGGGACGGTGCTGCGCGCCGTCAGCATGAGCACCGGCGTGGAGATGTTGCGCCGACGCATCTGCTCCACAACCGAGAAGCCGTCGCGTTTGGGAAGCATGACGTCCAGGATGACGACGTCGTACAGGTCGCTCTGAGCGTAGTCGAGACCGCTTTCGCCGTCGTAGACGACGTCGGTCAGGTAGCCGTTGTCGGAAAGGATGCTCGCGAGCGCGTTGGCGAGCCGGACATCGTCTTCGACAATCAGTATCTGCATGGTTCCTCGATTCGCTTCTACCGGAGGGGTCCCTGTGACGGTTCGCTTCCCCGGAGCGTTCCCGCGTTCGGATTCGCCGGGCGGGTTTACTGCGTCGGACAGACGCTGCCAATGTGAACACCGTCCATATTGTATCGCGGAGCTGAAAACTCTCTGAACCTCCTGCGGCTTTACGAGGCTCTTACATTCAGAGCCTTTTCAGACACCCTCGATAGCATCGGTTTCCGTCAAGACGGAGCGCGCATTGCAAGCGCAGGCCGTCTTCGCGGAATCGACGGCTCGCGAAGACGTCCCGATCCGCGCGATGGCGGCGAGGCTTCTGCCCGCTCCGTTCGGCCGCGCGAAAAAGCTCCGAAAAGGCGCGCGCCGCGGGTCCCGCACGCTTCAAAAAACGAGCCCGTCAGCCGTTCGATTTCGCGCCGTGCCTGCTCATCTGGGAGCTGCGCGCAGTCCCTTCACGGGATTTTCGGCCGTCCGGGTAATCTATGCGGACTGCATGAGTTACCATTAGAACGTTCGACGGTTCGCTCGCGCTGCGCGTGCCGCGTGGGCGCGCCGGAAACGTGTGTCTTGGATTGTAACAAGAGCGTTAAGGAGAACAAGGTGACTGAACAGGTCAAACGCGTCTATCGCTTCGGCAAGGACGCACAGGGCAACAACGTAACGGAGGGCAACACGCACATGAAGCCGCAGCTCGGCGGCAAAGGTGCGAACCTTGCCGAGATGGCCAACATCGGCCTTCCCGTGCCTCCGGGATTCACCATCACGTGCCAAACGTGCATGGAGTATTCCAACGCGGGCAACACCTGGCCTGAAGGCGCCCTCGACACCATCCACGAGTACCGCCTCGACCTCGAGGAGCGCATCGGCAAGAAGATCGGCGATGCCGAGGACCCGCTGCTCGTCTCCGTTCGTTCCGGCGCTCCCATCTCCATGCCCGGCATGATGGACACCGTCCTCAACCTGGGCCTGAACGATCAGTCCATCAACGGCCTGGTCAAGCAGACGGAGAACCCCCGCTTCGCATGGGACTCCTACCGCCGCTTCATCCAGATGTTCTCCAACGTGGTCATGGGCCTCGACGGTGACCTGTTCGAGAACGCCATCATCGCCGCCAAGGCCAAGCGCGGCGTCAAGGACGACACCGAGCTCACGACCGAGGACCTGCAGGAGCTCGTCGCCGAGTTCAAGAAGATCTTCTCGCAGAACGTTTCGGCCGAAGAGCATCCCGAGCTTGTGGTCGACGGCGCCGTCGCGTTCCCGCAGGACCCGATGGTCCAGCTGAAGTTCGCCATCGAGGCCGTCTTCGGCAGCTGGGACAACCCGCGCGCGGTGCTGTACCGCAAGAAGAACAAGATCTCCGACGACATGGGCACCGCCGTCAACGTGCAGTGCATGGTCTTCGGCAACAAGGGCAACACGTCGGCCACGGGCGTCGCGTTCACGCGCAACCCCGCTGACGGCACCAAGGAGTTCTACGGCGACTACCTGGTCAACGCCCAGGGCGAAGACGTCGTCGCCGGCATCCGCAACACCAGCCCCATCTCCGAGCTCAAGCACGTCGAGGGCCTGCAGCAGGCCGGCCAGGACCTCGAGGACGTCTTCGGCATCCTGGAGAACCACTTCCACGACATGATGGACATCGAGTTCACCATCGAGCAGGGCAAGCTCTGGATGCTGCAGACGCGCGTCGGCAAGCGCACCGCCGCCGCTGCGCTCAAGATCGCCATCGACATGGAGGCCGAGGGCCTTATCGACAAGAAGACGGCCGTCTGCCGCGTCGAGCCCGAGCAGCTCGACCAGCTGCTGCACCCGCAGTTCGACGTCAACGCCAACTACGACGTGCTGGCGCGCGGCCTGAACGCGTCGCCGGGCGCCGCCGTGGGCGAGGTCGTGTTCTCGTCCGCCGACGCCGTCGCCGCTTCCGCCGAGGGCCGTCACACGGTGCTCGTGCGCTGGGAGACCACGCCGGACGACCTGGCCGGCATGATCGCCGCCGAGGGCATCCTCACCTCCCATGGCGGAAAGACCTCGCACGCCGCCGTCATCGCGCGCGGCATGGGCGCGCCGTGCGTCTGCGGCGCCGAGGCGTTGCACATCGACGCCGACCGCAAGGAGGCCACCGTCGCCGGCACCGACGTCGTGCTGCACGAGGGCGACGTCATCTCCATCGACGGCACGACGGGCATCGTCGTGCTGGGCGCCGTCGACCTGGTGCGTCCGTCGCTCACCGGCGACCTGGACACCATCCTCGAATGGGCCGACGAGTACCGCCGCCTGGGCGTGCGCGCCAACGCCGACAACCCCGACGACGCCAAGCTGTCGCGTGAGTTCGGCGCCGAGGGCATCGGCCTCGACCGCACCGAGCACATGTTCCTGGGCGACCGCAAGCAGATCATCCAGACGTTCATCCTGAACGATGACGAGGACATCCGCCAGAAGGCTGCCGAGCAGCTCTACGAGGCGCAGACCGGCGACTTCTACGGCATGTTCAAGGCGATGGACGGACTGCCCGTCATCGTCCGCCTGCTCGATCCGCCGCTGCACGAGTTCCTCGAGAGCCCGCGCACGCTCGATGTGGAAATCGCCCACCTCGAGGAGCAGGGCGCCGATGCGGCCGTCATCGCCGAGAAGCGCGCGCTCATGGAGAAGATCGACTCCTTCGCCGAGGCCAACCCGATGCTCGGCCTGCGCGGCTGCCGTCTGGGCATCGTGTACCCGATTCTGCCGGTCCTGCAGGTCCGCGCCATCGCCACGGCGACCGCCCGCCTGAAGAAGGAGGGTCTCGACCCGCAGCCCGAAATCATGATTCCGCTGGTCAGTACCGTGAAGGAACTTGCGCGTCTGCGCAAGGTCGCAGAGGACACGGTTGCCGAGGTTGCCGAGCAGGAGGGCGTCGAGCTTACGATCAAGGTCGGCACGATGATCGAGCTGCCGCGTGCCGCCGTCACCGCCGACGAGATCGCCACCCAGGCCGACTTCTTCAGCTTCGGCACCAACGATCTGACGCAGACGACGTTCGGCTTCAGCCGCGACGACGTTGAAGGCGAGTTCATCCCGCAGTACCTGCAGGACAAGCTGCTGCCGTACAACCCGTTCGCGACCATCGACCCGGGCGTGGCAAAGCTCGTGAAGATGGGCGTCGAGCTGGGCAAGAAGGGCAACCCCGACCTGGTCTGCGGCGTCTGCGGCGAGCACGGCGGCGATCCCGACTCCATCCACACCTTCGACAAGATCGGCGTGGACTACGTCAGCTGCTCTCCGTACCGCGTGCCGGTCGCGCGTCTTGCGGCGGCCCAGGCGGCCATCGAGGACGCCGAATAGCACGGCGCATTTCGCAGCTTGGTTCGGCGGCGCTCCCGCAGCGGGCGCGCCGCCGATGGGATGCGGCCCCTGCGTGGTTCGAACCGTGGGAAGCGGTTCGCCTCGCACGGGCCTGCGCCCCTCAGCATGAACATTGTCCATCAGCATGAACATCGTCCATCAGCATGAACGTCATTCAAAAGCGCGCTCGGCACGTCGGTGTCGGGCGCGCTTTGCTGTTGATTGACGGTGCGTCGGTGCTTCCTGCGTTCATATCCGAATGTGAGCGTGCGCGCGATGGCGCTTACCGGACGTTTCCTTTTCGTTGTGGTTACATCGGAGAGGGTTTCGGCTGATACGGCTACAATCGGGGAAGGAACCGATGCGAAGGAGGACCGCATGGATCGCGAACAGCGAAAGGCCGAGGCACAGAGTCATCTGGCGCTGATGAAGGGCGCCTTCGAGGCGGACACGCGCGCGTCGATCG
The DNA here is from genome assembly GCA_903789375.1 of uncultured Eggerthellaceae bacterium. GTDB lineage: Bacteria > Actinomycetota > Coriobacteriia > Coriobacteriales > Eggerthellaceae > CAIFEB01. The sequence goes on along the minus strand of CAIFEB010000004.1, from coordinate 9,465 downwards.
ACGCAGCGCACGTGTACGAGGATGGTGACGGGCGCTCGCTCGAGCTCCACGAGGCGCCGTTTTCGGAGACGAAGACGTTCGTGACCACGCGTTTCGCTCCGCGCGAGCTATTCTCCCTGCAGGTCGAGGGCAAGGTCTGCGTCGTCGACCCGTGCTCGTTCACCCGCCCGGGCGGCTCGTACGAAGATGGCGCCTTCGGGCCCGAACAGGTGCTCTGCGCGGACAGCAACCTCTATCCGGTGCTTTTGGGTTGCCGGCGCCTGTACTATGCGGGCAACCGCGGCTACGCGTCGGGTCAGCTGTTCACCGACCGCGCGCTCTACCTGCCCGACATCGTGTTCACGCACAACGGCGAGGTGCGCCGCGCCGACGTCATCGCGCTGCCCGAGCCCAACCGCTCCCGCGCGCTTGAGAACCACCGCTCCGAGGCCGAATGCGACGAATGCCTGAAGAACCGCATCGAGACGCTGCTGTCCATCGCCGCGGCCAACGGGGTGGAGGCGCTCATCGTGGGCGCGTTCGCTTGCGGGCGCCAGGGCTTCGATCCCGGCCAGGTCACGGGGCTGTTCAAGGAATGGCTCGACGCGCATCCCGGCGCCATCGGCACCGTGGCGTTCGCCGTTCCGCGGGCGTTCGAAGAGCCGTTCGCGCGCGTGTTCGGCCGCGAGGAAGTCGAGCGCCGCGCCCCGCGCCCCGAGGCGAAGCGCTCGTCGGATGACGACGATGACGACATCGACCTGTCGAAGATCACGCTGCCCGAAGGCGTGACGCTGCGCTAGCAGTCCGAGCAGGGCTGGGCGCTGTTGACGTCGCCCAGCAGAAAACAGCCGCCTTGCAATGTTGCAGGCGGCTGTTTTTGTCGGACTCGATCCGGTATGCGGTGGATGCGTTTACGCTGCTTGTCCGAGCTTCTGTCCGGTGGTGTAGTCGACCCATCCGTCGGGCATCGAAGCGGCGGCTTCGCTGTGGCATTGCGTGCAGTACATCACCGAAGCGCGATGCGACTTGTGGCAGTTGCTGCAGTCGATGGCACCGTGATGGGTATCGTGCGGATTGAACGCAAGGTTCGCAGTCGCCTGCTCCAGCTGCTCGTGCGAGGTGATTTCCGTACCCGACTCATCGGCATGGCATCCGCTCTTCAAACAGAACGTTGCTTCGTCGGTGGACGCCTGGTCCGAGTTCTCCATGAGCGTCTTTATCGTCTTCTCCGGGATGGGGTCGTAGTAGTCTCCGGTGATGGCCTCCTGAACTTCGGCAATCTGCTGACTGGTTGTGGGAACGTGGCAGCCAAGGCATCCGACGTTCGCCTCGCGATGGGTGACGGCGAGCATCGCGCTTCCGTTGGAGACGTCGTGGCCGTACTTGTCCGTAGCCGGCGTGCCGGACTGCGCTTCGTAAGTTTGAAGGTACGGGTCCATGGGCGAATGGCAGAAGGCGTTGCAGAAACCCGGCGTGTTGTGCCACGCCCAGAAGCCTATGCCAACCACGACGATGACGGCGACGACGATGCCGATGACGATGCCTTTCTTTCCCTTCCTCTTGGGTGCCGGCGTCGTTTCGCCGGCGGTATCGGTGCTGTTCATTTCATCTCCTGATGAGAGCATTCGCGGGAAGCCGGACGTGCGTGAGGGCGAACCGCCCGGCTTCCGGGTAGGGGTGTAAAGAGCCTACAGTCCGGCGACGTACTTGCCGGTCACGTAGCCCTGCGTATGGGCGCGTCCAAGTGAGAGACCCGGCATCCACATGGTGTAGTCAACGCCGCAGAAGAAATTGCCCGCCGTGTTGCCGATGGCGAACAGTCCGGGAATCGGATCCTGTGTTCCGTCTTTGAGCACCTGCATATGCTCGTTGACGTTGACTCCCGACACGATGGCGGACACGCGCACATGGCGGTGGATACCGTAGAACGGCGCTGTGTCGATGGGGGCAAGGAACTTCCCCGGCTTGCCGAAGTCATCGTCGGTTCCGGATGCGGCAAGCTCGTTGTACCGCTCGACCGTCTTCTTGAACGCCGCGGCATCGGTGATGCCCAGCTTGCCTGCCAGCTCCTCGAGGGTATCGGCTTTGAATGTGGCGATCTGTCCTTCGTAGACGCCTTTTTTCTCGCCGGGCTCTTCGGGCATGTACATCTTCATGCCTTCGGGGTCGACGAGCTTCCCGGGGTACGACGCCGCCGTGTCCATGTAGTTCGCATCGAAGATCTGGCAGTAGTTGCCCTGGTCGTCGGCGCTGCGCAGGTAGTTATTCATGATGGACATGCCGCAGGTTTCGTCGCAGAAGCGCGTCCCGTTCATCTTGACGGCGAGGAAGGGCATATCGCACATCGATCCCGGGCCGCCGTCGAAGTCGTGGAGCATCTTCGTGTGACCGATGTCCTCCATGGCGCCGCCTGCCCAGATAGCCATCTTGTGTCCGTCGCCCGTTTTGTTCGTCTGCTTGCGGCCGAGGTTCTTCAAGTCGGGCAGGTAGTAGTTCACCATTTCATCGTCGTTCTGGTAGTCGCCAGTTGCCAGAATGACGCCCTTCTTCGCTGTGAACTTGATGTTGCCGTCGGAGCCCTTCGCTATGACGCCGGTGATGCCGGACGAGTCGCCGACCAGCTGTTTGGCTTCGGTTGAATAGAAGAAGTCGACGCCTTTGTCGGCGGCGTACTGTGCGAGGGCGCGCATGCCGTCGCCGGTGTTGTACGGCTTGGGCCCGAAATCGATCGACAGGTACCCCATGCTGTAGCCGTTGACCGTTTTGATGCCGGAGGTCCATTTCGCCGTGGTGTCGGAAACCTGTGCGCCCACTTCCTGCGCTATGCCGTACAGCCAGGTGATGGCTTCGCCTGAGTTCTTCGCCCACAGTTCGATTTGCTCGCGTTTAGCGCGGTACTCGTGCTTCGCCAGGAGCGTGGAGACGACCGCTTCGACACCCGCCGGGTCAGATTGGTCGAGCAGGATGCCCGTTGCCGTGTTTCCCTGCGAAATCGCCGTGCTCTCCTTTTGGATGACGGCGACCGACGCCCCCGCTTCCTTTGCCGTGATGGCTGCGGGAATGCCCGCCGCGCCGGCGCCCACGATAACGACGTCGTAGTCCTTCGTGCTCTTGATGTCGGTAATCTCCGCCGGCTTCTCGAGGAAGCTCGGCAACCCTGAGCGTTCATGGCCCGCTGCCGTTGTCTTCGACTGCGACGACGATGCGGAGCTTGCCTGCTTGCCGCTCGATTTCTTCGACCCGCATCCTGCGAGCATCGATGCGCCCGCAATGCTCGCGGCTGCGATGCCGCTGAACTTGAGCATGTCGCGACGAGATAGTTCCTTGCTCATGGTGTCCGACCTTTCCTTCGAAATCCCCATTTCATCCCTTCGGGCAAACGGAGCCGGGCATATCGGCATGGCTCGCAGCATGCTCTCCTTCATGCGTGCGGCGGTGCCGATCGGCGGGTTCCGCGTGCCATCTGCGAGCTTCACGGTATCTACACAAATGGGAGATTGCATCGACTTTTCCCGGCAAACGGGGGACTATTTCCGTAACCCCTTCAAATAACCCCCTTATGACCAGGGAAAAGAGCGAACATGGATTCACGGTGTCGCTCTGCGGACAGGCAGGGTTTACTCTAGAATAACCACAGGGATGCCGCGATGCCAATCGAGGGGACGAGGGCGCGCGGCGAATTTCAAGGGGGAACAAGTGGGTGCGGGAGCGTCTGAAGGAAGACGCGTCGTCGGTTCTGCGAACCTTCATGCGCTGGCGGGGCTGCTTGTGCAGATACCCGTGGTCTTTCTGGGACTCGGAGTGTACCGCGCGTGGATCGAGATAACGTTCGTCGGTTCGTTCGTCGGTTTTCCCATGGCTACGCTCGAATCACGCGACCTGTTTGATTTCACGGCGGTCATCGAGATGTCCGCATTCGTCCTGTGCGCGCGGCGGATCGGCCCGCTGTATCGAAAGCGTTGGCTGTTCATCGTATGCGGCGTGCTCATGGTGGCTTCGACGGTCATGCTGTTCGTGTCGTTCTTCGATCCAAGTTTGTCGGCACCGCTGAGCGTCCCGGCATCGGTGACGGGTGGCTTGGGTCTGGGGCTCATTATCCTCATCTGGAGCGAGCTGTACGGCTGTCTCAATCCCATTCGCGTGACGCTCTACTATGCCGCCTCGCTCGCGGCGGGGGCGATCATCATCTATGTGTACATGGGATTCAAGCTTCCCTGGCTGTTCGTGCTGACGGCTATCCTGCCCATCGTGTCGCTCGTTTGCGCGCGTAAGGGGTTCCAAGTCGTGCCCGAAGGGGAGCGACCGCAGTCGTCATGGGTGAGCATTTCGGTTCCCTGGATGATCATGTTGCTCATGGCGTTCTACGCATTCTCGTACGGCATCATCGAGTCAAGCGCGTACAACGGTCTGTTCGGTCCTCACTCGTCACCGGGGACGTTCGTCGTCGCCGTCATCGTGATCATCGGAGTTTCGGTGCACCGCGAGCGGTTCGACTTCAACAGCCTGTGCCGGCTCGCGCTGCCGCTCACCGTTGTGGCGCTGTTTCTCATATCGGCGCTCGGGTTCGCGGACGACCAGATCAGCGGGTACTGCGTCGCCGGCGGATACACGGCGTTCAGCATTCTCATCATGGTGCTCTGCAGCAACCTGTGCTATCGCTACGGAGTGTCGGCTGTGTGGCTGTTCGGAATGGAGCGCAGCTTGAGGCTCGTGTTCATGTTCTTGGGACGATGCGTCTACGAGTACGGAGGGCTCATTCAAGTGGGATCCGTGCAGGGTACGACGATCGCCATCGGCATCGCTATCGTGGCGGTGATGATGGGGACGTTCCTCATGCTGTCGCAGAAGGAACAGGGCAATCGCTGGGGTGCGGCGTTCCTCGAGTCCGGACTCGAGGAGAACGGTATGGTGCGCAAACAGGAGATCGTCGACCGGTGCGAGCTGCTCGCGAAGCAGTTCGGACTCACCTCGCGCGAGACCGAGGTACTCATCCTGCTCGCGCAGCATAAGACGGTGAGCATGATCGAGCACGAGCTTTACATCGCCAACGGCACTGCGAAGGCGCATGTGCGCCATATCTACCAGAAGTTCGGCATCCATTCGCGCGAGGAGCTGTTCGAAGTGCTCGGCATCGACGGTCTTCAGGAAAACGGTGCGACTGGCGGGGCGGCGCGCTAGCGGATTGTGCCCAGCACCCGAGTGGTTGTCGACGGCCTCCGCGCTGATGGGAGGATGCTGCGTGCGCGGCTCGCATCGGGCGAGACGCTGCCTGCCTCGCCCTTAGGCGTACGGCGCTTTGCTAGCAGCCCGCGCCGAGCCCCTGCACGCTCTCGATCGTGCCGCCGCCCACGACGACGTCGCCCTGGTAAAAAACGGCGGCCTGACCGGGGGCGCAGGCGCGCTGGGGCTCGTCGAACGCGATGGTCGCGCCGCCGTCTTCGCGCGGCGTGACGACGGCGGGCCGCGCCGTCTGGCGGTAGTGGGTCTTCACCTCGCAGCGCACGGGGCCGGAAAGCTCCGCCAGCGCGATGAGGTTGACGTCGCGCACGACGACGCCCGTGCAGCGGGTCTCGGCGTCCGTTCCCACGACCAGAAGGTTGCGCTCAGCATCCTTCGCGCACACGTACAAAGGCTCACGCGCGGCCACGCCGATGCCCTTGCGCTGTCCCACGGTGTAGTGGATGAGCCCGCGATGCCGCCCGAGCACGTGCCCCGCGCGGTCGACGATGTCGCCGGGCGGAAACGCCGTGCCGCGCCGCTTCCCGATGAACGTCGCGTAGTCGCCGTCGGGCACGAAGCAGATGTCCTGGCTTTCGGGCTTGTTCGCGTTGATGAACCCCTGACGTGCGGCGATGGCGCGCACCTCGGGTTTCGTCAGCTCGCCGAGCGGAAACAGCATGTGCGCGAGCGTGTCCTGCGTCAGGTGGAACAGCACGTAGCTCTGGTCCTTGTTGGCGTCGCGTCCTTTGAGCAGAAGATAGCGCCCCGTCTCCTCGTCGAAGGCGCGCCTCGCGTAGTGGCCGGTGGCGACGTAGTCGTAGCCCAGCTCGCGCCGGCGCTGCTGAAGTGCGGCGAACTTGACGTAGCGGTTGCAGTCGATGCACGGGTTGGGCGTTTCACCCGCAAGGTAGCCGTCGCAGAACCGGTCGATGACGTCGTGGTTGAACGTGCGCGTGAAGTTGTATACGAAATGCGGGATGCCGAGCGTCAGGCACACCTGCCGCGCCTCCTCGGCGTCCTTGAGCGAGCAGCACACGCGCGACGAGGCGAGGCACGCATCCTCGTTCTCGAACAGCTTGAGCGTGACGCCTTCGGTTTCGAAGCCCTGGTCAGTCAGCAGATACGCCGCTACCGAGCTGTCGACCCCGCCCGACATGGCCGCAAGCGCCCGGGGATGCGCACCGGACAGGGCGGCTTCCGCGTGCGCGGATGCGTTATTCGAAGCCATCGCTCATGGCCTCTCCATCGTGGTCGAGCCCCAGGTCGTCGGCGCACAGCCGGCACACCGACCCGGCGCGGCCGGTTGCGCGGGCGCGGGCCGCCTCCATAATGAGCTGTGTGAACAGGCATCCCATGCTCTTGTTCCCCGCGAAGAACTCGGGGTGCCACTGCACGCCCAGGATGAACGTGCGGTCGCGCACCTCGATCGCCTCGACCAGGCCGTCGGGCCCGTAGGCGGCGGGCCGCATGAGCGGCGCCACCTCGCGCACGCCCTGATGGTGCATCGAATTGGTGGCGAGCCGATCGGTGTCCAGGATGTCGTAGAGCTTGGACGCGCGCACGATGTCGACGAAGTGCGTCGGCTTGCTGTAGTCGCTCTTCTGGGCGTGGTTGACAACCGTTCCCAGGTGCGCATGGCGGTGTCCCGCGAATTGGTCGGCCAGATCGAGGTACAGCGTGCCGCCGAAGTACACGTTCATCATCTGCATGCCGCGGCAGATGCCGAGCGCCGGTACGTCGTAGCGGTACGCGTAGCTCAGGATGAGGCACTCGACTTCCTCGCGCGTCGGTGTGAACTCGCTCAGCTTGGGCGACTGGGGCGCCTCGCCGTACTGGTCGGGGTCGATGTCCTGCCCGCCGGACAGGAGGAAGCCGTCCATCAGCGGAAACAGCGTCTCGTAGACATGGATGTCGTTTGTCAGGGGCAGCACGATGGGAGCGCCGCCGGCTGCGATGACCGCGTTGGCGTAACGGTTGGGCATGTGCAGCGTGTCCTGCTCGGGCAGAAGCGTCGGGACGATACCGATGACGGGCCGGCGCCCGGTGAGCATCTCGTCGGCAAGCGGGCAGGTGGCAGCGGCGGCGTCCTGCCCGCCGGTGGGTGCGGAGGCAGCGGGCGCGGAGGGAGTTTCGTCCATGGCGGTCCTTCTAGATCGAGTAGCTGTCGGCGGCGATGGCCGACTCGCGGTCGACGATCTGCTGCAACGTGATGCCGGCCAGATAGTCGTGCACGACGCGGTCGAGCCCCCGCCACATGTTGGCCTCGAGGCAGGGCGCGGGCATGGTGCACGACAGCTCGCCGTTCTCGATGCAGTTGACCGGCGACACGCTGCCCTCGGTAGCGGACAGCACGTCGTAGACGGTGATTTTGGACGCCGAGCGCGCCAGACGGTAGCCGCCCTGCGCGCCGCGCACGCTGCGCAGCAGCTTGGCCGCCGTCAGGCTCGGCGTGATCTGCTCGAGGTACTTCTTGGAAATGTGCTGGGTGTCCGAAATCTCCTTCAGCGACACCGGGCCCGCCTCGCCGCGCTCGGTCAGGTACAGCATGAGCCTGACGGCGTAGAGGCCTTTCGTAGAAATCTTCATAGGCGCTCACTTCGTCGGGGCGTTAATCGCCCATACTTTACTAGGATTTAAGGAGCATGATAGCACAGCGCACGCGACCAGCGAGAGCGCCGCGCCGTCTGCCATCGGGTTGTGATGTGCGTGCGAACGCCAAGCGCGCGAGCGGTCGCGTGCGTCCAGGCGACGGGGGCCGGTGGGAGCGAGCGCCCTTTATCTCTCCCCTCGTTCGGATGCTTGCATACGCCCTGGCAAGGTCCCGCTCGTTGCGAGTAGGACGCAGCCGCCGGCGCAGCCCGCTCGGGCGGCGCATACAGGGAAAAGGCCCGGGGACGTATGAGCTGCGCCCTCGGGCCTCCAGCGTGCGGGTTGATCCGCCGTGCGGTCGGGCACGGCATGAGGGAATCCGCAATCGCCTTAGAAGTCGAACATCGCGGTCGACAGGTAGCGCTCGCCGGTGTCCGGCAGCACGACGACGATGAGCTTGCCGGCGTTCTCGGGGCGCTCCGCCAGCTTGCGCGCGGCGGCCACGGCGGCACCCGAGGAGATGCCCACGAGCAGGCCCTCCTTCATCGCGATCTCGCGGCCGGCTTCGAACGCCTCCTCGTCGGTGATGGCCATGACCTCGTCGAGCACGGACTGGTCGAGCGTCTCGGGGACGAACCCGGCGCCGATGCCCTGGATCTTGTGCGCGCCAGCGTGGCCCTCGCTCACGACGGGCGAGCCCTTCGGCTCCACGGCGACGATCTTGACGGCGGGGTTCTGCTCCTTCAGGTACTTGCCGACGCCCGACACGGTGCCGCCCGTGCCGAAGCCCGCGACGAAGATGTCCACCTTGCCGTCGGTGCCGTCCCAGATCTCGGGGCCGGTGGTCTCGTAGTGGGCCTGCGGGTTGGCGGGGTTGGTGAACTGGCCGGGGATGAAGGAGTTCGGCGTCTGCTCGTGCAGCTCGTTGGCCTTGGCGATGGCGCCCTTCATGCCCTTGGAGCCGTCGGTGAGCACGAGCTCGGCGCCGTAGGCCTTCATGAGGTTGCGGCGCTCGACCGACATGGTGTCGGGCATGGTGATGATGAGGCGGTTGCCGCGCGCAGCGGCGATGGACGCCAGGCCGATGCCGGTGTTGCCCGAGGTCGGCTCGATGAACACGGTGTCCTTGTCGATTTCACCGGCGGCCTCGGCCTTCTCGATCATGGCGCGGGCGATGCGGTCCTTCACCGAGCCGGCCGGTTCGAAGGACTCCACCTTGCCGACGATGCGCGCGTTGAGCGCGTGGTTCTTCTCGTAGTTGGTCAGCTCGAGCAGCGGAGTGTTGCCGATGAGCTCGGTCACGCTGGTGTGGATGGTCATGGTCGCTTCTTCCCATCGAGGTCGGGCGCGGCGCGTTCCCACTTTGCGGCGGGCCGTGCGCGCGGTTGTTCCGTCTGCTTAGAAATCCTAGGTGAGCGCCGGGAAATGTCAAGGAAGGCGATAGCGCCGGCAACCTCTATAATGGATGCGACCAAGGAGGACTGATATGGGCACCAACCCTTTCGAACTGCATATGGAACGGCTGCCGCGCACCATCGAGCTCGTGCGCGGAGACGACGGGCGCGCGCAGCTGCGCTATATCGACCAGCGCAAGCTCCCGTACGAGCTTGAGACGGTGGAGACGGCCGACTGGTGGGTCGTCGTGGGCGCCATCTCGACGCTCGCGCTGCGCGGGGC